>NZ_JBEPLA010000011.1:0-201854 GCF_040545035.1 Methylobacterium sp. 1973
ACAGGTCCGCCATCGCTACCTCCAGGCCGCAAAACGGCCGCCTGGAATCACAAAACGACAAACCCTGCAACGCCTTGGTTCGGTTCACACCCTAGGATCGCTTGGATTTCAAGGCACGGAAAGCGGAGTGCGCAGCCGGTAAGGCTGCACGATGAACAGAGCCGCTAAGCCCGTCATCCCTTTCGGGCCCGCCGGGCATCTCCGCGCGTTCTGTAAGGAAGAGAGTTCGGCCGCTCGTTCTGAGCAGGGAGGCGTCGCCGTCCTCGGTGGAACAGGGCGAGACGATCCGCTTCGGTGTCGGCACGGACGGATCCTGATTGTGCAGAGATCAGTACCTGTCTTCCGGGCTCACACCATCACTCGCTTCGGGTTCTTCACCAAGATTGGGGGTGCTCGCGCCTTGCCGGTTGGGAGCGGCCTTCGGCGCCGGACGAAGGGGCAATGTCCGGGCTACTGTGGGCCGCACTGTTGCAGGTCGGCCTGGTGGACCAGCCTTGCCGGCGGGGCCTGCATGCCCGGCAGGCCCTCGTGGGCCAGCAGGCCCCGGCGGGCCAGCGGGTCCCGGTGGGCCGGCGGGCCCCGGCGGGCCAGCGGGTCCCGGTGGGCCGGCGGGCCCCGGTGGGCCAACGGACCCTGGCGGCCCGCTCGGTCCGGGTGGCCAGGGGGGGCCGGCAATGGCCGTTCTGGATGCCCCTGATCCGCTGAGCTCGGACGGCTTGGTACCGTCCATCCTGTCTCCCTGTTCGACCCTGCTGCTGTGTCCAGTCGCGGCCGCAGCGCCCGGAGGTCCCGGAGGTCCGGCTGGTCCTTGCTCGCCGCAATTGGCAACCACGATCTTGCGCTCTTGACGCGCTGTGCGCAGCGTCGCGATACACGTCGCCGGGTGATAGATGACGCGGAATTCGAAGTAGCCTCGATGGTCGATCTGACGTGAAAAGCGGCCATCCAGACTAATATCCGTATATTTCTCGTCTGAATATCCTATAATCCAGAGTTCGCCACCAGTGACCTTGGCGTCCGCTACACCAATATCGGCCGTCGCCCCCGATACTGTGGCAAGATAAATCATTGACGCCCAAATCAGCATTGAGAATTTGCCGTAGGCGGCCATAGCTGGTTCCATCATGCGCTTGCAACCAGTATATTCACGGATTGATGGGGAGCAATGATCGCGCGCTCATCAGCTGAATGGCGGGATCACACCACAAACGACCGAGAGCCCCGCGCTCAGCGGCGACGCCATCGCCTCGCCCATCCACGGCGCTCGCCTGACACGCGCGCTTCCCCCGACGAGGGTTGCGGAGCGGCGCGTCGTCCAAGCCGATCTCGGCTTCGAGAAGGCCCCGCGCGACCCATCTGCCGCCTCTCCCGCGATGGCGTCTGTCACCTGCCAACGCCTCCCCTCGGAACGCGATCAATGGATCCGTCGCGCTTTGCGCGGAGGTCGCCCGGCTTCGGAAGGAAGTCGCCGCCGCTTGGTTCGAGACTGTCACGGCCCGGGCGGTGACCGCGCAGAGGCGTCAATTGGGGTCTCTGCGAGGCGGTGAGGCGCCGCGTCCGCGGTCTCATCTGCCCCCTCGGCGAAAAGCTCGTCGTCCGGGCCGTCGGGCGAGCATGCATCGTCATACGCGATGCGCTCCTTTGCGTGGACCGGGTCGAGCGCGGCGACCGCGTCCGTGGCCGGCGTGGAATCTGCGACTTCGGCGCCGAAAGCTCGGCGGGTCTGACGGAGCCACGGGCTTGGCGAGCGGAGAGGCGAGGACCTCGAAGGCGAGCTTGTTGTCGACGCCGACGGGCTGCGGCACGGCGAAGAGCGACGTCAGGGTCCGTTTGATGATGTCCCGGACGGCACCCCGGATAGCCAGCATGGCGGCGATCGTAACCGGATCACCGAGACCCATACGCTCACCGATCTCCGCGGCTGCCCTCGCATCCGCTCGCTGACGCCCGGCAACGTCGGGACGTGACAATCGTCCCGGCGGCACTGGAATAAGCGCCAAGCCGGACACGGCGCTTGGCCCCCAGCTCAGGCTGCGATGCCGTCTGGTTGTCCGCGAACCGACGCAAGGGCAGGATCACGCGGGTCATCCGGGGCACGCGCGGCCACAAGCGGAAGATCCGGCACGGTGGGCCCCGCTCCCGCGAATGCGTGAGGTCCTTTTCAACCGAAGCAAGGACCGACGCCGCTTCGCAGCCCGCAACGACAAGCTCGCCCACAAGGACGCCTCGGCCGTCGCCCTGGCGGCCGACGCCGCCTTCTGGGGCCATCGCGACCAGACCCTATCAGAACCAGGGTCCGAGCAGCCGGCGGTTCGCCGCGTCGTCGGGGATTCCCTCGTCGTGGAAGGCAGTCAGGCGGCAAACTCGCCGTCGCCGCCTGACCGCTTCAGGATGTGCCGGTCGACCGTGAGGTCGATGCGCGGATCACGGCCGTCCTCGAGTGCGAGCGTCGCCCGGGCGATCCGCGCAGGCGCATCACCATTTCCGCACGAGGGGCGCGGGGGCGGGGGCGGGCGGCGCGCCGAACACGTAGCGGAAGCCCACCGAGACGATGTCGGCGCTGGAATCCACCACCCCCGCGAAGGCGATGTTGCCGACGTTGTAGTCGCGGCCGAGGCCCGCCAGGATCCGCGACCGGTCCAGAAAGAAGTGCGAATAGGCGAGGTTCAGCGTCAGCTGCCGGCTCCAGCGGTAGCTGGCGCCCACCGAGGCGATGTAGCGGTCCCCGTCCGGCAGCCGCACCGAGCGGTTGCGGAAGTCGATCGGCGAGGTCTCGTAGGCGAAGCCCGTGCGCAGCGTCAGGTTCGGCGAGGCATCGTACTCGGCGCCGATCGCATAGGTGAACCCGTCCTTGTAGTTGAGCGGCAGGGTGTTCACCGGCAGGCCGAGGGTCTTCGAGACGATGCCGATGGTCCCGAGCCTCGACCAGTTGTCCCACTCGAAGCCGAGGTTCACCCGCGCCACCGGCGAGACCGCCTGGGTCAGGCCGACGCTCAGCTTGTCGGGGGTGTTCAGCCTCGCCCGGACCTGGCCGGCGAGCGGGGCCAGGGCGAGCAACGGCACGCCGATCGAGCCATCGATGTCGTGGTGCACCGAGGAGCGGTAGCCGATGCCCAGCACGGTCCCGTCGCGGGGCGTCAGCGTGGCGCCCGCGGTGAAGCCCACCCCCCAGGATTCCCCCTTGAGGAAGGAGCTCGGATAGGCGGTCGGCAGAAGGCCCGGGACCGGCAGCGCCTGCCGCAGGGTCAGGCGGAAATACTCGATGTTCGGCCCGGCCGCGATCGACAGCCATTCGTTGACCTTGAAGCCGATCACCGGGTTGATCGCCAGGGAGAAGATCCGCGACGAGCGTCCGTAGACCTCCCCGGCCCAGACCTGGTTGGGCTTGGTCACGAGCCCGAAGGGCGCGCCGGTCGAGAGGCCGAGCCACAGGCGGTCGTTCAGCTGGTACGAGGTCGCGCCCGCCGGCACGAGGGCGCCCTGACCGATCTCGCCCGAGCCGCCCAGCCGCGCGAAGCCCGGATTGGTGCCCGGCGCCGGGCGGATCTCCGAGGACAGGCCGATATAGGTGAAGTTCTGCTCCGCGACGAAGCCCGGGTTCATCGTGATGGTCGCGGGGTTCCAGAACATCGACGACACGCCGCCCGATCCCGAGGCCGCGCCCGCAAACGCCAGCCCCTGCGCCTGCGTGCTCTGCTCCCGCAGACCGAACGCCCCGGCCTGAACCTCGGCAATCGTGGCGACAGACGCACAGAGTGACGCCGTTCCGGCGGCCACCAGAAACCGAAATCTCATCACGATCCTCCCCAAGGTTTACCGCGCATCCACTTCCGGTTTCCGGCGGATGTCATGTTTTCTGAATTCTGTGCCGCCAGAACCATCGGCGACACCGACACTTTGCGCGGCCGCCACTGTCACGATACTGCCGGTACGCGCAGGCATTACCCCTTCCCAATAGGTCAGGACGCTGCCGAAAGCGGCAAGAAAATGCAAGCGCGAAGCGGTGCGCCGATGAACTCCGGCGTCCGGCCGGCGCAGGGAAGGCGCTGGTGTGACAAATCGGTTTCACGCCGCGAGGCGGAGGCGCTGGATGGCGGGCGGCGGACCGCGTCGAGGACGCCGATGGGCCGCCTTGTACGGCACAGGGCTTCGGGTGCGGCGGCGCGAATACAAAGCTTCGCCGAGTGTCACAGCGGCCCTCGCGACATCGTCTGACCCGCTTGCGACCGGCTGACGCTTTGGGATAGAAGCTAACCTATACGTCAATCCTGGCCCGGCCAATCACGCACGCTCCGCGAGAGAGCGAGGCCGGTGAAGGGAGGGGAAGGTGGGAACCCAGCAGGGCATAAGGAAATGGGCCGGCGAAGCCGACGCTCAGGGTCCGCGCCATCGACGGACGCTTTGCGACGACGCTCCGGAGACGCTTCCGGCGATGGGCGATCGAGATCCGCACGATCCTGCCCAAGACCGGGGTCGGCAGGCTGTCGGAGACGGAGCGCGTGGTGGACGAGCGCCGGCGGGCCGATGCGGGGCCCATCAACATCCGAGTATCGGCACGACGTTGACCGCTCGCGCGCACCGGGAATACGGTGAATTCTCCGAAGAGAAGGTCACCTGTGTCCGATACGCTGTACACCGTGACCCAGCTCGCCAAGGACCTGGGGGTGACGGCGAGAACGGTCCGCTTCTACGAGGACAAGGGTCTCCTGACGCCTCAACGGGCCGGGAACACGCGGGTCTATACGCATCGCGACCGGGCGCGACTGATCCTGATCCTGCGCGGCAAGCGGCTCGGGTTCTCCCTGCGCGAGATCAAGGAATATCTCGACCTCTACGACGCCGATCCGACCCAGCAGGAACAGCTGCGCGCCCTGCTGAAGCGGATCCAGACCCGGATCGGCAGCCTCGTCGATCAGGAGCAAGCCCTCGTCGAGACGCTGGCCGAGCTGCGCGCCATCGAGCAGCAGGCCCAGGACGCCCTCGCGGCTCTGGCCTCATCCGAGGCGCCGGCGAAATCACGCCGCGCCCGCTAGGGCATACCGCGTCGTTAGGGCGACCGGTTCCGCGGGCCGAGGCCGCGCGGCCGGAATCGGCCCGCGCGTCTCACAACCTCTTTCCCCGTTCTCGTGCGTGCTCCCACGCCGGGCTTGTGCGCGCCGGAACAGGGCACGTCCGGGTCGGCAGGCCGCCGGCGTCGCAGATCCATCGCGATCGTTCCGAGAGGACAGCATGACCAAAGCGGTTATCGTGAGCTACGCCCGCTCGCCCTTCACCCTCGCCAAGAAGGGCGCCCTGGCCCGGATCCGCCCCGACGACCTCGCCGCGCAGGTCGTGCGCCGGCTCGTCGCCGAGGCCGGCATCTCGTCGAACACCATCGAGGACCTGATCGTCGGCTGTGCCTTCCCGGAGGGCGAGCAGGGGTTCAACGTGGCCCGCCTGATCGGCATGCTGGCCGATCTCGATCTCAGCGTCGGCGGCGTCACGGTGAACCGCTTCTGCGGCTCCTCGATGCAGTCGGTGCACATCGCCGCCGGGCAGATCCAGCTCGGCGCCGGCGAGGCCTTCATCTGCGCGGGCGTGGAGAGCATGAGCCGCGTGCCGATGATGGGCTTCAACCCGATGCCCAACCCCGCGCTCCATGCAGCGCACCCTGGTGCCTACATGGGCATGGGCGACACCGCCGAGAACGTGGCGCGCCGCTGGCAGATCAGCCGGGCCGACCAGGAGGCCTTCGCGGTGACGAGCCACCGCAAGGCCGCCGCGGCCCAGGCCGCCGGACGGCTCGCCGCCGAGATCGTCCCGATCGCCACGAAGGCCGGCACGGCCGAGACGGACGGCTGCATCCGGCCGGAAGCCAGCGCCGAGGGACTCGCCGCCCTCAAGCCCGCGTTCCAGCAGGACGGCAGCGTCACGGCCGGCACCTCGTCGCCGCTGACGGACGGTGCCTCGGCGGTCCTCGTCTGCAGCGAGGTCTATGCCCAACGCCACGGGCTGAAGCCGCTCGCCCGGATCGCCGCGATCGGCGTCTCGGGCTGCGAGCCGGAGATCATGGGCATCGGTCCGGTGGCCGCGTCCCGGAAGGCGCTGGCCCGCGCCGGCATCGCCGTCGACGCGGTGGGCGTCGTCGAGCTGAACGAGGCCTTCGCCAGCCAAGCGCTCGCCTGCATCCGGGAACTCGGCCTGCGCTCGGAGACGGTCAATATCGACGGCGGCGCGATCGCGCTCGGCCATCCGCTCGGTGCGACGGGGGCGCGCATCGTCGGCAAGGCAGCGGCGCTGCTCGACCGCGAGGGCGCCCGCTTCGCGCTGGCGACCCAGTGCATCGGCGGCGGCCAGGGCATCGCCACCCTTCTGGAGCGTGTCTGATGAGCGGGATCCGCAAAGTCGCCGTCATCGGCGCCGGAGTGATGGGCTCCGGCATCGCCGCCAATGTGGCCAATGCCGGAGTGCCGGTCCTGCTCATGGACATCGTGCCGGAGGGCGCAACCGACCGGAACGGTCTTGCGGCGGCTGCCATCGCCCGGATGCTCAAGACCGAGCCGGCGGCGTTCATGACCCCGCGGGCTGCCAAGCGCGTCGAGGCCTGCAACGTCGAGGACCATCTCGACCGCCTCGCCGAAGTCGACTGGATCATCGAGGTGGTCATCGAGCGCCTCGACGCGAAGCGGGCGCTCTATCGGCGGATCGACGCCGTGCGCCGGCCCGGCACGGCGGTCTCGTCGAACACCTCGACGATTCCGCTCGATGCGCTGGTCGACGGCATGCCCGAATCCTTCCGGCGCGACTTCCTGATCACCCACTTCTTCAACCCGCCGCGCTACATGCGGCTGCTCGAACTGGTGACCGGCCCGCAGACCGATCCGGCCCTCGCCGAGACGGTCGCCGACTTCGCCGACCGCCGGCTCGGCAAGAGCGTCGTGCGCTGCAAGGATCGACCGGGCTTCATCGCCAACCGCCTGGGCATCACCTGGATCCAGAACGCCATCACGGCCGCCGACGACCTCGGCGTCCCGGTCGAGGAGGCCGACGCCATCATGGGACGCCCCTTCGGCATCCCGAAGACCGGCGTGTTCGGCCTCGTCGATCTCGTCGGCCTCGACCTGATCCCGCACACCACCGCGAGCCTGCGCGCGGCGTTGCCGCCGGACGACGCCTTCCACGACTCCTACCGCGAGATGCCGCTCGTCAGCCGGCTGATCGCCGCGGGCTTCACCGGGCGTAAGGGCAAGGGCGGATTCTACCGCTTGAACCGCACGGGCGGGCAGAAGACCAAGGAGGCCATCGATCTCGCGAGCGGCGCCTACCGGCCCGCCCGGAAGGCGGACCTGCCGGAGCTGAAGGACGCGAAAGGCCCCCGCGCGGTACTCGACCTGCCCGGCCGGGCGGGCGCCTACGCGTGGCGCGTCATCGGCGCGACCCTGTCGTACGCCGCCGGGCTCGTCGGCGAGGCGAGCGACGACGTCGCGGCGATCGATGAGGCGATGCGCCTCGGCTACAATTGGACATGGGGACCGTTCGAGCTGATCGACCGGATCGGCGGCGCCTACTTGGCCGATCGCCTCGCCCGCGACGGTCGGCCGGTCCCGCCGCTCCTCGCGGGTCTCGACGGCCGCAGCTTCTACCGGGTCGAGAACGGCCGCCGGCAGGTGCTCCAGCCCGGGGGCGGCTACCGCGACATCGTCCGGCCCGACGGCGTGCTGCGGCTCGCAGACATCAAGCTCGGCCGAGAGCCGCTCCTGACGAACGGCTCGGCGGCCCTGTGGGACATCGGCGACGGCGTGGTGTGCTTCGAGTTCACGTCGCAGAGCAACGCCCTGGACGAGCAGGTCATGGTCCTGCTCGGCAAGACGATCAAGCTCGTGAAGGACCGCTACAAGGCTCTGGTCGTCTACAACGAGGGCACGAACTTCTCGGTTGGCGCCAATCTCGGGCTGGCCCTGTTCGCCGCCAATATCGCGGCGTGGGGGGAGATCGAGAAGCTGGTCCATCTCGGCCAGCAGACCTATCGGCAGCTCAAATACGCGCCGTTTCCGGTGGTGAGCGCACCCTCCGGCATGGCGCTCGGCGGCGGCTGCGAGATCCTGCTGCACAGCGATGCCGTCCAGGCCCATGCGGAGAGCTATATCGGCCTCGTGGAGTGCGGCGTCGGCCTCGTGCCGGCCTGGGGCGGCTGCACGGAGATGCTGGGCCGCTGGCAGGCTTCCGGCACACTGCCGAAGGGGCCGATGCCGGCCGTCGCCAGGGTGTTCGAGACGGTCTCGACCGCAACCGTAGCGAAGTCGGCCGAGGAGGCGCGGGACCTCCTGTTCCTGCGCCCAGATGACGGCATCACCATGAATCGCGACCGGCTGCTCGCCGATGCCAAGGCCAGAGCGCTGTCCCTGGTCGCAGGCTATGCGCCGCCGAAGCCCGTACCTCTGACCCTGCCGGGTTCCGCGGGCGGCCTCGCCCTGCGCATGGCCGCCGAGGGCTTCGCGCGGCGCGGCATCGCCACGAAGCACGATCTCGTGGTGTCGGGCGAACTCGCCTCCGTCCTGTCCGGAGGAGAGGCCGACATCCTCGATACCCTGGATGAGGATGCCATCCTCGAACTCGAGCGCGACAGCTTCATGCGCCTCGTCCGCACCGAGGCAACCCTCGACCGGTTCGAGAGCGTGCTCGAGACCGGCCGGCCGGTGAGGAACTGACGATCATGCAGACCTACAAGGCCCCGCTGCGCGACATGCGCTTCGTGCTGCACGAATTGCACGCCGATCCGGGTTCCGAGCCGCTGCCCGGCCTGGAGGAGATCACGCCCGACGTCGCCGACGCCATCCTTGAGGAGGCGGCGAAGTTCTGCACCGAGCGGCTCCTGCCGCTCAACGCCTCCGGTGACGCGGAGGGCTGCCGCCTGGAGAACGGCGTCGTCCGGACGCCGAAGGGTTTTCCCGAGGCCTACGCGGCGTTCCGCGCGGGCGGTTGGACCGCGATGGGCTCCGACCCCGCCTATGGGGGCCAGGGCCTGCCGGAGACGATCAACAAGCTCGTCGAGGAGATGATCTGCTCGACCAACCTGTCCTTCGGGCTCTATCCGGGCTTGAGCCACGGTGCCTACAAGGCGATCGCCGGTCATGCGTCGGAGGCGCTGAAGGCGGCCTACTTGCCCAAGATCGTCGACGGCACGTGGTCGGGCACCATGTGCCTGACCGAGGCCCATTGCGGCACGGATCTCGGCCTGCTGCGGACCCGCGCGGTGCCGCAGGACGACGGCTCCTACCGGATCACCGGCTCGAAGATCTTCATCTCGGCGGGCGATCACGACCTCACCGAGAACATCGTGCATCTCGTCCTCGCGCGGCTGCCCGATGCCCCCAAGGGCGTGAAGGGCATAAGCCTGTTCCTGGTGCCGAAATTCCTGCCCGCGCCGGACGGGACGCCGGGGGCGCGCAACGGCGTCACCTGCAGCGCCCTCGAGCACAAGATGGGCATCAAGGCCTCGGCCACCTGCCAGCTCTCCTTCGACGACGCCGTCGGCTGGCTCGTCGGCGAGCCGCACAAGGGCATGCGCGCGATGTTCACGATGATGAACAGCGAGCGCCTGTCGGTGGGAATCCAGGGGCTGGGCGCCGGCGAGGCGGCCTACCAGGGCGCCGTCGCCTATGCCCGCGAGCGCCTGCAGGGGCGCGCGCTCTCGGGTGCCAAGCGGCCGGACCTGGCCGCAGACCCGATCATCGTACATCCGGACGTGCGGCGCATGCTGATGACGATCCGCGCCTACAACGAGGGCGCCCGGGCGCTCGGCGGCTGGGTCGCCCGGAGCCTCGACGTGATGGAGCGCCATCCCGATCCGGCCGAACGGCGGCGGGCGGAGGATTTCTCGGCCCTGATGACGCCGGTGGTGAAGGCGCTGTTCACCGATCTCGGCTTCGAGGCGGCCAGCATCGGCCTGCAGGTCTACGGCGGCCACGGCTTCATCCGAGACCACGGCATGGAGCAGTATGTCCGCGATGCCCGGATCTCGATGATCTACGAGGGCACCAACGGCGTGCAGGCCCTCGATCTCGTCGGCCGCAAGCTCCCGGCCCATGCCGGCCGGCTGCTGCGCGGCTTCTTCCACCCGGTCCTCGCCTTCCTCGACGCGGCGCTGGAGGACGATGCCCTGGCGCCCCTCGCCCTGCCCGTGTCCAAGGCGTTCGGAGCGCTCCAGCTCGCCACCGCCCACATCGCGCAACGGGGCCTCAAGGATCCGGACGAGGCCGGCGCCGCCGCGACCGATTACCTGCGGCTGTTCGGCCTGGTGGCGCTCGGCTTCATGTGGGTCCGCGCCGCCAAGGTGGCGCAGGCGGCGCTGGCCGACGGAACGCCGGAGCGGGACTTCTATGAGGCCAAGCTCGCCACCGCCCGCTTCTTCATCGAGCGCATCCTGCCCCAGGTGGCCGGCCTGCTGGCGGCGATCAAGTCCGGCAAGGGCGCGATGATGGCCCTCGACGAGGCGATGTTCTGACAGCCCCAGACCTCCGGGGAATCCTCATGCGACTGATGGAGTGGAACGGATGGCGGATCTCGGCTTGCTGGTCGACTCGATCGAGGAACGGTCGGGCGCCTTGAGCGCGCTCGGATACCGGGTGCGGTTCGACCTCACCGATGGCGGCGGCATCCTGCTCGACGCCACCGGCGGCACGGTCGCCGTGTCGATCGCCGAAGAGGGCGAGGCCGATGCCGTGATGCGCTTGAGTTCCGACAATCTGCTCAAGCTCGTGGAGGGCCGGCTCAGCCCGATGATGGCCTTCTCGACCGGCCGCCTGAAGGTGCAGGGCTCGCAGGGCGTGGCGCTGAAGCTCGCCGGTCTGCTCGATCAGTAGCCGTCCCTGCGGGTGCGCCCCCCTCATCCGCACCCGGCCATCGCGGGAGGCGCCACCGGAGGATCCGCGAGACCGTCCGAAGAATGAGCCGTGGCGGTGCAGGTGCCCGCCGCTTGGGTCGCGATGGCGACATCGAGACCCGCGTGAAGGCCGGCGGCTCCGGGGGCCCATCGCCGCCACGACGATGGCCATGCTCCCATTAAGGGGGAGCGCCGCCGAGCCGACCGGCGCCGGTCTGCGACCGCTACGAAACTTTCCGTCCGGCGCCCCCGTAAGGGCGGGTGCTACCCCTGCGTCGGGGTCGGATGGAAGGAAAAACGATGCCCACAGCGAACAGCCACCGCATGAAGGCGCTTGCTCTGGCCCTCGCGCTCGGTCTCGGAGCAAGCAGCGCAGCCTACGCCAAGAACCCGATGGTCGGCGGCGCGCCGATGTACGCCCAGAAGACCATCGTCGAGAACGCGGTCAACTCGAAGGATCACACCACGCTGGTCGCCGCCGTGAAGGCCGCCGGCCTGGTCGACACGCTGAACGGTCCGGGTCCGTTCACGGTGTTCGCCCCCACGAACGCCGCCTTCGCCAAGCTGCCGCCGGGCACGGTGGAGAACCTCGTCCAGCCGCAGAACAAGGCGACGCTGACGAAGATCCTGACCTACCACGTGGTCCCGGGTGTCTACACCGCCAAGGATCTGATGGCGCTCGCCAAGAAGGGCGGCGGACAGGGCACGCTCACCACGGTGGCGGGCGAGCCTCTCGCCGTCGAGGTGCAGGGCAAGAAGGTCTATGTGACCGACGTGAAGGGCAACACCGCCACGGTGACCATTCCGAACGTCATGCAATCGAACGGCGTCATCCACGTCGTCAATGCGGTGCTGATGCCCTGATCCACCCGGACGGTCCGGCGTCGGCGGCCCTGATCCGGCTGCCGACGCCGATTTCTCGCAAACGTTGACCGCTGCGGCTGCCGAGATCGCGTCAGTCCGCGATGAGTTTGCCGGTGTAGACCACCGGACCGGTCGGCTGGCCGGTGGGCGAGCCGCCGGGCGGCTCCACCGAGACCGCGATCACGCCATCCGGAGCGGCCCCCGCCGGCAGCCTCATCTGGCTCGCCGCCGTGCCGACAAGGCCGAGCGGCCGCGGCCCCTGGGCACCGACATACCACACTTCCAGGCTTCGATCCGCGGGTGCCTCGGCGCTGACGGGCCTCACCATTGCGACGCCGGTGCGCGTATCGACGCGCACGATCAGCGCCGGGAGCGTACCCCCGCCCTGCACCACGGCCAGATAGCGGCCATCCGACGGCCTCTGCCAGGGTCCGAGCGTCAGGACCAGAGCGAGGCCAGCCGCCAGCAGCCCGGCCCCGCCCGCGGCGACTCGCCACCGCCGAAGCTGGGAGCGCAGGGCTTCGATTTGATGCAACTCCGCGCGTCCCGCCGCCGGAAGCCTCCGCAAGAGTGCAGCGCGGACATGCGGCGGCGGTGTCTCGACGGGGATCACCATCGCGAGCGGGCCGAGGCGGCGTTCCCAAGCCTGGATCCGTGCCCGTGCGACCGGATCGCGCGCGACCTCGCCCTCCATGGCCGCACGCTCCTGCGCGTCGAGCGTTCCGAGGACGTACTCGGCCGCACGCAGATCGGGATCGTCGGGGTCTGGCGCCCTCGTACCGCTCACGACACCGTCTCCAGGCAGGTCTTCAAGGCGGCGAGCGCCCGGTGGAGCCAGGTCTTGATCGTGTTCACGGGACGATCGAACCGTGCGGCCAGTTCCTCACGCGAGCGCCCCTCACAATAGGCCAGCACGACGCAATCCCGGTGCGACGGTTCGAGTCGGCCGAGACATGCCACGAGGGCATTGCGGTCTTGAAACGCGCCCGCCTCGTCGTGCGGATCGATCAGCAGGTCCACCCAATCCTCGCCGCTGTCCAATTCCGGCCCCTGCACCTCCGCCTTCCGGCGTACGCTATCGATGGCGCGGTTCCGTGCGATGGTAATAAGCCAGGGCAGCGGCGGCCCGGCTTCCGGCCGATAGCTGCCCGCTGCCTGCCAGATCCGCATGTAGACGTCCTGGAGTACGTCCTCGGCCAAGCCGCGGTCGCGTTGGATACGCAGGATCAGCCCGTAAAGTTTCGGGCTTGAGACATCGTAGAGTTCAGCGAGCCGGTCCGCCTCACCTCGAGCGATTCCTGCAAGCAGCCGGCGCAGCGTGGCGTCGTCGGCCAACATGGGCCCCCGCATAGTTCGAGGCGCCTGCCATCGGACGCCCTCCCGGATGATGCTCTTAGACCAAGCCTCGGGACTCTGACGATCCCCCTCGCATGCGGCCGGAGGGGGCGCCACAGACGGACGATCCGGCCGCCGGTCCAAGTCACAGGGCGTCGGCGTGCTTGTTCGCCCGGTGCCGGAATGGCCACCCAGGGGCGGAGAGAGATCGATCTTCGCTGAAGGCCGGTTCGCGGCGCAAATTCGCGCAAGCCTCGAATCGTCCCAAGACGCGGCGCGGGACACTGAGCCATGGTCCTCCCGGCATCGCCAGTGCGTCAATCCATATTTCGCGTTGTCTGAAGCACTGATCCATATAAAATCGAGATTGACCGGTTCGACTCATCAACGATCAGAGCCGCGCCTCCCCTCAGGTCGCTTCATGGCTATCGATATCGACAGTGGCGTCACCGCTGTGCCTCAACCCGCCGGCCCGCCCATTATCGGGGACGGCGCACCGAACTTCCGGGCCCGCACCACGATGGGCCCGCGCACGCTCTCGTCCTATCGAGGCCGCTGGCTGGTGTTCTTCTCGCACCCCGCGGACTTCACGCCGGTCTGCACCAGCGAGTTCGTGGCTTTCGCCCGGGCCCACGAGGCTTTCCAGGCCCTGGATTGCGACCTCCTCGCCCTCTCCGTCGACAGCCTGTCGTCGCACCTGGCGTGGCAACAGAGCATCGAGCAGCGTTTCGGTGTGCGAATGCCGTTCCCGATCGTCGAGGATCCGGCCATGGGCATCGCCCGTGCCTATGGCATGCTGCCGGCGGGAGCGGCGTCGAGCGCCACGGTGCGCACCACGTTCGTCATCGATCCGGAGGGGATCGTGCGCGCCCTCGTGACCTACCCGCTGACGGTAGGGCGCAGCGTCGCCGAGATCCTGCGGCTTGTGAGGGCGCTTCAGGCCTCCGACGCAGCCGACGTCTCGACGCCCGAGGGATGGCAACCGGGCGAGCCGGTGCTGGCGAATCCACCGATGACGAGCGAAGAGATCGGCGGCTGCGGGACCGATTGGTATTACAGGTTGCAAAGCGTCTGATGGCACCCGGCACGGACGAGACCAAGGCGAGCGCGGCCGCCGAGTTGCTCAAGCTCGTCGCAAACCCCAACCGGCTGCGCATCCTCTACCTGCTGACGGACGGCGAGCGCTCGGTTTCGGACATCGAGCAGCGCCTCGGCATCCGTCAGCCGACCCTGTCGCAGCAGCTCGGCGAATTGCGCAACGCCGGGATCGTCACCACACGGCGCGCGCACAAGGTCGTATTCTACAGCCTGACGGAGGCCCGCACGCGTGCGCTCCTCGATGCGATCGAGGATATCTTGATCGTCAACCGCCCGCAGCGGCGCCTGGCGGCGCGCAGCCCCGACGCGCGCGAACGGGCCCTCGGGCAGGCCGCGATGTTCGGCCAGATCGGAGACGCGCCATGAATGCCTTTCTCGCCCCCCTCGCCGGTGGTGCCCTGATCGGCGCCTCGGCGGCCCTGCTGCTCCTCGCCAATGGCCGCATCGCGGGGATCAGCGGCATCGTCGGCGGATTGCTCGGCCCGGCCTCTCGGGACTGGGCTTGGCGGGTGGCCTTTCTCGTGGGGCTCTTCGCCGGCCCTGCCCTATTCAGAGCGACGGCGGGCCATTGGCCGCAAATCCGCATCGATGCCTCCTGGCCGATGCTTGTCGGGGCCGGGCTTCTGGTCGGGTTCGGGACGCGTCTGGGGTCGGGGTGCACCAGCGGTCACGGGGTCTGCGGTCTCGCGCGGCTCTCGCCGCGTTCCCTCGCAGCAGTCGCGACGTTCATGGCCGCCGCGATCGTCACCGTCTTCCTCGTTCGGCACGGCCTGGTCCGATGAACACCCCGCGCCTCCTCGCAGCCTTCGCGAGCGGCCTGCTCTTCGGAGCGGGGCTCGCCCTTTCGGGCATGATGGACCCCACACGCGTGCTGGGCTTCCTCGATGTCGCGGGGGCCTGGGATCCCAGCCTCGCCTTCGTCCTGGCCGGGGCCGTCGGCATCTCGGCCCTCGGCTACGCGGTCAAGGCCCGGATGCCCCGGCCTGCCCTCGCGGACCGGTTCGAGATACCGGCGAACCGGAGCGTCGATGCCCGCCTGCTCGGGGGCGCCGTCCTGTTCGGAATCGGCTGGGGACTCGCCGGCTTCTGCCCTGGCCCGGCCCTGGCCGGTCTGACACTCGGCCTGCCGGAGGTCGCGCTGTTCGTTGCGGCGATGCTCGCCGGGATGCTGCTCTTTCGGTTCACCGCCCCGCGCTCGACGAGACCGATCACGGTGAGCCGCTGAGGGCGGAGGCGCCAGCCCGTAGGCGGGCACCGGCCTCCCCGATCAGGCGGTCCGTTCGGCTCGCTGCGGTTTCGCCAGCCACTCTCGGCCCTTCAGCATAGCCTTCCAGTACAGCGGGGGCAGCATCCGTTCCTTGAGCAGCCACGCCACGCGGCTCGGCTTCGTGCCGTCGATCAGCCAAGCCGGGAAGCTCGGCATCAGCGTTCCGCCATATCCGACTTCCGCGAGCAGAATCTTCCCGCGCTCAACCGTCAGGGGGCACGACCCGTAGCCGTCGTAGGCGACCTCGGCCCCGCGCAGATGCCCCATCTCGACGAGGAGATTGTGGGCTACGACCGGGGCCTGTTTGCGCGCGGCGGCGGCCGTCTTGGCATTGGAAGCGCCGATCGCATCGCCCAAGGCGTAGATCGCGGGAAAGCGCGCGTGGCGCAGGCTCGCGGGATCAACGGCGATTCAGCCGGCCGCGTCGGCGAGCGGGGACGCACGGATGAAATCGGGCGCCTGTTGCGGCGGCACGACGTGGATCATGTCGAAATCGGTCTCGATCGTCTCGCAGATGCCGGTCTCGGTCTGGCGGGAGAACCACGCGCGCTTGGCGGGGCCGTCGATCCGCGTCAGCGTATGGCGAAAGTTCAGGCGCGCATCGTAACGATTCACATAAGTTATCAATGCGGGGACATAATCCTCGACGCCGAACAGCGCCGGACTGGCCGTGTAGAGTTCGACGTCGATATCTTTGAGCCGGCCCTGGCGTAGCCAGTGATCGGCCGAGAGATACATCGCCTTCTGCGGCGCGCCGGCGCATTTGATCGGCATGGGCGGCTGCGTGAACAGGGCGCGGCCGGCCCGCAGGGTCTGTACGAGTTCCCAGGTGTAGGGCACCAGATCGTAGCGGTAATTCGAGGTGACGCCGTTCCGCCCGAGGGTTTCGGTCAACCCCGCGACACCGGCCCAATCGAGCGTCAGACCGGGCGCGACGACAGTCGATCGTAGCGCACAGTTTGGTGCCCCTCCAGGATCACGGTGTTCCGATCCGGCTCGAAGGCAGCCACAGCGTCCTTGATCCAGCATACGCCTGTGGAAATCAGCGAGGCCATGGTCCTGGCTGTGACGGCGGGCGAAAAGATTCCGCCGCCGACCATGGTCCAGCCTGGCTGGTAATAGTGCACATCGGCGGGCTCGATCAGCGCGATGTCGAGATCGGGCTTGCGCGCCTTGAGACTGGCCGCCACGGCGATGCCGCCGGCCCCACCGCCGATGACGACCACGCTGTGGAACAGATCGGCCGATGCCTTCCGGATGCGGCCGCCCGCGGCGATGCGCCCGACAACGCCGGACAGGTCGTAGCCGGCTGCCTTCGCCGTTGACAGGATCTCCGGCAGAGGACGGCCGCGGGCCGCCTCGTCGAACGACCACAGCGTCGCCGAACGCATTCCCGTGCGGCAATAGGCGAGGAGAGGCTTGGGCAGCGCCGCGCGCGCGACGCCGAATGCCGCCGCGTTCTCGTCGGAGACCTTGCCGGACACGACGGGCAGATCGTGGGCCTCGAGCCCCGCGGCGTGAGCAGCGGCCTCGATCTCCGCGAAATTCGGCTGATCCACGCCCTCTCCGTCCGGGCGATTGCAGATTACGGCCCGGAAGCCGGCCTGCGCGATATGCACGAGATTGGCAGGAAAGATCTGCCCCGCGACCGACAGATCCGGCGTCAGGCGCTTTGATTCCATCGTCGCATCCATCATTCTATATTATACGTATATGATAGGCTGAATCGATAAGATCGCATATTGACAGCAGCGGCAACAGATCATCATATGCACGGAGAGACTAGGGCTCGGGCCTATCGATATATTCTTATGTTAAATGAACGACGGCTCAGGGCGGGTCCTGCCCTGCCGCCCGCCAGATGTCGGTCTAGCGGAAGGTCGGAGAGACACTGCCGATGAGCGCTCTTCCTGCTGTTCTTTCCGGCGCAGGGGTCGGATTTACGCTCGGGCTGATCGGCGGCGGCGGCTCGATCCTGGCAACGCCGCTGCTGCTTTACGTGGTGGGCATTGCCCAACCGCACCTCGCCATCGGGACAGGAGCGCTCGCGGTCGCAGCCAACGCGTTCCTGACGCTCATCGGGCATACCAGGACCGGCAACGTGCGCTGGCGCTGCGCCCTTGTCTTCGCCCTCGTCGGCATCCTGGGCGCCCTCGTCGGGTCATCCCTGGGCAAGGCCGTGGACGGACAGCGCCTGCTGTTCCTCTTTGCGCTTCTGATGGTGATCGTCGGCATCCACATGCTGCGGGGCCGGACCCGACAGGAGGGCTCGGCCGAGCCGGTCGGCTGCGGCCCGACACCGAGCGGAAGAGTGGTGGCCGTCGCCTTTGCGGTCGGCATGCTATCGGGATTCTTCGGGATCGGAGGCGGGTTTCTGATCGTGCCGGGCCTCGTCTTCGCGACCGGCATGCCGCTCATCACAGCGGTCGGCACCTCGCTGCTCGCGGTCGGCGCCTTCGGCCTCGCGACCGCGCTGAATTACGCCCTGTCGGGCCTGGTCGATTGGACGGTCGCGGGCGAGTTCATAGCCGGTGGCCTTGCCGGCGGCGTCATCGGCATGCGCCTTGCCAACCGACTCGCCGGCTACAAGGGCGCGCTGAATACAGTCTTTGCCACCGTGATCTTCGGCGTCGCCGGCTTCATGCTGTACCGCAATGGCAGTGCCTTCGCCGCAGCTCCGTGAGCGTTGCGGGCGCGGGACTTGCGCGGGGCCGGGCTGGCGGGCGCCAGCCCGGCCGCCACGTCCGCTGAGATCCGCATCTGTCGCAGCCAGATCCGCCACGCGTCAATCCCGGAACGCCCGACGCCGACAGGAGAGATCACATGACCGAACCCGTCATCCGCGCCTTCTTCGATGAGCCCACCAATACGGTGAGCTACATCGTGGCCGATCCCGAGACCAAACAGGCCGCCTTCATCGATCCCGTGCTCGACTACGACCACAATGGCGGCAGCGTCGACACGCGCTCCGTCACGGCGATGCTGAAGGCGGCCGAGGAGGCGGGCTTTTCGGTGGTCTGGACGCTGGAGACTCACGCCCATGCCGATCATCTGTCCGGCTCACCCTTTGTGAAGGCGAAGACCGGCGCGCGGATCGGCATCGGCGAGCACATCAAGGACGTTCAGAAAATCTTCCGTCCGGTCTTCAATGCCACGGATTTGAAGACCGATGGCAGCGATTTCGATTGCCTCTTTGCCGACGGGGAAACCTTCCACATCGGCAATCTCGCCGTCGAGGTGCTCTACACGCCCGGCCACACGCCGGCCGATATCTGCTATCGCATCGGCAACCATGTCTTCGTCGGCGACACGCTGTTCATGCCCGATTTCGGCACCGCGCGTGCGGATTTCCCCGGCGGCGACGTACACGCCCTCTACCGTTCGATCCGCAAGCTCCTCGCGCTGCCACCCGAGACGGTCTTGCATCTGTGCCACGACTACAAGGCGCCCGGGCGTGACGTGTACGCCTGGGAGACCACGGTGGGCGAGCAGCGCGCACGCAATGTCCACGTGAAGGAGGGCGTGACCGAGGCGGAGTTCACCGCGATGCGAACCGCCCGCGACGCCACGCTTGCGGCGCCGCGCCTGCTGCTGCCGTCGATCCAAGTGAACATCCGCGCCGGCAAGTTCCCCCCGGCGGAGGCGAACGGCGTCCGCTACCTGACCATCCCGGTCAAGCTGAAGGGCGGGGCCGAGGCCGGTCTGTAACTTCGCGTCGGGCTCGTGAGCCCGGACGGCCAACGGCCTCCGATGTCTCGATCCACGGAGCCGGCCGGAGCGGCCGCCGATCGGAGCTTCACGGGGAAACCCGGGTGACGGCGCGGTCGGCATTCACGCGTTGGGCCCAGCCTTTGGCGCTGGCCTCGCCCTTGAGGTCGATCAGTTTGGCGCCGCTGACATCGACGTTCTTGAAGTCCGCGCCGGCGACCGTGGCACCGGTCAGGTTCGCACCGGACAGGTCCGAGCCCATCAGCACCACGTCGGTCAGGTCGGCATCCTTGAGGTCGGCATATTCCAGGCGCGACCGGCCCAGGTCGGCCCCTTTGAGGTTTGCCCCCGAGAGGTTCACCGAAGTGAACACCGCCCGCATCAGGCCCATGGACTGGTTCCTGATGTCGGCGCCGCCCTTGAGGTCAACCAGCATCGCACCGCTCATATTGGCGCCTTTGAAGTCGCCGATCGGCGTGGATCGGCTGAGATCGGCGCCGCTCAGGTTGGCATCCCGGGCGGTGATGCCGAACATCCTCGCGTCGGCGAGTTTCGCGCCGGAGAGATCGGCTTTCAGGAACCACGCCTGTTCGAGGTTCGCCCCGCTGAGATCCGCCCCGCGGAGATTGGTGCCGTTCAGGCGCGCCGTCCGCAGGTTGGCGCCCCGGAGGTTCAGCCCGGACAGGTCGAGGCCCGACAACGCCTTGTCGTGCAGGTCGAGGGGCTTGCCGTCCGAGGCCCTGATCATCGCCTCGATGTCGGCGCGGCTCATCTCTGCCTTCGTCATCGCGGGGGAGGCCATGTCGGCTCCGAGCAGCAGATCCTGTTCGGCCGCAGCAGGGCCGGCGGCAAGGGCAGCGATCATGAAGCTGAAGGCGAGACGGCGCATCGGTTCACTCCCGGCAGACGCCACGCAACGCTGGCGTCCATATCGTGTTCAGTGTGCCGCAATGCTATCCCGAGCCGCCGCGCCCGGTCGGTGACCCCGGTCACACAAGTCCGACGTGGCGGGAGAAACACGCACCACGTGCCGGACGATCAGCCCGTCGTCACGGCCGGAGAACGACGCCAGCCATGACGGACGCGCAGAAGCTCGAGCGCTGGATCGCGCGCTTTCCTCCGATTCAGGCGCTCAGTTCCGCGCATCTTCAGATCGCGCGGGGCACCGTGCAATTCCCGGTGCTCGAGGCCGGCGCGACGGCCTACGAACTCCATGACGAGTGTGCCCACTACCTGATGTGTCTCGAAGGACGGACGCGTATCTTTCGCATGTCGGAGAGCGGGCGTGAGGTTCTGATCTACAAGGTCGGGCCGGGCGGCACCTGTGCGCTGACGACGCAGTGCCTCCTGTCCGGCGGTACTTTCCCGGCCCAGAGCGTGGCCGAGGAGAGAACCGAACTCGCAGCCCTTCCGGTTGGCACCTTTTAACACCTGATGGGTGAAAGCGCAGCCTTCCGCAGCTTTGTTCTCGGCGACTACACGCGGCTGATGACCGGCCTGTTCACGCTGATCGACGAGGTCGCGTTCTCGCCGCTCAAACAGCGGCTCGCCCAGCGGCTTCTGTCCGAAGCCGGTCCGCAGGGCGTGGCCGCGGTAACCCACCAGAAGCTCGCGGACGACATCGGTAGCGTACGTGAGGTGGTGAGCCGCATCCTGGCCCAATGGGCCGAGGCCGGTCTGATCGCGTTGCGGCGAGGTGCCGTCGAGATCGTCGACCGAACCAGCTTGGCAGCGGCCGGCCGGCGGTGACCTGCCGGGCCATTCGGATCCGCCTGGCAGGCGGGCCCTGCGGGACGGACCGGCCGCTTCCAGTCCCATCCGATGACTTCCTCGCGCTGGCCCGGCACGGGATGTGACCGTCACGCGCCAACGCGTGGCGGGGCCTCGTATCGGCCAGTGCGATCATTGGCGCAGGTTGAACGTCGCACGCGCCCCGATCGCGACGGGCGGGACCGAGAAAAGGTGGATTGAAGACTTCATAATCGTCGCGACAGCTTGGCCCTGCATCGTCGCGACAGCTTGGCCCTGCTCGCATGTCTGCAAGCCCTGGGCGCGCACCGCCTCGTGGAACCGGATAAACACCGCTTGAGTATGCTCGTCCGTCCTGATAATAGTTTAATGAAATCGCTTCGAACGGTGAAGCGTAAGGAAAAAATACTTTTGGAGGCGGATATGATTGTATTCGCTGGTATTTTTTCAGCCATGGCAGGCTTCGGCCTACTGCTGGGCCTCGGCGCGATCGAGTATCCTGTGGCGCCCCATATCAGCAGCTATGGCTGGGCCCTCTTCGTGAATGCAGCGGCGATATGTGGTTTGCTGCTGTTCAATCTCTATCATCGTCACAGTCAGCGCTTGCACTGATCCTGTGAGAGACACCCGAATTCGGGTCGCCGGACGAAGCTTGACCTTTGTCTCGCGACGGGCGGGCGTCACAATGCGATCGAACCGGCGCGCCGATCCGGGATCGCTATCGGCCACCCTTGGCCCAGGGCGGAGAGCGGCTTCCCGTCTCGAAGACCGGGCATCCGGCAAGGTCGGGCGGCCGAACGATCCCGTCGGTCGGGCCCCTGTTCCGGCTCGCGCCCTCGTCGCGCTGGAAATGGCTTGGTGGCCCCATCCCCGGGAGTTTCGACGGCGCGCCGCCCGACTTGACCCGTCAGGGAAGTTCCAGGCGCCGCGGATCCCGGCATGTCCCTCTATTCACCGACGGAGGACCTGTACGACCTGACGCGAATCCAGGTCGACGATGACCGCGCGATCATCGGGAGAAATGTAATAGCCGTAGTAACCGACCGGGTTCAGGCCGGGCATCGCGACGTTCTGGAACGATCCGAGTTCCAGCCATCCCGGAATTTGACTGCCCCGGCCGACGCGCACACCGCTCGGATCGCTATACCGCGGCCCCGTGTCGAAAAGCGTTTGGATCGTGCCGGGTTCGTTGCCGAACATGAGGACACCTTGCTGGGCCAGACGCGGATTGACCCTGACGATGAGCGGTTGGGCAGATGCCGGAAAGCAGGCGAAGCAGCTTACGGCCGCAAGCATGGCTCCGGACAAGGCCGACAGCGCAGGTGACCGACGAGCAATCATGACGCCCTCCGAAGCCTTGCAGCAAATGCCACGATCAGTACGAATGTTTACATAGAGACAAGCCGAATTTGATGCTTGATGATTTGGGACAATCTTGATGTTTTGGTGTCGGCGCCCTCCCAGCAGCGCCCGGATGTTGCGGGGGCAAGACCGGTCCGCGGCGCCGTTCCGACAGGTTCAACGCACCCGTCAGACCCCGGCAACGCCTTGCCGAGCGGCGCTGCCGAACGCCGGGATGGCGCGGTCGAACCACATCGGCCGGCATACGATCGCGATCGGAGCCGGAAAGCAGACACGCCATGAATCGGGTGCTCCCTCGAATTCACGACGTCTCACCCGATCAAGCCGCCCACGCGAATGTCTGCAATCCTGAACAGGCTCGCGCTGCGTCAAATCCAACATGGGGCTTAGCCAATACCGCGGAGCGGCCAGACAGGAACCCTGTCGAAAATTGTCCGGCGGGTGTCGCATCCAGCCGCGCGTCCGTTCCGCGTCAGGCATAGATCGAGACGCGAGCCATCGGACGGGCTTCACCGTGAAACACCTTGAAAGGACGACACATCGCCCGAAGGCGCCGACAATAGCCTGACGCTCGGTCGCTGGATCGAACCATGATCACTTCACACCCTCGCATTTCGGAAGGCGATGCCGACGGATCAAATCATCCGAAATCCAACCGCCGCAATCGAATGAAAGGCATCGGAACAAGAATTTTAGCAGAACTAAAGAGTTTTATCGGTATATTTGTTTATTTATGGGTCATATTTGGCATTCTGATCCTGCACGAGCATGCCGTCCTGTCGCGGCACGGCATCGTCTATAGATTTTATGGGCTGGCCTTCCTCAATGCGTGGATCTTGGCGAAGATCATGTTGATTGCCGAGCATTTCGACACCCGGACAGCCGTTCGGAGCGGTCCACTGCTCTATCCGATCCTGACCCGGTCCGGCCTCTTCGCGTTGCTGATGGTCTGTTTCTACGCGCTTGAGGATATGGCAATCGGGCTCTGGCGGGGAAAGACGCTGGTCGATAGCGTGCCGATGATCGGCGGCGGGGGCGTCCTCGGCTGGGCGTCCGTCGTCCTGATCATGACCGTCGCCCTGATCCCGTATTTCACGTTTCGAGAGCTTGGCCGCGTGCTCGGCCCTGGGCGGTTGCAGGCGCTCTTGTTTCGCGACGGGAGTCACCTGGACCTGCCGGATCAGGACAAGGCCGGACGGGGCTGAAGCGCCGGATGTCGCAGCAGCCGCCACGCGGCCAGCGCGCACGACCACGCTCACCCTGGCACGGGGCGTTTCATGCGGGAGCGTCGGTCACGGACCGAAACGCGCTGGGGGAGGCCGCAGCTTCGGCTCGGCCGCGTCTCGCTCGATCAAGCGATCCCGCGGAAAGCTGCCAGAATACCACCCCGCAGCCGTGAGACGGTGCGGCAAGGCTTTGCGATGGTCCGCGTCCCCCTTCTCGTGCTGGTTGCCCTGCTGATCACCGGTCCCGGCCCCTCGGCGCGTGGCGAAGGAGAGCCCCCTGCCGCGCTGGCGGTCGGAACGGTGACGGCGCAGCGCAAGGCCTTGGACAGGGCGCTGGACTTCGTCGGCCGGGTCGAGGCGGTGGGGCGCGTCGAGGTGCGCGCCCGCGTGACCGGCTATCTCGAGGCGGTCCTGTTCAAGGAGGGCGATCCGGTGAAGGCAGGAGCCCCTCTGTACCGGATCGAGCGCGATCTGTTCGTGGCCGCCGTCAGGCAAGCCGAAGGCGCCCTGGAGCGCGGCAGGGCGGCGCAGGCTCTGGCCGCCATCCAACTGCAGAGGGCACAGGAGCTGCTCGACCGGAATTCGGGGACCGTCGTTGCCCGCGATCAAGCACGGGCCGCCCTCGATCAGGCGAAGGGCGCCGTCACGGGCGACGAGGCCAATCTCCAGACCGCCCGCATCAACCTCGGCTACACGGATATCACCGCCCCCATCGCCGGCCAGATCGGCCGAACGAGCGTGACGAAGGGCAACGTCGTCGGGCCCGACAGCGGCGTGCTGACCACGATCGTCAGCCAGGACCCGATCTACGTCACCTTCCCGGTGAGCCAGCGCGAGTTCCTGCGCTACCAGCAGGGCGCGAAAAGCCCCGACCGCAGCAAGGTCGGCATCCGGATCCGATTCCAGGACGGATCGGAATACGGCCAAGTGGGACGGGTCGATTTCGTCAACATCAGCGTCGACCGGACGACCGACACGGTCCTGGTGCGCGCCGTCATGCCGAACCCGGCGGGCGTGCTGCGCGACGGGCAGCTGGTCCAGGTCGCCCTTCAGATTGGGGAGCCCGAGCAGAAGATCGTCGTCCCGCAAGCGGCGCTCATCGCCGACCAGGGCGGGGTCTACGTCTTCGTCGTCGAGGACGGGCGGGCCGTGACCCGGCGCGTGAAACTCGGTTCCGCCGGTACCGGCCCGGATGCCGTCATCGACGAGGGCCTGTCGGCCGGGGAGCTCGTCATCGTCGACGGCCTGCAGCGGGTGCGGCCCGGAATCACCGTGCAGGCGAACCCGATCGCCCAGTCGGCCGGCAGGATCTGACGCCATGGTCTCGGCGATCTTCGTCGACCGGCCGCGCCTCTCGGTGGTGATCGCGATCGTCACGTCGATCGCCGGAGCGCTGGCGCTGTTCACCATCCCGGTGGCCCAGTACCCCGACATCGTGCCGCCCCAGGTCTCGGTGACGACGACCTATCCCGGCGCCTCCGCCGAGGTGGTGGAATCGACCGTCGCACAGCCCATCGAGTCTCAGGTCGTGGGCGTCGACAAGATGATCTACATGAAGAGCGTCAGCGGCAACGACGGCAGCTACACGCTCACCGGGTCCTTTGAACTCGGCACCGATCCGGACATCAACGCCGTCAACGTCAACAACCGGGTTCAGATCGCCTTGGCCAAGTTGCCCGAGGACGTCCGCAAGCAGGGCGTCACGGTCAAGAAGAAATCTTCCGCGCTGCTGGGCGTGCTGGCGGTCTACTCGCCCAAGGGCATGCAGGACCCGCTCTTCATCTCGAATTACGTGACGATCAACCTGCTCGACCGCATCAAGAGCACGCCCGGCGTCGGCGACGCGACCCTGTGGGGGCCGCAGGATTATGCGATGCGGGCCTGGGTCCGGACCGACCAGCTCACCGGTCTCAACCTGACCACGGGCGATGTCATCGCAGCGATCCGCACGCAGAACGTGCAGGCTCCCGTGGGCCGGATCGGCGCACGCCCGATTTCGGACGAGCAGCAGCTCCAGCTCAGCATCCAGACGCAGGGGCGCCTGAACTCCGCGGAGCAGTTCCGCAACGTCATCCTGCGCACGAATCCGGACGGGTCCGTGCTGCGGCTCGGGGACGTCGCCCGCATCGAGCTCGGCGCCGCCAATCTCGACCGCGAGACACGGCTGAACGGGAGCCCCGCCACGGTGGTGGCGATCTACCAGTCCCCCGGCGCGAACGCCCTCGCGACCCTGAAGGAAGTCCAGGCCCGGGTCGGCGCGCTGGCCAAGTCCTTCCCCGAGGGGCTCGCCTGGAAGGTCACCTACGACCCGACCACCTTCATCACCGAGACGGTGCGCGAGGTCCGCAAGACCCTGATCGAAGCCTTCGTGCTCGTCGTCGTGGTGGTGTTCCTGTTCCTCGGCAGCCTGCGCGCGACGCTCATCCCGACGCTCGCCGTGCCGGTGAGCCTGATCGGGACCTTCATCGCCCTGAAGGCGGTGGGCTACTCGGCGAACTCCGTCTCGCTCCTCGCCCTGGTGCTGGCCATCGGCATCGTCGTCGACGACGCCATCGTGGTCGTCGAGAACGTCGAGCGCGTGATGGAGGAGCATCCCGATCTCTCCCCGCGGGAGGCCACCAAGCGGGCGATGGCCGAGATCACGGCGCCGATCATCGCCATCACCCTGGTGCTGCTCTCGGTCTTCGTGCCGGTCGCCTTCGTCCCCGGCATCTCCGGCGAGCTCTTCCGACAATTCGCGGTCGCCGTCGCGGTCGCGATGCTGATCTCGGCCGTCAACGCGCTGACCCTGTCGCCGGCTTTGTGCGGCGTGCTTCTGCGGCCGCATCAGGGTCCCCGCCGCGGGATCATGGGCGTCGTCATGCGGGCGATCGACCGGGTGCGCGACGGCTACGGTGCCGTGGTGGCGCGGATCGTGCGCTTCTCGGTGATCGGGCTCGTACTCGCCGGCGCGGCCGCCTACGGCGCGCTGCAGCTGGCCAAGATGACCCCCACCGGCTTTCTGCCCGAGGACGATCAGGGCGCCTTCTTCGTCGTGGTGCAGCTGCCCGAGGGCGCCGCGGTGGGACGCACCGCCGAGGTGGTGGCGCATGCCGAGGCGATCCTGCGGCAGGAGCACGTGGTCGCCGACACGACATCGGTGATCGGCCTCAACTTCATCGACAACTATTCGCAGGGCAACGCGGCCTTCCTGGTCGTGACTCTCAAGCCGTTCGAGGAACGCACCGGCGCTGCGGACGGGGCGGCGGCCGTGATCGCCCGGCTGGGCCGTCAGTTCCGGGACATCCCGGGCGGGACCGTAGTGCCCCTGGCGCCGCCTCCCGTCATCGGCCTCGGCACCGGCGGCGGCTTCGCCTACGTCCTGGAGGACCTGCGCGGCGGCGATCCGAAGGACCTCGCCCAGGTCGTGCGCGGGCTGATCGTGGCGGCGAACGACGAGCCGAAGCTCAACCGCGTCTTCAGCACGTTCTCGGCCACGAACCCCTCGGTGTTTCTCGACATCGACCGCAACAAGGTCCAGATCCTCGGGGTGCCGCTGGAGACCGTTTTCCAGGCGCTGCAGGCCTCGCTGGGCGGCTATTACGTCAACGACATCAACCTGTTCGGCCGCACGTGGCAGGTGCAGGTCCAGGCCGAGGCCGCCGATCGCACGCGGATCGACGACATCTACCGCATCAACGTGCGCAACAAGGACGGCGAGATGGTGCCGCTGCGCTCCCTCGCGGAAGCGCGGATCGTGGTCGGACCGCCGGCGCTGATCCGCTACAACAACCTGCGGGCGGTCACCGTGCAGGGCTCTCCGGCGCCGGGCATCTCGTCGGGCCAAGCGCTCGCCGCCATGGAGGCGGTCGCGGGCCGCACCTTGCCGGCGGGGTTCGCGGGCGAGTGGACCGACACGGCGTTCCAGGAGAAGCGGGCCGAGGGCAAGACCGCGATCATCCTCGGCTTCGCCGTCCTGTTCGCATTCCTGTTCCTGGTCGGCCTCTACGAGAGCTGGACGATCCCCGTCCCGGTGCTGCTGTCGGTCACCGTCGGGATCCTGGGCGCCTACGCGGCGATGGTGTGGGGCGGGCTCACCCTCGACCTCTACGCGCAGATCGGCATGGTGGTGCTGATCGGACTCGCAGCCAAGAACGGCATCCTGATCGTCGAGTTCGCCAAGGAGCAGCGCGATCGGGGCGTGCCGCTCCACGAGGCGGCGACCGAGGGCGCGCGCCTGCGTTTCCGGCCCGTGATGATGACCTCCTTCGCCTTCATCCTCGGCCTGTTTCCGCTGGTCATCGCCGCCGGCGCCTCGCAACTCGCGCGGCGCAACGTGGGGACGCCCGTCTTCGGCGGAATGATCGCCGCGTCCTTCATCGGGATCTTCGTGATCCCGCCCCTCTACGTGCTGTTCCAGAGCCTGCGTGAGCGGGCCTGGGGCCTTCTGGGCGGGAACGGGACGCGGCACGACGCGGCGGCGGAGCCGGCCGGAACGCAGGAGCACATGCCGGCCGAGTGACCGTGCGCGGTCGAGCCGGGCAGGATGAGGAGGCTGGGCGGTGACGGACGATGCGACGCGGGCACAGGAGCCCGAGACCGACGACGAAGCCACCGACGAGGGGCTGGCGCAGCCCAAGCTCAAGCGCAAGGCGTACGAGCGGGAACTCCGCGCGCTGCAGGTGCAGCTCTGCCATCTGCAGGACTGGGTCCGGAGATCCGGCGCGCGCATCGTCGTGGTCTTCGAGGGACGTGACGCTGCCGGCAAGGGCGGCACGATCAAGGCGCTCACCGAGCGGGTGAGCCCGCGGGTGTTTCGCGTGGCCGCGCTGCCGGCCCCCTCCGACCGGCAGAAGACCCAGATGTTCATTCAGCGCTACATCGAGCACTTCCCGGCGGCCGGCGAGATCGTGATCTTCGACCGGAGCTGGTACAACCGCGCGGGCGTCGAGCGCGTCATGGGGTTCTGCAGCGACGCTGAATATCGCCGCTTCCTCGATCTGTGCCCGCGGATCGAGCGCTTCATCGTGGGCGGCGGAACGCAGCTGATCAAGTTCTGGCTCGAAGTCGGCCGGAAGGAACAGAAGCGCCGCTTCCTGGCCCGGATCGATGACCCTCTCCGGCAGTGGAAGCTCAGTCCCATGGACCTCGAGTCCTACAGTCGCTGGTACGACTACTCGATCGCCCGGGACGAGATGTTGGCGGCGACCGATATCGATGAGGCGCCCTGGCATATCGTCCGCTCAGATGAGAAGCGGCGCGCCCGTCTCAACTGCATCGCCCATCTGCTGAGCCTGATCCCCTACAAGGAAGTGAAGCGCGAGGCCGTGGTCTTGCCGAAGCGCCTCAAGGACAAGGCCTACGACGACACTCTCACCAAGGGGCATTTCGTTCCGGAACTGCACTGAGGGGAGGCCGCGCGCCCGGACATCGACCCTTCAAAGCCCGAGCCCGGCCTTGAACTCTTCGAGCCGGGCGATCGAGACATCGAAACGGGCCCGCGTCGCCTCGTCACGCGTCGCATCCCGCTGCGTCTGGAGCTGTAGGATCTCCGCGTCGATCTAATCGCCGTTCAGCTCCTCGACGGAGAGAACCCGCGCGGCCAGGATGGTCACCCGCTTCGCCGTGACCTCAGCCAGCGCTCAGCAACGCGAAGAGATCCGGGAGCGCAGGTCGTTCACCCGCTGAGGTGGCGGTCTGTGTCCGCTGCTCGGTCATGATCGCCATCCCGGGGCGTCCTGAATCACACGCGGAGTTTTTCCCAGGTCAGGAGGAAACCAACATCGCCCGGCATGCCGTCGGGCCAGTCGACGATCATCGCCGACAAGCCATAGCCGAGGGGGCGCAGTCGCTCGCGCCAGAACTCGTATGCCTGCCGGGGCCGCCCGGTCAGGGTGTCGGGCCAGTCCGCCTCGGCATTGTTGATGGCTCGCCCGCTGTCGGTGCACATCGCGTTCGGAAAACGCATGACCAGCAACTCGTTCTTGCCCTGCTCGGCCGCGACCCGGAGCTTGTGCAGGAGAGGCCGCGTGATCTCCTGCACCTTCTCGGGCGTGAGCTCGATGGTCTTGGACAGAGTCTTGATCAGCTCGGCCCGCGCCTGACTCGCTTGGTCCTCGGCCTTCAGCGCCTTCATGGCTTTGGCGGCCTTCAACTTGGCCGTGTAGGCACCGAGTTCGGCGGCCGACATGAAGGTCTCGTCGGCGAGTTCGAGATCGGCCGGCGACCTGGTTCTCACGGCGTCCATGGCAAGCTCCCGTTGTTCAAAGCGCCGGCTGCGGCCGGCTGCTCCTGGGCCAAGACAACACGGCGCGCGTGCCGCGCGCGATCATCAGTTCCTCGTCCGTCGGAATGACCCAGGCGGTCGGCCCGGGACCTCGGGTCACGCGGGGGCCGCCGGAAGCGTTGGCCGCGTCGTCGAGTTCGAATCCCGCCCAGGCGGCACCCCGCAGGACCTCCGCACGGGTGGCGGCGTCGTTCTCGCCGATGCCGGCCGTGAAGATGAGAGCGTCGATGCCGCCCAGTGCGGCGACGAGGGAGCCGAGTTCACGACCGATCCGATAGACGAACAGGTCGATGGCTCGGCGGGCATCGGGCTCGCGCGCCGCGACGCGGCGCAGCGTGCGCATGTCGTTCGAGATCCCGGACACGCCCAGCAGGCCCGACTGCGTGTAGAGCATGCGCTCCGCCTCGTCCGGGCCGAGCTTCATCTCGCGGAGCATGTAGAACACGATGCCGGCATCGAGGCTGCCGCAGCGCGTCCCCATGGGCAGCCCGTCGAGGGCGGAGAAGCCCATCGTGGTGGCGACGCTGGCGCCGCGGTTCAGCGCACACAGGCTGGCGCCGTTGCCGAGATGGGCCACGACCACGCGTCCGGCCGCCAGGGCGGGATCATACTCCGGGAGCACCGAAGCGATGTAGGCGTAGGACAGGCCGTGGAAGCCGTAGCGGCGCACGCCACCCTCCATCATCGCGTGCGGCAGGGCGAAAAGCCGGGCGATCTCCGGTTGACCGGCATGGAAGGCCGTGTCGAAGCAGGCGACCTGGGGCAGATCGGGGAAGCGCCGCCGGAAGATGCGGATCGGCTCGAGATTGTGCGGCTGGTGGAGGGGAGCCAGCGGCACGAGGCGCTCCAGGGCCTCCAGGACCTCCGCAGTCACGCGCACGGGCTCGCAATAGGTCATCCCGCCATGGACGATCCGGTGCCCGACGGCGACCAGCTCGAAGCCGCCACTGTGCGCGCGCATCCAGGCGGCCACGTGCAGGAGCGCGTCCTCGTGGCCGAACGCCCCGTCGCTGCCGAAGTCCTCGTCGGCCACCGTCGTGCCGGTCCGATCACGGATCCGCAGATGGGGCGCTTCACGGAGCCCCTCGAACAGGCCCCGGAAGATACGCTGCGGCTCTTCGCCATCGCCGAGGATGAAGACTTGGAACTTGAGGCTCGACGAGCCCGCATTCAGGACGAGCAGGACCGGGGTCATCGGCTAGACCTCGGGCATCAGACGCGCCGCCCGCTGCCCGGCGACGAACAGGGAGGCCACGGCGCAGGGATGGGCGACCGCCACCCGAAGCTCCGGCAGCGCCTGCGCGGCCGCGATCAGCCGATCGTCCTTCTCGTGGCGGCGCGTGTCAGACGATGGCCGTGCGGGAGCCAAAGTCGGCATCGTGAATTCTCCTGGCGGGAGAGACAGTACGCCGCTTCGCCAGCGCCCCCTTGAGCGAGATCAAGGATCAGGCGCCCTCGCTCTCCGAAGCGCACCGCAGTGTATGGCGTCACCGGTCGCCCGCTTGATCGGCCGAGACAGCATGTGGCCCCTGTCGGCGCGCGACGCTCCGTTCAGGGGCCGTCTCAGGACCGGCCGAAGGAGCCTTGCCGGCTTGCGCCGGATCGGCGGCGGTGGCGCGGCGCGGCGCGGCGCGCGAAGGCTGCGGAGAGCGCGTTCGCGGTCAAGCCGTGCGCGAGGATGCTGAGGATGATGGTGGCCGCGACCGTCGTCGTCAGGGCCTGACGTCCCGGAAGATCGGCCGCGAGCACGATGACGGCGAAGACCACGCTGGCGAGCCCTCTCAGACCGAACCAGCCGATGAACAGCTTGCCGTCCGTCTTCAGGCCCGTGCCCGTCAGAGCCAGCCAGACCGGAAGCATGCGGATCACGGTGAGGCTCAAGACGGCGTAGACGATGACCGCCCAGGTCAGCCGCTGCGGGACCTGCGCGATCACGACGGCCCCGAAGAGCACCCAGGTCGACAGGGCCAGGACGTCGCCGGCCCCCTCGGCCGCGCAGAGCAGCTCGTGCTTGACCACGCGGTGCCGCGCCATGCCACCGGCGACGAGGCCGCCGACGAAGGATGCAATGAAGCCGCTGCCGCCCAGAGCCTGCGCTGCCGCGAACGCCGTAAGCGCGAGCGCCACCGCGGGGAGTTGCCGCCAAGCCGAGTCGATCCAGCCGCGATTGCCGGCATAGCGCAGGGCCCCGACGCCCAGAACGGCCAACCCGCCGCCTACGACGAGGCCGACACCGATCTCCGTGCCGAAATGGTGGACCGTAAGATCCAGCGGGGGCCGCCCCGGATCGGATCCCGCGGCGAGCGTCAGGAAGATCAGAAGGACCGGGACGCAGATGCCGTCATTCAGGCCGCTCTCCACATTCAGCCCTTCGCGCACCGGGCCCGGGAGGTCCGGATTCGTGACCACTGCCTTTCCGAGGGCCGCATCCGTCGGCGCCAGGATCGTCGCGAGAAGGGCGCATTCGAGGAAGCCCAATTCCGGGAATAGAATGGTACCGAACAGGAAGCCGAACAGGATTGTAAGCGGCAATCCGATGAGCAGGAGACGTCCGGGGATCGCGTATGAGCGTCGCAGCACGCCGAGGTCGGCTTTGGCGGCATCCGTGAACAGTACGAGGGCCAGCGTGAACTCGGCCAACCGTTGAAGAAGATGGGCCTCGGCGTTCACCGTGAAGATGCGCAACCCGGCCGGCCCTGCAGCGAAGCCGAAGGCGGCGAAGATCACGGCGCCGGCCAGTGGACTGCGCTCCAGCGGGACCGCCACGAGGCTGTAGGCGAAGACGAATGCGAACAGGACCGCGATGGTCTGGTACATCAACAAAACCGATAGGCCGCCGTTGTCTTGCGGCGGTGACCGTTGTCGGATTACGGTTTTGACATTCCGGAAAGCGTATTTATCGAGGACGTGATTTGATCTAGGTCAAGGCGCGAGAAAAATTGTTTCGCAATTTGAAAATGACAGCGCAGGAACTGGACTTAAAAAATTTCGCGTGAAACACGATAATAAGTTTCTTTCATCAGCCTCATATGCCAGTCGCGATCGATATTCCGGCTCCGCTTGAATCGTTTCATTTGGCAATGTGCCGCTTCAAGCGCGGTGCGGAAAAATTCGGATCGACCGCGTTTTCGACGGCGGGAGGACGGACACTCTGAGGTCAGCCCCCGCCGAGATGGCGGGAGGGCAGCCCGGATCGATCCGAATGCCTCACCGGGCCTGCGTCGGAACGCTGTCTGCCCGTAGCCAGGAAGGCGCGTCAGATGTCGCGACATCATACCGGCTGGATATGCCTGCTGGCTCTGATCGCGCTTGCGCGCACGGCAAGCGCCCAGGAGCTTCGCTCGCCGCTCATGGACCGCGGAAATTCCGTGATCCAGGAAAACGCCGCGTCTCTGATGCCCACGCTGCGCGGGCGGCATCTCTATGCCGATCAGGGTGTGCGCGTCGGGCGCGTCCGCGAAGTTAGGGTCGGGCAGGACGGAACCACGCTCCTGGCGATCGTCGCCCGCCGGCGCTTGTTGGGAGGCGGAGAGATCGGCGTTCCTGTGTCCACTCTCAGCCAAGTCGGCCCTGTGCTGACCATGCAGGGTACGCGAGACACCATTCGGGCCATTCCACCGTTGTGAGACGGGGATGGATCAGTTCTCGATGGCCATCGGCGCGGCCCGCTCGACCGAGCGCGTGCAATCGATCTTCTGTCCGGCGAAAGCAGGGCGCGACTTCGGACGACAGGGAAGCGTAGCCCGTATGGGAGGCCCATGAGCCGAAGCAGGCGGATCCGGTCGATCCTCCCGGCGGCTCGGGAGGCGAAAGTTCGATCATTGCGCTGGATCAACGACTGGGACGCCGGTCTTCCGCCAAAAGGGCAATCCTGAGGGAGGGCCCTGCCGATGCGAGAGCAACTGCGCGACGCCTACAACGTGTTTTGCCGCAAGCATAAGCCTGGCCTGTGCTGCGCCGTGCGCGAGGACCGTCCGGTTCCGAGTTTCCTCGACGCGGAGAGCTGGGCATTCGGCTACACGGTCCGCAGCAAGTCGGATGGGCCGGTCAGTTTCCAGTCCAAAGCGGCCCAGGAGGCGAATAGCCGCCTCGGCTTCTATCTTTTCCACGACGTCTGCGCCTGAGCCCGGCGGAGAATGGGCACCGCCCGGGGCGATGATCCGTACCGACACGGACTTGGCCGCACATCGAACATCGTCAGATGCCGGGCGCGCACAGGACCGGCACAACAAGAGCCGGCCATCGTACCCAAGCGGCTGAGCCCGATCGCCGAGCACGGACACAACGCCGTTCGGCATAATCCGCGATGACGCGCTGCTATAGAGGGGCGACCGAAGCGGCCCCGTCGACCCTGTATCGAGAGAGTGCCCCTCGGGGTTGCGCTTGAGCGTCGCACAAGCCTTGGCGGCAACGGCGCCGATCATGTCCCGTCTGCAGAGCCTTCAGAGCCCTGGCACGAGCCAGCTTTCCCACGCCCGCCTTCGCATCGAAGTCGGTCACACCGTGATCGCCCGCACGCCCGCAACCAGCGCGCGACGGGTCGCGATCAGGCGGGGCGATCGTGCGCAGGGATGCCGTTTGCTTGAGACGCTGCCTCTTCAATGCAGGTCGATTGAAAGCGCACCGACGAATGCCGATAATTCACGAACAGATCCCACCGGGAGTGGGACTTTCCCGCTGAAAATCTCGAGACACCACACCGTCTGCAAGATGTCCTGTCCAGTGCAACGCGCCCGCAGATCGCAGAGACGAGCATCGAGACCCAGACCATTCTGCGCCCGCGGCTTGAGACCGGCCTGTCCGCGGCATCTGCCCAAGCCCTGGCCGACCTGACGCGTGTCCAAACCGCAGCCTCTGCCAGCGGCCTGCTTTCTGCGCCACTGCGATCACGATCTACGGGCCCGTCCCGTCACCAACCACAACGGTCAAGATCGGACCCGTCGAGACCTCCGTGAACGGCCGTTCGAGGCTGGCGAGGAGATCCGCGATGACATCGTCGAGTTCGGAGGCTGCGGTACCGTAGAGCTGAAAGGCGCACCGGTGCGCCGCACGCGCGGTGGGATCAGAGAGGTGGGCCATGGCGGCTGCCTCGGACCGGCCTTTCTGTCGAAGCGTCGCGGCAAGTTGGCGATACAGGGCCAAGACGTCGGCACCGACGCGGGCGGCTTTGGACTGCACGACGGCCTGATCGATATCGGCTGAAGGTGATGCAATTTTGCCTGTCACGGACCCCTCCGATTATTATATCTGCAACCGATCCAAATATTCTCGTGCTGATCGGCACCGAATTTTATTCGTCGAGACTGCATCGATTGCATATCCCGAACCCGTCTGCACGCGTGCCATCGACGATTCGGACGAACCGGCCGAGAGCCGTTCGAAGCCGGGCCGCTCTGTCCCGCGTCAGGAGAATTTTCTGCTCGACGACCGACGTGCAGGCCGTCGGCGCGAAGCGCCGCGATTTCTGCAACCGGGCCTGCGGGATGAGGCGCACATGCGCCGCACCCGTGCACCCCGCGCGCACCCGCCACGGACAGACGCGCCGGTCGCCGCGCGCTTCCCCGCCCCGGCCTCACCCTGGGCTGCGCTGGATCGACACGTCGCCTTGCGCTGCCGCGGCGGAATGGCTGGGTGCGGGCAGATACTCCGGAGGGGGCCTGTGTCGGCTCGGCGCCATGATCAAGGTTTCTCCTCGCGGCGGAAGAAGACGGGTCTCGTGCGAGAAGCTGGCCTGAGCGCGCTGCGACGCAGATCGCTTGAACAGCCGCGCCGGGTCGCAACTCGCAATCGCGGCATCCTTGATCATAATACCACAGCTGAGCATTGATCTCTCTCAATATACTGCGCCGCCGCCCACCCGTCGGATTCAGACGAGCCGGCAGCATGTGCCCCGCGACATCGGCCGAACGACAGGCCGACCGACAGGCCGACCGACCGCTCGGAATGCATCCGATGTCTCCGATGACCGCGCCGGCCGACCGCGCCGAATGGATCTGCGACAGCCGGAGCTGAGCCCGGAGCGCGAGACGCGCGAGATTGGACGGCGCTCATCACGGCCTTGCCCACAGCCAGGTTCGGCGACGCGCACCGGCGGGACGCGCCGGCAGATCCGACTGAACCCGGCAGCATTCTATTGACGCGATTCATGGATCGGGTAGAAATCCGGAACCCATGTCGGATATCAGATCGATTGCGCCCAATCTTTATTGCCTCTCGTCATGGTTATATCTGGTCCAATCTCGGTCTCCACGTTGACTGATCATCCGCGTGGCCAGCCTATTGGCTGGGCGCACGGCCATCGTGCCGACGACACTTCAGGAGCGAGCCATCGCCGAGGAAACGTCCCTGCCAGAGCGCTCGCGTATGCGCATCCTCGCGAGCCTCATCGCGGCCACCGTGTTGCTGCCCCTCGCAATCCTGCTGCTCGGACTCTGGCAGGGCCAGCGCGGAACCGACGATTGGAGGGAATTCGCGACCGAGCATGACCGGCTCGCCGCGGCTGTGGCGGATCTGGAGGCCCGCGCTCCCCGGGACGGGCGCCCCGATTTCCGCCTGCAATTCCGCCACGACGGCCACCTCTATGGCGGCCCCTACGCCGTGGTGAAGGCGCGCGAGGCCCGCGACGAAGCCGGCACCCTCGCTGCGGTGATGGATTGGCGCCGCACGCTGCCGCCGGTGGCGGTCCTCGGTGGCGGCATCGCGGCAACGCTCTCCCTGCTCGTCCTGGTCGTCGGCGGTGTGCTCGGGCGGGTCGGACGCACCTCCCGCCAGACGCTGGTTCATGGCTTTTCGCTGGTGCGGCGGCTGCTCCCCGTCGTGCTCGCCGCTCAGATCGTCGCGGCGACCGCAGGCTTCGTCGCCATCGTTCTCTTCGAGGCAGGCTTGCTCATCCAGGGCGGCTTCACCGGCGGGGGCGCAAAGCTCCTGGGCCTCGCGGCCGCTGCGGCCGGCGGCACGATCATCGCCGCGGGGGGCGCACTGATCGGCCTGCGCCAAGCGCTCGTTGCCTTCGAGCCCGAGCCTCTGCCGATCCTCGGGCGCCAGATCGCGCCGGCGGAAGCTCCGGGTCTCTGGCGCCTCGTCGAAGCGATTGCCGATCGGATGGGCGCGCTCAAGCCCGAGGCCCTGGTCGTCGGCCTCACCGAGGGCTTCTTCGTCAGCGCGGGTCCGGCTGTACTCGAACCGGGCGGCACGCGTCTCGAGGGCCGGATCCTCTACGTACCGCTTCCCTATTTGGCCCTGATGCGCGTGGACGAGACGGCGGCGATCATCGGGCACGAACTCGCTCACTATGCCGGCGGCGACACCGCCTACAGTCAGCGCTTCCTGCCGATCTACACGGGCGTCGGGCGTTCCCTCGATGCGCTCCTGGAGCGCGAGCGCGGCGGTCTCGGCCTGCTCGGACCGTCGGTGCGGCTCGGCCTGTTCGTGATGGAGCGCTTTCACCTTGCCGTGCGCCATTGGAGCCGGAAGCGCGAATTCGCCGCCGATGCAGCCGGCGCGGCTGCGACCTCGTCCGCCGCCTCGGCCCGGGCGCTCCTCCGCTCCGGCGCCGTGCGTCCGGGCATCGTGGACGTTCTGGAGACCGCTGCCGCTGCGCCGGCCGCGGCTTCTTCCGATCTCGTGGCGGCGGCTCTCGACCGGGCGATGGCGCGCGGCCTCGACGACCCGGCAGCGCGTCTCGAAGACGGACAGGCCCACCCGACCGACACCCATCCGCCGACCCGCGAGCGCATCGCGGCCCTCGGCCTGGCGGTCGATGCGGACCTGCTGACGGCGGCTAGAGCCCCGCCTCCGGCTCGCGCCCGCGAACAGCTCGCAGCCTATTTCACCGATCCGTCCGGCCTGTGCCGGGCCGCAACGCAGGACTTCCTTGGCGCAGTCCAGGCGCGCGAGGCAGCCGCGCGCGCCCATCTGGAGGCCACCGCCGCGGAAGTCGGTCCCGAGGATCGGGTGCTGCGCGCCAGCCACCGTGCCCGCGGCCTCGCGTTCGCGGTGAGTGGCGGCTTCTTCGCCGCCGCCGCGCTGCCGCTCGCGCTGGTCCGCATTCCCGGCCTGTCGTCTTACGAGGCCCGCGTACTTCTGGTCGTGATGCTGGCCCTTGCCGCTGTTTTCTGCGTTGCCGGCACCTTCGTGCTGGCGCGGGGGGAGCCGATCACATTGATCCTGAGTCCGACCGGGCTGACGGCGCCGGGCCTCGACCGCGTGATACCCTGGGCGGCCATCGCGGATCTCGACATGACGCTGAGCCGCGGCGGGATCGCAATGCGGCTGTTGCTGCCGCCCGGCGCCGACTGGCCGGAGCGGGCACCAGGCCGGCACGCGATGAAGCTCGACCCCAAGCGCCGCATCGTGACCCTCACGGTCGGGCTGCCGCGCAAGATGAAGCCGCAGGATTTCGCCGATCTGATCGCCCGCTATCAAGCGGCCCATCAGGCTCGCCGCCTTCTGGCCGAACGTGCGCCGATCGCGACCCCCGCCGTCCCTCTCGAAACCCATCCTGCTTGAGGATCGCCATGACTCCCCCTGCGAAGACAGAGGCCGAGGAAACCCTGCGGCTGCCATCGGAGCGCACCAGCTGGACCGTGATCTTCGGAGTGCTGTTCGGCTTCGTCCTGTTCAGCGGCATCCTGGCAGCCAGCGCGCTCTACACGGCGCCTGTCTTGATTTCGGACTGGCAGGTCCGCGAGACGGCGCAGCCTGTCCCGCGCGCACGGGTGGCAGATGGCAAGTGCAACGCCAAGCTCGTCATCCACATCTGCAATGCGACACTGACGCTATCCACGCCTCGGGGCAGCACGACACGGCGGGTGAACTACGTCTTCTCCGGCCCGCAGGCCGCCAATTTCGACCTCGTGGTGATGGCCGACCCGGCGCGGCCCGATATCGTCACCACAAATCTCGGTCTCGACCGGTTATGGAATCGGACCATCACCCTTCTCGTGATCGATGGAGCCATCTTGGCCTGTATCGTCGGAGCGTTGGTGTCGATCATCCGCAACGGGCGCGCGGCCTTCCGGGTCGCCATGTGACCGGCAAACCGCTCGGCCGAACCACACCGGGCGATCAGGGGGGCTGCCGCTGCGCAAGCCGTCGACGGGACAGGATGCTGGTCTTCGCCGCGGCGGATGGCGGCCTCCGGCTGCGAACGTCGAGCGGACGCTTCCGCCGCGCATCACGGCGGACAGGTGGAGCGACAGACCCGGACAGACCCGGACAGACCCTCATTGAAACGTATGGTCATCCAGTATTAATGCACATAAAACGAATTTGTTTAAATATTTTTGACGGACGGGCAGCCTGCGCAGCCAGTCTTAAAATCGTAAAGACAGCGTAGAATTTTCCTTCGACCCGATCCGGGCTCGGGTACGGCTCATGTCACGCGAAGGGTGAAATCTCGTTCGTGAAGGTCATGCTGACGGGCATCTTTTCCGTCAGGACTCTGCGCCGCGCAGCAAGCAGGGGTTTGAATAGGGCATTGCTCTTCAAGAATGCGCCGAGCTTCGAGCCGGACACGAAAATCGTGGACTCGAACGGCTTCAAGGCGACGACATTCGGTGAAATCACGCGACCGCGAGTGAGTGCGCCGTTCTCGAAGAAATAGTTCCAGTTGTCTGACGTGACCACGACGGGTCGATTGACGCGCAGGATTCCCTCGGCGGCCTCCCGCGTGATCACATAGGCTGCCGTGGAGCCGAGACCGCTCATCTGCATGGGCAAGCACAAGCGGTGACTTCCGATCTGCACCGCATCGACGGTACTGAAAACCCCGACGTTCTTCGGCCAGTTGAACATCAAGACGACATCGCCCGGTCGAAGGGCGGCCTCGATGCCAGCCACGATCCCGTGGATCTGCGGCGGCAGGACGACGTCATCCTCGACGATGAGCGCATAGGGCAGATCGCGGGCGATCAGGCGTTCGTAGGCGGCCATGTGGGACATCGCGCAGCCGATCTGCCCAGGCGACAGATGAGGCGGGGGCGGAAGACGCGGATCCGGGACCGCGCCCTCGTACCCGGCAACCTCGAAATCCGGCCCCCAGGCTGCGGCGAGATGACGGGAGATGTACGCGTGCCGTTCCGGAAAACGACGCAAGGAAATTCCAAAACAATACATCGTGTTCACCTCTGTGTGGTGCCGGCTCACGAGACGGGGGGCCGACGGAGTTCGTGCCCGCGTCCAGGCCCCGCCGCCACAGTCAGACACGGCTCAAGCCCGAAAGGCCGCACGCCCATGAATCATCCGCCCCGCGACGTCTCCTGACCCCATGACCGGCAAGAGCGCTGCGAACAGAAGTTGGTGCAGACCGTGATTGATGAAGAGCGGGCATTCCAGGCAGATGAGGACGCAGAGCTGGCTCATGAACAGGATCGGCCAAGCCTCCACATATCCGGACGAGCGCGCGAAGTGCGCGATAACCCGGCGCCCCATATCGAGGAACGTCACCGTAAAGACGATGAGACCGACGATGCCGAACGCGACGACGGCGTCGATGAAGTTGTTGTGGAAAAACCAAAGCTTTTGCTTGGTCACGAAATGCAGATATGCGGCCGTTGTGAGCGGGCTGTCCCAGTAAGCTCTGTATCCGACACCGATCAGCGGCTCGCGCCAGAATTGATCGAGTCCGAACTGCCAGAGGATCGTACGGCCCGTCAGCGTCCTGTCCTTGCCGAGGTCGGAGAGCAGGCTCGCCGAGATGTCTGCGCCTCGCGCGGCGAGCACGACAATGCCAATGCCCGCGAGTGCGATGACGAGGCCGAGGCAGAAGCCCGTCACGTGCTTGCCCTGCCGCCACGCGAAGATCGCGGCAAGGGGCGCCAGTCCCACCATCGCCGCCACCAGCGCCGTGGCCGAGTGGGTTGCCACGAGAAGCGCCAGCGCGAGGCCGAACCCCACAGCGGTGAGGAGTCGGTTCCAACCCTGGAGGAACAGGCAGGCTGCGCACAGGATCTGCAAGCTCGCCATGGAGCCCAGAACGTTCTTATGTGAATAGATGCCGGCCCAGTCGCCGTTCATCCCGCGTGTGAGGCTCGGGGCCACGACCGTGAGGATGGCCGACAGGATCTGAGCGAACAGAAGACCCAGGAAGACAATCCGGATAATGCGCGACAGACCCATCGTGGTGCGCAGCGCAATGCCGGCCACGATGGTCGCGAGCAATTGCAATCCGTAATAGGCCGAGAGGCCGGGTGTCAGGGACCACAGAGCCGACACGATCGCCAGGAGCGGCCAAGTCAGCAGCAGCAACCGACTTCCGAACAGGGTCGCGGCAAGGTCGCGGCGCAGGACCAGGAACACCAGGGCGGCGAGATCGGCACAGGCCCAGATCAGCCTTTCGAGACCCGGCAGCTTGATCTGCTCGCCGATCACGGGCGCGAAGACGAACAGGGCGATCCACGGGATGGCGGCGACGCCGAGCTTCGGCATGGCATCGGTCGCGCCTTCGTCGCGCGCCGCGCCGTTCCAGCGAGGACCGACGCCGGACGGGCCGAACGGTGACCACGCCACGCCCGCCGCATGTCCGGTTTCGAGGGTGGCCAAGTCGCGTGGAAACGCCATCGTTCGATCTCGGGTCCCCGGATGAGGCAGTGCCATCTCGGACGCGCGAGACCTCTACGGCCCGACGCAGCCGCGGACTCGGCCCCTCGCGATCCGACGCTAGCCCGACCGATGCGGGCGCTGAACTCGACCAAACGAGGTAGGGGCGGCTCGCGCGGCGGACGCCGTTGATCGGCCGAACCGACGCCGGATCACGCTCCGGCGGCACCGCCCGAGTTACGATGCCGCACCCAGGCCCGGCGGGGCGCCCCATGCGCGCGCCCCCTGCGACGAAGGTCTGTTTTCATCAGCTCGGGGCACGTCAAACGCGCAGATGTCCCGATCGGACCCGACCGTTTCGAAGATCTTAGACAATCGGCACGGAACTCATGGGACGATTAGGCACTTGGACGTTCGTTGAATCTTGGAGGAGCGTTTGATGAAGGTCTCACGTCTGGCGGGCGCGGTTGCGCTTCTGGCCGTCGCTGCCGGTCCCGCTTTCGCGGCCCCGTGCAGCACTGGAACCACAAAATCGAAGACCCCTGATCAGCAGGCTTCCAACCCGAACAGCTCCGATGTCGACAAGTCGAGCAAGAATCTGGCCGGCGGCCAGCAGCCCGCCTCGCCCGGCACGGTCGGCGCCATGAACAACGCCGGCGCGACGCAGACCGCGGATCGACAGGCCCCGACCGATGCGGGTGCGAAGTCGAAGTCGACGGACCCGGCTGCCGCGAATTTGGCTGGTGGCCAGCAGCCCGCCTCGCCCGGCACGGTGGGCGCCATGAACAAGGCCGCTGCTGACAGGCAGACCGCTCCGGTCTCCGACGACGGCTGCTGATCCGAACCGTACCCTTTCCCGCTCTATGGAAGCCCGCTTCGCAGTGTCGAGGCGGGCTTTTTCGTTCCTGTCCTCCGGCCGCGGCGAACCCTGGCTCCCGATTGAGCGAACCGGTTTGAACCGGCCAAGTTCGGGTGTATCTGGCATCGAAACCGGGTAGATTCGGCAATCGAGGTTAGGGGAGGAGCGCGACGTGGGTGGTCGCCGGGCGATGCTGCTCATCGGAGGGATGGTGCTCGCCGCGGCCGGTCTCGCCGTCACGCCACCGGGCGAAAGGCTGCGGGCGGATGCGGGCCCGATCATCGCGGAGATGCGGGCGCGGGCAACGGCGCTCGTCCCTGATTGGCGCGATGGTCCACCTGCAGCGGCACAGCTTCCGGCGCCGCGCACCGCCGTCGAGGATGGACGGACGGTGGTGCGGCTGACGGCAGCCGAGCGCGCGCGGATCGGGCTCGTGGCCGAGTCGCGGCCGGCCGTTCTTCACCGGCAGGAGCTGACCGCCTACGGCAGCGTCCTCGACCTCGCCCGGATCACCGAACTCACCAACAGCTATGCGGGCGCCGTCGCGGCGCTCCAGACGGCGCGCGCCCGTGTCGAAGTCTCGGCCAGTGCTGCCCGCCGGGCCCGTAACCTGGGCGCCGGCGTGGTGGCGGTGGCGCAGATCGAAACCGCCGAGGGCACGCTCCTGACCGATCAGGCGTCGATGACGGTGGCGGAGTCGCAATTGCGCACGCTCGCCGCCACGGCGCGCCAGGAATGGGGTTCGGTGCTCGGCAAGGCGATCATCGAGCGAGCTCCGCTGGTGACGCGCCTGATCGAGCGGACCGATTTCCTCATGCAGGTCACCTTACCGCCCGGGGAGACGCTTTCCGAAGCGCCGCAGGCCGCCTTCGCCGAGGTGCCGCCCCAGAGCGCGCGGGTTGCCCTCCGGCCGGTCTCGCCCGCGACGCGGACCGATCCGCGGATCCAGGGGCAGAGCTTCTTCTACCTGGTCTCCGGCGACAGCGGCCTCCTGCCCGGCACCAGCACGATGGCGTTCCTGCCGGCGTCCCGCGCGGTCAAGGGCGTCCTCGTGCCGGAGGATGCCGTCGTCCACGGAGAGGGCGGCACCTGGGTGTATCGCGGCACCGGCGACGGCGCCTACGTGCGCCATCCGGTCCGGCCGGATGCCCCGATGTCGGCCGATGCCTTCGTCGTCGAGGACCTGCCGGACGGCAGCGAGATCGTGCTGCGGGGGGCGCAGGCGCTCCTCTCGGAGGAGATGAAGAACCGCATCCGCGTCGTGGGCGACGACGATGACTGAGCCCTCCCCTGCAGCCGGTCGCGGCGGTTTGCAGGCCGCCCTCGTGGGCTTCGCCGTCCGCCTGCCGCGGGTGGTCCTCGCGCTGGCCTGCGCGGTCCTCGTCTTCGGGCTCTACGTCCTCTCGGGGGCCCGGTACGATGTCTTCCCCGAGTTCGCGCCGCCGACTGTGACGATCCAGACCGAAGCACCGGGCCTCGATTCCGAACAGGTCGAGATGCTGGTCACGCAGCCCGTCGAGGTGGCAGTCGGCGGCCTGCCGGGCCTGGAGACCCTGCGCTCCACCTCGATCCAGGGCCTGTCGGTGATCACCGCGGCGTTCAGGCCCGGCAGCGACGTCGACCGGATCCGCCAGCGGGTCAACGAGCGTCTGGCGGCGCTGGCCGGCCGCATGCCCGACGGCGTGGCAGCCCCCGCCATGACCCCGCTCACCTCTTCGACGCTCACCGTCCTCCTCGTCGGGCTGACCGCCGAGGCCCGCGACGCCATGGACCTGCGCCAGATCGCGGAATGGACCGTGCGCCGGCGGCTCCAGGCGGTGCCCGGCATCGCCCAGGTCTCGCTCTATGGCGGCGGCGTGCGCGCCCTGCAGGTTCAGGTCCGCTCCGACGACCTGATCCGCTTCCAGATCGGCCTCAACGACGTCCTGGCGGCCGCCCGAAAGGGGACCGGCGTGCGCGGGGCGGGCTTCGTCGACACGCCGAACCAGCGTGTCCTGCTCCGGACGGAGGGACAGTCCCTCACGCCGGAGGCGCTCGGACAGATCGTGCTGCACAACGACGGCGGGGCGAGCGTCGTGCTCTCGGATGTGGCCACCGTCACGGCCGCCCCGGAGCCGGCGATCAGCGCGGCCCTCGTGGACGGCAAGCCCGGCGTGCTGCTGATGGTCGGCGCCCAGGTGGGCGTCGACACGCGCGCCGTGACGGCCCGCCTGGAGGCGGCCCTGGACGAGCTGCGCCCGGTTCTGAAGCGCGAGGGCGTGAGCCTGCGGGCGGACCTGTTCCGGCCTGCGAACTTCGTGGATGTCGCCACGGGCAACGTGATCCAGGCGCTGGCGCTGGGCGGCGTGCTGGTGATGATCGTACTCCTCGTCTTCCTGGCGGATTGGCGGGCGGCGGTGATCAGTGCAGCGGCGATCCCGCTGTCGCTGATCACCGCCGCGCTCGTTCTCCAAGCCTGGGGCGAGAGCCTCAACACCATGACGCTGGGCGGGCTGGCCCTCGCCATCGGGGAGGTGGTCGACGACGCGGTGATCGGCGTCGAGAACGTCTCCCGCCGCCTGCGGGAGGCGCGGGGCGGACGGCGCAGCATCCCCCGCGTGGTTCTGGCCGCGATGCTCGAGGTGCGGACGTCGGTCGCCTACGCGACGCTCGCGGTGATCCTGATGTTCCTGCCCATCCTCGCGTTGACCGGCGTCGCCGGCCGGCTGTTCGGTCCGCTGGCGCTGGCCTACATCGCGGCGGTCGTCGCCTCGCTTCTGGTCGCGCTCACGGTCACGCCGGCCCTCGCGATCCTGCTCCTCGGCAGTCGTTTGACGCGCCATGCGGGCGCCGCTCCGCCCGACCCGCCGGTGGTGCGCTGGAGCCGGGCGGCCTATCTGCGGCTGCTCGCCGGCATCGGGCGGGTGCCGCGGATCGCCATGGCCGGCGCGCTGCTGGTGACCCTTGCGGGGGCCGCCATCCTGCCGACCCTCGGAGCGGTGTTCCTCCCCGACCTGAAGGAGGGACACATGATCCTGCACATGGTGGCCATTCCCGGCACCTCCCTGCAGGAATCGCAGCGGCTCGGGACCCTGATCACCGGCGATCTGAAGGAGATCCCCGGCGTGCGCGCCGTGGCGGCGCAGATCGGGCGCGCCGAGGCCGCCGAGGATACCGCCGGGCCGCATTACAGCGAGATCCACATCGATCTGGAGCCCGGCCTCGACGGGGCTGCCCAGCGCCGCGTCGAGGCCGGCATCCGGACGCTGATCGCCGGCTTCCCGGGGGCGGCCTTCTCGCTCAAGACCTTCCTGACCGAGCGCATCGAGGAGACCGTCTCGGGCTTCACCGCACCGGTCGTGGTCAATGTGATCGGCAGCGATCTCGACCGGATCGAAGCGGCGGCCCGCTCGGTCGCGCAGGAACTCTCGGAGGTGAAGGGCGCCCGGGACGTCCAGCAGGCCTCGCCCGCCGGGCTGCCGCAGGTCACGGTGGCGCTGCGCCCGGTGGATCTGCGGCATTGGGGCCTCGATCCCGTGGAGGTGCTGGAGGCGGTGCGCACCGCCTACCAGGGCGACACGGTGGGCCAGACCTATCGCGGCAACGCCGTGTTCAACGTGCTGGTGATCCTCGACGCACGCGTGCGGGATCGCCTCAGCGCGGTGGGGGACCTGCCCCTGCGGGCCCCCGGCGGGCGCTATGTCCGCCTGTCGCAGGTCGCCGACGTCTATGAGAGCGCCGGCCGATACCAAGTGCAGCATCTCGGAGCACAGCGCGTGCAGGCGGTAACCGCGAATGTCGCCGACCGCGATCTGGCGGGATTCGTGGCGGCGGCCAAGCGCAAGATCGCCCGCGAGGTTCGGCTGCCCGAGGGGGTCTACGTGACCTTCTCGGGCGCTGCCGAGGCCCAGGCGGCCGCCCGCCGCGACCTCCTCGTCCATGCCGGGCTCGCCGGCTTCGGGATCGTGGTGCTCCTCGCCATCGTGACCGGTTCGGCGGCGAACCTGCTGCTGGTGCTCGTCAACCTGCCCTTCGCCTTCGTGGGCGGCGTGGCCGCGGCGGCGCTGACCGGCGGGGTCTTGTCGCTCGGCTCGATCGTCGGGTTCGTGACCCTGTCGGGCATCTCGCTGCGTAACAGCGTGATGCTGATCGCCCATTACGAGCAGATGGTAACCCGGGACGGGCGATCCTGGGACGCGGCCACGGCGGCGGAGGGCGCCGCGGACCGGATGGTGCCGATCCTGATGACCTCCCTGGTCACGGGTCTCGGCCTGCTGCCGCTGGCGCTCGGCGCCGGCGAGCCCGGCCGTGAGATCGAGGGCCCGATGGCGCTCGTGATCCTCGGCGGCCTCGTCACCTCGACGGTGCTGAACCTGCTGATCCTGCCGGTGCTGGCGCTCCGCTTCGCCCGGTTCCGGCGCGTGGATCCCGCGGATCTGGAGCTGACCGCGATCGGGTCCTGACGGCGGGCCGATCCGGCCTCGCGCCGCAGGTCGCCGCTGGTCCTACCACCAGCTCGCGCGGGTCTCGGGGGCGGCCGGCCGGTTGGCCGAGGCCGGGCGCAGGGAGTGATCGAGGGCGGCCAGCACGCGGCGCACGGCGTCCTCGTAGGTCGCCGCCACCGGTTCGCGCGGCCGGGCGAGCCCGATCGGCACGGTCTCGTCCAGGCGTCCCGGCCGCGGCCGCATCACCACCACTCGGTCGGCCAGGGTGACGGCCTCTCCGACATCGTGCGTGACGATCAGGATCGTCGGCTTCGACTCGGCCCAGAGATCGAGGAGCTGCTCGTGCAATCCCTTCCGGGTGAAGGCGTCGAGGGCGGAGAACGGCTCGTCGAGGAGCAGGACTCGCGGCCGCGCCACGAAGGCCCGGGCGATGGCCACGCGCTGCTGCTGGCCTCCGGACAGTTCCCGGGGCCAGCGGCCACCGTGCTCGGCGAGGCCGACCCGCTCCAGAGCATGGGTCACGCGCGCCCGGCGCTCGGACCGCGGGAGGTCGGCGAGGCCGAAGCCGACATTGCCGGCCACGTCGAGCCAGGGCAGCAGCCGCGGCTCCTGGAACACGACGCCGACGCTCGGATGCGGCGCGCGGATCGTCTCGCCGTCGACCTGCACGGCGCCTTGGCTCGCCTGATCGAGCCCCGCGATCAGCCGGAGCAGAGTCGTCTTTCCGCAGCCCGAGCCGCCGATCAGCGCGACGATCTCTCCCTGCTGAACCGACAGGTCGATGGCCGACAGGGCCCGCGTGCCGTCGGCATAGGTCTTGGAGAGGTCGTCGACGGTCAGCACGGGCGTCTCTCGCGCGGTCGCGGGATGGGGATCGGATTGGAACCGCGGCGCGGGACCGTCCCCGGTTCCGCGCCGCGCGTCAGCCCCAATCCTGCGGTCACAGGCTGTCCCGCACGGTATCCTGCCATCGGGTCAGGGGCCGTGTCAGCGTCAGCAGGGCCATGTCGGCCGCCTTGCCCACGAGGGCAAAGGCGATGATCGCCGCCACGATCTGATCCGGCTTGCTGAACTGCTGGCCGTCGACGAGCAGATAGCCGAGGCCCTCGGAGGCGCCCATCAGTTCCGCCGCCACGACGAACAGGAAGCCGAGACCGAGCCCCGTGCGCAGGCCGACGAGGGTCGCCGGCAGCACGGCCGGCAACAGGATCCGGCGGGCGAGGGCAAGGCGGGACAGGCGGAAGATCCGCCCGACCTCGACCAGCTTGCGGTCCACCGAGGCGATCGCCCCCGAGACGCCGACATAGACGGGGAAGAACACGCCCACGGCGATCAACAGCACCTTCGGCGTCTCCAGGATGCCGAACCACAGGATGAAGAGCGGCACCCAGGCCAGAGACGGGACGGCGCGCAGGGCCTGCAGGCTCGGATCGATGAGCCAGCGCAGCAGCGGGATCGTCGCGACGAGGGCACCCGCGATGATCCCGGCCGCCGCCCCGCACAGGAAGCCGAGGCCGACCCGCACGAGGGTCGCCTCGACGTGAAGCCAGAGATCGCCCGACACCGCGAGCTCCCAGAGGGTCGCGCCGATCCGGCTCGGCGGCGGGAGCAGCCGTCCGGAGGCCGCGCCCGTCGCCACCGCGATCTCCCAACCGATCGCCGCGACGAGCGGCAACAGAAGCCCCAAACCCGCGCGGCCGCCCCGCCGCAGCAGCGGCACGCTGCCGCTCACTGTCCGGCGACGGGATTGAAGCGCGCGTCGAGCAGGCCGTCGACGGCCGCGGCCACGTCGGTACCCGCCGGGATCACGCCCGCCTGCTGCAGGGCTGTTCCGGCCGCCTTGATCGACTGGGCCTGGGCTGCGCCGATCGCCGGCTGGGACAGGTCGGTCCGCTCGAGCTGACGGGCGATCACCGGCTCGGGCAGCTTCGTGGCCGCAACGAGGGACGCGGCGAGGGCCTGGGGGTTGGCGAGCGCGTAGGCGCGGGCCCGCTCGTAGGCGGCGATCACCGTCCGGACGAGGTCGGGATGGGCCGTCGCGAACTCCTCCCGGACGTCCAGCAGGCCCCAGGTGTTCGCGGCGGCATCCCGGTAGAACAGCACGTCGCCGTTCTCGATCTCGGCGGCGGCCATCATCGGATCGAGGCCGGCCCAGGCATCGACGTCGCCGCGATCGAGGGCGGTCCGGCCGTCCGGATGCTGCAGCAGCACGAGCTTGGCGTCGCGCTCGGTGAGGCCGGCGCTCTGGAGCGCGCGGATTAGGAAGATGTGCGGATCGGTGCCCCGGGTGACGGCGACGCGCTTGCCCTTGAGATCGGCGGGCTTGGCGATGCCGCTGTCCTTGCGGGTGACGAGCGCCGTCCATTCCGGGCGCGAATAGGCGTAGATCGCCTTGATCGGATTGCCGTTGATCCGCGCCACGAGGGCTGCGGCGCCGGCCGCCGAGCCGAAATCGATGGCGCCGGCGTTCAGGAATTCGAGCGCCTTGTTGGAGCCGAGCGACTGGACCCAGCGGACCTTGATGCCCCGCGGCGCCAGCGCCTCCTCGAGGAAGCCCTTCTCCTTCAGGAGCAGGCCGACCGGATTGTAGGTCGCCCAGTCCAGGCGGACCTCCTTCGGATCCTCGGCCCGGGCCTCGCGCGACAAGAGGCTGCCCAGGCACGCCAGGGCGAGGCCGGCGGCCAGGAGGGATCGGCGGTTCGGGATCATGAATCGGGCCTGGCGTCTGAAGTGGGTGCGGCGGGAGGCGTTCGGTCTGCGGCGCCGTAGCACAGGTCCCGGTTCGCGGTGCGATCCGAGCCGGTTCCTTCGAGGCGGCCGCGTTCGGGGAGTCAGCAGCGGCGGCAGATCAGCCGGACGGGTCTTTCGGACCGCGGCGAGGTTCGAGCGCGAACCGTCCACCCGATCCGGACGGCGTCCCTGTTCGTCCCGGGGACACGACCGGACCGCCCATGCGTCTTCATCTTCCCTGCGCTGCCCTTACCGTGACAGTGAATACAAGATCCTGTCGGTCGGCCAAGGAGTCAACGAAACGGCTTTCTCTACTTTGCTGGATGAAAGCAAGAATGTTCGTCATTTTGCGACGGCACGAGAATATTCTGCGCTTGAACGGACCGGCGATGCCACTGCGGTTCTCCGACCCTTCTCGGCGCCCATTCAGGCCAGCGAGACGCCCTGCGTCCGACGACGGGGGCCGCTCGGCGCCATCGGGGACGTGCGCGGCGCGCAAGCGTGTCGAGCCTCCTGGCGGTCGCGCATCCCGGTTCATCGCGACCGGTCTGCGCCACGCGGAATCCCGGGCGGACGTCCGGCAGCCGGCGTGCCCCAGCCTGAACCGACGTCGGATTGGATGCGACCCTCCAGTAACGTCGATGGCAGAGCCGGTGCGTCGTCCCCCCGGGGGGCCCGGCACATGGCGTCGGGATCGGCCTTCGTCATTCATCGCTCGATCACGAGATGTGCCGACCCTTCGTGCGCGAATATTGATTTGCAGAAAGGCCGGTGAATATTATCGGTTTACGGGTTCGGGCGAGTCACGCGGCGATACAGGCGCGATCATGGGGACGAGCATGGGCGCGAACCGGCACGAGCGGGTCCCGGACTTCTCGGGCTATCCGGATCTCGTCGTGATCTATCTCGGCATGAAGGTCCGGACGCTCGCCGGCGTCAGGACTCTCCTCGGCTTCGGACCGCGGATCGCCACGGTCGGCGCGGAACGCCCGGACGGCCTGCTGCACTACGAGAACAACATCATCTTCAGCCTGCGCCCGCTGCATCTGGGCATGCGTTGGTACTGGCGCGACATCGACAGCATGGTCGCCTGGGCGAAATCCGAGCCCCATCGGATCTGGTGGCGGGATTTCCTGCGGGACACGCGCGGCGTCGGCATCTGGCACGAGACCTACCACATGCGCGGCGGCATGGAGGCGATCTACAACGCCGTCCCGGGCGCGGTCGGTTTCTCGGCCTTCATGCCGATGCAGGAGGCGCGCGGCTCCCTGGCGACGCGGCACGCGCGGCATGCCACGTCCGATCTGCACGACCTTCCCTCGGGGAATGCGCCGGAAACGTCCGTGTCCCGCTGACGCGCGCCATGGGCCCCGGTGCCGGCCGGTACCGTCCCAGCGGAAGCGGGATGAGCCTCGCGCGTGCAACGCTGGGTTCGCTTGCACGGGTGGGTCGGCTAGACTCCGGCCCGCTCACGCGGCACGGAGCAGATCAGCCTCGATGACGGTCGGTTCGATGAGACAGGGCACCCTGCGCCTCGGCGCATTCTTCTACGCGACCGGCCACCATGTTGCGGGCTGGCGCCATTCCTCCAGCGAAGCCGACGGCGGTCTGGTCCTCGAGCGCTATGTCGGCTGGGCGCAGCGGGCCGAAGCCGCCAAGTTCGATCTTATCTTCCTCGAAGATGGCACCGGCATCCGCGACCTCGATCTCCGATCCAGCGAGCGCACCGCGCGCTCCACCCATTTCGAGCCGGTGACGCTCCTGTCGGCGCTCGCGGCGGTGACGAGTCGGATCGGTCTCGTCGCCACCACCTCCACCAGCTTCAACGAGCCCTACAACGTCGCGCGCCGGTTCGCGTCCCTCGACCACCTCAGCGGCGGACGGGCCGGCTGGAATCTCGTCACCTCCGCGACCGACGCCGAGGCGGCGAATTTCGGCGGCGACCGGATCGCCCGCCACGCCGACCGCTACGAGCGCGCGGAGGAGTTCGTGGACGTGGTCCTCGGCCTCTGGAACACCTGGGACGACGGCGCGGTGATCATCGACCGCGCCAGCGGGCAATTCTCGAAGCCGGATGGCTTCCGCCCGTTGAACCACCGCGGCAGCCATTTCGAGGTGCGCGGCCCGCTCAACATCTCGCGCACCCCGCAGGGACAGCCCGTGCTGGTGCAGGCCGGCTCCTCCGGGCCCGGCAAGGATCTGGCGGCGCGCACCGCCGAGATCGTGTTCACGGCCAATCAGACGCTGGAGGAGGCGGTGGCCTTCTACGGCGACCTGAAGGAGCGGATGGCGCGGTTCGGCCGCGCCCCGGACGATCTGAAGGTGATGCCGGGCCTGTTTCCCGTCGTCGGCCGCAGCGAGGCCGAGGCGCGGGCGAAGTTCGAAGCCCTGCAGGACCTGATCGATCCCGTCGTCGGCCTCGCGCTGCTCGGACGCATGATCGGCGGCCACGACCTGTCGGGCTACGATCCCGACGGGCCCGTCCCGGAATTGCCCGAGACGGACGGCATCAAGTCCCGCCAGCAGCTGATGGTCGATCTCGCCCGTCGCGAAGGTCTGACCCTGCGTCAGCTCTACCTGCGCATCGCGGGCGCCCGCGGCCACTCGCAGATCATCGGCACGGCCGCCCAGATCGCGGACGAGATGGAGGAGCGGTTCCGGGCTGGCGGGGCGGACGGCTTCAACATCATGCCCCCGACGCTGCCCGGCGGCCTCGACGACTTCATCGCGCTGGTCCTGCCGGAGCTTCGCCGGCGCGGCCTGTTCCGCACCGAGTACGAGGGCCGAACCCTGCGGGACCATCTCGGCTCGCGCCCGCCGGCAGGATTCGGGCCTCATCCAGCCAGGACCTAGGGGTGGCGGCCGGTCGCCGCGTGCAGCGACCGGCCTGCGGCGTCTTGGCCATTAAGATGATTGCGCACAAGCGATAATCCCTGTGATACGAGGAGCCATCACGGTCGAAGGCCGCCATGTGCAGGTCGTGGCAGGGGCGACGGGGCATTGACGGATCAGCAGGAACGCACCCGCTTCGAAGCGGAGTTTGCGCGCATCGGCGCGAGTTCCGACCCGTTCGTATCCGCCGTTCGGGCGACGCGGATGCCGATGCTGATCACCGATCCCAATCAGCCGGACAATCCCATCGTCTTCGTCAATGCCGCCTTCTCCACGCTGACCGGTTACGCCCATGACGAGATCATCGGGCGGAACTGTCGGTTCCTGCAGGGGCCCGAGACCAACCGCGCCGATATCGCCAAGATCAGAGCGGCCATCGCGCGCCGGGTGCCGATCGAGATCGAGCTGTTGAACCACAAGAAGAGCGGTGAGCTCTTCTGGAATCGGCTCCTGATCTCGCCGGTCTTCGATCGCGACGGTGAGCTGACCTATTTCTTCGCGTCGCAGTTCGACGTGACCCTGGAGCGGGACAAGCTCGCGCGGATGCATCGCGACCGGCTGGCGCTGGAGCTGGAGGTGGAGCGTCGCACCAGCGACCTCACCCGCAGCGAAGAGCGGCTGCGCTTCATCCTGAAGGCCGGACGCTTCGGCTCCTGGACCCTCGATCTCGCCGACATGCGCCTGGTGGCCTCCGAAACCTGCAAGGAGAATTTCGGACGGGCGGCCGACGACCCGTTCAGCTACGAGGATCTGATCGCGGCGATCGATCCCGAGGACCGCCCCCGCATGCAGGCGGCGGTGCAGACCTCGATCCGCGAGCACAGCGACTACGACATCGAGTACCGGGCGCGCACGCCGCGTGGCGAGCTGCGCTGGCTGCAGATCCGCGGCCAGACCTTCTACGACGCGGTCGGCCAGCCGCTGAGCATGGCCGGCGTCTCCATCGACGTGACCGAGCGCAAGCGCGCGGAGGAGCACCGCACCCTCCTGGCCGACGAGCTGAACCACCGGGTGAAGAACTCGATGGCGACCATGCAGTCCATCGCGCACCAAACTCTGCGCAACGCATCCTCCGTGGAGGAAGCGCACAAGACCCTCGACGCACGGCTGCAATCGCTCTCGGCCGCCCACGACGTTCTGACCCGCGAGAGCTGGATCGGCGCCACGCTGACCGTGATCGTGGAGGGCACATTGCAGCCGTTCCGCGGCGGCGCGGGGCAGAGGTTCCTGATCAACGGCCCGGAGGTGTGGCTGACGCCGCGCCTGACCCTCGCCTTCACGATGGCTCTGCACGAGCTGGCGACCAACGCAGTCAAGTACGGCGCCCTGTCGAACGACAGGGGACGGGTGATCCTGAACTGGGACGTGGTGGATGGGGCGAGGCCAGCCCACCTCTGGTTCCGTTGGGAGGAAATCGGCGGACCTGCGGTGACGGCGCCGGCCCGCGGCGGCTTCGGCACGCGCCTGATCGAGCGGGCGCTGGCCGCCGAGATGGGAGGCTCGGCGGAAATCGAGTACCGCCCCCGCGGCGTCGTCTTCACCCTGGACGCGCCGTTGCCCGACCGGAGACCGGCCGCAGCGGAGGACCCAACGGCCTGAGGACCTCGAGCGCCGGCGCGCCGCCGTTCACGTCATGCGCGTCAGGACGGCCTCGTTCCAGAACCTGCGATGCAGGAAGGCCATCGCGGCATGGCCGAGGACGACCGCCAGGAGCGTGAAGCCCAGCCAGTAATGGAACAGATCGGCGGGAAGCATCATCCAGGCGATCTTCGTGTCCCGCTCCGGCATCAGGGGAAGGCCGTAGGGCGCGAAGGGCTTGCCCGAACCGTACTGACGCAGCAGCGCGAGGCCGGGGACGAGGATCATCAGCAGATAGATCAGGCCATGACCGGCCACGGCGGCGCGCCCCGGAGCGCCCGGATGCGACGGGCGCCGGTGGAGATTCGCGAGTCCCCAGGCCCCGCGCAGGAGCACGAGCACGAACAGCGTGAAGCCAAGGGTGAAGTGGCTCCCGCCGACGAGGCGCGTGAGCGCGGTGTCACCGATCGCGACGTAGAGCAGCGCGCCCGTGAATTGCCACGCGAAGAGGGCGGCCATCAGCCAGTGGAAGCCGCGGCTGATGCGGCCGTAGCGGTGCGGGGTGTCCAGCCAGACACTCTGCGACGCGGCTTCGCGGCTCATCGGGCTGGTCATGCCGCGGTCTCGGTCCACAGGTCTCCGGCCATGGCGTCGGCTTGCAGGATCTCGGACGCCGCGGCGGTGAGCGCATGATCCGGTCCGGGCTGGCGCAGATAGGTGGCGAGGTCGCGCGCGAGCCGCTCCAGCCTATGGCCGCGCATGAATCCCTGCAAGCCGACCGAGCGCTGGGCCAGCTGGAGGACATCGAGGCCGGCACGCTCGACCGCGAGGCGGACCAGGTTGATGTAGGCGACCACGCGTGCGGGCGGCATCCCGGCGTCCGATGCGACCTGCGCGCCGCGCTCGATCCAGAGCCGCGCCCCCTCGACCGCGATGGCTCCCTCGCCGAGGCGGGCCAATTGGTGCGGGTCGCCGCCCCGGCCGGTCCGGTTCAGGTGGCCGCGCCAAGCATCGAACACGGCTTCGATGCCGCCGAGCTGGACCGCCGCGAAACGCCACGCGCCGCCCGAGAAGGCCGGCTGCTGGAAATAATCGTCGGGCTGGCCCAGGATGTCGCCGGCATTGACGGCGAGACCGGTGAAATCGACCGTGCCGGTCGCCGAAGCGCGCATGCCCTGCGCGCGCCAGGCCGAGAGATCGGCCCGGGTGCCGGCCTCGAGCGGCACCACCATCATCGCCACGCCGGCCCGGTCCGGATGCCGGGCGGTCACGAGGGCGCGGGTGACGTAGCCGGCGCCCGACGCGAAGGTCTTCACGCCGAGGAGTCGTCCGTCGGTATCGCGGGCCTCGACCCGCAAGCCGCCCTCGGCCGGCTCCGTATTCCAGACTCCGAACAGATGACCGGCGCGCGCGTCGGCGAACAGGCGGCTTCGCTGGTCGGGCGTGCCGTACCGGGCAATGAGCTGGATGGCGTTGACGTGTCCCTCGTAGAGTCGGCCGAGGGCGAGGCTACCGTAGCCGACCAACCGCAGAACCTCGGCCAGCGCGCCGGCTCCCGGCTCCGTCCCCAGGCCGGCCCCGCCCTGTTCCACCGGGACCGGGGCGGCGAGCAGCCCGAGCCGCGCGAGATCGGCAACGTCGTCCTGCGGGAAGCCGCCGTCATGGTCCTGGGCATCCGCGCGCGCCGCGGCGGCGGCGGCAATGGTTCGGGCGGCCGCCTCGGAATCGTAGATCGGGTCCAGACGGGTCCACTGGTCCATGCGTCTTTCCCCTTCAGGTCGCGGCCGGGCGCGGCGGAGTGCGCAGACCGCACCGCCGATCCGTGCACGCTGAGCGCCTAGCATCGCGATCCGCGCGGCCCGTTACAGGAGCGCAGCTGCGCAGGGTCGGGCGCTCGGATGTCGTCACGTCTCGCCTCCTACCCGCACTGGATGCGGAAGATCATAGAAAGCTAACCTGAGAGTGAAGCACCCTTTCCTCATCCGGGGCTGCGACCAATGCGACCGCATTCCGCCGGGTCGGCGGCTGCGCCGCGATGGTTCAGTTCAAAGTCCGGTTGGCGCGCAGCTGCGACACCGCGAGGTCGACGAAGGTCCGCACCTTCGCGGGTGCGCGCCGGCCTTCGGGATACAGCACGTGGACGGGTATCGGTGCCTCCTCGTACTCGTCGAGCACGATCCTGAGGCGGCCTTCGAGCAGATCCGGGCCAATCTGGTAGTGCAGGACCCGCGTCAGCCCCCAGCCTGACCGGGCGGCGGCGATCGGAACCTCGTTGGTGTTGCTCTGAAGGGTGGGATGGACGACCACCCGCTCGTTCCCCGCGAACCGCCATTCCGGCGACGCCCAGGCGCCGGTGGAGACTGCGATCCGGTGCCGCTTCAGATCCGCCGGCGTCGTCGGCACGCCGTGGCGCGCGAAATAGGCCGGGGCGCCGCAGATGACATGGCGGACCGACCCGACCCGGGCCGCCGTCAATCCGGAATCGGTCAAGCGGCCGATCCGGATCGCGACATCGATCCCTTCCTCGACGATGTTGACGGGCCGATCGACGAACAGGGTCCGCGCCGACATGGTCGGGTAGGTGTCGAGGTAGTGGGTCACGATCGGGAGGACGTGCATCTTCCCGAACAGCACGGAGGCCGTGACCGCGAGCGTCCCCGAGGGCGTCGCATTGGAGCCGGCCGCCGCCGACTCGGCCTCGGCGATGTCGGCCAGGATCCGCCGGCAATCCTCGTAGTAGCGGCTGCCCGCCTCCGTGAGCTTCACGGAGCGCGTCGTCCGGATCAGGAGCCGGGCGCCGATGGTCTCCTCGAGGGCCGCCACAGCACGCGTGACGGCCGGCGGGCTCATGTGCAGGAGGCGGGCGGTCTGCGCGAAGCTCCCCGTCTCGGCGACCTTGGCGAAGACGCGCATGGTTTGCCAACGATCCAAGGCCTCGCTCCTGGGCTTCGCGAAACGGACCGCGCCGCCGACGCCCGGTCCAGGCTCCCCTCACCCGCCGGGCCGGTGATCAGAACCCGAAATGGCTCAGGCCCGGATGATCGTCCGGCCGGCGTCCGAGGGGCCAGTGAAACTTGCGGTCCGCTTCCGCGATGGGCAGCTCGTTGATGCTGCTGTGCCGGTAGCGCATCAGCCCGTCATCGGCGAATTCCCAGTTCTCGTTGCCGTAGGCCCGGAACCAGTGGCCGCTGTCGTCGTGGTACTCATAGGCGTAGCGCACGGCGATCCGGTTACCGGTGAAGGCCCAGAGCTCCTTGATGAGGCGGTAGTCGAGCTCCCGGTTCCACTTGCGGGTCAGGAAAGCCTCCACCTCCGCGCGTCCGTTCAGGAACTCGGCGCGATTCCGCCAGCGGGTATCGGTCGTGTAGGCCAGGGCGACCTTGGCCGGGTCGCGGCCGTTCCAGCCATCCTCGGCGAGGCGGACCTTCGCGATCGCGCTCTGCTCATCGAAGGGCGGCAGCGGGGGACGGGACATGGTGTACTCCTGGGGTGCGCGAGGTTGCGGGACCCGGGCCCGATATCGACGCCGCGCACAATGATCGGCCGCCGACGATCCCGGAAGGTGGAAAACGGAGTCGGGTGAAGCGTGCCGGGCGTCACAGCGCGAGCTGCACCCGGTCCGTGCCTTCGGCGGGCACGGCCGAGCAGATCAGCACTTCGTCCTCAGTTACGGCGGCGCTCGGTTCCTTGCGATAGGTCACGGCGCCGGCGAGCAGCTTTGTGCGGCAGGTCCCGCAACTGCCTTCCCGGCAACTGAAGGCGGGTGCGAGGCCGCGGGCTTCGGCGAGGTCGAGGAGGCTACCGGACTCGGGGGTCCAGCGCGCCTCCTTGCCGGTGTCGAGGAAGGCGACGGGCACCGGTTTCGTTGAGGGTGGCGGGCGGGGCGGCGTGGCGCCCTCCGACCCCGCCGTCCGGACCAGCGCGGAGGGGCCGAACGCCTCCGCGTGGATCCTGTCGTCCGACACGGTGTAGCCGCGCAACCCGTCATAGAGCGCCTGCGTGAAGGTCGGCGGCCCGCACAGGTAGAAGTCGTAATCGGCGAAAGACAGGAAGCGCGTGAGCAGCGCCATGTCGATCCGGCCCGCGGCCTCGTAATCGACGCCGGCCCGGGCGTCGGAGACGTCGCTCAGGACGCGCACGATCCGGACGGAGCCCTGTGCCGCTGCGGCCAGCTCGGACAATTCCGCGTCGAAGGCGCGATCGGACCGCGCACGTGCGGCGTAGATGAGCGTGGTCGGTCGGATGTTGCGGGTGCGCAGGCCCTCGTAGACCACGTGCCGGAGCATTGCCAGGAGCGGCGTTATCCCGACGCCGCCGGCCAGCAGCACCGCGGGGCGCGCCGCGTGGGCATCGAGGGAAAAATCGCCGCCGGGCGCCCGCGCCTCGATGATGTCCCCAACCTGGAGGCGGTCGTGCAGGTGCTGCGAGACGATGCCGTCGCGCTTCACGCTGATGCGGTAGGTCGGGTCGGAGGGCGCGACCGAGAGCGTGTAGGTGCGGATCACCGGCGCGTCCGCTCCGGGCAGCGTCACGCGGATCGGGAGATGCTGGCCCGCACGGTGCGGGAGCCGTCCGGCTCCGTCGTCCGGAGCCAGATGGAAGGACCGGATGGAGCGGCTCTCGTCGGTGATCTTCGTCACCCGGAAGGGCCGCCAATGCGCGGCACGCTCGGTCGCCCGGACGCGATCGGCCGCCTCCACCCAGTCGCCGGTCATCAGCGCGTTCGGCGACCATCCGTCCGCCTGGAACGACCACCGCAGCGGGAGGGCGCCCCGCCGACGGATGACCCGGCGCGGCCGGAAGCTCCAGAGACGCTCGGCGCCCTGGAAGGCGGCGAGCTCGGGCGAATCCAGGATCACGGCGGCGTCGCCGGTCAGGTGGAGAAGATCACCCGTCGCGAAATCGGTGAAGACCAGCCCTGCCCTGCCGTTGAGGTGGATGTTGCCGAGGGTGGCGAAAAACAGGTTTCCGGCGAAGTCGGGGATCGTGAGCGTACCGTCCGCAGCGACACGGACGAAGCCCGCCTTGCCGCCGCGATGCGAGACGTCGACCTGGCGCCGGCCCTCGCGGTCGGCATACGACGCCACGAAGAACGTGTCGGCCGCCGCGATCAGGGACCGCGCCGCCTCGTCGAGGTCCGCGCGCTCCTCGATTGGGGCCGCGACGGGCGCGCGAAGATCCCCGAGGACGGTCATGTCGCGGAGCTGGATGTACTGCGGACAGTTTCCGAAGCTCTGATCGACGTCGAAGTGCAGGATCCCGCCGGCCGTGGACCGGACGATCCCGTTGACGCGGTTGCGTCGACGGCTGTGCAGCTCGATCCCGAGGAGACCGATCGCGTCGCCCTCCCCCGTACCCTCAGCCGCGGGATCGCCCGGGTCGGGCCGCACGGCGATGTCGAGGGCCGTCGGTGTCGGTGAGGTGATGAAGCCCGGGCCGCCGGCGAGAAGCGTGGCCCAGGCATCGCCGCGCCGGTCGACGCTGCCGAGAACGACGAAGGGAATCTGGGCATAGAAGGCGCGGTGCTGATCGGGCATGAAGTCCCGCACCACCCTCTGTCCGATCATTTCCATCCGTTCGGCGGCGCCGACCGTCTCCTGAATGGACTTTTCGCCGGCATGCCAGGTCGGCAGCTTCGCAAAGGTCTGACCGTTATCCATCATGGCGCCCTCCGCTCGAGTCCGCTCCCGGATGCGGTTGCATCCAGGCCTGCCGGTCACCCCGCGGCCGTGAGGCCGGCGGGTGTCTTCGCGAGAGGGACGAAGCCCGGCAGGCTTTCGACCCGGCGCAGGAACGCCTCGACGTTCGCATAGCTCGACAGATCCACGTTGCCCTCCGGGGCCCGGGCCAGGTAGCTGTAGAGTGCCACATCCGCGATGGTCGGCCGCTCGGCCGCGAGCCAGTCCCGCCCGTCGAGATGCGCCTCGAGCCGCGCCAGAAGCGTGTGCGCCCGGGCGATCACCTCCTCCGGATTGAACGTGGCGCCGAAGACCGTGATCAGCCGGGCCGCGGCCGGTCCGTAGGCGAGTTCACCCGCCGCGACCGACAGCCAGCGCTGGACCGCCGCCGCGCCCTGCGGATCCTCGGGCAGCCAATCCGACCGGCCGAGCCGTTTCGCGACGTAGACCAGGATGGCGTTGGAATCGGAGACGATCACGCCGTCGTCGTCCAGCACCGGTACCTGACCGAACGGGTTCATCGCGCGAAAGGCCGGCGTCTTGTGCTCGCCCGCCTTCAGGTCGACCTCGACCAGCTCATGCGGCGCGCCGACCAGGGACAGGAACAGGCGAGCCCGGTGCGCGTGGCCCGAGAGGGGATGATGGTAGAGCTTCATGGTGGCGGTTCTCCGTCGGGGGCCGGGATTGCCCCGCGCCGCGACGGTAGAATGCTGCCGTCGCGGCTTCGGCGGAATGCGCGTTCTGCGCAGCACATCATTCCGGAAATCGGAATAATCATCGGCGCCTGTCGCCGGCCTCGCATGAGAGCCGGGATCGCGACCAGTCCTCGGATCCGTGCCGGCGCGCCGATGCCGCGCGCGAAGGTTCGGGGACGTGAGGAGCGATTGGAGGGATGACGTCCTCTTTTCGGGTTGCACCTGCGGGATCCGCGTGCTCGTCTCACCCGCCTTCGCCTCCGCCGGGCCCGCGGACGGGTCGTCGATAGGATTCTCGCCATGGGCCATCTCTCGACGCACGTGCTGGACACCACCTCGGGCAGGCCGGCTGCCGGCGTGGTCATCGAACTGCGCCGCCTCGCCGCCGACGGGACGGCGGAGCCTATCGCCTCGGCCGTCACCAATGCCGACGGGCGGACCGACGGTCCCCTGCTGGACGAGGCGACCCTGTCGGCCGGCACCTACGAATTGCTCTTCCACGTCGGCGCGTATTTCGCCCGGACGGGCCTGGACGGATCGCCACCCTTTCTCGATGTCATCCCCGTCCGATTCGGGGTCTGCGACCCGGACGGGCGCTATCACGTCCCCTTGCTCGTCACGCCGTGGAGCTACGCGACCTATCGCGGAAGCTGACGTGGTCCCGCGCCGGACAGGACCGGTGGCAGGGCTGAAGAGCCGCGTCGAAGGCCGCGAAGAGAGGGGCGGGACGCAACCTCCGAAAGGACCGCGCGGGCCTTGACACGGGCTTCATAACCGAAGAGCCTAGTTTTCAGGCGCGGGGCAAAGCTGCCCAGTTTCGCGCCACAATGTCTCGACCTTTCCCGGCGATGCCGCCCGCAGTGCTCACGCACTGGCGGGCTTTTTGCGTTCTGAAGGATTGCATGGGCCTCAGCCATCACAGCATCGGCATCCTGTTCTCCACGGACGGTCCCTACGGCCTCGTAGGGCGGGCCATGCTGAACGGGGCACGGCTGGCGGTCGAGGAAGTGAACGCGCAGGGCGACATCACCCTCGAGCCGGTGATCTGCGACCCGCAGGGCGCCCTCGCCGGATACGTCGCCGGCGCCGAACAGCTCCTCGGCGCGGGCATCCGCCACGTCGTCGGTTGCTACACCTCGTCGAGCCGCAAGGAGATCATCCCGATCTTCGAGAAGCGGGATGGATTGCTCTGGTATCCATCGCATTACGAAGGCTTCGAGACGTCGGCGAATGTGATCTACACCGGCGCCGCACCGAATCAGCACATCGTCCCCCTGGTCCGATACCTGCTCGCCCGGGGCGGCCGTACCGCCTTCTGCGTCGGGTCCAACTACATCTGGGCATGGGAGAACAACCGGATCCTGCGCGAGACGCTGGCGATCGCGGGCGGCCAGGTCACGGGTGAACGCTATCTCGCAGTGGGCGAGACCGCCCTCGGGCAGGTGATCGAGGCGATTCTGGACGCGAAGCCGGACTTCGTCTTCAACACCCTGATCGGGACGTCGGCGTATCGCTTCTTCCGCGATTTCCGGAACGCCTGCCGCGCGCGCGGCATCGACCAGCCGCGGACATTGCCGGTGGCGAGCTGCAGCCTCGCCGAGCCGGAATTGGAGGCGATCGGGCCGGAGGCGGTCGACGGTCACCTGTCGTCGAGCGTCTACTTCACGTCGATCGACTCTCCCCGAAACCGGGCCTTCACGGCCGCCTATGCGGCGCGCTTTCCGGACGGGCCGACCGCGTCGGCCGATACCGAATCCTCCTACATCGCGGTCCATCTCCTGGCGCGGGCGCTGGCGCGGGCCGGGACGGAGGACGCCGCGACGGTGCGCAGGACCGCCTGCATGGACGCGTTCGACGCGCCGCAGGGGCCGGTCCGTCTCGACGAGACCACGCTCCATGCCTGTTTGACGCCCCGGATCGGCCTCTCGACGGCGGCGGCCCGCTTCAGCATCGTGGCGCAAGCGGACGAGCCGGTGGCGCCGGATCCCTATCTCGTGCGCAGCGACCCGCGCGTCGTGCCGGTGAGCCGGCGTCCGCGCCTGCGGGTGGTGCCATGACGAATCCCCGCCTGATCCAGAACTTCAGTGGCGCGCAGGCCCTGCTGATCGCGCCGCCGGGCACCGCCACCGAGGTTCTCGCCGGCACCCTGTTGAAGCTGGGGCTCACGGTCGCCTCGGTCGTCCCGGCCGGCGAAGCGCCCTGGCTCGATTTCGAGAGCCTCGACCCCGAGCGCCACATCGTCATCGTGGACGGCGACCTGCCGCTGCCGGGCATCGCGGCGAGCGCCGTCTCCGATCTGCCGCCAGTGCCCGTGGTCGGGCTCGTCGGCGCCGAGGCGCCCAGCCGGCTCAAGGGGCTGCTCCAGCTCGGCGCCACCGGGCTGCTGCGCAAGCCGATCCACGGTGCCTCGGTCTACGCCGCTCTGTTCCTCGCGGTGAACGAGCACAACCGACGGCGCGTGCTCGAGGAACAGCTGGCCCGCCACGAGGAGCGGCGGCGCGGCCGGCGCCACGTCGTCAAGGCGATCCTGCGGCTGATGCAGGAGCACGGCCTCGACGACGACGCGGCCTACGAGGCCCTGCGCCGCGAAGCGATGCGCGCCCGCCAACCCCTCGAAGCGTACTGCGAAGCGCTCATCCGCGCCCGGCCGTCCCCCGTGGCGCCCACCGTGGCGACGCGACTGGCCCGCTCCTGAAGTTCTTTCGCCCCCCGAAGACGAGGATGCCCTGATGCCGAGAACGCCCCGCGGATCCCGCCTGTCCGCCCTCGCGGCCGCCCTGCTCCTGAGCACACCTTTGGCCGCCCCCGCGGCCCGCGCCGCCGACCCGATCAAGCTCGGCGTCCTCGAGGACCAGTCCGGCGACTTCGCCCTCGCCACGATCGGCAAGGTCCACGGAATCCAACTCGCCGCGGACGAGATCAACGCCGCCGGCGGCATCGCCGGGCGCAAGCTGGAACTCGTGATCTACGACACGCAGTCGGACAACACGCGCTATCAGGAATTCATGCGCCGCGTGCTCCAGCGCGACAAGGTCAACGCCGTCTTCGCGGGCTTCTCCAGCGCGTCCCGCGAAGCCTACAGGCCGATCGTCGACCAGCTCGACGGCTTCGCCTTCTACAACAATCAGTACGAGGGCGGCGTCTGCGACGGCCACATGGTCATCACGGGCGCGGTGCCGGAGCAGCAATTCTCGACGCTGATCCCGTGGATGATGGAGAAGTTCGGCAAGCGGGTCTATACGATCGCGGCCGACTACAATTTCGGTCAGATCTCGGCCGAGTGGGTGCGCAACATCGTGAAGGAGAACGGCGGCGAGATGGTCGGGGAGGAATTCATCCCCCTTGGCGTGTCGCAGTTCTCGCAGACGATCCAGAACATCCAGAAGGCCAAGCCCGACATCCTGATGACGCTGCTCGTCGGCACCGCGCAGGCCTCCTATTACGAGCAGGCGGCGGCCGCGAACCTGAAGATCCCGATGGGGTCCTCGGTCAATATCGGCCAGGGCTACGAGCACAAGCGCTTCCAGCCCCCGAGCCTCGCCAACATGTACGTGACCACGAACTACATCGAAGAGGTCGACAGCCCGTCGAGCAAGGCCTTCCTCGCCAAGTGGAAGGCGAAGTTCCCGAACGAGCCCTACGTCAACCAGGAGGCCGAGAACTCCTACCTCGCGGTCTACCTCTACAAGCAGATGGTGGAGCGGGCGAACGGCTCGACCAAGCGGGCCGACCTGCGCAAGGTCATCGCGGCCGGCGACGTCTGCGTGGACGCGCCGGAGGGCAAGGTCTGCATCGACCCCAAGAGCCAGCACGCCTCACACACGATCTCCCTCGCCAAGGTCGACGAGAAGCACGCGATCTCGTTCCCGAAGACCTGGGACAACATCCAGCCCTACTGGCTCGGGAAGGCCGGCTGCGACCTGACCCAGAAGGATCCGATGGCGCAGTATACGCCGAGCAACCCGCCCAAGCCCTGAGGCGCACGATACCGCCGGGGCCCGTGCGCCCCGGCCCCCTCCGTCATGATCGGGCCTCCTGGATGGATCTGCTGACCCACGCCTTCACGTTCCTCTACCAGATCGGCGACGCGTTCTCGTTCCTGGTGCTCTCCGCCTGCGGTCTCGCGGTGGTGTTCGGCATGATGGGCGTCATCAACCTCGCGCACGGCGAACTCATCATGTGCGGGGCCTACGTGACCGCGGCGACGACGCGGGCCGGGCTGCCCCTGCCCCTCGGCATCCTCGCGGGGGCGCTCGCGGCCGGCGCCGTCGGCATGGTGATGGAGCGCCTCGTCATCCGCCACCTCTACGGCCGGCCCCTGGACACGATCGTGGCAACCTGGGGCATCAGCCTCGCGGCGACGCAGGGCACACTGATCCTGCTGGGCTCCAGCATGCCGGGGATCGGCACGCCGCTCGGCAGCTTCGCGGTTGGCGGCTACTCCTACTCGACCTATCGCGTGGTCCTGATGGTCGCCGCCGTTGCGGTGCTGGCCGGGCTCTACCTCGCCTTCAACGCCACCCGCTTCGGCACCCTGGCGCGGGCCACCATCCAGGTGCCGCACATGGCCGAGGCCCTCGGCGTCGACACGCGCACCGTCTACGCCCTGACCTTCGGCCTCGGCGCGGCGCTGGCGGGCCTCGCGGGCGGGCTCTACGCGCCGACCATGACCATCGTGCCGACCATGGGCACGACCTTCATCATGGAGGCCTTCGTCACCGTGGTGGTCGGCGGCGCCGACATCTTCCTCGGCACGGCGCCGGCGGCGCTCGTACTCGGCACGGTGCGGGCACTGCTCACCACGTGGCAGGGCCAGCTCTTCGGGCAGATCGGGCTCCTCGTCGCGGTGATCCTGGTGATCCGGGTGCTGCCGCGGGGCATTTCGGGCCTGATCCTGCGCGAGCGGGCGTGAGGCCATGGTGATGAGTCTGGCGATGACCCTGCTCCGGCGCCTCGAAGGCCCGCAGACCCTGGGACGCGGGCCGGCCTTCTGGAGCGCGTTCGCGATCGTGATCACCGCCGCCATCGCCTATCCGTGGTTCGCGGACGGCTACACGGTCGGCAACACCGCCTACTTCTTCTGCTGGGTGTTCATGGCGCTCGGCCTGTGCCTGATCTGGGGCTATGGCGGCGCGCTGAGCTTCGGCCAGACCGCCTTCTTCGGCCTCTCCGGCTACGCCTACGGGGTGCTCACCCTCAATGTCGGCGCCGCCTACGGTTTCACCCTGGCGGCCTTGGTGCTGGCGGTGGCCCTCTCGGCCGTCATGGCGGCCCTCCTCGGCTATTTCCTGTTCTTCGGCCGGATCGGCGGCGTGTTTCTCGGCATCATCACCCTGTCGGTGACGCTCGCCCTGGAGCGCTTCATGGCGCAGACCGCCGGCCCGGAATGGAAGATCGGGGCGGCGCGCCTCAATGGCTACAACGGCATGAGCGGCATGCCGCCCCTGACCGTGCCGTGGTTCGACGGCGAAATCGTGCTGTTTCCCGACGTCGCCCTCTATTACGGCCTCCTGGGTCTGCTGCTCGTCGTCTACCTCGCGCTGCGCATCCTGGTGAACGCCCGGTTCGGCAACGTTCTGGTGGCGATCCGCGAGAACCCGGAACGGGCCGAGATGCTGGGCTACGACGTCCGGCGCTACCAGCTCGCCGCCTTCGTGATCGGCTCGGCCCTCGCGGGGCTGAGCGGTACCCTCTACACCGCGTGGGGCCAGTACATCACGCCCTCCAGCATGGGCCTCACCGCCGCCGCGCTGCCGGTGATCTGGGTCGCGGTCGGCGGCCGCGGCGACCTGACGGCCACGCTGATCGGCACGCTCGTGGTCCTCGGCGGCTTCCAGGCGCTGACGATCTACGGCAGCCAGTACGCCCTCGTGGTGATGGGCCTGCTCCTCGTCGTGGTGGTGCTGGCGGCGCCCGACGGCTTGGTGGTGGCAGCCATGCGCGGGCTCGGCCGCCTGCGCCACCGGGAGGCCGGCCGATGACTCCGCTCCTCGAGACCCGCGCTCTCAGCAAGCATTTCGGCGGCCTCCACGTCACCAACGACGTGAACTTCGCCCTCGCGGCGGGGGAGATCCACTGCCTGATCGGGCCGAACGGCGCCGGCAAGAGCACCTTCTTCCGCCTGCTGCTGGGCGAGTACACGCCGGAGCGGGGGCAGATCCTCTACGCCGGCGAGGACATCACCGCGCTCAAGCCCTTCGCGCGGATCCGCCGGGGCATGAGCGTCAAGTTCCAGGTGCCGGGCATCTTCCCGAGCCTGTCGGTCGCCCACAACCTGGAGATTGCGCTCCAGCATCATCTCGAGGGGGCCTCGCTCGGCGCCGAGATCCGCCGGCTGCTCGCCTTCCTCAACCTCAGCGCGGCGGCCTCCGAGCGGGCCGGCAATCTCAGCCACGGGCAGAAGCAGTGGCTGGAGATCGGCATGGCGATCAGCCTCAAGCCGCGCCTGCTCCTCCTCGACGAACCCACCGCCGGGATGTCGCCGGACGAGACCTTCGCCACCGGCGCGATGGTACAGGCCCTCAACCGCGACGGCGTCGCGGTGCTGGCCATCGAGCACGACATGGCCTTCGTCCGGCAGATCGCCCAGCGGGTGACCGTGCTCCATGTCGGGCGCATCTTCGCCCAGGGCACCACCGACGCGATCATCGCGGACGAGCGGGTGGCGGCGATCTACCTCGGCGAGACGGATGCGCCACCCCTGTGGAGTGTCGCCGATGCCTGAGCCGCTTCTCGCGACCACCGGCCTGCGGGCCGGCTACGGCGGCAAGCCCGTGCTGCAGGGGGTCGACCTCGCGGTCCGGCCCGGTGAGATCGTGGCGGTGATCGGCCGCAACGGCGTCGGCAAGTCGACGCTGATGCGCAGCCTCGTCGGGCTGCTGCCCGCCTCCGGGGGCGGCATCGCCTTCCGGGGCGCCGCGGTCGAGGGCCTCGCCGCCCACCGGCGCGCCCGCCTCGGCATCGGTTACGTGCCCCAGGGCCGCGACGTCTTCCCGCGCATGAGCGTCGCCGACAACCTGACGGTCGGCGCGTCCCTGCTGCCGAAGGGCGAGCGGCCGGATTACGAGCGCGCCTTCGGGCCGTTCCCGATCCTGCGGGAGCGGCGCGGGCAGCGGGCCGGAACCCTCTCCGGCGGCCAGCAGCAGCAGCTCGCCATCGGCCGCGTCCTCGTCGGCGGACCCGCCCTGATCCTCCTCGACGAGCCGTCCGAGGGCATCCAGCCCTCGGTGGTGCAGCAGATCGGCCGCACCCTGGTCGATCTCAACCGCCGTACCGGGGTCACGATCGTGTTCGTGGAGCAGAACCTCGACCTGATCCGCGCCATGGCCCAGCGCAGCTACGTCATGGACAAGGGCCGGATCGTCGCGGAGCTGACGGCCCGGGACCTCGACGACCGCGACCTCGTCCGGCGCCACCTCGCCGTCTGACACCTCAATCCGTCAACCAAGGGAGAGACGACCATGCAGTGGCTCGATCAGTCCATCATGGCCCGCAAGGGTGTCGCCGGCGGCAAGTCCGGCCAGGAGCACACGATCACCGAGGCCGAGCAGGGCCGCTACCACTACGTCTACGGGCCCTTCGCCGAGCCGGTCCTCACCGTCGATCCGGGCGCCGTGGTCACCGTCGAGACCCACGACGCCTTCGAGGGCAAGATCCGCCACGAGACCGACAGCCCGACGCAGATCCTGAACTTCCCCTATCTCAACCCGCAGAACGGGCCGATCTACGTCAACGGCGCCGAGAAGGGCGACTGCCTTGCGGTGGCGATCCGCTCGATCCGGCCGCGCGGCCCGCAGCCCTGCGGTACGACGCTGATCATGCCGGAATTCGGCGGCCTCGTCGCCACCGGCGACACCGCGCTCCTCAACCCGTCCCTGCCCGAGCGGGTGCGCAAGCTCGAGGTGACGGCCGAGAACGGCGTGCGCTGGAACGACCGGATCACGCTGCCCTACCAGCCGTTCATCGGCACGATCGGCACCTCGCCGGAGATCGAGGCGATCTCCTCTCTGCAGCCGGACTATTACGGCGGCAACATGGATCTGCCCGACGTCGGCGTCGGCGCGGTGATCTACCTGCCGGTGAATACCGAGGGCGCGCTCCTGTATCTCGGCGACTGCCACGCCGCGCAGGGCGACGGCGAGCTCTGCGGCGTAGCGGTGGAGCACCCGACCCACACGACGGTGCAGATCGACCTGATCAAGGGCTGGACCTTCCGCTGGCCGCGGCTGGAGACCGCCGACTTCTACATGACGATCGGCTCGGCCCGGCCGATGGAGGACGCCGCGCGCATCGCCTACCGGGAGCTGGTCCGCTGGCTCGCCGCCGATTTCGGCTTCGACGAGATCGACGCCTACATGCTGCTCACGCAGTGCGGGCGCGTGCGGCTCGGCAACATGGTCGATCCGAAGTACACGCTCGGCGCCTCGATCACGAAGGCGATCGCCCACGCCTGATCGGCGACGGAGGAGGATGGCATGGATCTCGGGCTCAGAGGCCGCCGGGCGCTGGTGACCGGCGGCACCAAGGGCATCGGCGCGGCGATCGTCGACCTGCTTGCCGACGAGGGGGCGGCGGTCGCCCTCTGCGCCCGCAACGCCGCGGAGGTCGCCGCCAAGGTCGACGCCCTGCGCGCCAAGGGCGTGGCGGCGACCGGGCGCGCCCTCGACGTCGCCGATCCCGCCGCCCTGCGCGGCTGGGTCGCCGAGGCCGCAGGGGAGCTCGGCGGCCTCGACATCGTGGTGCCGAACGTGAGCGCGCTGGCCGTCGGAAGCGACGAGGCGGCGTGGCGCAGCGGCTTCACGGTCGACATGATGGGCACCGTCACGGCGGTCGAGGCGGCGATGCCGTTCCTCGAACGCTCCGAGGCCGGCGCGATCGTCGTCATCTCCAGCGTCTCCGGGCGCGAGATCGACTTCGCGGCCGGACCCTACGGCGCCTTCAAGGCGGCGCTGATCCACTATGCGCAGGGGCTGGCCTTCCAGCTCGCGCCCCGAAACATCCGCGCCAACTCGGTCTCGCCCGGCAACACCTATTTCGCGGGCGGCGTCTGGCACCAGATCGAGACCGGCAACCCGGCGCTGTTCGCCGAGGCGCTCCGGCTGAACCCGACCGGCCGGATGGCGCGTCCGGAGGAGGTGGCGCGCGCGGCCGTCTTCCTGGCGAGCCCTGCCGCGAGCTTCATCACCGGCACCAATCTCGTTGTGGATGGAAGCCTGACCCGCGGCGTGCAGTTCTGAGGCTTTCGAACGCCCTCAGGCGACATCCGGAAGCCTGAACCGGCGACGGGACCGGTCTGCCGCGCGTCGGCAGGCGGGATCGGGACACCGTCCCGAAGGACACGCGCGGCCGGCCCATGCGCATCGGATGTTCGGCGGCGAAGTCTGGAGATCGCGGATATCGACCACACTTGCGACGCAATTCGCCTGCTTTCGGCTCTGTAGAGACAAGCTTGCCAGGCGCGCTGCCACGCGGCACTCTCAAGCTTGGCCGTTCGCGCGACGGAGGCACGTTGCGCGGTCGCGCCGGGCTGCAGGACAGGGAAGTCCAGGGCGATGATGACGGACGATCGCATGGCCGGCGGGCTCGACGAGCGCGGGCGCCCCGGACTCGACGCGGGGCTTCTCAGCCGCCGGTCGTTCCTGGCCGGCTCGGCTCTCGGGATCGGCGCCCTCTCGCTCGGCGGGTGCGGGACGACCGACACCCTGCTCATGGCCGAGGCGGCGAAGACCTACGGGCCGATGCCGAACGAGAAGTTCCCGATCCCGGCGGTCGACATCAGCAAGGTCAACCCGAAATACTATCGGCGGACCGTCCAGTACGCCTCGTCGGAGGCGCCCGGCACGATCGTCGTCGATCCCGCCAACTATTACGTCTACCGCATCGAGGGCGACGGCGCTGCCACGCGCTACGGCGCCAATGTCGGCCGTCAGGGCTTCCTGTGGAACGGCAACGCGTATGTCGGTCGCAAGTCCGAATGGGCGACCTGGACCCCGCCCAAGGAGATGATCCGGCGCCAGCCCGAGGCGGCGAAATACGCCCGCGGCATGCCCGGCGGACTCGACAACCCGCTCGGCGCCCGCACGCTCCACCTCTACCAGAACGGCGCCTATACGCTCTACACGATCTACGCCAGCAGCGACGCCGAATCGATCGGCACGGGCATCACCAGCGGCTGCGTCGGCCTGCTCAGCCAGGACATGATCCATCTCTACGCGCAGACGCCCGTCAAGACGAAGGTGGTCGTGCTCCCGGCCTGAGGGCGGGCATCCGCCGCGCGCGATCCCGGACGGAACGCGTCAGTTTCGCCGATGGCGGTGCCGTTCCCGCTCCCCGGCGGCCTCGACATGCTGCAGGATCGGGTTCCCTGACGTCCGACAGCGCGCCGGGAGCGCCCGCCATGGCCTACGCGACGACGATCGAAGGCACACGCTTCACCTTCCCCGACCTGCGCCGCCTGCTCGCCAAGGCGACGCCGGAGCGGTCAGGCGACCAGCTCGCCGGCCTCTGCGCCGACGGGCCGGTCGAGCGCCTGGCCGCGCAGATCGCGCTGGCGGACCTGCCGCTCAAGACCTTCCTGGCCGAGGAGCTGATCCCCTCGGAGGAGGACGAGGTCTCCGACCTGATCGCCCGCCGGCACGACGCGGCGGCCTTCGCGCCGGTCTCGTCCCTCACGGTCGGCGCCTTCCGCGAGTGGCTGCTCTCCCCCGCCGCCGACGCGCGGGCGCTCGCCGCCCTCTCGCCCGGCCTCACCCCCGAGATGGTCGCGGCGGTCTCCAAGATCTGCCGGCTGCAGGATCTCGTCGCGGTGGCCGCCAAGCGGCCGGTGGTGACGCGCTTCCGCTCCACGATCGGCCTGCCCGGACGCCTCGCCACCCGCAACCAGCCGAACCATCCGACCGATTCGTCCGAGGGCATCCTGATCTCGGCCCTCGACGGCCTGCTGATGGGCTCGGGCGACGCGGTCATCGGGGTGAATCCGGCCACCGATTCCCTGCCGGACTACATCCGCATCGTCGAGCTTCTGGAGACCCTGCGGCTGCGCCTCGACGTGCCGACCCAGCATTGCTGCCTCGGCCACGTCACCGTGGCGATCGAGGCCATGGCGAAAGGCGCGCCCGTCGATCTCGTGTTCCAGTCGGTGGCGGGCTCGCAGAAGGCCAATGCCGGCTTCGGCGTCGACCTCGCCGTCCTGCGCGAGGCCTCGGAGGCGGCGCGGGCGCTGGGCCGCTGCCCGGCGGGCGGCCAGGTCATGTATTTCGAGACCGGGCAGGGCTCGGCCCTTTCGGCCGACGCCCATTGGGGCGTCGACCAGCAGACCATGGAGGCGCGCGCCTACGCGGTGGCGCGCGAGTTCAACCCGCTCCTCGTCAACACGGTCGTGGGCTTCATCGGCCCCGAATACCTGTACAACGGCAAGCAGATCATCCGGGCCGGGCTAGAGGACCACTTCTGCGGCAAGCTGCTCGGCCTGCCGATGGGCGTGGACGTCTGCTACACCAACCATGCCGATGCCGACGGCGAGGACATGGACGCGCTCCTGACCCTGCTCTGCGCGGCCGGCGTCAACTTCGTCATCACCGTGCCGGGGGCGGACGACGTGATGCTGAACTACCAGTCGCTGTCCCACCACGACGCGGTCTTCGCCCGCGAGACCCTGGGCCGTCCGCCAGCCCCGGAATTCGAGGCGTGGCTGCGCGACGTGCGCATCACGGACGCGCAGGGCCGGCTCACCAGCGCCACGGGTGAGTTGCCCCCGGCCCTCGCCGCGGCCTCCCGGCTCCTGCCCGGGCGGGCCGCGTGAGCGACCCGGCCAAGCCGGCCAAGCCGGCCCACGCGGGCACCCCGACGCTGCGCGATCTGCGCGGGCTGACCCAGGCCCGCATCGCCCTGGGCGCGCACGGCGCCGGCCTTCCCACCGGCGCGGCGCTCGCCTTCGGCCTCGACCATGCCCGCGCCCGCGAGGCGGTCTGGACGCCCCTCGACGCGGCCGCGATCGGCGCAGCTCTGCGGGCCCAGGGCCTGGAGTCGGTCGAGGTCCGCTCCGCCGCGTCCGACCGGACGGAGTACCTGCGCCGGCCGGACCGGGGCCGCAGCCTCGCTCCGGAATCCGCCACGGTGCTCGACGGGCACGGGCCGGGCTTCGACGTCGCCATCGTGATCGCGGACGGGCTCTCGGCCACGGCGGTCGCGCTGAACGCGGTCCCCGCCGCCGCGGCGCTCGCGGCGCGGGTGCGCCGGGCGGGCTGGAGCCTCGCCCCGGTGGTCGTCGCGAGCCAGGGGCGGGTGGCGATCGGCGATCCCATCGGGGCCCGGCTCGGGGCGCGCTGCGTCGTGGTGCTGATCGGTGAGCGGCCCGGCCTGTCAGCCTCGGACAGCCTCGGCTGCTACGTGACGTTCGGCCCGGAGCCGGGGCTAGCCGATTCCCGGCGCAACTGCATCTCGAACATCCGGGAGGGCGGCCTTTCGGTCGAGGCGGCCGCCGGGCAGATGGAGGCGCTGCTGCGGGCGATGCTGGCCCAGGGCACCAGCGGCGTCGCGCTGCGCCGGGAGGATCCCGCCGATCCGAAGGCTCTCCCGGACGCCCGGGACTGACCGCTCGGATTGCCCGAACGGTCGTCACGCTCGCTCCGCGGACGGGCTGCAGCCGAACTGGGACCGGTAGCAGCGGGCAAAATGGGCCGCGCTCGCGAACCCGCAGGCGGTTGCGATCTCACCGATCCGGAGCGGGCTCTGGCGCAGCAGACGCCGTCCATGGGCGAGGCGGATGGCCTTGTACTGGGCCGAGAAGCTCAAGCCGAGCTTCTCGAGGAACAGCCGGTCGAGGTGACGCGGGCTGATCGCCGCGAGGCGCGCCATGGCGAGGCGGCCGAGCGGCGCCTCCACCGTTTTCTCCATCGTCTCCAGCACCGTCAGCAGGGCCGGATGGTGAATTCCATAGCGCTCGACCGCGGAGGCCCGCTGCGGGTCGTCGGCGGCGCCGATGGCGGTGTGGAGGAACCAGTCGGAGACGCGGCGGGCGAAGGCCTCACCCATGCGCTCGGCGATCAAGGCGTGGGCCATCTCCAGGGGCGCGACGCCGCCGCCGCAGGTCAGGCGATCGCCGTCGGCGACGTAGCGCGCCCGGTTCAGGCGCGCGTCCGGGAAGGTCTCGACCGTGGCGCCGGCATATTCCCAGTGCAGCGTGAACGCGTGATCGGCCAGCAGGCCCGCCGCGGCCATCAGGTAGGGACCGCCCGAGATGCCGCCGATGCGCACGCCGAGCCGAGCCATCCGCCGTAGGGTCGCGTGGATCTCGGGCCTGTCCCACCCGGTCGGCTCGCCGCCCGCGCAGACGAAGAGGGTATGGAGATGGCCGCGCTGGCGCGGCAGCGCCTCGGTGGGGACCTCCGCGCCCGACGAGGCGGCGACCCGGCCCTCCGCCTCGCCGAAGTAGCGCAGCCGGTAGAGCGGCCGCCCGGCGAGATCGTTGGCCGCGCGGAACGGCTCGCAGCCCGAGGCAAACGACATCAGCGCGAAGCCGGGCACGAGGATGAAGCCGATCTCCTGCGGTGAATCCGCGGTCTCTGCAGCCATTCCGCCAGCGCTCTCCGGCCTCACACGGCTCAGCCGTGCAAGAAACCGTCCGTCCTGGTCAAACGCGATGCGTGGCATCCATCATCCTGTGTGTCGTCTTCCCGTGCCGCGCGAGACCGCCTCCGGATGCCTCGACCTGCCGACTTGCCCCCGTTCCGCGCTGCGGCGGCGTCCCGTCCCGGCAGCCTCCAGGAGTGCCGGCCGTGAGCCGCCGCTACGACGTCGCCGTTCTGGGACTCGGCGCGATGGGCAGCGCCGCGCTCTACCAGCTGGCGAAGCGGGGCGCCGCGGTCATCGGGCTCGACCGCTTCGCGCCGCCCCACGCGCTTGGGTCCAGCCACGGCGAGACGCGGATCACCCGGCAGGCGGTCGGTGAGGGCGCCGACTACGTTCCCTTCGTCACCGCCTCGCACCGCATCTGGCGCGAGCTGGAGGCCGAGACCGGCGAGACCCTGCTGAACGCCTGCGGCGCCCTCGTCATGGCACCCGGCCACGGCACTTCGTCCCATCACGGGAAGCCGGATTTCGTCGGACGCTCGATTAGCGCGGCACAGGGGGCCGGCATCGCCCACGAGGTGCTCGACGGTGCGGCGGTGGCCCGCCGGTTCCCGCAATTCCTCAACCTCGCGGGCGACGAGAAGGCTTATTACGAGCCGGGCGGCGGCTACGTGTTCCCGGAGCGCTGCCTCGCGGTGCAGCTCGGCCGCGCGGGGGCCGCGGGCGCCGAGATCCGCACGAACTGCGCGGTGGTCGGGCTGCAGCAGGACGGGAGCGGCGTCCGTATCGACACCGCGGAGGGGACCATCCTGGCCGACCGCGCCGTCGTGGCCGCGGGCGCCTGGACGGCCCCGCTGCTCGGGAGCCCATTCGACCGGCTCCTGACCGTCCGCCGTCAGCTCCTGCATTGGTACGCGCTGGCGGACGAGACCGCCTACGGGCCGCATTCGCCGGTCTTCATCTGGATGTACGGGACGGGCGACACCGAATACCTCTACGGCTTCCCGCCGCTCGACGGGTCCATCAAGGTCGCCACGGAGCAGTACGACACCATTACCAGTGCAGACGGGGTGGAGCGCCGCGTCGACTTGTCCGAATCCGCCGAGATGTACCGGCTGCGCGTCGCGAACCGGGTGGCCGGCGCGACCCCGGAGGTCGTCCAGGCCGCGGCCTGCGTCTACACGGTGACCCCCGACCGCGGCTTCATCATCGACCGGCATCCCGCGATGGACCGGGTCACGGTGGTCTCCGCCTGTTCGGGGCACGGCTTCAAGCACTCGGCCGGCATCGGCGAGGCCGTCGCGGCAGAACTGGCCGGGACCGGCGGCACAGTCGATCTCACGCCCTTCGCCTTGGCACGTTTCAGTTGATGCGCCGGCTAATGGCTCGTGGATTGCTAGAAACCATGCCAAGATCGGTTGACCCGAGCAGGAAAGATCCGATGCGCCTCACGATCCGCACCCTTCTGACGACCGGTGCGCTGGCCGCGCTCGCGGCGTTCTCGGCCGTCGCGCTGCCCGGCCGGGCCACGGCCGCCGACGGCGTCGACGCGATCAAGAAGCGCGGGACGCTGATCGTCGGCGTGAAGGCGGATTACAAGCCGTTCGGCTTCCGCGACCCGAGTGGGACGATTATCGGCCTCGAGCCCGACCTTGCCGCCGACCTCGCCAAGCGCCTGGGCGTGAAGCTCGAACTCGTGCCGGTCGTCTCGGCCAACCGGATCGAGTTCCTGCAGCAGGGCAAGGTCGATCTGCTGATCGCCACCCTGTCGGACAAGCCGGAGCGCCGCCGCGTCGTCCAGGCGATCGACCCGAACTACTATTCCGACTTCGTGAACGTCCTACTGCCCAAGTCGTCCGGGATCACCGACTGGGCGCAGCTCAAGGGCAAGCCGGTCTGCGCCACCTCGGGGGCTTGGTACAACAAGGACGTCGCGCGGACCTACGGGGCGGAGATCGTCGCCTTCGACGGATCCGAGAAGCCGCTCTTCGCGCTCAAGCAGGGCAACTGCATCGGCTACGTTTACGACCAGAGCATGCTGCAGGGTAAACTGCTCGACGACGACTGGAAGGCCAACTACGCGCTGCCGCTCAAGGGCATCCTCGACGCCCCGTGGATGATGGCGGTGGCGCAGGGCAACACCACGCTCCAGGCCGCGGTCGAGGACGCCACCAAGGACTGGATGAAGACCGGCTTCATTGTCAACGAGGAGAAGAAGTGGGGCATCGAGCCGACCGCTTACTCGAAGGCGATGTACGAGAAGTACAAGAACGCGACCAACTGATGCGCGCCTGCACGACGAAGCCGGGCGTTCACCCGCGATGATCGCCACGATCCAGGCGTGGTTCCAGCAGCTCTACGAGACCACGGGCTTCAACTTCACAATCTTCTACGATCCCTACGACTGGGACCGGTACGTGGCCGGCCTGCGGATGACGCTGCTCCTCGGGATCAGCACCATCCTGGCGAGCCTCGTCATCGGCGCCGTCGGGGCGCTCCTGCAGAGCGGGCCGTCGCGCGTCCTGCGGGCGCTGGTCAACGGCTTCGTGGTGGTGTTCCGCAACACGCCGCCGCTCGTGCAGATCTTCTTCTTCTACTTCGGCCTCGGGACGCTGCTCCCGGACATCCGCTCGGCCGACGGCCTGCGCGCGCCGATCCTCAACAACGTCCAGTGGGCGATCATCTCGCTGTCGCTGTTCGCGGGCGCGTTCAACGTCGAGATCTTCCGCTCCGGCATCGAGGCCGTGCCCCGGACCACGATCGAGGCCGCCGAGGCCCTGGGCTATACCCGCTTCAAGGCCTACCGGTACGTCGTCCTGCCGCTGGCCCTGCGCGTGTGCCTGCCGGCCCTGAACAACAACCTCATCAACCTCCTGAAGACCACCACGTTGGCCTACGCCATCGCGGTCCCGGAGACCCTGTACGCGGTCAAGCAGATCTGGTCCGAGTCGCAGAACGTCCTGGAGATGATGCTGGTGCTGCTCGCGACCTACGCGGTCCTCGTCGGCGTGCTCGTCTGGATCATGCACCGCTGGGAGCGCGCCCTGCGCATCCCGGGATACGGCCGATGAGCGCCCCAGATTCGCAGGGCCAGCGACCGGGGGACCTACCGGTCCTCCTGCCGTTCGCGCTCCCGAAGGACCGCGCAGCGTCGCGCCTGCGCCCGGCCCATCTCTGGCTGCTCGCCGGGCTCGCCCTCGTCGCCGTCCCGGCCTGGGCGCAGGGCGGGGCCGCCGCGCTGTCGCCGCTGGAGGTCGTGATCAAGTGGGCGCCGCTCCTGCTCACGGGCTTCGCCTTCAACGTCGCGATCTCGCTGATGGCGATGGCGATCGGCACGGTGGCGGGCATCGGGCTCGGGCTGGCCATGCTGGCGGAGGGGCGGATCCTGCCCCGCCTCGCGTGGTGCGCCACGCAGGTGTTCCGCAACGTGCCCTGGCTGGTGCTGCTGTTCTTCGTGATGTTCCTCGTGCCGTTCCAGATCACGGTGTTCGGCCTGCGCGTGCCGCTGCCCGACTGGGTGAAGGCGACCTTCGGCTTCAGCCTGCCGGTCATGGCCAACGTCGCCGAGATCGTCCGCGGCGCGGTGCGCTCGGTGCCGAACACCCAGTGGGAGGCCGCCGAGTCGCTGGCCTTCACCCGTCGGCAGACGATGTGGCGCATCATCCTACCCCAGTGCGCAAAGCGGATGCTGCCGCCCTGGATGAACGTCTATTCGCTGATCGCGATGGCGACGGTGCAGGCGTCGATCGTCGGCGTCACCGAGATGCTGACGCTGACCGCACAGGTGCACGCCGCCGAGGGCGGCCGCCCCGAGCTGTTCGCCCCGCTCTACGGCTTCGCCCTGCTCTGCTTCTTCCTCTACTGCTACCCGATCGACCGGTTCACCGCCGCCCTGGAACGCCGCTTCGAGACCCGTTGAAACCATGACGCGCGCGACCCTGGCCGAAACCCCGTCCCCGAATTGGACGCCCGATCAGCCGATCGTCCGCATCGCCGACGTGCACAAGTCCTTCGGGACGTTCGAGGTGCTGAAGGGGATCAGCTTCGACGTCCGCAAGGGCGAGGTGGTCTGCATCATCGGCCCCTCGGGCTCGGGCAAGTCGACGCTGATCCGCTGCATCAACGCGCTGGTGCCGGTCACCGCGGGCTCGATCGAGGTCGAGGGGACCGACGTCACCGATCCGCGGCTCGACAAGCTGGCGCTGCGCCGCAAGGTCGGCATGGTGTTCCAGCAATACAACCTGTTCCCGCACAAGACCGCGCTGCAGAACGTGATGATGGCTCCCATCCACGTCCTCGGTCAGGAGAAGCGCGAGGTCGAGGCGCGGGCGCGGGCGCTCCTCGCCAAGGTCCGGCTGGCCGGCAAGGAGAACGCCTATCCCGGCGAGCTGTCCGGCGGCCAGCAGCAGCGCGTGGCCATCGCCCGCTCGCTGGCGATGCGGCCGGACGTGATGCTGTTCGACGAGGTCACCGCCGCCCTCGATCCGGAGACGGTCAAAGAGGTGCTGGTGACGATCCGGGAACTCGCCGAGGAGGGCATGACCTGCATGCTCGTCACGCACGAGATGAACTTCGCCCGCGACGTCGCCGACCACATCTACTTCACCGACCGCGGCGTCATCGTCGAGCACGGCCCGCCCGCGACCTTCTTCGCCTCCGCCCAGGACGAGCGCACGCGCCGGTTCCTTTCGCAGGTGCTCTGAGGCCCTCCGGTCCGGACTGGGACCGCGTCAGCGCGGCCCGGCCTCCTGCGCGACGATGTGGTCGGCGATCGCCCCGGCGGTGGTGAGCCAGATGTCGCCGCGGTGGTCGGCGATGTGCTGGAGCGCCCGCCGCAGGGGCCGCAGCCGGTGCGGTCGTCCGACGATGTAGGGGTGGAGCGCGATGCCCATGACGAGGGGCGCACGCCGGGACTGCTCCAACATCTCGTCGAAGGCGTCGACGATGGCGTCCGCGAACTGGCGACCCGTCTCCTTGCGGGCGACGATGGCGGGGATGTCGTTGAGTTCCTGCGGGTACGGCACCGTCAGGATCCGGCCGCCGTTGCGGGTCGAGAACCACGTAGGCTGGTCGTCGTGGTCCCAGTCCAGCAGGTAGCGGTAGCCTGCCTCGGCGAGCAGGTCGGGCGTCACCCGCGACTGCGAGATCCAGGGGCCGAGCCAGCCGGAAGGCGGGCGGCCTTCCTGCGCGGCGATCACCGCCGTCGTCTCGGCGATCAGGGCCCGCTCGGCGGCCTCGTCGAGGGTGCCCTGCCGCTCCGCGTTGGTCCGCCCGTGGCCGACGATCTCGTCGCCGCGGGCGCGGAACGCCTCGATCAGCCCGGGGCAGTCCCGGTAGAGGTTGCTATTGACCAGCACGCTCGCGGGCATCGCCAGGGCGTCCAGCATCTCGGCGATCCGCCACGCGCCGACCCGGTTGCCCCAGTCGCGCCACGCGTAGTTGAGCACGTCCGGCTGCGGGCCGCCCGGCGCCAGCTCGGCGCCCAGGCCCTCGCCGAACGCGAAGGTCTCCAGGTTCAGCCCGACATAGACGGCGAGGCGCTTGCCCTCCGGCCAGTCGTAGACCGGCCGGTCCGGGAGCGCGCTGAAGCTGTAGCGGCCGTGGCCCGCATTCGTGTCCATGTGGAGACCCTGTTACGCCGCACCGAGATAGGCCGCTTCCAGCCCCTTGTCCGCCGACAGTGCCGCGGCGGTTCCGCGCGCGACCACCCGGCCCTGCTCCAGCACGTAGCCGCGGTCGGCAACCGTGAGGGCGAGCGCGGCCATCTGGTCGACGATCAGGATGGTGACGCCCTCGTCGCGCAGTTCGGCCACGGTAGCGTAGAGGGCGTTGATCATCGCCGGGGCGAGGCCCAGCGACGGCTCGTCGAGGAGCAGGATGCGCGGATGCGCCATCAACCCGCGGGCGATGGCCAGCATCTGCTGCTCGCCGCCTGAGAGCAGGCCCGCCCGGCTCGCTGCCCGGTCCCGCAGCCGCGGGAACCGGTCGAGCAGGCGCTCGACCTCGGCCGGGTCGATCGGCGTCCCGCGTCCGAAGGCGCCGAGGCGGATGTTCTCGACGACGCTGAGCTCCGGGAAGACCTGTCGGCCCTCCGGTACCAGGACGAGGCCGCTGCGGGCGATCCGGTGCGCGGGCAGCGCCTCGACGCGCCGGTCGTCGAACACGATCGATCCCGCCACCGGGCGCAGCAGTCCCGCGAGAGCCCGCATGGCCGTGGACTTACCGGCGCCGTTGGCGCCCAGCAGGGCGACGGTCTCGCCCGGCCGCACGTCGAGATGGATGCCATCGAGGACGGGCGCGGCGCCGTAGCCGGCCGTCAGGTCGAGGACGGAGAGGACGGCATCCGCCGGCCCCTGCCACGGCGTGCTTCGCGGCCGGGCGGGCGTGTCGGCGCCGCCGAGATAGGCGCGCAGGACGGCCGGGTCGCGCCGGATCTCGGCGGGCGTGCCGCGTGCGATCGGGCGCCCGGCATCCATGACGAGGATGTGGTCGGAGATGCCCATCACCAGCGGCATGTCGTGCTCGACCAGGACGACCGCGACGCCGCTGTCGGCGATCCGGCGGATCAGGCCGGCCAGCCGGTCGGTGTCGGCCCGCGACAGGCCGGCGGCGGGCTCGTCGAGAAGCAGCACCGTGGGGCCGCCGGCGAGCGCCCGGGCGATCTCCACGAGCCGCCGGTCGACATGGGGCAATTCGGCGGCCAAGCGGTCGAGGGCGCCCCGGTAGCCGACGAACGCGAGGAGCGACGCGGCCGTCGCGCGGTCCTGCGCCCGCGCGCGGCGCCACAGCCGGCCCGGCGCGAAGCCGAGGGCGACGTTGTCCACCACCGGGAGCGAGCCGAACAGGCGCGTGGTCTGGTAGGTGCGCGCGATGCCGGCGCGGGCGACGACGTGGGCCGGCCGTCCGGCGAGGTCGCGTCCGCCCAGCCGGATCGCCCCGGCGGTCGGGCGGTAGAAGCCCGAGATCATGTTCAGCACGGTGGTCTTGCCGGCCCCGTTCGGGCCGATCACGCTGGTGACCGCCGCCGGCTGGGCGGTGAGGTCGACCCGCTCCGCAGCCGTTATGCCGCCGAAGCGGATGCCGATGCCCTCGAGGACCATGGGATCGCGCGCCGTCGTGCCGGGCAGCGACACCTCTTCGCTGTCCCCGGCGGCCGGCGCGTCGCGGCCTCGGGGCAGCAGCCGGGCAAGGCTGCCGACCAGCCCCGAGGGCACCAGCCAGAGCACCGCCAGGGTCGCGACCCCGAAGAACAGCAGGCGGTACTCGGCGAGGCCGGACAGCGCCTCCGGCAGCAGCACGGTGACGAGCGCCCCGAGGAGCGGGCCGAGCACCGTGCCGGCACCGCCGACGATCACCGACAGGACGAACAGGATCGACTGCGAGAACGGGAACGAGCTCGGCGCGATGAACAGCATCAGCGGCGGCAGGACAGCGCCCGCGAGGCCGGTCAGGGCCGCGGAGATCGCGAAGGCCAGGGTCTTCACCCGGACCGGATCGAAGCCCAGCGCCGCGGCCGCGACGTCGGCGTCGCGCACGGCGCGCATCGCCCGGCCGAGGCGGCTGCGGGCGAGGAGGTCGAACCCGGCGAGGCTCGCGCCGGCCGCGAGCACCGCCAGCACCGCGAGCCCGGCCGCACTCACCGGCTCGCCGAGGAGCGTCGGCGCGTCCGTGACGACCAAGCCGTTCTGGCCGCCGGTCAGCTCGCCGCCCTCGATCAGGCCGTGCTCGACAATGAACCCGAAGGCGATCGTCAGCATGGCGAGGTAGGGGCCCTTCACCCGCATCGCAGGCACCGCCACGAGGCCGCCGACGAGCGCCGCGATCAGCGCCGCCGCCGGGAGTGCCAGCCAGAAACTGACGCCGTGGAGCGTCAGGATCGCGCTCGCGTAGGCGCCGATCGCGTAGAAGCCGGCATGGCCGAACGAGATCAGCCCGGTCAGGCCGAGGAGCACGTTGAGGCCGACCCCCGCCACCGTCGTCAGCGCCACGAGGGCGATCACGAAGTGGCTGTAGCCCGCGGTCAGCGCGACGAGGCCGAGCGCGGCGGCGGTGAGGCCGGCGATGCCAAGCCGCATCGCCGGAGCCGAGCGCAGGTACGGCATCGCGTCAGACCTTGTTGACCGCGGCGCGGCCGAGCAGGCCGTCGGGGCGGAGAGTGAGGGCCAGGACGATCACCGAGAACACCACGAGCTGCGTGTAGGTCGAGCCGAGGGTCGCGGTGACGCCGGCCTCGACGAGGCCGTAGAGCAGCCCCGCCAGGATCACCCCGGTGGCGGAGCCGATGCCGCCGAGGATCGCCACCGCGAAGGCCTTGATGCCGAACAGCGTGCCGAGCTCGGCCGAAACCGAGAAGAGCGGCGCGATCAGCAGGCCCGCGATGCCGGCCAGCACCGCCGAGAGCGCGAAGGCGCAGGCCACGGTGCGGCGCACGTCGATCCCCATCAGGCGGGCGGCGTCGGCGTTCTGCGCCACGGCGAGGAGGACGCGGCCGAGATCGGTCCGGCGGAACACCGTGCGGATCGCGAAGGCGAGCGCGATCCCGACCACCGGGATCACGAGCTGCAGCGGGTAGATGCCGGTCCCTAGGATCTCAACGGGTTTCGTCGCCAGCGGCGAGGGCAGGCTGCGCGGCTCCTTGCCGAAGGTGAACAGCACGGTGTTGTCGAGGACGATGCCCCCCGCCACCGTCGCCAGGAGCCACGCATCCGAGCCGCGGGCCACGAACGGACGGACCAGCGCCCGCTCGATCACGAGGCCGAACAGGGCGCAGCCGGCGAGCGCCAGGACGATGGCGGCCGGCATCGGCCAGCCGAGGGTGACGCCCAGCGCATAGGCCAGGACCGCGCCCAGGGTCACGACGCTGCCCTGCGCGAAGTTCACGGTCCCCGACACCGCGTAGGTCACGTGGAAGCCGAGCGCCACGAGCCCGTACATGCTGCCGAGGCCGAGGCCGCTGACGAGGATGGAGGTCAGCATCGCGGGGCTCAGTTGGTCACCGCGACGATCTCACCGTCCTTGAAGCGGGTGAACACGTAGTCGTTCGGGCCGAGTGCGTCGTGTTGGCCGGGGGCGAAGGGCTTGTCGTAGGTTTTGATCAGGCCCGGATAGGTGCCGATCTTGTAGAAGCCGTCGCGGACCTTCGGGCCCTCGGTGGAACCCGCGGCCTCGATGGCGAGCGCCAGCAGGTGCGTGGCGTCGTAGGCGTTGGCGATGCCGACGGCGGGGGTGACGTCGGCCATCGACTTGATCGCCGGGTACTTGGCCTTGAGCGCGTCCAGCACCGTATTCGCCTTCGGCGATGTGTTGCCCGCGAAGGTGAAGGTCTGGATGAAGTGGACCTTGGCGGCGCTCGGGCCGGCGAGCTCGTCGAAGCGGCCGCCTGCCGGCCCCCAATGCGAGACGACCGGCACCGACCAGCCCATCCGGTCGAGGGACTTCACCACCTGGGCCGAGGGGCCGACATTGCCGACGAGGAACAGCGCGTCGGCCCCGGCCTCCTTCAGCCGCGACAACTGGGGCACCATGTCGACGTCGTTGGCCTCGTATTTCTCGATGCCCGCCGCCGGGAGGTTGGCCGCCTGCAGGGCGTCCTTGAGGCCCTTCTGGTTCGACTCGCCCCAGGCGTTGTTGACGAGGATCATGCCGGGCTTCTTCGCCCCGTAGGTCTTCACCGCGTAGGCGACCAGCGCCTCGTCGACGAGGGCATCGACCGCCGAGACCCGGAAGGCGTAATTGTCGGCGGCACCGTTGCGGGTGATGCCGGTGCCGGCCGCCCAGGGGCCGATGAACGGCACCTTCATCTGGTTGGCGATGGGCACGATCGCCATCGAGACCGGCGTGTCGAGGCCGCCGACCACCGCGACGACGCCGACCCGCTGGATCAGCTCTCGGGTCGCCAGCACGCCCTTGGACGGGTTGGCCTCGTCGTCGCGGGCCACCAGCTCGAGCGGACGCCCGAGCACCCCGCCCTTGGCGTTGATCTCGTCGATGGCAAGCCCGATCCCGCGGGAGATGGCCTCGCCGGATTTCGCGGACTGGCCGCTCAGGGCGGTCACGAGGCCGATCTTGACGGTGTCGGCCGCCTGCGCGGTCGAGACCGCGAGGCCGAGCAGCGCACTCGTCGTCACCGCGAAGCGGCGCAGGGTCGGGGGCAGGAAGGAGGCCATGGCGTGTCTCCGAGGGCGGGTCGCCCCAGAAGACCGCAACCTCCATGCCAGCGAGATTCCGGTGCTCGGCCGCTCCCGGCGCCGCGTGCGTGCACCCTCGGAGGCATATTGTGCTCAATCACGTGTCAAAGTGCATACACTTCCTGCATGCACGGACCGGCCTTTTGCGGCACGTTAGGGCCGACAGGAGGCCTGCCATGACCGATGTGACCCACAGCGCGGCGACCGCGCGCGACGCCGCCAACGTCACCGCCTATCTCGAGGCCTCGATGGTCCCGGACCCCGAGACGGCCGCCCGCTACATGGCGCCGGGCACCCGGATCGTGTTCACCGGCGCGCGGGTCTTCAACCATCCGTCCGAGGTCACGGCCTTCAATGCCCGGCGCTACGCCTGGGTGAAGAAGCGGATGGAGCGGCTGGACGTGGTCCCGGGCGACGGCGTCACAACGGTCTACAGCCTCGGGACGCTCTACGGCGCCTGGCCGGACGGCACGCCCTTCGAGGGCAACCGCTACGTCGACCGCTTCACCGTGCGCGACGGCCTGATCGTCGGGATGGAGGTCTGGAACGACAGCGCAGAGCGTCTGCTGACGAAGCACGGCCTCACGGCCTGACGCCGAAGGCTCAGGCTCCGCCGCCCGCGACGTAGGGCGCCAACAGGCGTCCGAGATCGCGCTCGCGCGGGGTCGGGGGCACGATGCGCGCCCGCTCGGCGACCGCATCGAGGTGGTGGTCCATGAGCGCGGCGGCGCGTTCGGCATCACCCGCGACCAGGGCGGCGACGATGTCGCGGTGCTCGCTCACGGCGCAGTCCGAGGAATGCGGCCGGCTGTAGAGGGACAGGATCAGGGCGCAGCGATAGCCGAGTTCGGCGACATACCGGGTCAGCACGGCGCTGCCGGTCATCTCGGCGAGCATCAGATGGAATTCGGTCGCGAGCCGGATCGAGAGCGCCTCGGGCCCGCCCCGGGCGGCCTCCTCGCGGGCGATCTGATCCAGCAGAATCTGACGCTGCTCGGGGCTGAGCTGTCCGGCGAGGCGGCGCACCACGAGCCGCTCCAGACCGAGGCGCACGTCGAAGGTGTCACGCGCCTCCTCCCAACTCGGCGTCGCCACGACGGCAATGCGATTGCGGCGGAGGTCGACCAGGCCTTCCCCGGCCAGCCGCAACAGGGCCTGCCGGGCGATGGTGCGGCTCACGCCGAACCGTTCGCCGAGGGCATCCTCGGGCAGGCGGTCGCCGGGGGCCAGCGCGCGTTCCACGATGGCCCGGCGCAGGGCTTGGCAGATGGCGCCCACGCGATCGCCTTCGTCGGCCGCCTTCATCGATGCCGTCCGCGGCCGATCGCCGATACCTCTGCGCATTGGTGCGTCATGGTCCATTCTCGGTCGCGAGACGCTTCGATGCGTTCGCAGACGTATCGCGGCAGGGTCTTTGCCGATGGAGACCTTCAGGTGCAACGGTCACGCCAGCGCCACCGGATCGGTGGCAGCGGAACCGCGGTGGGCTGCGCCGAACGCCGAGGGGATCCGGGCGGAACGGGGCGTCCGGCGCTCAGGTCCGATCCCGCAGGCGGCGCCCGCCCGCCGGCGGCCCGGATCGAGCCGCGAACGATCACGGAGCGGCAGGGGCGGGCCGCCGGCGGGCGGGTCGACGGCGAAGCCCGGGGCGTTCCGATTCGTCCCCGGATATGCCCCCTCGACACGCGCCATGTTCGATGAGCCTGACCGCCCATCGAGGTCCGCGCAACGACAGTCCGCGTCGCAACCGGCGAGGAGCCGCGGGAATGCCGCTCGGAGGCCCGAACATTGTCTGGAAGTCATCCGTCATCGGTCCAACCGTCCCGGTGCAACCCGTGCGATCGGTCACACGATCGCGATAGATCGACCCGGCCGAAACTTTCTTCGACATAAATTTCTATTTCAGGTCCGGTCCTTTGCGTCCCTGTAATTTGATAACGGCCGATTTGTGCAGACGACGCCATAGCCGATATTTGGACCGTATCTTAAGGATCTCCGCAGAAACTTACGACGTGAAGGTCGCGGCGACGTCGGTTTCGCCGATTCAGCTCAGCCATTTAACCTGTGCGCAGATCCGCGAAGAGGCGGGACGGGTCTCCGCGCGGGCGGCACAGGCGGTTGGGCCGCAGGATGAAAAGCGCCGCAGCGACCAAGTCGCCACGACAGTCGGTGCGGTCATCGTCCTGCCGGCCCTTCTCTTCATCGATGGCGACAACCATCAGACCGCCGAACTCACGCGCCGCAAGGGAGCGGTGAAGGCATTGGAGCAGGCCTCTGTCGAGAAGAGATGCGGTTTGGACTTCGAACCGCAGCCCCCGCGCCGGTAAGTCGACCCCGGCGCATCGTCATCGCGGGGCGCCCACCTCTATCCCAGCGCTTCGGAGACCGCAGGACAGGGTCGAGGCGCCGCCGGCCGGCGATCGGCCGCATCCGCGGCCCGCGACGCCGCCACGAGATCCGATCCCGAAAGCTGCAATCGCAAAGTGGCCGTACCGTATCGAGCAGCTTTCGATCCGTCCGCGTACGTCGAGACGTACGCCAGGGGCCGTCGTGCCGGACCGCGGACGGACGGCGTGCGGCTGACCCTGGGCGACACCGGCGACGTGCGTCCGGGCGCCACCGCGCAGGTCTTCGTCAAAAATCTTCGCCGCAGGCCTCCAGGCTGCTTGGTCAGGCACGCCGACCAAACGCAGGCCGGCGCAATCCTGCGCGCCGCGGCTCGGAGGACAACCCGTAGACGACGACAGATCTTCCTGTTCGTCTTTGAGTAACATTTCTGCGGTATAGAACCGTTAAGGATGCCGAGATCGGGACGCGCGCGAATTTCCAAGTGTTGCCGGCGAGCTACATCTTCCCGATCGCGCGCCTGATACGTCGAGATCAGCAGACGCTGCTAACGGAACCAACACGGACATGACCAAGATCCTGGCCTCTCTGGCTGCATTCACCGCTCTCACGGCTGCGGCGTCTGCCGCCGACCTGCCGCGCCGCGCTGCGCCGCCGCCGGTGTTCACGCCGGTGCCGGTGTTCACCTGGACCGGCTTCTACGTCGGTGTGAACGCCGGCTACGGCTTCGACGCCAACAGCCGCAACACCACCAGCTACGCCCTGCCGGGCGGCTCGCTGATCAACTCCCCCGGCACCTCGGGCGTCGTCAGCGTCAACAACCGCAACAACAACGACGGCTTCTCGGGCGGCGCCCAGATCGGCTACAACTACCAGTTCACGCCGGGCTCGGGCGTGGTGATCGGCTTCGAGGCCGACGCCCAATACGTCGACTTCGCCCGCCGCGCCAACGCCACCCAGAACTACAGCTTCCTGGGCTTCCCCGGCGTCGCCTTCTCCAACCCGCCCGCCTTCGTCGCCACCAGCGGCAACGGCCTCGACTACTTCGGCACCGTCCGCGGCCGCCTCGGCTACGCCTTCGACCGCACCCTCGTGTACGGCACCGGCGGCTTCGCCTACGGCTCCGGCCAGGACGACCAGAACTTCTCCGGCAACCGCTTCCGCGACAGCTTCCGCACCGGCTGGGCCGCCGGCGGCGGCGTCGAGTACGCCCTGCCCACCGACTCCTTCCTGAACTTCTTCCGCTCCTCGGCCGTCACCCTGAAGGTCGAAGGCCTGTACGTCAGCCTCGACCGCCAGAAGAACTCCGCCGGCGGCGTCTTCTACGGCAACCTCCTGCCCCCGAACGGCACCGCCTACCTCAACGGCGCCGCCGCCAAGACCGAGTTCGCCGTCGTCCGCGCCGGCCTGAACTACAAGTTCGGCTCGTACTAAGCCGAGCGTGACTCGAGGGGCCATCGCCCCTCGCGGAGACTTGGCATGGGACTGGTCCTCTGCATGCCGGTCGCCGCGGGATGGCGATGCCCCTCGCTCGACCCTTGCATCCCAGCCCGATCAACCTGGTCGCGAGGTCGACAAAACCCCGGGAGCATTCCGCTCCCGGGGTTTCCGCATGTGTGGGGCCACCCGAAACCGTTGCGCCCACACCTGACCATTGCGCTCGCGATGTCGGGCCCTCGTCGGTGCCTCTGGAAGGGATTTCACGAGGCCCTCAGGCTTCGCGCCTGCGCTAATCGATGCCGCCCGAAGCGCCACGGGAGCGCCAGGCTTTCGGATTTTCCATCGCCCTGAACCGCGCCGCTGTCATCCGGGCGGGCGGGCGGACCTCGCGGCAGGACGGGGTGATCCCGCGCCGACACGCGACAGCCGACAACTTGCATGCCAGCGCGCGAGGGCGCGATATGATCGGCCACGACGGCGGAGCGGGACAATCGCGGGATGGCGGATTTCCGCAGCTTAGAGGTGTTTTACTGGGTTGCGAAACTCTCCAGCTTTCGCCGCGCCAGCGAGAAGGTGAACACGACCCAGCCGGCCGTCTCCCAGCGCATCGCGGCCCTGGAGCATGAATACGGCACGCTGTTCGAGCGCCGAAGCCGGGACGTCGCCCTGACGGAGCGGGGGCGTCTCCTCCTGGGTTTCGCGGAGCGATTCCTGGCTCTGCAGGACGAGATGAGCGCGGCCCTTCACGAGACCGGACGCACGCGGGGCACCCTGCGGCTCGGCGTGTCCGAGACGATCGTCCATCTGTGGCTGTCGCGCTTCATCGAGCGCATGCGCGCCGCCCATCCCGGGATCGGCGCCGACATCACCGTGGACATCTCGCCGAACATGCAGGCCGCCCTCGTCGCCGACGAGATCGATCTGGCACTCCTCGTGGGTCCGATCACCCTGCCGAGCTTCGTCAACCGTGCCCTGTTCAGCACCCCTGTCGCGTGGATCGCCGCGCCGGGCCTGCTGCCGGGCGACGCGCCCCTGAGCCTCGGCGCGCTCCTGCACCATCCGCTCATCACCTACCCGCGCAACACCAGCCCCTATGTCGAGCTGCGCGACCTCGTCCTGCAGGAGAACCTCCTGCCGAGCCAGATCCACACCAGCGCCTCGCTCGCCACCATCGTGAAGATGGGCATCGAGGGCCTCGGGATCTGCGTGATCCCGCCGGCGGTGGTCGAGGCCGAGATCCGCGCCGGCACCCTCCGCGTCCTGCCGGCCGAGCCGCTGCTCTCGGAGCTGACCTTCACGGCGATGCACATGAAGCGGCCGGCCCACCATTTCGTGGCGGATGCGGCCCGCCTCGCCCAGGACGTGGCCGAAAGCTGGGCCGCCGGCCGATAAGACTGGTTTATCGCGCCTCATTCGCAATCACGATTGGCGTGCCCTGCGGCGCGATGAAATCGTTGCGGCAGGACATGAATCGCTGAAGCGATCGGGATCTTGCGGAATCCGGGCTGCCGACGATGCCGGCCCGGCGCTCGACAACCAGCCAGGGAGATCATCGCGGTGAGCCAGCACCTGGGCGCCGACGGCGCAGCACCTGTCTTCGCCGATGCGGCGGAAGCGCGGCGCGCGATTCGCGCGGGTCAGTTCCGGGGCCACACCTCGGGTCTCGTCCCCGCCCACGCGCAGGGCAACCTGATGATCCTGCCGCGGGCCATGGCGGAGGATTTCCACCGCTTCTGCCAGCAGAACCCGAAGCCCTGCCCGATCCTCGGCGTCTCGCAGCCCGGCGCCCGCACGCTTCCGACGCTCGGCGCCGATCTCGACCTCGCCACCGACGTTTCCGGCTATCGCGTCTACGAGGGCGGCGAACTCGTGGCGGAGCTGCCCGACCTGACCGGCGTGTGGCGGGACGACTTCGTCACCTTCGTCCTCGGCTGCTCCTTCTCGTTCGAGGCCGGCCTGATCGCGGCGGGCATCCCGCTCCGCCACGTCGCCCTCGGCCGCAACGTCGCGATGTACCGGACCTCCATCGCCACACGGCCCTCGGGCCCGTTCCACGGCCCCCTGGTGGTCTCCATGCGGCCGATGAAGGCGGCGGACGCCATCAAGGCCGTGCAGGTCACGGCCCGGATGCCGGCGGTCCACGGAGCGCCGATCCATCTCGGCGACCCGAGCCTGATCGGTATCCGCGACATCGCGCGGCCGGATTTCGGCGATCCGGTCCCGATCGAGCCCGACGAGCTCCCGGTCTTCTGGGCCTGTGGAGTCACCCCCCAGGCGGTGGCGATGGCGGCGCGGCTGCCGCTCTGCATCACCCACGCGCCCGGTCACATGCTGATCACCGACCTCCTCAACCGCGACCTGCCGTTCCTGTGACCCTCCCGGCCGCATGACGGCCTGTCCGCCAAGGAGTTGCGCCATGTGGGTGAAAGACACGAGTCCGGCGGAGCGCCGGGTGCTGGGCGCGGCCTTCGCGGGCTACGGCGTCGATGCGTTCGACTACATGGTCTACACCTTCCTGATCCCGACGCTGGTCGTGGTCTGGGGCCTGACCAAGGTCGAGGCCGGCAACATCGCCACCGCCGCGCTGGTGACCTCGGCCATCGGCGGCTGGGCGGCCGGGATCCTGGCGGACCGCTACGGCCGGGTGGTCGTCCTGCAGGCCACCGTCGCGTGGTTCACCCTGTTCACGGTGCTCAGCGGCTTCACGCACTCCTACGAGCAACTGCTCGTCACCCGCGCGCTGCAGGGCTTCGGCTTCGGCGGCGAGTGGTCGGTGGGCTCCGTGCTGATCGCCGAGACGATCCAGGCCCGCTACCGCGGCAAGGCGGTGGGCCTCGTCCAGTCGAGCTGGGCGGTCGGCTGGGCCTGCGCGGCGATCGCCTTCTGGGCCGTGTTCGCCCTGGCGGAGCCCGCCGTGGCGTGGCGGATCCTGTTCTGGCTCGGCGCCCTCCCCTCGGTGCTGATCTTCTGGATCCGCCGCAACATCGAGGATCCGGAAGTCTACCGGCAGACGCGCGCCGCCATGCGGGACGTCGGAGATACGGGCAGCTTCCTCGACATCTTCTCCCGGCCGCTGATCGGCCGGACCGTGCTGGCGAGCCTGCTGGCGACCGGCATGCAGGGCGGCTACTACGCGGTGACCACGTGGCTTCCGACCTACCTGAAGACCGAGCGCAACCTCTCGGTCCTGAACACCAGCGGCTACCTGCTGATGCTGATCTTCGGATCGTTCGTCGGGTATTTGACCAGCGCCTGGCTCTCCGACCGCATCGGGCGCCGCCTGGGCTTCATCCTGTTCGGCTTCTGCGCCGGTCTCCTCGTCCTGGCCTACACGCTGATTCCGATCACCGATCCGGTGATGCTGGTCCTCGGCTTCCCCCTCGGCTTCTTCCTCTCCGGCGTCTTCTCCGGGATGGGCGCCTTCCTGAGCGAGCTGTTCCCGAGCCGGATCCGCGGCTCCGCACAGGGCTTCTGCTACAATTTCGGGCGCGCCACGGGCGCGATCTGCCCGGCCGTGGTGGGCCATCTCAGCGGCTCGCTGACACTCGGCATCGCCATCGGCGTCGTGGCGGCGGGCGCCTATTGCCTCGTGATCGTCGCGGCGCTTCTGTTGCCCGAGACGGCGGGCCGCGCGCTCGATTCTTGCAGCGCGGATCCGAGCGAGCCGGAGCCCGTTGCGGCCCTATGAGACCCGATCGGCACGCGGAGCGGCGGCGATGACCAGCGTGGACCTGAATTCCGACCTCGGCGAGGGCTACGGCGCCTATGCCTGCGGCGACGACGCGGCGATCCTCGGGATCGTCACCTCGGCCAACGTCGCCTGCGGCCTCCATGCGGGCGACCCCGAGATCATGGCCCGTACCTTCGCGCTGGCGAAGGCGCGCGGCGTCGCGGTCGGCGCCCATCCGGGCTTCCCCGACCTCTGGGGCTTCGGGCGGCGGCGGATGCCGTTCAGCCCGGACGAGATCGAGCGGCTCGTCGCCTACCAGATCGGCGCCGCCCAGGCGCTGGCCGCCTATGCCGGCCACCGCATCACCTACGTGAAGGCGCACGGGGCGCTGGCCAACGTCGCCGCCGAGGAGCGGCCGGTGGCCGACGCCATCGCCCGGGCCGTCCGTGCCGTGGACCGCGACCTCGCGCTGCTCGCCATCGCGCTGACCGCCCAGGTGCCGGCGGGCGAAGCCTGCGGCCTCGACGTGCATCAGGAGATCTTCGCCGATCGCGGCTACACGCCGACCGGGCTCCTGATCCCGCGCAGCCAGCCCGGCGCGATGATCACCGATGCCGGCGAGGCGGCCGACCGGGTCCTGCGCATGGTCGAGGCGGGCGCGATCTTCACGGCGGACGGCCGGACGCTGCCGACGCCGATCCGCTCGATCTGCGTCCACGGCGATTCCGCCCACGCCGTCGCCACGGCCCGCGCGGTGCGGACCCGACTGGAGGGCGCGGGCGTCACGCTGGCGCCGTTCCGGCCGTGAGCGCGGTCGCGGAGCCCCGGCTTCTCGACGCCGGCGAGGCGGCCCTCGTGGTCGAGTTCGGCAGCACGGTCGACCCGGCGATCAGCGACCGGGTCCTGGCGCTGGACGACGCCCTCGGGGCGGATCCGCCCGAGGGGCTGCGGGAGCGCGTGCCGACCTACCGCTCCCTGATGCTGCACTATGATCCGCTGGTGCTCGACCGCGCGACGCTCGCCGAACGGGTCCGGGCGCTGGTGTCGGGCGCGACCGCGCGCGCGTCCAGTCCGACCCTGTGGACCCTGCCCTGCTGCTACGCTTCTCCGCATGGCGAGGACATCGCGCAGGTCGCCGAGCGCAGCGGGCTGTCGCCGGAGGCGGTGGTGTCGACCCATTCCGCCACGACCTTCCGGGTCTACATGTACGGCTTCGCGCCGGGCTTCGCCTATCTCGGCGGCCTGCCGGAGGCCCTGGCGGTGCCCCGGCGCGCGAGCCCGCGGCCGCCGCATCCGCGCAACGCCGTCATGATCGGCGGGGGTCTCGCCGCCGTGGCGACCGTGCCGATGCCGACCGGCTGGTACGTGCTCGGCGCGACGCCGGCCCGTCTCTACGCGCCCGAGCGCGACCCGAGCTTCTTCGTCGCCGCGGGTGACCAGATCCGCTTCGAGCCGGTGGATTCCGCGACCTTCGACGCCCTGACGGCCCGGGAGGCGGCAGGCGAGCCGGTGGCCCGGCGCGGGGAGCCCCACTGATGCCCGCCCTCGTCATCGAGTCCGCCGGACCCGGCGTAACCCTGCAGGACGGGGGCCGGCACGGCTACCTGCGCTACGGCATCACGGCCGCCGGTCCCATGGACCCGCTGATGCACGCCGCCGCCAACCGGGCGGCATCGAACGCCCTCGACGCCACCGCCGTCGAGATCTCCACCGGCGGCGTCACCGTCTCGGCGGAGGACGAACCCGTCGGGATCGTCCTGCTCGCGCCGGGTTTCCGCGTCGCGCTGGACGGGGTGCCGTTGCCCGATACGGTCGCGCTCACCCTGGAACCCGGCCAGAGGCTCGTCGTGCGGGCCGGCGATGCGGGCGCCTGGGGCTATCTGGCGGTCGCTGGGCGGCTCGACGTGGCGCCGGTCCTCGGATCGGCGGCGACCCATACCCGCTCGGGGCTCGGCGGCCTCGACGGGCGCGGCCTCGCTGCGGGCGACCGCCTGCCCGTCGCCGAGGGCCGGACCCTGGACGGGGCGCCGCAGCGGCTCGTCGCCCCCTGGCTCGACCGCGACGGCCGGGTGATCCGGGTGGTGCTGGGCCCGCAGGACGATTATTTCGCCCCCGACCAGATCGAGGCCTTCCTGGCGGGTCCCTGGACGGTCTCGCCGCGGGGCGACCGGATGGCCTGCTTCGTCGACGGCACGCCGCTCAAGCACGCCAAGGGCCACGACATCGTCTCCGACGGAGTCGCCATGGGGGCGATCCAGGTCCCCGGCAACGGCCTGCCGATCATCCTGATGGCCGATCGGCAATCCACCGGCGGCTACCCGAAGATCGCCACGGTCATCGGACCGGATCTCGGGCGGCTGGCGCAGGTCCGGGGCGGGGCGCGCCTGTCGTTCCGGCGCGTGTCGGTGGAGGAGGCGGTCGCGGCGCGGCGCGCCGAGCGCGATCTCCTGCGCGAGGCGGTGTCCCGCGAGCCGGTCATCCGCACGGATTTCGCGTCGGACTTCCTGCTCGGCCTCAACCTCGTCGGCGGCGTCACCGACGGCCGCAGCTGAGCGCAGATCGGCTGCGCTCAAGGGCGCAAGCAGATAGAGTGCGGCACCGGCCGAGTCCCCGGCCCGATCCCGAGACACAGGAAAGCCCGCACGCATGGCGCACGCCGTTACCGCCCCGGGGAGCCCGCCCGCCCGCAGCAACGAGCCCCTGAACGCCGACAGCGTGCGTCGCGTCCGGATCGACCTCGCCGCCTGCCTGCGCTGGGCCGCCCGGAACGGTCTGGAAGAGGGGATCTGCAACCACTTCTCGGCGGTGCTGCCGGAGCGGCCCGACCTGTTCCTGGTCAATCCCTACGGCCTCGCCTTCGCGGAGGTCACCGCGTCGAGCCTTCTGCTCTGCGACTTCCACGGCAACGTCGTCGAGGGCGAAGGTCAGCCCGAGGCCACCGCCTTCCACATCCATGCCGAGTTGCACCGGCTGAAGCCCCGCGCCCGGGCGGCGTTCCACACCCACATGCCCTATTCGACGGCCCTCGCCATGCTGGAGGGCGAGCCGCTGCTATGGGCGGGCCAGACGGCCCTGCGCTTCTACGGCCGGATCGCCGTGGACGAGGATTACAACGGGCTGGCGCTCGACGCGTCCGAGGGCCGGCGGATCGCCGAGAGCGCCGGCGAGGCGGACGTGGTGTTCCTGAAGAACCACGGCGTGATGGTGCTGGGCGAGACCATCGCGGAGGCCTGGGACGATCTCTACTATCTGGAGCGCGCCGCGCAGGCGCAGGTCCTGGCCATGAGCACGGGGCGCACGCTCAAGACCGTGCCCGAGGCGATCGTCAGGCACGTGGCGGCCCAGGAGGCGGCGGGACGCGCCGAGAGTGCGCGGCTGCACTTGGAGAGCGTCAAGCGGGTGCTGGCCCGGGACGAGCCCGCCTACCTGGCGTAGACGCCACTCAGGGCGTCGCCCGGATCCGGTCCAGCAGCGTGGCGTCGGCATAGCCGTCCGCCGGCAATCCGATCGACCCCTGGAAGGCGCGCAGTGCCGCCCGCGTCTTGGGGCCGATCTTGCCGTCGACCCCGCCGGTGGCGAAGCCGCGCTCCGTGAGCCGGGTCTGCAGATCGCGCCGCTCGTCGGCCGTGAGCGGCCGGTCGCCCCGCGGCCAGTCGTGCACCAGGCCCGGGTCGCCGCTCAGGCGATCCGACAGGAGCGCGACGGTGAGCGCGTAGGCCAGGGCCGTGTTGTAGCGCAGGATCACCGCGAAGTTCGGCTGCAGCAGGAACGCGGGGCCGCGGATTCCGGCGGGCAGGACCAGGGTCGCCTCGGCCTCGTCCGGCATCGCGCGGTCACGCGCAGGCTTCACGCCGAGCGCCCGCCATGCCGCGATGGTGCGGACCGTCGTCTCGTCGGCGAGGGCCGCATCGAAATTCTCGGGCAGCGCCACCTCGGCGCCCCAGCTTTCTCCGGGCTTCCAGCCGTGGGTGATGAGGTAATGAGCCGTCGACGCGAGCGCATCCGGCACCGAGGTCCAGATGTCGCGTCGTCCGTCGCCGTCGAAATCCACCGCCTCGCGCTGGTAGACGCTGGGCATGAACTGCGTGTGCCCCATGGCGCCGGCCCAGGATCCGGTGAGCCCCGCTTGCATCCGGTCGAGGGGCGCCTGGTTCCAGGCCAGGATCTGGAGCGCTGCCGTCAGTTCGTCGCGCCAGTAGGTGGCGCGATTGGGATCACTGCAGCCGAGCGTCGCCAGCGAGCGGACGACCGGCTTCACCACTGCCGCGTTTTCGAGCACGGCGCCGTAGCTCGATTCCACGCCCCAGAACGCCACCAGGATGTGGCGGTCGACCCCGTACCGGGCCTCGATGGCCGCGAGCGTGTCGGCGTGCTCGGCGAGCTTGCGCTGACCGGCCTCGATGCGGGCCGGCGTGACGCTGGCCTCGATGTAGTCCCAGATCGGCCGGACGAACTCCCCCTGGCTCTGCGTTGCGGCGAGCACGTCCGGATCGGGCGTCAGGGTGGCGAGCTGCGCCTCGGCGAGGCTCTGCGGCACGGCCCGCGCCGTGACCCAGGTGATCAGATCGGCCCGGCAGGTCTCGAAGGGCTGGGGCGTGGCCGGCGGGGATTGGTCCGGCCCCGCGGCGGCGAGCGTCGGCGCCACCAGACCGATCAGAAGTGAGGCTCCGGTCGTCAGGACCGTCCGCAGGGGGCCGCTCCAGGTCGCGGGCCGCATCGGCGCAGCGCGATCGTCCATGGGCATCTCCGGTGATCCAGATGCGCGCGACGTAGCACACCGAGCCCGCGACGGCACCTTCAACGGGGACTCGCCGCGACGGCGGCTCCGCCCCAAGTCGCGTCACGTCAGCCCGAACGCCAGGAGACCGAACCGTGCAACGTGCTTATCTCACGGCGATTGGTGCGGCCCTCCTGTCCGCCGGACCAGCCAGCGCCCTGGAAGTCACCCGCAGCCGCGACATCCCGGCCCCGCCGGCTGCCGTCTGGGCCCTGATCGGCGATTTCTGCGCGATCCAGAACTGGCACCCGCAGGTCCAGCGCTGCATCCTGTCGGGCGAGGACGACGACGACGGCATCCGCGCGCAGATCCGCGGCCTCGTCGTCAAGGGCGGCCTGGGCACGATCGCGGAAGTCGAGACCGCGCGCGACGAGACCGGCATGAGCTACAGCTACAGCTTCATCCAGGGCCCCCTGCCGGTGCGCGCCTACAACGCGACACTGGCGGTCCGCCCCAACGGTGAAGGGTCCACGGTGATCTGGAGCGCGACCTTCGACGCCGAGGGTATGAGCGACGCCGACGCGGTCGCCGACATCACGGGCGTGTTCGACGCCGGGCTTGCCGGGATCGCCCGGGAGACGGCCAGATAGGCGCCGGCCGAATCAGTCCGCCGCGCCAAACATCGCCTGGCCGGAGCCGCGGCGGTGCCGGGCACTGTTATGTGCGGCGGCGGCGCGACCGAGCGCCCGGCTCGATTCCCAGAGACAGCCCCAGGAGGGCGAGACCCGCATGCGCCGTCACCGCCACGCCAAGATCGTCGCCACCGTCGGTCCCGCCAGCTCCACGCCGGACCAGCTCCGCGCCCTGTTCCTCGCCGGCGTCGACACGTTCCGGTTGAACTTCAGCCACGGCGTCCAGGCGGATCACGCCAAGGTCCACGCGGCGATCCGCGACCTGGAGAAGGAGGTGGGCCGGCCGATCGGCATCCTGCAGGATCTCCAGGGACCGAAGATCCGGATCGGCACGCTGCAAGGCGGCCGGCTCGATCTTCAGGCCGGGGAGACGGTGCGCTTCGTCCTCGAGGGCGCCGACGGTGACAAGCAGGCGATCCCGCTGCACCACCCGGAGATCTTCGACGCCGTCGTGCCGGGCCAGGAACTCCTCATCGACGACGGGCGGGTGCGGGTGCGGGTCACAGGGCCCGAGCGGACTTCCATCACCGCCGAGGTGATCACCGGCGGACCGATCTCGAACCGCAAGGGCGTGAACCTGCCGGGCACCCTGCTGGATCTCTCGCCGCTCACCGAGAAGGACCGGGCCGACCTCGCCTTCGGACTGGATCTCGGCGTCGACTGGGTCGCCCTGTCCTTCGTCCAGAAGCCCTCCGACGTGATCGAGGCGCGGGGCATCATCGGCGACCGCGCCGGCATCATGTCGAAGATCGAGAAACCGCAGGCGCTGGACCGGATCGACGACATCATCCGGCTCTCCGATGCCGTGATGGTCGCCCGCGGCGATCTCGGCGTCGAGATCCCGCACGAGGACGTGCCGGCGCGGCAGAAGGAGCTGATCCGGGCCTGCCGGCTGGCCGTGAAGCCCGTGGTCGTGGCGACCCAGATGCTCGATTCCATGGTCAACGCCCCGGCGCCGACCCGGGCCGAGGCGTCGGACGTCGCCACCGCCATCTATGACGGCGCCGACGCGGTGATGCTCTCGGCGGAATCGGCGACCGGCCGCTACCCGGTCGAGGCGGTGGCGATGATGGACCGGATCATCCGCAGCGTGGAGGGGCACAAGCTCTATCACTCGATCATCGCGGCCTCGGAGCCGGGCGAGGAGGAGACGCCGCCGCATGCGGTGGCGACCGCCACGGCCGATCTCGCCGAGGCCGTGCGCGCCGCCGCGATCGTCGCCTACACGGCGAGCGGGACCACGGCGGCACGGGTGGCGCGCAAGCGTCCGGCCGCTGCGATCCTGGCCTTGACCCCGAACGTCGCAACCTCGCGGCGGTTGAGCCTGCTCTGGGGTGCGCACAGCGTCCTGACGGAGGATGTCGACAGCTACGAGGAAATGACCACGAAGGCCCGCCACCATGCGCAGGACGAGGGCTTCGCCAAGCCGAACGACATCATCGTGGTCACCGCCGGCATCCCGTTCCATTCGGCCGGCAACACCAACAACATCCGCCTGATGCAGATCTGAGCCGGCCGATCGGGAGCGTGATCTGGAACGCGGCCCACATCTCACCCGTTGATAGGAAGCTGCGCCATTTGGGCGCGATAACGGAGGGCCGAGCCATGAACCTGATCGGACGCATCGTCACCAAGATCCTCGGCAACGAGAACCGTCCCGTGTACCGCGACGACCGGAACGCCAGCTCGGCGACCCCGCTCGGCCGCCTCGTGACGAAGATCCTGGGCAAATAAGAGGTCGGCAGGACCGGGCCTGCGCCGGCAATCCGGCTCCGGGACCTGACATCGTCCACCGCGCGCCCTGCCGGGCGCGCGGCAAAACCCCGTTCGATCAGTGCGCCACGACGCTCGCGGTCTCTCTGAGGACCGGCGAAGCCGGAACCGTATGCTGCCAGAAGGTGCCGCTCCGGCCCTTCTCGAGGCCCGCATCGTAGAGCGCGCGCATGTAGGCGGTGTCGAAGCCCTTGGCGGCCGAGGCCTTGGGGCCGTTCTCGTCAATGTATGTCAGGTTGAAGCCGATGCCGTTGGCACGCGCGAGCGCGTAGGTCGCGGTGAGCGTGGCCCGGGAGCGCGCCCGGCTCGCCGTCGTGAATGAGCGCTCGACGATCGAGAGCGTGTTGTCCTTCGTGACCTCGAAATCCGGCTCGAGACGGCCGTTGATCACCACGTAGATCTCGGCCTTGCCGCCCGTACGGATCCGTCCGTCGCGCAACAGGAGGCTCTGCGGCAGGGTGAAGACCGGCGTCACCACCGAGCCGTCCACATGCATCTCCTGGAAACGCGTGTCGCCGGCCGAAACGTCGATGAACTGGGGCGGGAACACCGCCGGAATGCTGGCCGAGGCCGCCAACACGTCGCGGAACAGCTCCCGGGCGTTCGGCACGCCGCTCGCCGCGATGGCGCCCATGTTCCAGATCACCGCCCGCTGGGAATCGAGGTTCGTCGTCACCACGAGGAGGCGCCGCCCCTTGGCATGCTCCTCGGCAACCGCCTTGAGGAGATCCGCCGTGACGTAGCGGTCGATCAGGCTGCGCAGGCGTCCGTCACCGAACAATCCGGAGCCGAACAGCACGTTTGCCAGGTTGGGCGAGGCCACCAGCTCACCCGCGACGCCGCTGGTGTAGAACTCGGTCAGATAGGGATCGTAGGCCGGTCCCAGAAAGGCGAAGGGGGCGATCAGCGCGCCGGTCGAGACACCGGACACCAGGGTGAATTCCGGGCGCTTGCCGGAGGCTGTCCAGCCGTTGAGCACGCCCGCCCCGTAGGCGCCGTCACCCCCGCCGCCCGACAGGGCCAGATACGTGAAGCCCTTGAGGCGACGCTCCGGATTGGCGGCGAGCGCCGCGATCGTGTCCACCGACGCGTCGGCGAAGACGCGCGCACCGGGGACGCCGGGGATGGTCGCCAGCGCGGCCTGCTCGGCGCTGTACGGAGTCCGCGGGACGCTGCCGCACGCCGCGACCTGCCCCGCCAGCCCGAACGCCACTGCCATGCGCAGGCTGACCTGACGAAAACCCATCGTCGCTTCCTTGAACCGCGTAACGCGCCCACTCTGCCACACGGAACGAGCTTGGCCGTACAGCCTGTTCCACCATAGCCGGCTGAGCAGGACGATATGGCCGCGCTGTTGCGGAGGGGTCACGTTTCCACGGGATCCGGGCACAAGCGTGGCCGCCTCGATCGCACGGCCGAGGGGCCATCGGCCGCCGCCATTGCCGGTGGACAGGCGCCGCGGCGGCCCGCATCGGGGGACCGGCCGCCCTTGCAACGCTCGCGAACGCCGCGCTAGGGTTCCCCCGTGGCCTGGCGAGACAGGGTGTCGCACGCAGTGCGGCAGCCGGCGCGCGAGGGCGCGGTCTGCGCGGCGACACGGTCGGCCGAGATAAGGCGTCCGGCGGCCTGAACACACGGCCTCGCTTTCGGGAACGCAGCCGAGCCGCAGGGGGCGGAGGGGATGATGGAACCGGTTCTCGGCTGGACGGATGATCGCGTGGCGCTGCTGCGCCGGTTGTGGGAGGACGGGCAGAGCGCCAGCAAGATCGCGGCGCAGCTCGGCGGCGTCACCCGCAATGCGGTGATCGGCAAGGTCCATCGCCTCGGTCTGGCCGGGCGTGCCCGGGGTGGCGAGGAGGCTCCCGCCGCCGCGCCACCGTCCAAGACCGTCGAGATCGAGACCGCCATCGCGGTGGTCGAGACACAGGCGCCCGAGCCGGTGGCGATCCTCGCCCATCGTCCGGCCCCCGAATTTACCGCGCCCGCGCCCGTGCCGGCTCCGGAGCCAGTGGCTCTGGCGGTCTCGCAACGCGTGACCATCATGGACCTGCGGGAATCCATGTGCCGCTGGCCGCTTGGCGATCCGACGACCCCGGAATTCCGGTTCTGCGGCGCCCGGTCGATCACCGGGCTGCCCTATTGCACCCACCACGCCGAGATCGCCTACCAGCCGGCAGCCGAGCGGAAACGCGACCGCCGCGTCGCCTCCTTCCGCTGAAGCCCGGCGGACTCAGCGAAGGCTCACGCCCGCTTCGCGGAGGAGGCGGGCGGTCCCGGGATTGATCCTGTCCGCCGGGACGAGGCCGACGAGGTTCTTCGGCTGGGCGGTGGGCAAGTCCGTGCGCGCCAGCGCCGCCGCGACGCGATAGGCCGCGTCCTCGCGGAGTCCGGGCCGCGCGAGCACGAAGCTCCAGGATCCGACTGTCTCGATCGGGTCCGTCTGGCCGGCGAAGCTGCCCGCCGGTACTGTCAGGCGCCGCGTCGCCGCGCCCGGCTGCGCGAGGCGCGCGATCCCCGCCTCGGACGGCCCGAAGAAGCGGGTTCCGCCCGGATCGGCGGCCAGAGCATGGAAGCCCGGCCAGTCGAGGCCGCCGCCCCAGAGCGCGTCGGCGCGGCCCTCCCGCACCAGGGCCGGACCGTCGCCGGCCCGGTCGAGCAGCATCGGGCTGATGTCCCGCTCGGGATCGAGACCCGAGGCGCTGAGGGCGCTCCGGCCCATGACGGTGAGCCCCGAATTATGGGTGCCGAGCACGACCCTGCGCCCGCGCAGATCCGACACGGAGCGGATCGCACTGCCGGCCGGAACCACGAACAGGCCCGGCGTCGGGTACATCGGCGCCAGAACGGTCAGGTCGCCGCCTTCGGCGAGGGCCGGATAGGCGTACGCGCCCTGTACGAGGCCGAGATCGACCCGGCCGGTGCGGAGGAGGCCAACATTCTCGGCGGACCCGCCGGTGGCACGCCGCTCGATCGCCAAAGTCGGGTCGACGGCTGCGATGGCGTGGGCGAGCGTCTCCCCGAAGGCTGGAAAGCCGCCGCCCGGCGTCGCGGTGGCGAGCACGAGGCGGACCACCTCGCTCCCCCAGGTCGGCCGTGCCAGGATCACCCCGAAGCCAGCCAACAGAGCGACCCGACGAGTCGGCCCTCGGGGCCGTCCCAGCCCTCCCGATGCGGACGACGCGCCGATCCCGCCGGTCGTCTCGACGGGGGCTGGAGAATGAAATTCCATCAGGCTTGGACCAATCGATATAGACCTTCCATCCGGGGGCCAATGCCCTTGAAATAATGAAAAGAACTTTCGGTAAGGGCACTTAGCCCGATTGCTCCGGCCGCGGCAACGCGATATCGCAGCCTCCCGTCCGGAACCGGCCGGGCCGGCCTCGCGTGAGCGATCCCTTGGCGCGGCCCGTCCCGGACCCGAGATCTGTCAGATCCTTCAACACGCGCAGGAGTTCCCCGATGGCCGATACCATCAACGCACCGGCGAAGGTCGGCCACGGCCGGGTCTACGGCTCGATCACCGAGACGATCGGCAACACCCCGCTGGTGCGCCTCAACCGGCTGCCCAAGGAGCATGGGGTCGAGGCCGAGATCCTGCTCAAGCTCGAATTCTTCAACCCGATCGCCAGCGTCAAGGACCGCATCGGCGTCAACATGATCGACGCGCTGGAGGCCTCCGGCAAGCTCCAGCCTGGCGGCACGCTGGTCGAGCCGACCTCGGGCAACACCGGCATCGCCCTCGCCTTCACGGCCGCCGCCCGCGGCTACCGGCTCATCCTGGTGATGCCCGAGACCATGTCGCTGGAGCGGCGCAAGATGCTCGCCTTCCTGGGAGCGGAGCTGGCGCTCACCCCCGGCGCACAAGGCATGAAGGGCGCGATCGCGAAGGCCGAGGAACTCCTGAAGGAGATCCCGGGTGCCGTGATGCCGCAGCAATTCTCGAACCCCGCCAACCCGGAGATTCACCGGAAGACCACCGCCGAGGAGATCTGGAGCGACACCGGCGGCCAGCTCGACGCGTTCGTGGCCGGCGTCGGCACCGGCGGCACCGTGACGGGCGTCGGCGAGGTGCTGAAGCCGCGCCTGCCGAACCTGAAGGTCTTCGCCGTGGAGCCGGAGGATTCCCCGGTGATCTCCGGCGGCCAGCCCGGCCCGCACAAGATCCAGGGCATTGGCGCCGGCTTCATTCCGGACAACCTTCACACCGACATCCTCGACGGCGTCCTGAAGGTCACCAATCAGGCCGCCTTCGAGACCGCCCGGGCCCTCGCTCGCCTGGAAGGCATCCCCGGCGGCATCTCCACCGGCGGCAACGTCGCCGCGGCGCTGGAACTGGCCAAGCGGCCCGAATTCCAGGGCAAGCGCATCGTGACCGTCGCCTGCTCCTTCGCCGAGCGCTACATCTCGTCGGCCCTGTTCGACGGAATCGGTTAGGCGCTATCGGAGCGGCCCTCGGGCCGCTCCAACACGGGTGTCCCGGGAATCGCGCCGGCACCGTTCGGCGCGAGACATATACCCCACAGACGCTGGATTTGGCGCACCGCCTGAACGGGACCACTACGCCAATAGAACCCTCGAATAGTAAAAGTGATCTTTGGAAACTTCAGTTCCGTCCATTTTGCCTATAAACACTACAGACCAATTGATATAGTTCGCGCCGTTCCGAAAAGCGCCGCATCTAGATCCGGAAAAGCCTTTCCGGTAACGCCAGACCCGTCGATCGGGTGGCGATTCTCTGATGCGCGGTCTCCTTGTCCTTCTGCTCAGCCTCTGGGCTCAGGCCGCGCTGGCGCAGGGCTTCGCGCTGCACGACCTGACCGGGCTGGCCGAAGCTTCCAGAACCGCCCTCGGGCCGGAGGCCGCCGCGCAGGCGGCACCGCTTCATCTCGGCGTGAATTGTTCGTCCTGCAGGGGTGCGCCGACGATCGAGCTGCAGCTCGGGCGCCTGACCGACGGGACGGAAGAGCGGGTGCGCTCCGGCAGGACGTCCCTCGGCGCGCTCGAGACGCTCTGCGTTCGGCGGAACCCGGATTGCCGACTCTCGGCCCTGCCGGCCGGCCCGGCGATCGGCTGGCTGAGTGTCTACGCGCTGGAACGCGGTGCGGGCGCGACCGCCGTCATCCTCCGGGGTGGCGATCTGCTGACGATCGAGGCCCGCGCGGCGGATCGCGGGGCTGCCGAGGATTCCGTGCGTCGCCTGACTGAGGCCGTCCTGCCGCGGATCGTCGGCCCCTGACATCAGGGGACCGCCGGCGGTCGATCGCCTCGGCCCCCGCAACCCTCCTGCGCCGCCTCCGTTGTCCCTCGAAGAGGCAGCGAGGCGAGCCATGACAGAGCAGACCGGACAGACGCCGCGGGAAAGTCCTGAAGCCGACAAGGCCAGTGAGATCGGGACCTCGCGCGAGAAGCTCGGCCAGATGGAAGACCAGGCCAGGAGTGGCACCGACCTTGGCGAAGCCATCGACCGTGCCACCGCCGCCGTCGGTCAGGACGACGGGAAGCGCTGATGAGCCGAGCGACGAGCGAGTCCGAGACGGTCACCCGCAAGCCTGACGACGCGGTCGGGTCGCGCGGAACCCCGCCGGCCGGGGGTGGTCACCAAACACCCGAGCAGGCGGCGATCACCGACATGGGATCCGGTGGAACGCCACGGAGCGAGCCGAAGGAGGGCTGGGGTTCGACCGGCGAGCCCGGACGCGCGCCGCCCGCCATCGGCGGTTCTTCCGGCGGCCATTCGGACCAGAAAGCCTCGCGGGGCCCGGCCGCGGACACCAAAGTGGCGGGCGGCCATTCACGCGCCGAGCAGGAGACCCAGGAATGACCGAGCGCCGCGAGACCGATCCGCAGCCGGAGAAGCCGAAGAACGTCGCCCCCGACGCGGTGAAGGACCCGAACGAGAAGACCGAGGGCAAGCCCGGCCTGGGCACGCCCTCCGGAGGCACGCAGAACGACGAGACCGATCCCGGCGGCAGCTGACGCGACAGAGCCGCACCGCGACGCGGTGCGGCTGCTCGCGGCTCAGGAGAGGCGGAGAGGGATCGGTCCGACCGCCAGCGGCACGTCGCCGGGGCGGCAGCCGGTCTCGAGGCAGGCGTAGCGGATCGCATCCTGACGGCTGCGGAAGATGCCTCCGGCACGCCCACCAGCCTCCACGGCCACCCAATGCCCCTCGCCGTCTTGACCGACGAGATAGGAGGGCGGCGCAGAGGCGGCAGGCGGGAGCGACGGGATTGGATTCAACGCGACGGACATCGGTGTCACGGGGTTCACGCGGGCCTCTCGGGTCCGCCGCACCGAGGTATTGTCCCCGGCATAAGGGTTCGATGGGCCCGAGATCAGCCGGACATAAGGGCTGCATCAGCAACCGGGCCTGAGCGCCCGGTTGCCGGTCGTTCAGCTCAGGCGGCGTTTTCCTTGGAGCGCTCCGCCCGCTTGCGGTCGTTCGGGTCGAGGATCGCCTTACGCAGGCGGATCGACTTCGGCGTCACCTCGACGAGTTCGTCGTCCTGGATCCAGGCCAGCGAGCGCTCCAGGGTCATACGGATCGGCGGGGTGAGGCGCACGGCCTCGTCCTTCGACGTGGTGCGGATGTTGGTGAGCTTCTTGCCCTTGAGCACGTTCACCTCGAGATCGTTCTCGCGGTTGTGCTCGCCGACGATCATGCCCTGGTAGACCTTCCAGCCCGGCTCGATCATCATCGGGCCGCGGTCCTCCAGGTTCCACATGGCGTAGGCGACAGCCTCGCCCTGGTCGTTGGAGATCAGCACGCCGTTGCGCCGGCCCGGCATCTCGCCCTTGTAGGGCTCGTAGGCCTTGAACAGCCGGTTCATGATCGCGGTGCCGCGGGTGTCGGTGAGCAGCTCGCCCTGGTAGCCGATCAGGCCACGGGTCGGGGCGTGGAAGACGAGGCGCAGGCGATTGCCGCCCGACGGCCGCATCTCCAGCATCTCGGCCTTCCGCTCGGACATCTTCTGCACGACGACGCCGGAATGCTCCTCGTCGACGTCGATCACGACCTCCTCGATCGGCTCCAGGAGCCCGCCGGCCTCGTCGCGCTCGAACACGACGCGCGGCCGCGAGACGGCGATCTCGAAGCCCTCGCGGCGCATGGTCTCGATCAGGATCGAGAGCTGCAGCTCGCCGCGGCCCGAGACGTAGAACGAGTCCTTGTCGGCCGCCTCCTCGATCTTGAGCGTGACGTTGCCCTCGGCCTCCTTGAACAGGCGGTCGCGGATCATGCGGCTCGTGACCTTGTCGCCCTCGGTGCCCGCGAGCGGGCTGTCGTTGACGATGAACGACATCGTCACCGTCGGCGGGTCGATCGGCTGCGCCTGGATCGGGGTGTCGACCTGCGGGTCGCAGAAGGTATCGGCCACGGTGCCCTTCATGAGGCCGGCGATCGACACGATGTCGCCCGCCTCGCCCACGTCGATGGGCGCACGCTCAAGGCCGCGGAAGGCGAGGATCTTCGACACGCGGCCGGTCTCGACCACCTTGCCGGTGCGGTCGAGGACCTTGATCGACTGGTTGGGCTTCACCGAGCCCGAAGCGATCCGGCCGGTGATGATCCGGCCGAGGAAGGGGTTGGCCTCCAGCAGGGTGCCGAGCATCCGGAACGGCCCATCCTCGGTCTTGGCCGGCGGCACGTGCTTCAGCACGAGGTCGAACAGCGGCTCCAGGCCCACCGACGGGTCGGCCTCCGGGCTGTCGGCCATCCAGCCGTTACGGCCCGACCCGTAGAGGATCGGGAAGTCGAGCTGTTCGTCGGTGGCGTCGAGGGCCGCGAACAGGTCGAACACCTCGTTCACCACCTCGTTGATCCGGGCGTCCGGCCGGTCGACCTTGTTGATCGCCACGATCGGACGCAGGCCGATCTTGAGCGCCTTGCCGACCACGAACTTGGTCTGCGGCATCGGCCCTTCGGCCGCATCCACCAGAACGATCACGCCGTCGACCATCGACAGGATACGCTCGACCTCGCCGCCGAAATCGGCGTGGCCGGGGGTGTCGACGATATTGACGCGGGTGTCCTTCCAGACGACCGACGTCGCCTTGGCGAGGATCGTGATGCCACGCTCCTTCTCGAGGTCGTTCGAGTCCATCGCCCGCTCCTCGACCCGCTGATTCTCGCGGAAGGTGCCGGACTGAGCCAGCAGCTTGTCGACGAGCGTCGTCTTGCCGTGGTCGACGTGAGCGATGATGGCGATGTTGCGCAGATTCATGGCGGCCCGAAACGGGTTGTGCCGGCTCCCTGGCGGCCGCGCGGCGCGGCCGTCCGCGCCGGTTCAGGTACGGAGTCGTGGTGGTTGCGTCGCAATATAAGGACGCGCGCTCTTGAGCAAGGCCGCTGACGTCATGGGCGCACCGCGCGGGCCGGATTGCTGGGGGCGGCTCTCGACTGCGGCACCGGCGCCACGCCTGCGGCTGGGCCCGGCGCGAGCCGCCGTTGCAGGGCAGATCTGCATGCCCCCCGCATCGCAGGATACCCTATATGACGGCGCGATCACGCCGCGACCGGCGCGCCGCCGTCCGTATCGGGGTGTATTGGATGAAACCGGATCCCTCGGGTAGCGTATCGACCAGGGTCAAGCGTCCGACTGCGGCGATTCGGCCCTCGGGCCGCCAGGGCGGGCTTTCGTCGGAAGGACACGATGCGCGCGCTTGAGCCGCGGCTGTTCCCGTACATCTGGCGCTATTCGAAGGGCAATCAGCTCAGGATCTGCGCCGTCGTGCTGGCGTCGCTCCCGTTCTACTTCGCCTCCCTCGACCTGCCGAAGCGCATCGTCAACGACGCGATCACCGGCAAGGCCTACGCGCATGGCGAGGCGACCGCCCCATTCCTCGAACTCACCGTGGACTGGCCCGCGGCGCTCGGCGGCGGCACGACGCACCTGTTCGAGGGCTTCCAGCTCGACCGCTTCGAGCTGCTCCTGAGCCTGTCGAGCCTGTTCCTCGGCCTCGTCCTGATCAACGGCGCGTTCAAGTTCTGGATCAACCTGCAGAAGGGCATGCTCGGCGAGCGGATGCTGCGCCGCCTGCGCTTCCAGCTCTTCGCGCTGATGCTGCGTTTCTCGCCGGAGACGCAGCGGGAGGTGAAATCCTCCGAGACGGCGACGATCATTCGCGACGAGGTCGAGCCGATCGGCGCCTTCATCGGCGACGCCATTGTGGTGCCGGTGTTCCAGGGCTGCCAGGCCGCCACCGCGCTGGCCTTCATCATGATGCAGAACATCTGGCTCGGCATCGCGGCCGGCGGCATGGTCGCCGTGCAGATGATCGTGATTCCGCGGCTGCGACGGGAGATCATCCGCCTGAGCCGGCAGCGCCAGATCGCCTCCCGGGCCCTGGCCGGCCGCGTCGCCGAAGTGCTCGACGGGCTGCAGGCGGTGATGCTCAACGACACCGGCCGCTGGGAGCGGGCCGAGATCGGCGGACGGCTCTACGACCTCTACGACCTGCGGCTGAAAATCTACCGCCGCAAGTTCGCGGTAAAGTACCTCAACAACCTGCTCGCGCAGGTGACGCCGTTCCTGTTTTACGCGATCGGCGGGTACTTCGCCCTGAAGGGAGAGCTCGACATCGGCCAGCTCGTGGCGGTGCTCGCCGCCTATCGCGATCTGCCCCCGCCCCTCAAGGAGCTGATCGACTGGGATCAGCAGCGCCTCGACGTCGAGGTCAAGTACGAGACCGTGGCGGCCCATTTCGGCCCGCACCGCCTGCGGCCGGTGGAGCGCGAAGCCGAGCTGCCGCCGCCACGCCTCGGCAGCCCGCTGCGTCTCGAAGGCCTGTCCCTGCGCGATCCGCAGGGGGGCGCCCCGATCGAGGTCGGCGACGCCGAGATCCGCCTGCCGGGGCGGCTTGCCCTGGTGCCGGCCGGCCCGGTGGCGCAGGAATTCGCCCGGGTCCTGGCCGGGCTGCAGCTACCGCCCGGGGGCACGATCCGGATCGGCGATCACGACCTGTCCACCCTGCCGCGACGGGATCACGCGCACCGCATCGCGTATGCCGGCATCCAACCCGTGCTGTTCCCGGGAACGCTGCGCGACAATGTCCTGTACGGGCTGCGCGTCCAGCCGCTGCGCACGCACATCCTCGATCTCAGCAAGACGCGGATCAACGAGGCGGTGAAGACCGGCAATCCCTGCGACAGCGTCGACGATCCCTGGATCGATTTCGGACGCCTCGGGGTTCGCGACGCCCTGGATCTCGACGATCGTCTGCTCGACCTGCTCGGCCGGCTCGACCTCGGCGACGATCTCTACAGGTTCGGGCTCGGCGCCCTCAGTTCGGTGGCCCACGACACGCCGGTGGGCCAGCGGATGATCGCGGCGCGGGAGCACCTGCGGGAGCATTTCGCCCAGAAGGGCCTCGCCGACCTCGTGATCCCGTTCGCCCGGGGCCGCTACAACGATCAGGCGACCGTGGCGGAGAACCTGCTGTTCGGCGTCCCCCGGGATACGTCGCTGACGGATCCGCGCCGTCTCGCCGGCGTGCCCATGTTCCGCGAGGCGCTGGAGAAGGTGAAGCTCCTCGACGAACTCGACCGGATGGGCGTCGCCATCGCCAGCAACCTGAAGGACATTTTCGCCGACGTGCCGCCGGGCCACCCGCTGTTCCGGCGGTTCTCGCTGATCACCCCGGACGCGCTGCCGGATTATCTGCGCCGCCTCGGTCGCCTGCCCGCGGCGGGGCGCCTCAGCGAAGCCGACAGCGTGGCCTTCCTGGCGCTGGCCCTGGCCTATGTCGAGCCGCGGATGCGCTTCGGCCTCCTCAATCAACCGCTAACCAAGCGGATCGTCGGCGCACGGGGTGTCGTGCAGGGCTTCATGCACGGCGACGACGGATACGACGTCGAATCCTACGATCCGAACCGGATCAACCCGCGCAGCACCGTGCTGGACAACCTGCTGTTCGGCCGCATCGACACGGTGCGGATGCACGGCGAGACGCTGATCCAGCGGGAAGCCCGCGCGGTGTTCCGGGAATTCGACCTGGAGCGGCCGATCCAGCGGCGCGGCCTCGAGAAGGAGGTCGGAAATCGCGGGCAGCTCCTGCCGGAGCGGGTCCGGGTGCGTATTGGCCTCGCCCGGGCGATCCTGCGCGAGCCGGAGATCCTCGTGGTCGACCGGGTGGACGAGCATCTGGAGCACGGCGTCGGGACGCTGCTCGACGTGACGGAAGCCACCCTGCCCCGTGCCAGCCTGGTGGCCAGCCTCTCGACGGACTCGGATCCGGCCCGCTTCCCCGCGCGATTGGCGCTCGGAAGTGCCGAAACGCGCCTGCGGACGGCGGCGGAATGACGTAGGCGTGACCGGTCCGCGCGGCGTGCGGGCGGCGGTTTACAGGCTTGCCCGTCTTCGGCACAGGATGGCGCCACATGCCCATACTTTCGGACGCGAGCGCGAGACCGGACCGGACGACCCCGAGCCTTGCCGGCCTGCCGCGCGTGGTGCCGCCGCACCGTGCGCCACCGGAGCGGGAGCTGCCGCTCGCCGCCTACCTGCGCTCGATCCGCGACAACGCGCTGGAGGGGTTCCCCCGGCGCGCCTTCGAGGAGCCGGTCACCCGCCGGGGGCTTCTCGGACGGTCGAGCTTCGTCCTGAGCGACCCGGAGGCGATCCGCCGGGTTCTGGTCGAGAATCAGGCGAACTACGCCCGCACCACCGGAACGACCCGCATCCTGCGCCCGATCCTCGGCGACGGACTGCTGATCAGCGAGGGTTCGGCCTGGCGGCACCAGCGCCGGACCCTTGCGCCCGCCTTCACGCCACGGGCCATCGACGGGCTGGTGCCCCATATCGACGCCGCCGTGGCGGACGGGATGGATCGGATCGCCGCCGAGGCTGCGACGGGGCCGGTCGATCTGTTCACGTCGTTCTACAGGCTCGCCCTCGAGATCGCCGGGCGCGCCATGTTCTCGGTGGGCATGGACGAGCACGGCGCGGAGCTGCGCCGGTTCATCGCCGAATATGCCGAGCGGATGGGCCGGCCGCATCTCCTCGACATCGTGATCCCCCCGGGCTGGCCGGTGCCCCTCGACTGGTCCCGCGCGCGGTTCCGCCGCCGCTGGATCCCGTTCCTCGACCGGATCATTGCGGCGCGCCGGGACGCCGAGCGGGACAGGCCGCACGCGGGCGACCTCCTCGACCTGCTCGCGGCGGCGCGCAATCCGGATACGGGGGCCGCCTTCACCGCCGACGAATTGCGCGACCAGGTCGCCACCATGATCCTGGCCGGCCACGAGACCACGGCCGGCACGCTGTTCTGGGCGGCCTACCTGCTGGCCCTCGCTCCGGAGATGCAGGAGCGGGTCGCCGCCGAGGCGCGCAGCGCCGACCTGACCGATCCCACCGGCTGCCAGAGCGACGGGCGCCTGCCGCTCACCCGCGCGGTGATCGACGAGACGCTGCGCCTGTATCCCGCGGCGTTCGTGGTCGTCCGGCGGGCACTCGGTCCCGATTCGGTTGCCGGGCATGCGGTGAAGGCGAGCGACATCGTCATGGTCAGCCCCTGGGTGCTCCATCGGCACCGGACGCTGTGGTCGGATCCGGACGCGTTCGATCCGGGCCGCTTCCTGCCGGGCGCCCCCGCGCCGCGGCGCTTCGCCTACCTGCCCTTCGGAGCAGGCCCCCGGGTCTGCATCGGCGCGCAGTTCGCCCTGAGCGAGGCCGTCCTGTCCCTGGCGCGTCTGCTGGCGCGGTTCCGGCTCGTGCTCGACGAGCGCGAACCGGTCCTGCCCCAGGCGGTGGTGACGACGCAGCCGGACCGGCCGGCGCGATTCCGTCTGATCCCCCGGGATCCGGTCAGCCCTTGATCCCGGTGATCGTCGCCGAGATCGCCCGGGGATCGCGCATCGGCCAGCGGCCGCTCTCCACCTGCGCCAGGAATTCGTCGAGGAGTCGATTGTAGGCATCCGGCTCCTCGACGGAGAGGGCGTGGCCGGTATTGGGCAGGACCGCGAGGGCCGCCGACGGGATCACCTGCTTCAGCATGAGGCTCGGGGCGAGGCAGGGCCAGTCCTCGTCGCCGGCGACGATCAGGGTCGGAACGGTCATGCGGCGCAAGGCGTCCGTGAGATCGTAGAGCGACGGGCGGCCCTTCTGCACGCCGGCCTGGGTGTTGGCCGAGCCGAGGGCCGAGTGTTCTGCGAGCATCCGCTTGAATTCGGCATGCCCGCGCGGATCCTTGGCCTCGAACTGCACCCGCGTCGGCCCGACGGCGTAGCGCTCGGCGAAAGCGGCCATGCCGTCGCGACGCAGCATCGCCGCGGTGGCGTCGGCCTCGGCGCGGAACATCGCCTGCCGCTCGGGTTCGGCGCCGTAGCCACAGCCGCCGAGACAGAGCGACAGCGCGCGGTCGGGATGCCGGAGGCCGAAATGCAGGGTTGCGAAGGCGCCCATCGAGATGCCGGCGACATGGGCCTTCGGCGCGCCGAGATGGTCGAGGATGGCCAGGATGTCGTCGGCGGCACGCGCCTGCGAGTAGGCGGAGACGGCCTCCGGGACGTCGGAAGGCGGGTAGCCGCGGGCGTTGAACGCGATCGCGTGGTAGCGCCTTCCGAAATGGCGCAGTTGCGCCTCGTAGCTGCGATGGTCGCCGGCGAATTCATGCACGAAGATCAGCGGCGTACCCCGACCGCTCTCCTCGTAGTGGAGCCGGATCCCGTCATCCGTCGCGGCGCTCGGCATGGCTACCCTTTCACCAATCTCCCCCGAGATTTGCGACATGGTGCGACGGCGCGCCCGGTCGAGAGCCGAGGTCGCGGATCGACAGGGGACCGGCACGACGAAGCCGCACCCGGCGGGCCGAGCGCGGCTTGCGGTCTACCGTGCCGGCGGGGATGGTCCCCGCCCGGCTCAAGCGGCCTTCTTGGAGGAGGCCGGCTTGGCCGACCCCTTGTTGGCCGCGACCTCGGCGAGCTTGGCCGCCAGCTTGGCGTCGAGCTTGGCCGAGGCACCGAGCGGAAGCTCGATGTCGAGGCCGAGGGTCGAGACGCCCTCGCCGCGCTCCAGGGTGACCTTCACCTTGTCGGGCTCGACCGCGACATGGTTGGCGATCACCGCCAGGATCTCCTCCCGGAGCTGGATCACGAGGTCGGGGCGACCCGACTCCGCGCGCTCGTGGGCGAGGATCAGTTGCAGGCGGTCGCGGGCGACCGCGCCGGAGCTGCGCTTCTGGAACAGTCCGAGGATGCTCACGCCGCCCTCCGCATGAACAGCTTGTCGAGGAAGGACTTGCGCTCGACCGGCAGGCTCATCGGAACGGTCTCGCCCTTGAGACGGCGGGCCGCATCGGCATAGGCCCGCGCCGGGGCGCAGAGCGGGTTGTTGAGGGTCACCGGGCAGCCGAGGTTCGAGGCGCGCAGCACCTCCTGGCTCTCCGGGATGATCGCGAGCAGCGGGATCGACAGGATGTCGAGCACGTCCTCGGTCTTGAGCATGTCGCCGCGGTCGGCCCGCATCGGGTCGTAGCGGGTGAGGATCAGGTGCTTCTCCATGTCCTCGCCCTTCTCCGCCTTGGCGGTCTTGGAATCGAGGAGGCCGATGATCCGGTCGGAGTCGCGCACCGAGGAGACCTCGGGGTTGGTCACGACCACCGCCACGTCGGCGTGGTGCATGGCGAGCTGGGCGCCGCGCTCGATGCCGGCCGGGGAGTCGCAGATGACCCAGTCGAACTTGTCGCGCAGCTCGTCCATCACCCGGGCGACGCCCGCGTCGGTGAGCGCGTCCTTGTCGCGGGTCTGGGAGGCCGGCAGCAGGTGCAGGGTCTCCAGCCGCTTGTCCTTGATGAGCGCCTGCGGGAGCTTGGCGTCGCCGTTGACCACGTTGATGAGGTCGTAGACGACCCGGCGCTCGGCGCCCATGACGAGGTCGAGGTTGCGCAGGCCGACGTCGAAGTCGACGACGCACACGCTCTGCCCGCCCTGGGCGAGGGCCGCTCCGAGGGCTGCGGTCGTCGTCGTCTTGCCGACGCCGCCCTTGCCCGATGTGACGACGAGAACCTTTGCCACGCGTCGATCTCCCTTAATCCAGGCTTGCCATTCGGATGTTGCCGCCATCGAGCCAGACCTGGGCGGCCTTGCCGCGCAGGGCCGTGCCCATGTCCTCCGCCGTCCGCACGAGGCGGTCGATCCCCAGCAACTCGGGTTCGAATTTGCGGCAGTAGATTCGTGCGCGCGGGTTGCGCGCGGCTCCGGCGATCGCGCGACCGCGCAGGGCGCCGTAGACGTGGATGGAACCACCGGCCAGGATCTCGGCCCCCGAGGAGACCGAACCCATCACGGTCACGTCGCCGGTGGGATTGATGACGCTCTGGCCGGAGCGGACCGAGCCCTCGACGGTGATCGAGGTGACCACCTGCGGCTCCGGCTCGGCCGGGACGCTCGGGATCTCGACCTTCTCGGACGGGTGTCCCTTGACGAGAAGCGGCGGCAGGCCGTCCAGGACCGTGTCGGCGCCCTCGATGCCCAGGACCGCGATGCCGCGGGCCTTGAGTTCGTTCATTAACATTTCGAGGGCGTCCGGCTCGGGCTTGAGCTGGGCGCAATCCAGGATGACGGCCCGGCCTTTCAGCAGGGTCGGCGAGCGCTTGAGCGCCGCGTCGAGGCCCGCGAGCCACTCGGGAAGCGGCGGCTCGGGGGAGAGGGCCAGGGCCTTGAAGGCCCGTCCGCGCAGGCTGAGCGGCCGGGGCGCGGAAGGAGCCGCCGCGGGGGCGGTCTCCGGATCGATCGGCTCGGGGTGGGTCTCGCTCATGTCCGCCCGTTAAGAGTCCTTACCGGACCATTGACGGCGGGTATGGTTACCGAAGGGTTAAGTTTCTGATCCGGTCGGCAAATTCTGCCGGGATCCTTGTATCGGAGCAGCGGAGGACGCTTTCACGGCTCGACCGCGAGCGGAGTCAGGCGCCCCGTCCTTCGACCGACGGCCCGAACGTCGGCGGGGAAACGCCGCTCAACCCCGCTCGAACAGGTTGAGCTTGATCGCATCCTCCAGCAGCCGCACCTCGACGGCTTGCCCTCTGAAGGCCGGGTCGAGGTCGTCCGCGGCGCGGTACAGGCCGTCGATCGCCACCAGCTCCGGCTCGAACCGGCGGCACCAGATCCGCGCCGCCGGGTTTCCGGCCGCGCCGGCGATCGCGCGGCCGCGCAGGGCGCCGTAGACGTGGATCGAGCCGCCGGCGATGACCTCGGCGCCCGAGGCGACGGCGCCCAGGACCGTGACGTCGCCCTCGAGATGCAGCACGGTCTGGCCGGAGCGCACGGGGGCGTCGAGGATCAGCGAGCGGGCCGTCTCCTTGGGCTGGGGCTCGGTCGACGCGGACGCGTCCGAGGCGGATTCGTCCGGCGTGGCGACCTCGCCCGCGGGCCGGCCGCCCGCGAGGGCCGGCGGGGCGCCCGCCCCCAGGAGCGACGGCGCAGCGCCCTCGATCCCCAGAACGGCGATGTTGCGCGCAGCCAGTTCGGCGAGCAGCCCGTCGAGATCCTCGCGGGTGAGCCGCAATCCGGACAGGTCGAGGATCACAGGCCGGCCGGCGAAGAAGTTCGGGGCGCGGCGATTGAGGGCGTCCAGGTCGCCGAACCACTCGGCCACCGGGGGTATCGGCGCCAGGACGGTGGCCATGAAGGAGCGGCCGCGGAAGCGGATCGGCGGGCGCGCCGGCTCGGATGTCGGCTGGGTCACGGGCGTGTTCGGTGTCACGGACAGGATCGTCCGCATCCATGGGACGGCGCCGCGCCGGGGGCAATCCCGCAATGCCCGCTGTGACGCCTTGGCGGGCCCGCGGGCGCGTTTCTGTTGTAGAGAGACCCGGCAGCCGAGCCGGATTGGACCGTTGAGCAGCTCCACTTCGCACGCCCCCGCCCCTTTCGTCGTCGATGACCTCACCCGCGCCAACCAGCGGCGGGCGGCCGATCCGCGCGCCTCCGCCTGGGTCTCGGCCAATGCCGGCGCCGGCAAGACCAAGGTCCTCACCGACCGGGTGGTGCGGCTGCTCCTCGACGGTGCCCCGCCCGGGCGGATCCTCTGCCTGACCTTCACCAAGGCCGCCGCGGCCAACATGGCGATCCGCGTCTTCCGGCTCCTCGGCCGCTGGGTGACGCTCGACGACGAGACCCTCGCCGCCGAACTCGCCGACCTCACCGGCGAGCGCGCCGGGCCCGAGCGCCTGCGGCTGGCGCGCCGCCTCTTCGCCCGGGCGGTGGAGACGCCGGGCGGCCTCAAGATCGAGACCCTGCACGCCCTGTGCGAGCGGCTGCTGCACATGTTCCCCTTCGAGGCGAACGTGCCGGCCCGCTTCGTGGTGCTCGACGAGTCCAAGGCCCAGGAGCTGTTCGACATCGAGATGGCCAACGTGCTGGCCGATGCCGTGGCGAACGGCGACACGCCCCTCAGCGCCGCCCTGGCGCGGATCACCCCCGAGGCGACGGGCGACACCCTGCGGTCCGCGATCCGTTCGGCCATGCGGGCCCGGAGCTTCATCGGCGACGCGGCAGGCCTTGAGAAGGCCTTCGGGCGGCTGCACGGGGCGCTGGGCCTGGCGCCGGAGGATTCCGCCGAACGGATCGAGGCCGGGATCCTGGACGGCGGCCCCGGGTGCCGTCCGGAGGATCGGGAAGCGCTGATCGCAGCACTCCGCACCGGCAAGGCCAACGACGAGAAGCTCGCCGACGCCCTGGCGGCCGCCGAGGCCGAGCGGGCCGGCTCCGCGGATCTTCCCGACCGGTCCGAGGCCCTGGCACTCTACCGCGCGGTCTTCTTCACCCAGAAGGACGAGCCCAAGGCCGACAGCAGCCTCGGGACCAAGAGCGTGCCGGCCGATGCCAAGGCGGCGTTGCTCGCCGAGCGGGATCGGCTGGAGCCGCTGTTCGACCGCCTGCGCGCCGCCCGGGCCCATGCCCGGACGCGGGCCCTGTTCCGGATCGCCGCCGAGATCCACCGCCGCGTGGAGGCCCAGAAGGCGCGCCTCGGCGCCCTCGATTTCGACGACCTGATCCACAAGGCGCTGGATCTGCTCGAACGGGTCGGGGCCGGCTGGGTCCTCTACAAGCTCGATCGCGGGATCGACCACGTCCTGGTCGACGAGGCGCAGGATACGAATCCGGAGCAATGGGCGATCCTGCGGGCGATCACGCAGGAATTCGCCGCCGGCGAGGGCGCTCGGACCGGCAGCCGCACGCGCTTCGCGGTGGGCGATCCCAAGCAGTCGATCTACGGCTTCCAGGGTGCGGAGCCGCGGGAATTCGCCCTGACCCGCGCATCCTGGATCGCGGAATCGCGCTCGGCCGGGCTGACCTTCGAGGACGTGCCGCTCACCCTGTCGTTCCGCTCGACCGACCTCGTGCTGCGCGCCGTCGACGCGGTCTTCGCCATCGATGCGCACAATGACGGCCTGTCCTTCGAGGACACGGTGCGCACGACCGTGCATGCCAGCGCCCGGCCCGGGGCGCACGGCGCCGTGGAGCTGTGGCCGATCGCCGAGCCGGAGCCCGCCGCCGAGCCGGATGCCTGGACCGCTCCCGTCGACGCGCCGGAGACCAGCGCCCCGGCGATCGTCACAGCCCGCCGGGTTGCGCAGGCGGTGCGGACTTGGACCACGACGGGGGACGCCACCGGTCGGATCTGGCGCCCCGGGGACGTCCTGATCCTGGTCCGGAAGCGCGGGCCCGCCTTCGAGGAGGTGATCCGCGCCCTGAAGGGACTGGGCGTTCCGGTCGCCGGGCAAGACCGGCTGGAGGTCTCCGCCCATATCGCGGTCGCCGATCTGGTCGCCGCCGGGCGTGCGGGTCTCCTGCCGGCCGACGACCTGACCCTCGCCACCGCCCTCAAGACGCCGCTCGTCGGGCTGACCGACAACGACCTCGTGCGGATCGCCACCCGCCGCGACCTCGCAGAGACTCTGGAGGACGCCCTGCACCGCCATGCCGCGTCCGGCGACCCGGCCGCAAGGCGCGGGCTCGAGGCCCTGTCGGGGTGGATCGCGCTGGCCGGGCTCCACGGCCCGTTCGGCTTCTACGCGCGGCTTCTCGGACCGCAGGGGGGCCGGGCGAAGCTTGTGGCCCGTCTCGGCGGCGAGGCGGGGGACGCCATCGACGTGTTCCTCGCAGCCGCCGCCCAGGCCGAGACCGGCGAGGACGCGCCGTCCCTCGGCGGCTTCCTCGCCCGCTACGTCGGTGCCGAGGCCGGTCACACCGTCAAACGCGACCTCGAATCGGGCCGCGACGAGGTCCGGGTGATGACGGTCCACGGCGCGAAGGGTCTGGAGGCGCCGGTCGTGGTGATCCTCGACGGCTGCGAGCCCCTGGGCCGCAACGATCCGCCCCTCCTGCCGCTCCCGGCGACGGAGATCGCCCTGCCGCCGGTCTGGTCGGGCGGGCGGACCCAGGATTGCGCCGCCACCGACGCCGCGCGGGCGGCCCTGCTCGCGAAGGCCCGGCAGGAGCACAACCGCCTGCTCTACGTCGCCATGACCCGCGCCGCCGACCGGCTCATCGTCGCGCCCTTCCGCGGCCACGAGCGCGAGAGCGAGGCGGCGTGGTGCCGGATGATCCATGCCGGCCTGGAAGCGGCGCTCGGGGCCGGCCGGACGCTGGACCTGTCCTACGGACCGGCGACGTTCTGGCAGGATGGCGCCCCGCAGATGCCGGCCCCGGCGGCGGCGGCCTCCGCGGCTGCGCGGTCTCCGGAGCCGGAGCCGGACTGGCTGCGCAGCCCGGTCCCGCCGGAACCGGAGGTCGAGGCCCTGAGCCCGTCCGGCGCACTCCAGGCGGCGGACGGCGCGCGCGTACCGCCGCCGCGCCTCGCGGACGCGCAGGCCCGGCGGCGCGGGATCCTGATCCACGCCCTGCTCCAGCACCTGCCCCGCGTGGAGCCCGCCCGCCGGGAAGCGGCCGGGCTCGCCTTCGTGCGGTCCCGGGCGCCCGGCCTCCCGCGCGCGGCCCCGCGCGCGATCGTCCGGGCGGTCCTTCGAATCATCGATGACCCGGATCTCGCGCCTCTCTTCAGCCCGGATGCCCGCGCCGAGGTGGCCCTGTCGGGGCGTGTCCGGGCGGCCGGCGCGGAGCGCGCGGTTCAGGGACGCGTCGATCGCCTCGCTGTGACGGCGGACGTCGTCCGCATCGCGGATTTCAAGACCGGCCGCCCGCCCGAACCCGACGCCCCCCTCCCCGCGGCGGAGGCCGGCCAGATCGCCCTCTATGCGCGCCTTCTCGCGCAGATCTATCCGGGCCGGACGATCCAGCCGATCCTCGTCTGGACCTCGGGCCCGGTGATCCGCACCCTCGGCCCCGACGACGTTGCGGCGGCACTGGACCGGGTCGGCATCGAGGCGTGAATGGTCCGTTCCGGCCGTCCGGGCGAGCACGGCGACCGGCATGCGGCACCGCACATGGGTGGTGCGCCCACCGCGACGGCCGCCGGGCCGGGTCGGTCGGACTTCTTGACCGCGCGCCGGGGCGTCGCCAATTCTGGCGGGACCGCACGGGCCCCTGCCCGTTCGACGCCGTCCGACGGACGGCGGCTTCCGAAAGGTAACGTTATGGCGACGGTGAAGGTAACCGACGCGAGCTTCGAGCAGGACGTTCTCAAGTCCGCCGAGCCCGTCGTGGTGGATTTCTGGGCGGAGTGGTGCGGCCCGTGCCGTCAGATCGGTCCGGCGCTCGAGGAGATCGCCACCGACCTGCAGGGCAAGGTGAAGATCGCCAAGGTCAATGTCGACGAGAATCCGCAGATCGCCGCCCAGTACGGCATCCGCTCGATCCCGACGCTGCTGCTGTTCAAGAACGGCGAGCGTGTGGACCAGAAGGTCGGCGCGGCCCCGAAGGGCGACCTGTCGCGCTGGATCGGCGCCCAGACCGCCTGAGCCACTCCCAAGACCTAGACGATAAAAAAGAAAGCCCGGCCGCGAGGCCGGGCTTTCTCGGTTTCGAGCCCAAGATTATTGGTGGATCCCGGGGTCGAGCCCGGGATCCGGTATCAGGTCTTAGTACGAGCCGAACTTGTAGTTCAGGCCGGCGCGGACGACGGCGAAGGCGTTCTCGTTCCGGCTGATGCCGGAGAGCGAGTACACCGGCACGAGGCCGACCGGGGAGATCGCAGCACCAACCAGCGGCGCCTGGGCGCGTCCGTTGTTGTTGTCGAGGTTCACGTACAGACCTTCGACCTTCAGCGTGACGGCCGAGGAGCGGAAGAAGTTCAGGAACGAGTCGGTGGGCAGGGCGTACTCGACACCGCCGCCGACGGTCCAGCCGGTCTTGAAGTCGTTCCGGCGGCCAGCGAAGTTCTGCAGGCCGACGCGAGCGCCGTCATCCGTGCCGGTGGCGTAGGCGAAACCGCCGGTGGCGTACACCAGGGTCCGGTCGAAGGCCCAACCGAGACGACCGCGGACGGTGCCGAAGAAGTCGATGGTGTTGAGCGTGCCGTTGACCGGGATGAAGCCCGGGTTGATCGCCACGGCGTTGGTGGCGAAGCGAGCGCGACGGCCGAAGTCGAGGTACTGGGCGTCAGCCTCGAAGCCGATCACGGCGCCGGAGCCCGGGGTCAGCTGCCAGTTGTAGCCGATCTGGCCACCGCCCGAGAAACCTTCGCGGCTGTCGTTGCTGTAGATCAGCGACGAGCCGTTCGGCAGCAGGGCCTGGTAGGGAACGAGACCGCCCGGGACGAGAGCGACCGGGTTGCCGGGCGTCTGCACGAAGCCGCGGGTCGAGTTGCTGCTGGCGTCGAACGCGTAGCCGGCGTTGATACCGAAGTAGGCACCGGTCCAGGTGAACACCGGAACGGGCGTGAACACCGGCGGCGGCGCAGCGCGGCGCGGCAGGTCGGCGGCCGAAGCGGCAGCGGTGAGTGCGGTGAAAGCCGCGAGAGACGTGAGAAGCTTCTTCATTACTGTGATCCCCAGCATAAGCCCGATCGCCGATGAAATTATGCGATCGAGCCCCGGGAGGATGTAGCTTAGCTGCCACAGCGGGAGGAAAGCGTGGCCGTGGACGGGTTTCCGTCCGCGCGATTGCGGCGATTCGACGGATTTTCGAATGCAAAATCCGGACTTCACAGATGTCCGGCGTTCCCGCCACTTGATACGGCGGCCGCGCGCAGGTCGGCCGCACTGGAGACGACTCAGACCGGCGGCGTGTCGTTGGCGGCGAGAACCATGCCGGCCAAGTAGAGGGATCCGCAGATCAGGATTCGCGGGGGGCGCTCGAAGGCGATGTCCCGCACCAGGGCGAGGGCGGCCTCGATGCTCGGCGCCGCGTAGGTGGAGAGACCCACCTCCTCGCCGATCCGCGCGACCTCTTCGGCCGGGCGCGCGGCCATGGTCCCGGTGATCGGGACGGCCACGAGGGCGCGGGCGAGTCCGACGAAATTGCGCAGGAACCCGTCGGCGTCCTTCGTGCCGAGGAGGCCGACCACGAGGACAAGCGGCACGTCGCTCTTCTCGCCGAGATCCGCCATGGCGGCCGCGAGGATCCGGCCGCCGTCGATGTTGTGGCCGCCATCGAGCCACAGCTCGGTGCCGGGATCGAGCTGGGCGGCCAGACGGCCGCGGCCGAGACGCTGCAGACGCCCCGGCCAATCGACCTCGGTGAGGCCCCGCTCCAGGGCCGCCGTGCCGATATCGCCGAATCCGGCGGCGCGCAGCGCGGTGATCGCCGTGCCGGCATTGACCAGCTGGTGGCGCCCGGCGAGGCGCGGCCGCGGCAGATCGAACAGGTCGGTCTCGTCCTGATAGACGAGGCGGCCGCGTTCCTCGTGCACGGAGAAGTCTTGGTTGCCGACGAACACCGGCCCGGCGCCGACGGCTTCCGCACGCCGGCAGAGGACGGCATCGGCCTCGGCGTAATCCTGGGCGGCGATCACCGCCGGGCAGCCGCGCTTGAAGATCCCGGCCTTCTCGGTCGCGACCGATTCGACCGTGTCGCCGAGATACTCGGCGTGGTCGCGGCCGATCGGCGTGACCACCGCGCAGGCCGGCCGGTCGATCACGTTGGTGGCGTCGAGCCGGCCGCCGAGGCCGACCTCCAGGAGCAGCACGTCGGCCGGGCTCTCGGAGAACAGCAGGAAGGCCGCGGCCGTGGTGATCTCGAACATCGTGATCGGCTCGCCGGCATTGGCCGTCTCGCAGCGGGCGAACGCGTCGGCGAGACGATCCTCGTCCACGAAGTGGCCGCCGCCGATCCCGCCGATGCGTATCCGTTCGTGGAACCGGACGAGGTGCGGCGAGGTGTAGACATGCGCAGCCAGCCCGCCGGCTTCCAGGATCGACCGCATGAACGCGATGGTCGAGCCCTTGCCGTTGGTCCCGGCGACGTGGATCACCGGCGGCAGGCGGCGCTCGGGATGGTTGAGCCGCGCGAGCAACCGCTCGATCCGGCCCAGGGACAGGTCGATGGTGCGGGGGTGGAGCGCCAGGAAACGCGCCATCAGGGCATCGGACGAGGCCATCGCCGGGTCAGGCCGCCTCGGAGGGTGCCGCCGGCGCGGCGGCCTGGGGCGCTTGGGTCAGGAGGCTGCAGAGACGCGTGATCGTCTCCTTGAGCTGGTGCCGATGGACCACCTGATCGACCATGCCGTGCTCGCGCAGGTACTCCGCCCGCTGGAAACCGTCCGGCAGCTTCTCCCGGATGGTCTGCTCGATCACCCGGGGTCCCGCGAAGCAGATCAGGGCGCCCGGCTCGGCGAGGTGGACGTCGCCCAGCATGGCGTAGGAGGCGGTGACGCCGCCGGTGGTCGGGTTCGTCAGCACCACGATGTAGGGGAGCCGCGCCGCGTTGAGCCGGCGCACCGCCACCGTGGTCCGCGGCATCTGCATCAGGGACAGGATTCCCTCCTGCATCCGCGCACCGCCCGACGCCGCGAACAGCACGTAGGGCGTGCGCTTCTCCAGCGCCGTCTCGGCGCCGCGCACGAAGGCCTCGCCCGCCGCCATGCCGAGGGAGCCCGCCATGAAGCCGAATTCCTGCGCCGCGAGCGTCATCGGCAGACCGCCGACCCGGCCGAACCCGATCTTGAACGCGTCCTGCAGGCCGGTCTTGGCCCGGGCCTCCTTGAGCCGGTCGACGTAACGCTTCTCATCGCGGAACTTCAGCGGGTCGGTGGCGACCTCCGGCAGCGCCACGTCGATCCAGGTGCCCTCGTCGAACATCATCTTCAGGCGCGCCTGGGCGCCCATCTTCAGGTGATGCTCGGAGCCGGGAATGACCCAGTGGTTGGCCTCCACCTCCTTGTGGAACACCATCTGCCCCGTATCCGGGCACTTGACCCAGAGATTCTCGGGCGTCTCGCGCTTGAACAGGGTCTTGATCCGGGGGCGCACCACCTCCGAGATCCAGTTCATCGGTTCGACCATCGACTTGCGTCCGTCCGCTTCAAGCCCGCGCAGATATCAGGTGCGGCGCACGCCGCCGCCAGGGGTCCCCGATCCGGCCGTCAGGCGGCCCGTCCGACGCCCGCCGCCCGCACGCCCGCGGCGAGTTCCCGCACCAGCTCCGTCACCGCCGCGACGCTTCCGGCCTGAGGCCGGCCCTCGCCGTCGAGGGAGCGCACCAGGGTGTCCACGAGGGCGGAGCCGACCACGACGCCGTCCGCGCCCTTGGCGATCGCCGTCGCATGGGCGCCGGTCCTGACGCCGAAGCCGACGACCACGGGCAGCTCGGTGTGGCGGCGGATGCGGGCGACCGCCTCGGAGACCTTGCCGAAATCCGGTGTCGCCGTGCCGGTGATGCCGGTGATGGACACGTAGTAGACGAAGCCCGCCGTGTTCGCGAGGACCGCCGGCAGGCGCCGCTCGTCGGTGGTGGGCGTGGCGAGCCGGATGAAGGCGAGGCCCTTGCCGAGGGCCGGCAGGCACAGCTCGGAATCCTCCTCGGGCGGGAGATCGACGACGATGAGCCCGTCGACGCCGGCCGCCACCGCGTCGTCGAGGAAGCGGTCGACGCCGTAGGTGTGGATCGGATTGTAGTAGCCCATCAGCACGATCGGCGTGGTGTCGTTGCCGGCGCGGAAGCGGCGCACGAGGTCGAGGGTGCCCGCGACCGTCTGGCCCGCCTTCAGGGCCCGCAGGCCGGCGGCCTGGATCGCCGGGCCGTCCGCCATCGGGTCGGTGAACGGCAGGCCGAATTCCAGGATGTCGGCGCCGGCGCCCGGGAGCGCCGACAGCACCTCCAGCGAGGTCTCGGGATCGGGATCGCCCGACATCACGTAGGTGACGAGGACGGACCGGTTCTCCGCGCGGGCGCGGGCAAAGGTGGCGTCGATGCGGCTCGGCATGGTCGGATGATATTCGCGGTTGCAGGGCCGCCGACGGCCCGGGGTTGCACCCGCGCTACACCAAAGGCATCGGCCCGTGAAGCGGGCCGGGCTCCCGCGACAGCGCGCCGCTCGCGCGCCGAGTCGGTACCGGAGGCTCGCCAGCCCGCGTGACGCGGCCATGCGCGCGGGTCGGTTGCCGGGGCAGCGGCGGCGGCCTAGCGGTCCCCCATGCCCGAGACATTTTTCCCGACACGTCCCCTGGCCGCGCTCCTGTTCGACATGGACGGGACGATCATCAGCTCGATTGCGTCGGCGGAGCGGATCTGGTCGCGCTGGGCCGAGGCGCACGGCCTCGACGTGGCCGCCTTCCTGCCGACGATCCACGGGGTGCGCTCGGTGGAGACGATCCGGCGGCTGAACCTGCCCGGGGTCGATCCCGAAGCCGAGGCCGCCGCGATCACCGAGGCCGAGATGGAGGATGTCGGCGACATCATCGCGATCCCGGGCGCGCGGTCGTTCCTGGAGGCGCTGCCGCGCGAGCGCTGGGCGATCGTCACATCGGCGCCCAGGCGGCTCGCCGAGCGCCGGCTCGCGGCGGCCGGCATGCCGGTCCCCGACCTCCTGGTCGCCGCCGAGGACGTGGCGCAGGGCAAGCCCGCGCCGGATTGCTTCCTGCTGGGGGCCGAACGCCTCGGTGCCGCGGCGTCGGAGTGCCTCGTCTTCGAGGACGCCCCGGCCGGCATCCGGGCGGCCGAAGCCGCGGGCGCAGGCATCGTGGTGGTCACCGCGACCCATCACGAGCCGGTGACGACCGGCCATCCCGCGATCGCGGACTACACCCAGCTACGCGTCGCGGCAGACCGGAGCGGGATCCGGGTGACACGGGCCGGCTGAGGATCCCCGACCAGGCCCGCATCCGCTGGCGGCCGGGGCAGCCCCATCGTATCGCCGACCGAATTGTGCGGTCCGCGGCAGCACGCAGCCGGGCAGAAGGACGAAGGTCATGGCCACGATCAACAGGCGTCACGTGCTCGGGGCGGTCGCCGTGGGCGGTGCCGGGACCCTCGGTCAGGCCGCTGCAGGGGAGGCGCAGCCGGGCACGCTGTTCGCGCTGCCACAGGTCACCATTCCGATCCTGGGCGAGGCGCAGGTCTTCCCGGTCCGGCGGATCTACTGCATCGGCCGCAACTACGCGGCCCATGCCCGCGAGATGGGCTCCGACCCGTCCCGCGAGCCGCCGTTCTTCTTCCAGAAGCCCGCAGACGCCGTGCAGGTGGTCGCGAACGGCCTCGCCGACCATCCCTATCCGTCGCTGACGCAGAACTATCACCACGAGATCGAGCTGGTCGCCGTGCTGAAATCGGGCGGCCGGGACATCCCGGTCGGGCAGGCGCTCGATCACGTCTACGGCTACGCCACCGGCCTCGACATGACCCGCCGGGATCTCCAGCGCGGCATGGGCAACCAGAAGAAGCCCTGGGAGATCGGCAAGAGCTTCGACCACTCCGCGCCGATCACGCCGATCCTGCCCGTCGCACGGGTCGGGCATCCGGGGCGCGGGCGCATCCGGCTTTCCGTCAACGGCACGCTCCGGCAAGACGCGGACCTGTCGGACATGATCTGGTCGGTGGCCGAGCAGATCGCCGAACTGTCGAAAGCCTTCGAGCTCAAGGCCGGCGACATCGTCTACTCGGGCACGCCCGAGAATGTCGGGCCGGTGGTGCGGGGAGACATCCTCGCGGGCTCGATCGAGGGCCTGCCGGACCTGTCGATCCGCATCGTGTGACCCGATCCCGCGCGGATCGGGCCGCGGCGCGGGCCCGGACTTTCTCTGCCGGCGGCGCGGCACTATCGGTTGATGCGACCGCGGGGGCAGGAGCAGCGAGCCTATGACCAAGCCCAACGGCGTGCCGCGCAACCTCTTCGAGACCGCCGAGGGACGCCGTCTCGTGGAGGCCCGCTCCGACCCGGCCTGGCGCCGCTGGGGGCCGTATCTCAGCGACCGGCAATGGGGCACCGTGCGGGAGGATTATAGCCCGGGCGGCGACGCCTGGGACTACCTGCCCCACGACCACGCCCGATCCCGCGCCTACCGCTGGGGCGAGGACGGGATCGGCGGCTTCGGCGACCGGCATCTGAACTGGTGCCTGTCCCTCGCCCTGTGGAACGGGCGGGACCCGATCCTCAAGGAACGCCTGTTCGGCCTGACCAATCAGGAAGGCAACCACGGCGAGGACGTCAAGGAACTCTACTATTACCTCGACGGTATCCCGACCCACGCCTTCATGCGGATGCTGTACAAGTACCCGCAGGCGGCCTTTCCGTATGAGCGGCTGGTCGAGGAGAATGCGCGGCGCGGTCTCGACGACCCGGAATACGAGCTCCTCGACACCGGCCTGTTCGACGCCGGCCGCTATTTCGACGTCGCGATCGCCTACGCCAAGGCGTCTCCGGACGACATCCTGATGCGGGTCACCGCCACCAATCGCGGTCCGGACCCCGCCGACCTGACGCTTCTGCCTCAGCTCTGGGCCCGCAACACATGGTCCTGGAAGCAGGGCGTCCAGAAGCCGGAGCTGATGGCCGGTTCGGATGGCTCGGTCTGGGCGCGCCACCCCGAGATGCCGGGCCTGCGCTTCTTCGCCGAGGGCGCGGGCGAGTTGCTGTTCACCGAGAACGAGACGAACACGCATCGGCTGTTCGGCACCGGTTCGGCCGAGGGCTTCTACAAGGACGGGATCGACCGATGCGTCGCGGGCGGAAACCGGGCCGCCGCCAACGCCCTGTCGGGCACCAAGTGCGCCGCCCGCTACGATCTCCATCTCGGCCCCGGGGAGACGCGGACCCTGCGCCTGCGCCTGCGCCCCGAGACCGCGCCGGGCGAGCCCTTCGCGGATTTCGACGCCGTCTTCGCCGACCGGGAAGAGGAGGCCGACGACTTCTACGGGGCGCTTCAGGCGCCGATCGCCGATCCCGAGATGCGGCTCGTGCAACGGCAGGCCCTCGCCGGCATGCTCTGGTCGAAGCAGCTCTACCACTACGACGTGCGCGAATGGCTCAACGGCGACCCGGCGCAGCCCGCACCGGCGCCGGAGCGGCGGCACGGCCGCAACAGCGACTGGGCCCATCTGCGGGCCAACGACATCATCTCGATGCCGGATGCCTGGGAGTATCCGTGGTTCGCCTCCTGGGATCTGGCCCTCCAGGCCATCGTGTTCGGGCTGATCGATCCCGATTTCGCGAAGAACCAGCTCCTGCTCCTGGTCGACGAGGCCTACACCCATCCGAACGCCGCGCTGCCGGCCTACGAATGGGGCTTCGGAGACGCCAATCCGCCGGTCCACGCGCTGGCCGCCTGGCGGGTCTTCGAGCTGGACCGGGCGCTGACCGGCACGCCGGACCACGCCTTCCTGAAGCGGATCTTCAACAAGCTCACCCTGAACTTCACGTGGTGGGTGAACCGCAAGGATTCCGACGACCGCAACCTGTTCCAGGGCGGCTTCCTCGGCCTCGACAACATCGGCATCTTCGACCGGTCGAAGCCGGTGGGCGACGGCGCCTCGCTGACCCAGTCCGACGCGACGGCCTGGATGGCGACCTACGCTCTCAACCTGATGCGGATCGCCATCGAGCTGGCCCTCGAGGACCCGACCTACGAGGACATGGCCGAGAAGTTCTTCGAGCACTTCCTCCTCATCGCGGCTGCCACCGGCGCCGGTGTCTGGGACGAGCCGGACGGCTTCTTCTACGACGTGATCGAGACCCGTGACGGACAGCGCCTCCCGATCCGGGCCCGGACCATGGTCGGTCTGATCCCGATCTTCGCGGTGGCGGTCATCAATGCCTGCGATCTGGAGCGGCTTCCATCGCTGCGCGACCGGATGCTGTTCTTCCTGAAGAACCGCCCGGACCTTGCGACCCTGGTCTCGCGCTGGAACGAACCCGGCGAGGGCCAGACCGCGCTGCTGTCGCTGCTGCGCGGGCACCGGCTGAAGGCATTGCTGCAGCGCGCCCTCGATCCGAACGAGTTCCTCTCGAAGCACGGGTTGCGGGCCGTCTCCCGCGTCTATGCGGACGCGCCGTTCTGTTTCGCCTGGAACGGCAGCGACCTGGGCCTCGCCTACGAGCCGGCGGAGTCGCGCTCGCGCCTGTTCGGCGGCAACTCGAACTGGCGGGGCCCGGTCTGGATGCCGGTCAATTACCTGCTGATCGCCGGGTTGAACCGCTTCCACGACTATTACGGCCCGGATTTCCGGGTCGAGGCACCGACCGGTTCCGGACGGACCTATTCGCTGCGCGAGATCGCCGCCCACCTGTCACGGCGTCTGATCGGACTCTCGACCCGCGGCCCGGACGGGCGACGGCCCGTCTACGGGGACAGCCGGATCGAACAGGAGGATCCGCATTTCCGCGATCTGGTCCTGTTCTACGAATATTACCACGGCGACACGGGTCGCGGGGTCGGCGCCGCGCACCAGACCGGATGGTCGGGGCTCGTGGCCCTGCTGATCCAGGAGGTGGCGACCGCGGGCGCCGAGGTCCCGGCCCTGGACTGGACGTGACGGTCGCCCCTCGCCGGCACCGGCGAGGGATCGCGCCGGCTATTCCGCGGCCTGCTGCATCCGCAGGCGCTGCCCCTGCCCGATCTGGCGGGAGATCGTCGAGCGGCGGGCGCTGTAGACCGCCGAGACCAGCGGGTAATCGACCGGCAGGCCCCACTTGGCCCTGTAGGCCTCGGGCGTGAGGCCGCGCATCGTCAGATGCCGCCGCAGGGCCTTGTAGGGCTTGCCGTCCTCGAAGCTGATGAGCGTGTCCGGCCGGATCGAGGCGCGGATCTGTGCTTCGGTCGGGCGCTTCACCTGCGGCTCGACCGGCCGGTCCAGGGCGGTGATGGAGCGGTGAACCTCGGAGAGCAGGTCGGGGAGCGTTCCCGCCGGGACGCTGTTGCGCGTGACGTAGGCGCTCAGGATCTTTGCGGCGAGTTCGACGCTCGGCGATGTCGTCGGCATGGTCATCACCTCGGTTCGACGTTGTTCGGTTGTGTTCGGTTGTGGCTCTCGTGGCTTCCGTCGGATGCTTCGCCGCCGACGGCCGGGTCTGTGTTCGTGAGACGGTTTCGGCCCCGGCCGGAGGCGGTGAATGACCCATTATGCGCCAGATCACCGTCGCCACAACCGAGACGCGCATTTGTGACGCCGATATTTCTACTTAGGATTGAGATTTAGGGTCAATGACGAATCAACGGACGCGTCGTGGTTCCGATTGAAGTGCGGTATTGAAGACTCACCTGCCCGTCGGGGCGCGATGGAGAGCCCGAAAACATGGAGGTCCTGGTCGTCGGAGCCGGCGTCGTCGGTCTCGCCATCGGGCGGGCGCTCGCGCTGCGCGGACACGCCATCGTGGTGGCGGAAGCCGAGGAGGCCTTCGGAACCGGCGTGTCGGCCCGAAGCTCAGAGGTGATCCATGCGGGCATGTACTATCCAAGCGGCTCGGAACGCGCGCATCACTGCGTCGCGGGCTCGCATCGACTATACAACTTTTGCGCGAGTCATGGTGTCCCGCATCGCGCCTGCGGCAAGCTGATCGTCGCGTCCGACGATGCCGAGGCCGAGACCATCGCGGCGATCCGCCGACAGGGCGAGGCCAACGGCGTGGCGGGCCTGGAGCTGCTCGACGGCGATGCGGCCCGGCGCCTGGAGCCCAATCTCACCTGCACGGTGGCGCTGCATTCGCCGCGCACCGGCATCGTGGACAGCCATGCGCTGATGCTCGCCCTGCTCGGCGAGATCGAGGATCACGGCGGCGCCCTCGCCCTGCGCACCCCGGTGGAGGGCCTGACGCAGCGGGACGGGCAATGGCAGGCCGCGTTCGGCGGTGCCGAGCCGGGGACAATGGCCTTCGACGCGGTCGTCAATGCCGCGAGCTTCGGCGCCCCGACCCTGGCCGCCCGCACGGAGGGCTACCCGGCCGAGCGCGTCCCGAGGCTGCGCCTCGCCCGCGGCAACTACTTCGGCTGCACCGGCAAGCCGGCCTTCTCGCGGCTGATCTACCCGGCGCCGCGGATCGACGGCGGCCTCGGCATCCACCTGACCCTCGACCTCGCCGGACGCACCCGCTTCGGGCCCGACGTGGAATGGGTGGACGGGTTCGATTACCGGGTCGATCCCCGGCGCGCCGAGGCCTTCTACGGCGCGATCCGGCGGTACTGGCCCGGTCTGCCGGACGGGGCGCTGTATCCGGACTATGCGGGCCTGCGCCCCAAGCTGACGGGGCCGGGCGAGGCGGCGGCCGACTTCCGGATCGACGGCCCGGCGGAGCACGGATTGCCCGGGATCGTGCATCTGTTCGGGATCGAGAGCCCGGGGCTGACCTCCAGCCTGTCGCTCGCCGAGGCGGTGGCCGACCGTCTGGACGCCTGAGGCCTCAGAACAGCAGGTGCAGCGCCAGGGGGGCGAGGATCGCCGTCACGAAGGCGTTGAGCCCCATGGCGATGCCCGCGAAGGTCCCGGCCACCTCGCTGACCTGGAAGGCGCGCGCCGTCCCGATGCCGTGGGCCGCGAGCCCGGCCGCGAAGCCGCGGGCGCGCATGTCGCGGATGCGCAGGAGGTTCATCATCGGCGTGACCAGGATCGCCCCGATGATGCCGGTGAGGATCACCAGGATGGCCGTGAGCGTCGGATCGCCGCCCAGCGCTTCCGCGATACCCATCGCCACCCCCGACGTCACGGATTTCGGGGCCAGCGAGACGAGGACCGGCTGCGGGATGTCGAGGAGCCGCGCGAGGGCGATGACCACGGCGAGCGTGGTGGCCGAGCCGGCGGCGAGGGCCGCGAGCATCGGCGCGAGGGCGCGCAGGACCGTGGCACGCCGCTCGTAGAGGGGCATGGCCAGAACCACGGTGGCGGGTCCGAGCAGGAAGTGGACGAATTGCGCGCCCTCGAAATAGGTCCCGTAGGGCGTGCCCGTGATGGCCAGGACCGCACCGACCAGGGCCACGGTGATGAGCACGGGGTTGGCGATCGGGTGCCGGCCCGTGGCCGCGGCGATCCGGTCCGCCAGGACGTAGGCGGTCAGCGTCACCGTCAGCCACAGGAGCGGCGTCTTGGCGAGATAGACCCAGAGCGAGAAATCGCCGCCCATGCGTCAGGGCTCTCCGTCGGGTCGACGCCGTTCGACCTGGGCGGCCACGGCACGGAAGACCAGGACGGTCACCAGCAGCGACAGCGCCGTCGAGACGATCAGCACGAGGGCGAGCTTGGCACCCTGGGCCCGCAGCAGGTCGAGGCGGCCGACGACGCCGACCCCCGCCGGAACGAACAGGAGCGACAGGTTCATCAGCAGGCCGCGCGCCGTCGTTTCGAGCGTCCCATCGGTGAGCGGCTTCGGCAGGAAGCGCGACAGGCCGAGCCCCGCGCTGTCGCGCAGCAGCAGGAACGCGAACATCAAGCCCATGCCGATCACCGGCCCCGGCACCGGCACGCCCGCGCCGCGCGCCAGGACCTCGCCCAGCAACTGGGCGAGCAGGATCAGCGCCAGACTGGCGATCATGGCGGGACGCGAGGGCTAGGCGGCCGCGACACCCTGTTGACCGCTCCGCCGGGCGGCCGAGATGGCGGCCTCGTCGAAGCCGAGCAGGCGGCCGAGGCGCTCGACCAGGGCCTCCTCGAACTCGTCGACGTTGCCGTCCGCCGCCGCGACCGACCACGCCATGGTCAGCAGCTCTTCGCGCTCGGCCCGGTCGGCCTCGTGGGGGATCATCTCCACGAGGCTCGCCACGTCGCGCACCTCCGAGTCCATGGCGGCGGCCCGCTCGATCAGGGCCCGTGCCGCATCCGGCCCGTCGGCGTAATGACCCTGGACGAGGCGCGACAGGCGCTCGCTCTCGGCCGGCGCCAGAATGCCGTCGACGCGGGCGACGTGGACGAGGAGCGCCGTGGCCGCGAGATGCGTCTCGTCCACGGTCTCGGGGTTGCCGACGCCGAGAGCCTCGGCCGCGTAGGCGCGCAGGCGTGCGATCAGGGACATGGCGGCTCCGGGGGGATCGTGCAGCGCAACAGTTCGGTCCCCGGCGTCGCTCCGTCAAGCACGGCGCCGCACGTGGCGCCCGACCGTGGCGAAGTTGCATCGCCAGCGCGGCCCTCAACGGCGCGCCACGGCCTCGGCCCCCGTCACCAGCGGCGCGAGAATCACCTCGGCGGCCCGGACCACGGCCGGACCGGCCTCCGCCGGTGTGCCGGCCCGGAACGGCGGTGCCGGAGCGTATTCGGCGACGAGCTGCGCGGTGCGGGCGTAGTCGGCCCCGCGCAGGCGGGCGGCGAGCGCCAGCCCGAGGTCGAGCCCCGCCGAGACCCCGGCCGCGGTGACGCGGTTGCGGTCGAACACGACGCGCTCCGCCACCGGTTCGGCGCCGAGGAGCGGCAGCACCGCGTCGCGCACGCTCCAGTGCGACGTCGCGCGGTAGCCTCGCAGAAGGCCGGCCGCCCCCAGGATCAGCGATCCCGTGCAGACGCTGACGACCCAGCCGGCCCGGGCGGCGCGGTCGCGCAAAAAGGCGAGGAGCGCCGCATGGCCCATCTGGGCGGGCGTGCCGTCGCCTCCGGGCACGAACAGGACGTCGAGATCCGCCGGGCAGGTCGCGAAGCTGTGGGTCGCCACCAGGGCGAGGCCGGTATCGCTCGTGACGGGACCGGTCTCCGCACCGACGAGGTGGAGGCTGCCCGGAGCGAGGCCGGCCAGGAAGGTCTGCGGGCCCACGAGATCGAGGGCGGTCAGGCCCGGATAGAGCAGCATGGCGATCCGGACGGGGCGGTCCGGCGGGATCGGCTCCGGCGAAATCGGGTCCGGCGCGTCTGCAGAGCCAGCGGCCTGCGCCGGACGGAGCGGCCAGACCAGGGCGGCGGCGAGTGCCGCGGCGACGAGATCCCGGCGGCGAGCCTCCGGCGCGGTCACGGGCGCGCCGGGCCGGTCACAGGGACCAGGCCGCGTCGCGGTAGGCGCTGTCCCAGAACTGCCATTCCAGCCGGGTGGCCTGCGTGAAGGCCTGATGCATCCGCGCGCGCTCGGCCGCCGACGCGTCCCGCGCGGCCCGATCCGTGGCGGCGATCATGGCCGCCACCGCCTCGGCAAAGTCAGCCCCCGCATAGGTGTCGATCCAGGCGCGGTACGGGTTGCCGGGCGCGGCGCGGGCGAAGATGTCGTCGCCCACCGCCTTGTAGATCCAGAAGCAGGGCAGCAGCGCGGCACAGACCACCGCGAAGGGCTCGGCATAGGCGGTGGCGAGCAGGTAGCAGACGTAATGATCGCAGGCCGGCGTCAGGGGCGTGGCCGCGAAGGTCTCCGGGCCGATGCCGTAGTCGCGGAAGAAGCCGCCATGGAGCGCGCGCTCGACGACGATCGCTTCCTGCGCGGCCCGGGAGAACTGCACGATCGCGTCGGGATCCGGCGCCTTCGCGGCGGCGAGGCTCAGCGCCCGGCCGAAGCCGATCAGGTAGTGCGCGTCCTGCACGATGTAGTGCCGGAACCGACCCTGCGGCAGCGTTCCGGCGGCGAGTTCGGCATTGAACGGCATCGACCGGATGGTCTCGTAGGCGGCGGCGTTGCGCGCCCAGGCCTCCTGCGAGAACGAGACCGGCGCGCCCGCCTCGGCCAGTCCGAGAGACGCCACGCCCTAGCCCTGCCGCTGCGCGTGGGTGACGGCGACGTGGATCAGCTCGGCGAGGGTGCGCACGCCAAGCTTCTGGCGCATCTGCGAGCAGGCATTCGTCACGGTCTTGTAGCTCACCGACAGGTCGGCCGCGATGGCGCCGTAGGAGCGGCCCTGGGCGAGGCGCGCTAGGATCTGCTGCTCGCGGGGGGTCAGCTGCGATTCCGGTGCGCGGCGGGCGTCGGCGCGCAGCATCGCCACCTCGGTGGCCAGCCGCCGGTCGAGGTAGACCTCGCCGATACGCACCTTGGCGAAGGCCTCGAACAGTTCGGCGGAGGCGTGATCCTTGAGGACGTAGCCGAGGGCCCCCGCCTCGAGGGCGCGGGCGACGATCACCGGGTCGTTGTGCATGCTGAAGACGAGGATGCGCGTCTCGGGCGCCACCGCCCGGATGCGCCGGATCAGGCCGAGGCCAGCCATGCCGCTGCCCTGGAAGGTCAGGTCGCAGATCACCACCGGCGGACGGAGCCGGTGGAAGATCCGGTAGCCGCCGACGACGGTGGTCGCCTCCGCGATGGTCTCCACGCCGGAATCCTCCAGGACGCGTCGACAGCCCTGCAGGACGATGGGGTGATCATCGATGACGAGAACCGGCAGGCGCGTGGCGGCGGCGTCGATCTGGGATGCGATGGCGTTCATGCGCTCGGCGCGGTGCTGGTCTCGTCGCCCCGGTCAGGCGGAACGGGGATCATGATCCGGACGATCGCCCCGGGGCCGGCATTGTCAAGGGCGAAGGTGCCGCCGAGGGCCTCCACGCGCTCGCGCATCCCCGACAGACCGAGCCCGGTGCCGTGTTCCGGGGGGATTCCGGTGCCGTTGTCGCGGATGGTGAGGTCGAGCCGGCCCTCGGCCTCGGTCGCCTCGGCCTCCACCCGGGTCGCGGCGCCGTGCCGCACGGCGTTGGTGGCGCTCTCCTGCACGCAGCGGAACACCGTGAGGTCCACGAGGTCGCCGTAGCCCTTGGCCAGACCGTCGAACCGGCCCACGAAGCTGAGGCCGGGGTGGCGCTGCCCGAAGCCGCGCAGGAGCAGGTCCAGGCAAGTCGCGAGCGGCGCCTGCCCGAGTCCGTGCGGCCGCAGGCGGTTCAGAAGCTCCCGGTTGACCGTCTGGACCTGGCCGACGATGGCGCTGATTTCGGCCGCCCGGGCGGCGAGCTTCTCGCGGCTGGGCTCGGCGGAGCCGGAGGCGATACGGCCGATCGAGGCGGCGTTGGCCTCCAGGGCGAACAGGCAGGGGCCGAACTCGTCGTGCAGCTCCAGGGCTGTCCGGCGGCGCTCGTCGTCCTGGGCGGTCAGAAGCTGGCGGTTGAGGCGGCCGTTGGCGGCCCGGACCTCGCCCAGGGCCTCGGCGACCTTGTTGAACCGCTCGGCGATCACCGCCAGCTCCCGGGCACCGGGCGGCTCCAGGCGGGCCGTGTAGTCGTGATGCTCCAGCTGGGTCAGGCCGGCGCCGAGCCGCCGCAGCGGCGCGAGGATCCGGCCCAGGGCGATGTAGAGGGCGATCAGCATCGCGGCGTTGATCGCCAGGGTGGTCAGCGAGAGCGCACGGGCATAGCCCCAGATCTCGTCGATCTCGTCCATCGGCTGCGTGGTGATCTGCGCCGTCCCGAGGCGACGCCCGTCGACGACGATCGGCAGGGCGTGGCGCTCGATCGGCGGCATGATCAGGTCGGCGAACCAGTGGGGTGCCTCCCGGTCCGCGCGGGTCGGCGGCAACGGCCGGCCGATCTGGTCGCCATCCGCATCGAGCACCGCGACCCGGACATGCCGCAGGACCTTGAAGCGGAGGTCGAGCGTCTGGAGCAGCGTGTCGGGGGAGGCCGTGTCGGACAGGCGGATCGTGTCGGCCACCAGCGACTCGACGGTGGCGAGGGAGGCGCGGGTCTCGACGCGCACCGCCGACCGGGCGTTCAGCACGATGACCGCGCAGGAGATCAAAGCCGCGAAGGCATCGATGAGCAGCACCACCGCGACGAGCCGCGCGCGCGTCGACCAGCCGGACCAGGGCCAAAGGCCGGGGCGGGGTCTCTTCGGCGCGGCGGGTACCGCGGATCTCGGGGTCAGGGTCGGGCTCGTATTCACGCCGTGACGCATAGCGACCGTGCCGGCGAAGTCCATGCCGCGCCCCGCGGCCGACCGGGCCATGGCCGCGCGGACCCCGACGCACGCTTCGGCACGGGCGGTCCGAATACCGATTCTTAAGCGGCGGCGCGTTATGTTGTGGATAGCCGGGTCACGACTGGCTGGGCTGGCAATTCGGGCCGACATCATTGCGCCGTATTGCAGCTTCTCTATCGCCAACAGAGTCGAACCAGCTTCGAATCCTCGAAGAGTGGCGGCCGGTCATGGGGAGCCCGGTCGCGCGCGGCGTGTATCGAGTCAGAGACCCCGGACCATGATCGATCTCAACCTCGACCCGTCCGAGACCCGGCCCGACCGGAGGCCGTCGGCCAAGCCCGGGCCGTCGCTGAACCTCAAGGTCGTGCTGTTCGGCGTAGCCGGCGCGGGCGCGCTGGTGGGCTTCGGCGTTGCCGCCTCGACGGTGATGGCCGGCCTCGCGGCGCCGACGCCGGTGCGGATCGTCGCGTCCAAGCAGGCCGCCGATTGGCCAGAGCTGAAGGACGGGCTGCCCGTGATCAAGGGCTCCGTCCAGGCAGCGCCGGCGGCGGCGGTGCCCGCCAAGCCCGAGGCGCCGGCCCTGCGGATGGTCGCGCTGCCCGAGGCCTTCTCGCCCATCGTGACGCCCGCGAAGGCCCCCGCCGCCCCGCCCTCGGCCGCCTCACAGCCCGCCAAGGTCGCCGCGGCACCGGTCCCGCCGACGCAGCGCATCCCGGTCCCGACCCCCGTTATGCCGGTGGCGGCCACGCGGGAGGTCGCGCCGCTGGCGTCGACCCGCACGGCATCGCTCCAGACGCCCCGCGCGTCCGAGACGGTCCGGGCCCGCGAACTCGTTGAACCGGCCGTGCCGAATCCGGCTCCCGCGACCGAGCGGACCGAGCGCCCGGCGCCGGTCGAGCGCGCCGAGAAGGTCGAGCGCGCCCAGAAGATCGAGCGCCCCGAGAAGCCCGCCTCGAAGGCGGTGGCGACCCGCAAGGCGCCTGCGCCGGCGCGGGCGGCCGAGAAGGCCACCGGCACTGCGCCCGCGACCGTGGCTCAGGCAGAACCCGCCGAGGCGGAGGACACCGAGGTGCTCGGGATCAAGCTCCCGTCCCTCGCACCGGCCGGTCGGAAGCTGAAGGAAAGCGTCGACGCTCTCGGCAACGCCGTAAAGAACGTGTTCTGACCCGCGGCTCCGGCCCCGCGCATGGGGGCCGGACAAGTCTTCCGATCCGGCGCTCAGGCCCGTCCGGAATGGCGCCCGGCCTTATCGCTCTTCGGCCCGGTGCGATCCACCTTGCGCTGGTGCTTCCCGGCGCGCGGGCTCGCAAAACCCTTCGGACCACCCGGTCGGTCCCTGCGCTCATCCGGCCCCGCATCGCCCACCAGCGCCTCGACCTGGATATCCGGCGAGCCGTTCCGGGCGAACGCTTCGGCAAAGCGTGCCGCCGCGTTGCCCCGCACCTCGAACTTGGTCTCGCGGTCGAAGATCCGGATCGCGCCGATCTCCTGACGCCCGATGCCGCCCCGCCGGGTCAGCATCGGCAGCAGACGGCGCGGGTCGGCGTTGTCGCGGCGGCCGAGGTTGAGGCGGAACCAGACGGCCGGCCCCATGGCGGCGATCCGCTCCGGATCCATCGGGTCGTAGGGCGGCCGCTCGCCCCGGGGAGCGCGGCCCTCTCCGGGATCGCTGACCTCTTCGGGAGCCGGCAGGCGGGTGCGGTAGACGCGGGCCAGCAGGGCAGCCAGTTCCTCCGGGCTCTTGCCGGCGAGCAGCGTCTCGGCGAGCGCGACATCCTCCTCGGCGGGCGGCTCGGCGAAGAGCGGATCCGAGAGCATGCGCTCGCCGTCGAGGCGCCGGATCTCGTCGGCCGAGGGCGGCCCCGACCATTCGGGGCTCACCTTGGCGATGGCGAACATCTGCTCGGCGCGGCGTCGCCGGGAATTGGGGATGAGCAGCACCGAGGTGCCTTTGCGGCCGGCGCGACCGGTACGGCCGCTGCGGTGCTGGAGCACCTCGGCATCGTGCGGCAGGTCCGCGTGGATGACGAGGCTCAGGGACGGCAGGTCGATGCCGCGGGCGGCCACGTCGGTGGCGACGCAGACCCGGGCGCGGCCGTCGCGCAGGGCCTGGAGCGCGGCATTGCGCTCGCCCTGGCCGAGTTCGCCCGACAGCGCCACCACGGAGAAACCCCGCTCGGTCAGGCTGGCCTGGAGATGGCGGACGGCGTTGCGGGTGTTGCAGAAGACGATCGCGGTCGCGGCATCGGCCTCGCGCAGGAGGTTGAGCACGACGTGCTCGGTCTCCCGCGGCATGATCCGCACCGCCCGGTAGGCGATGTCGGCATGTCCCTTGGTTTCGCCCTTGATCGCCAGACGGAGCGCGCCGTGCTGGTAGCGCTCGGCTAGCGTCTCGATCGCCTTCGGCAGGGTCGCGGAGAACAGGTAGGTGGCCCGCTCCGGCGGCGTCGCCGAGAGGATGAACTCGATATCCTCCCGGAAGCCGAGATCGAGCATCTCGTCGGCCTCGTCGAGGACCACGGCCCGCAGGGCCGTCGGGTCGAGGTTGCGGCGCTCGAGGTGATCGCGCAGGCGCCCCGGCGTGCCCACCACGATGTGGGTGCCCTCCGCCAGCATCCGGCTTTCACGGCGCGGGTCCATGCCGCCGACGCAGGCCGCGACGCGGCCGCCGGCGGGCCCGTACAGCCAGGACAGCTCGCGCTGCACCTGCAGGGCGAGTTCCCGGGTCGGGGCGATCACGAGGGCCAGGGGCGCCGCCGGGGGCGGCAGCTGGTCGGCCTCCCCGATCAGGATACTGGCCATGGCGAGGCCGTAGGCCACGGTCTTGCCGGAGCCGGTCTGGGCCGAGACGAGGAGGTCGCGGGAGCCGGCGGCGGCCTCAAGCACGGCGGCCTGGACCGGGGTCGGATCGGCATAGCCGCGGTCGCTCAGGGCCCGCGCGAGGGGGGCGGGCAGGGTCGGGAAAGGCAAGCTTCGGAAACTCTCAACGGCCGTGCCGCGCCCGGCAGCGCGCCATCGCGCGGCGGGGGAATCAGGCGCCGGACTTTATTCGGGTGCCAAGACGGTAACGCGTCGCGAGCCGCCTGACCACTCCCGCCGCAGCATGGGGCGGTTGCAGGCGCTCAATCCGGGACGCGCCGGTTGCGGGGTGCTCGAACCTCCGCCCTCACGATGGGCCGTGGACCGCGTCCTTGCGAGCGGTGCGAAGCCGGGACGAAGCCGGGACGAAGGGCCGACTCTGGTGCGGCGACCTGCTAAGGCACGGTCAAGTTTCGCCTGTCGCAGCCGCGACGCGCCCCGACCGGAGTACACGTTCATCATGATGGCAGCCCTGCGGGTGGCGGTAGCCTGGGCGACGGTTCTGGCCTTCGCGTGGTTCGGCAAGGACTGGCTCGGAAACCTGTCGCGGCCGCTCTTCGCCGGCGGCCTGTTCGCGTGGCTGCTCGCGGTGATCGTCTGGGCGGCCTTCGGGGTGGTGCACGAGGCCGAGGAACTGGCCCACCGTCTGGGCGAGCCCCTGGGCACCCTGGTGCTGACCCTCTCGATCGTCATCATCGAGGTGGCGCTGATCTCCGCCGTGATGCTGTCGGCCAAGGACGCGCCGACGCTGGGACGCGATACGATGTTCGCGGTCCTGATGATCGTGCTGAACGGCGTGGTCGGGCTGGGCCTCCTGGTCGGCGGCCTGCGCCATCACCAGCAGCGCTACAACCTTCAGGGCGCCTCGGCCTTCCTGTCGGTGATCATCCCGCTCACCACCATCGCGCTGATCATCCCGAACTTCACCAGCTCCACCAGCGACGGCACCCTGACGATCCTGCAGGCGGTGACGTTCTCGGTGTTCACCCTCGCGCTCTACGGCGTGTTTCTGCTGATCCAGACCGGCCGCCACAGCGACTTCTTCATCGATGCGGAAGTCCGCGAGAGCGCCGAGGCGCCCCACGGCGCCGACTCGATCTCGGGGGGCGGCATCGCCAAGCATATCGGGCTGCTGCTCGCCAACGTCCTGCCGATCGTGATCCTCGCCAAGAGCCTCGCGGTGATCCTCGACCACGGCATCGCGGCCCTCGGCGCGCCCTCGGCGCTGGGCGGCGTGCTGATCGCCGCCATCGTCTTCACCCCGGAGGGGATCTCGGCGTTGAAGGCGGTGGCCCGCAACGAACTCCAGCGGGCGATCAATCTATGCCTCGGCGCGGCCACCTCGACGGTGGGCCTCACCGTGCCGGCGATCCTGACCATCGGGCTGCTCACCGGCCAGACCGTGGTGCTCGGCCTCAAGCCCACCGAGATGACCCTCCTCGCCGTCACGCTGATCCTCAGCGCGCAGACCTTCTCGGGTTCGCGCACCACCGTGCTGGAGGGCGCGGTGCATCTCGTGCTGTTCTTCGTCTACCTCGTGCTGATCTTCAGCCCGTGATCCTCGCGGGGATCGGGTTCGTCACCGACGGCCTTTCCTCTGCGCACTCCGTGACGGGCTCCGTCAGGTCCTGAAGACGGGGACCCGATCGACTCCGCCCTCGCCCCGCCATGCCGGCGCGGGGCCCCGGCGCTCAGGCGCCGAAGCGCTCGGTGCGGATCAGGCCCGGCGCGACGCCCTCCGCCAGGATCAGGTCCGAGGCTGCGGCCACGAACCGGTTGGAGCCGCAGAGGAAGACCTTCCCGGGCGCCCCGATCCGCGCGAGGGCATCGGCGACGAGGGGCGCGTCGATCCGCTTGCCGCCGGGCTCGCGCGTCGTCGCAAGATGCAGGGAGAAGTTGGGATCGGCTTCCGCGAGCCGCTCCAGCTCGGCCACCGCGATGGCCTCCGCCCGGGTGCGGGCCGAATAGATCAGCGCCGCCGGGATCTGCCGCCAGCCCTGCGCCCGCCGCCGCAGCATCGCCAGGAGCGGCACCACGCCCGACCCGCCGCCGCCCAGGAGCAGCGGCCCGCCATCGGGGCCGTCCCAGGAGAACGAGCCGCCGATCGGCCCGCGCAGCTCGACCCGGTCGCCGATTTCGGCCAAATGCGAGAACCAGCCCGAGACTTCGCCGTCCGGCAGGGCCTCGATCATCAGCTCCAGTGTGCCGCTGCCGTCCTGGGCCGAGGCGATGGAGTAGCTGCGCTGCGCCTGGTAGCCGTCCTCGGCGGTGAGGCGGACATCGACGTGCTGCCCGGCCCGGTAAGCCTCGGCGAGGCTGCAGCGCAGACGGACGCTCCTCACGTGCGGCGTGACCGGCGAGAGCGCGGTGATCTCCGCCTCGTGCCAGCGGAAGACGACGGGCTCGATCACCGACTCAATCACCGATGTAGCGCTGCTCACGCCAGGGATCCCCGTACATGTGGTAGCCGCGCAGCTCCCAGAAGCCGGCCGTGTCCACCTGGGTGAAGCGCAGGCCCTTCACCCATTTGGCACTCTTCCAGAAGTAGAGGTGCGGCACGAAAAGCCGCGCCGGGCCGCCGTGATCGGGATGGATCGGCTGGCCCTCGTAGCGCGTCGCCACCAGGGCGCGACCGCCCACGAGGTCGGCCACCGGCACGTTCGTGGTGTAGTCGTCGTGGGATTCCGCGAGCAGGAAGTTCGTCGGCGCCTCGATCCCGGCATCCGCCAGCAGGTCGTCGAAGCTGACGCCTTCCCAGGTCGTGTCGAACTTCGACCACTTGGTGACGCAGTGGATGTCGCCCTTCCAGGTGGTGCGAGGCAGCGCCTCGAATTCCGCCCAGCTCCACGCCTTGATCGGCCGCGACCCCGCGCGCAGCGTGAACGTCCAGGTGGCCAGGTCAACGGTCGGGTTGGGGCCGATCTGGAGGATCGGGAAATCCTCGGTGAGATACTGACCCGGCGGCAGGCGCGCGCCCGTTTCCGGCGGCTGCCTGCGTCCGACGAAGCCCCGTGTCACCATGCCGGTCGCCGCCCCTCTCGCTCTCCCCCCGGGTTTGGTGCGGCGGAGCACCTCGCGTCAAGCCGGCATGTGCGGCCGAACAAACGCCCCAAAGCTCGGGTGTGCTAGCAGGACTGTGCCGATCGATCGGCGCGAATCGCCTGCTTTCAGGGGGATGTCATGAAGTACCTTCTCGCGACGAGCCTGGTCGTCGGGAGCCTCGCCACCCTCGCACCGGCCGCCCAGGCCCGCGACGGGATCGGTGCCGGCGGCGCGGCCGCCCTCGGCGTGCTCGGCGGCCTGGCGGTCGGCGGCGCCATCGCGTCGGCCAACAACGGCTACTATCCGGGCCGCCCGGTCTACCGCGCCCCGCCGCCGGTCTACGTCGAGGAGGATTACGGCCCGGTCTGCCACTTCGAGCGCCGCCGGACCATCGATCCCTACGGCGACGTCTACATCCGCCGCGTCCGCGTCTGCGAATAAGCGGCTTCCGGAGTCGCCTCCGCGGCGAGCGCCGGTTTCAGGCGCTCGGCGCAGGCGATCCCGGCCAACACCAGGGCCAGGGCGAGCGCTTGCGTCGCCCCGAACGGCTCGCCGACCAGCAGGACGGCGAGGATCGCGCCGAAGATCGGCACGAGGTTGACGAACAGGCCGGCGCGGTTCGGGCCGATCTGCTCGACGCCGCGCATGAAGAAGAGCTGCGCCAGAAGCGACGGCCCGAGGCCGACGAAGGCGACCATGATCCAGCCCGCGCGGTTGGGCCAGACGGCGTGCCCCGTCGCCCACTCGACGGCCAGGGGCGGCAGGGATGTGACGAACGCCGCGATGGCCATCGCGGCGAAGAACACGAGCGCCGGCACCTTCGGGCGCGTCGGCAGGACGACCGTGTAGCCCGCGTAGAGCAGGCAGGCCGCGAAGACGAGCACGTCGCCGCGGTTGAAGGCGAGGTTCGTCAGCACCGACCAATCGCCATGGGTGGCGGCGAGCCCCGCGCCGATCAGCGTCAGAACGACGCCGAGCACCTGCCCAGGCGTGACCGGCACCCGGTAGGCGAGCCGGTTCAGGACGATCACCAGGACCGGGATCGCCCCCTGGAACAGGGCGAGGTTGATCGCGCCGGTATGAACGCCGGCCGCATAGAACAGACAGTTGAAGGCCGTGTAGCCCAGGCCGCCCATCAGCAGGATGCGCAGCCAGTGGGGCCGAAGCTCCGGCCAAGCGGCCAGGAGGCGGGTGCCGGCCAAGGGCATGAGGACCAGGCAGGCGACCGCCCAGCGGAGCGTCGTGATGACCTGGGGCGAGACGTGGCCGGGCGCCCAGCGGCTGGTGACGGCGTTGCCGGCCCAGAGGAGCGCCGTGACGGTCAGCAGCAGGTAGGCGGACGCGGCCGGGGAAGCCCGGCTCGCGCCCCGGATCCTCACCGGCGGCGGAACTGGCCGCCCCGCACGGGCGGACGGGGACCGGACGAGCGCTCGTCCTTGTGGCGGAACACGAGGCGCCCCTTCTCAAGGTCGTAGGGCGACATCTCGACCGTGACCCGGTCGCCGGCCAGCGTCTTGATGCGGTTCTTCTTCATCTTGCCGGCCGTGTAGGCCACGATCTCGTGGCCCTGGTCGAGCTGCACGCGGTAGCGCGCGTCCGGCAGGATCTCGATCACGAGACCGTCGAACTGCATCAATTCTTCTTTCGCCATGCACCTTCTCCAGTCGGACCGTCCGGCAGCAGGCGTTCCGGCAATGCGTGTTCAGCTGTCATCGAGCTCGGGAAACGCCGCAGGGCGCGGATCCGATCCGGTGGACCGCCCGCGCCAGCTCAGCAGCACCGCCCGCATGTAGTCCCCGCGGGAACCCGCCGCAAGTCACGGACGCCGAACCCGTTCCGTCATCGACACGTTTCGCCGGTTTTCATCGCCGGCTTTCAGGGCTCCGCGTCGTTGCCGGCATAGTCGAGGCGCCCATCCGCGGTCCGGCGCCAGATCCGGAGGGCGATCGGCGCTGCGGAGCGGTCGCCCCGGGCATCGAAGGCCACCGATCCGAGCAGCGTCCGCGACGGCCCCGCCCGCAGGGCCTCGGCCACCTTGCGGCCGTCGGCGATGCGGCCGGTCTTCGGATCGGCCGCCCGGGCGCGCTCGGTCGCCTGGGTCAGGAGCTCCACGGCCGCGTAGGCCCCGGCCGCGACGCTCTCGGCCTCGGGACTCCGCGGCGCCGGGCGGGCGCCGCGCGGTTCGGGCAGGCGCGGCGGATCGGGCGCCAGGGTCATCACGGTCCCGTCCCCGTCTGCGCCGGCCGCCGCGGCGAAGCTCGGGTCGAGGATGCCATCGCTCGCCACCAGGGTCGTGCCGAGGCCGGCCGCGCGCAAAGCGCGGAGCAGGGTGGCGGCATCGGGCGCGAGCCCGCCGAAATACACCGCATCGAGCCGCGCCGCCCTCAGCCGGGCGACGAGGTCCGAGAAATCGCGGCTGCCCCGGGCGAAGCCGTCGAACAGCACCTCCGGCGTGCCGGCCTCCTTCAGACGCGCCGCCACCGCGTCGGCGAGGCCCCGGCCGAAGGTGGAGCGGTCGCTGAGGATCCCGACCCGGCGCCCCGCGAAGGCCTTCGCCAGGTAGGCTCCGGCCGCCCGGCCCTGCTGGGCGTCGCTCGGGCCCAGGCGGAACAGGTTCCACAGGCCCCGGCCGGTGAGCGGCCCGTAGGCCGCCGCGGGCGCCACCATGACGGCCCCGGCCTCCTCGTAGACGGGCGCCGCGGCCGCGACCGCCCCGGATTCGAGCGGCCCGACCACGAGGCGCACGCCGTCGGCGGCGAATTTCCTGGCGTTCGCGGCGGCCTGCCGGGCCTCGCCGCCGTCGTCGGCGGGGACCAGGACCCAGCGCGGGCGCCCGCCGGCGGCGCGATTGAGATCGGCCACCGCCTGCTCGGCCCCCTGCCGGAGCCCCTGGCCGAAGGCGGCGTCCGGCCCGGTCAGCGGGGCCGATAGCCCGATCCGGACCGGAGCCTGCGCGACGGCCGGGCTAGCCGCGAGGAGACCGGCGAGGATCGGGATGAGGCGACGCATCATGGCGGCACTCTAGGGCCGTCGGAGCCCCATCCGGAAGAGCGACGTCACCGGATCGTTGAACGGATCGGGACGCTGATGCGCGCAGAAGCGCTGGCGGGCGGGCGCGATGTGCGGAATAAGGGCGTCGGCCCGGCCCGTCGCCGGGCGTGCCGGCGCCCCTCCAAGCGTCGCCGGCCGAGACCCTCTGGGACGATTGACGATCATGACCTCGCTGTTCGCCGGCATCCAGGACGCGCCGCTCGACCCGATCATGCGCCTGTTCGAGGCCTTCAACGCCGACCCGAGCCCGAAGAAGCTCAACCTCGTCGTCGGCGTGTACACGGATGCGGACGGCAAGGTGCCGCGCCTGCGCGCCGTGCAGACCGCCGAGAAGCGCTGGATCGAGAAGGGCCTGCCGAAGACCTATCGTCCGATCGAGGGCACCAAGCCGTTCCGCGACGCGGTCCAGGAGCTGCTGTTCGGGAAGGGCGCGCCGATCCTGTCCCAGAACCGGGCGGCGACGCTCCAGAGCATCGGCGGCACCGGCGCCCTGAAGACCGGCGCGGACGTGCTGGCTAAGCTCTTCCCGAACGCCACCGTGGCGGTGAGCAATCCGAGCTGGGAGAACCACAAGGCCCTGTTCACCCAGGCCGGCTTCACCGTGGTCGACTATCCCTACTTCTCGGCCGAGACCGGCGGCGCCGACTATCCGGCCATGAAGGCCTATCTCCAGGATCTGCCGAAGGGGTCGATCGTGGTGCTGCACGCCTGCTGCCACAACCCGACCGGCGCCGATCTGAGCCTCGACGAGTGGCGCGACCTCGTGCCCCTGATGGCGGAGCGCGGCCTGATCCCGTTCCTCGACATCGCCTATCAGGGCTTCGGCAACGGCCTCGATGCCGATGCCGAGCCGGTGCGCCTCTTCGCCGAGTCGGGCCAGGAGTTCCTCGTCGCCTCCTCGTTCTCGAAGTCGTTCTCGCTCTACGGCGAGCGCGTCGGCGCGCTCACCATCGTGGCCGAGAATCCGGCCGCGAAGGCCAAGGTCGAGTCCTTCGCCAAGCGCCTCGTCCGGGCGAGCTACTCGAACCCGCACACCCACGGCGCCGCGATCGTCGAGATCGTGCTCACCGATCCGGAGCTGCGCGCCGACTGGGAGCGGGAGCTCGGCGAGATGCGGGACCGGATCCGCGCCATGCGTGAGCGGATGGCCGACAGCCTGCAGCAGCGCCACCCCGAGCGCGGCTTCGACGCCATCAAGACGCAGAAGGGCATGTTCTCCTACACGGGTCTCAGCCCCGCGGAGGCCACCCGCCTGCGCGAGGAGCACGAGGTCTACGCCCTGGAGACGGGCCGGATCTGCGTGGCCGCGGTCAACACCCACAACATCGACCACGTCATCGATGCGATCGACGCGGTGGTGAAGGGCTGAACATGTGGCGGCCCTCAAGCGCGTTTGCCGGTTCAACGTCTGGATCGATCCGGCCTTCGACGAACGCCTGAGGGCCGAGCCCGATATCGACCTGCAGGTGGGCGACCTGCAGGGCCCGGAGGACAAGCTCCGGGCGCTTCTGGCGCAGGCCCACGTCTTCCACGTCTCTCCGGCGCGGAACGAGCTGCCGCTCCGCTGGCACGTGAGCGACGCCCTGCTGGCCGAATGCCCGAACCTTTTGGCGGTCTCGTCGGGCGGGGCGGGCTTCGACACGGTGGACGCCGCTGCCTGCACCCGGGCCGGCGTCGCGGTGGTCAACCAAGTGGGCGGCAATGCCCGCTCGGTGGCGGAGCTGGCGATCGGCCTGATGCTCGCCGTCTCGCGCAAGATCTGCGTCTCGGATCGCCTGCTCCGGACCGCGCGCGGCTTCACCCGCGAATCGCTCATGGGCCACGAGATCGGCGGCGCGACCCTGGGCCTGATCGGGATCGGGCATACCGGCCGGGCGGTCGCCAAGCTGGCCCGCGGCTTCGACATGCGGGTCCTCGCCCACGATCCCCTGCTCCCGGACGCCGAGATCCGGTCCCGCGGCGCAGAGCCGGTGGACCGGGCGCGGCTGCTCGCCGAGTCCGACATCGTCTCCCTGCACTGCCCCCTCGACGACACGACCCGGGGCAGCTTCGACGCCCGGGCCTTCGCGGTGATGAAGCCGGGGGCGCTGTTCATCACCACGGCCCGGGGCGGCATCCATGACGAGGCGGCGCTCGCCGCAGCGCTCACCGCCGGACACCTCGCGGGGGCGGGCCTCGATGTCTGGACGCCGGAGCCGCCGCCCCTCGATTCGGTCCTGCTGCAGCTCGACACCGTGGTGGCGACCTACCACACCGCCGGCGTCACCCACGAGGCGCGGCGCACCGTAGCGGCCTGGGGCGCGGAGCAGATCATCGGCCTGCTCCGGGGCGAGACGCCGCCGCGGCTCGTCAACCCGGAGGTCTGGCCCGCCGTGCTGGAGCGTCGGGCTCGGCTGCTCGGCGGCGCCTGACCGCGAGCCGGTGCCGGGCTGAAGAAGCTTCGCCTCCGCGTCGATATTGGACGCCGGCTAAGCCGCGACGTCGCGCCGTGATCCCGGGTCGAAGGCGATCCCGTTGCCGCAGGCTGCATGCCGGAGGCGGGCGATCCGGAGCCGGGGTCCGTGCGAGATCTTCTCGCCTCGGTGGGGCCGGATCCCGGGCTCGGCGAAGCGGCCCGAGATGATGGGGCCGAACGGCTCCGATACATCCACCGCTCGCTCGTCCACACACGAGCACCGGAAGTTCGAGGCAACAACGGAGCTGCTCAACCGTACGCCGCGCGCTCCGCCAGCCCGGCCGAACTGTCGATCCCGATCAGATTGTAATTATTCGAAATCTAGCTTTGCGAACCCTTTCGCAATCAAGCTTGACCGTGAATGTTTCTGCACCGTATCTGGCGCCATCCGAAACAGAACGGTCGACATCGTGGTTTGGCGTAACTGTGCAAGACCTTGCACGCAGGCATCGCGCGGCGTTTCCAGGCGCGCGGCCCGAATCTCTCTCTTCCTCGCTCCAGTATTTCTTCCGACTTCCGGCTGGGCACAACCTATCGTTGACAACTCCCAGGAGGTCCAGCTCGAGGAGCTCTCGGTGGCCGGGACCGGCGACGGGCCGTCCCGCATCGACGGCTACCGGGCCACGCGGGCGGTGAGCGCCACGCGGACCGACACGCCCGTGCGCGAGGTGCCCCAGACCATCGTGGCGGTGCCGCAGGAGGTGCTGGAGGACGCGGCGGCCACGCGGATCGACACGGCCCTCGACCTCGCGGGCGTCGGCCGCGGCAACAATTTCGGCGGCCTCGGCCTGACCGAATTCACGATCCGCGGTTTGGCCACCGGCGAGTATTACCGCAACGGGTTCCCGATCAACCGCGGCTACCCGAACAGCCCCGACATCGTCTCCATCGAGCGCATCGAGGTGCTGAAAGGACCGTCGGCCTTCCTGTACGGCCGCGGCGACCCCGGCGGCACCTTCAACATCGTGACCAAGCAACCCCTCGCGGCGCGCTCCCTCACGGTCGGCACGCAGTACGGCAGCTTCGGCGCAAAGCGGAGCACCTTCGACGCCACGGGCGCCCTCGACGAGAGCGGGCAGGTTCTGGCGCGCGTCACCGGCGCCGTCGAGGACAACGGCAGCTTCCGGGACTTCGTCACCAGCGACCGCTACGCCCTCGCCCCGGTCATCGCCTGGAAGCCGAACGCGGACACGACCATCACCCTGGAGGGTGACTTCATCAGCACGGCGCAGACTTTCGACCGCGGCGTCGTCCCGTTGGGGGGCAACCTGCGCGCCCTGCCGCGCAGCCGCTTCATCGGCGAGCCGGGCCTGCCCCCGGCCCATGTCGACAACGCCCTCGGCCAGCTGCGGGTCGAGCACCGGTTCGACCAGGACTGGGTGCTGAATGCCGGGGCCCAGGTGCTCGGCGGGAACCTGTCGGGCTACGGGGTCGGCGCCATCGGCCTGCTGCCGAACGGGCGGACCCAGAGGCGGACGCTGGAATGGCGGGACCTGACGTGGTCCGACCTCGACCTGCAGGTGAACCTCGCGGGCAAGTTCGAGACCGGCCCGTTCCGCCACACGCTCCTGCTCGGGCTGGAATACGAGCTCTATCGCTATCGCGAGGTGTTCGACCGCTCGAATGTGGCGACGAACCCGTTCCTCCTCGATCTGCTCGCGCCCCGTTACGGACAGCCGCTGCCGCCGATCACCGCGCGGGTCACGAATTTCCTGCAGAAGACGGAGAGCTACGCCGGCTTCGTGCAGGACCAGATCGACCTCACGCCCCGTCTCCATGCCCTGGTGGGCGTCAGGGTCGAGGACCTCGGGCTGGTCTCGACGAACAACCTGACCAAGGCCACCACCGGCCTGCAGGGCCTGGTGGCGACGCCGCGCTTCGGCCTGCTCTACGACCTGACCGACACGGTGGCGGTCTACGGCAACTACGCGCGCTCCTTCCGGCCCAATATCGGCACGGATCGCAGCGGCCGGCCCTTCGCGTTCGAGGCGGGCGAGGGCTACGAGGCCGGCGCGAAGGTCAGCCTCCTCGACGGCCGTCTCGATGCCACCGCCGCCCTGTTCGAGATCCGACGCTCCAACATCCTGAGCACCGATCCGGTCGACCCGAATTTCAGCGTGGCCACCGGCACGGTCCGCAGCCGCGGCTTCGACCTGACCGCCGCCGGCTACCTGGCCCCGGGCTGGCGCGTGATCGGGACCTACACGCGGGTCGACGCCACCGTCGCCCGCGACAACACCCTGCCGGTCGGCACGCGCATCGCCAACGTGCCCGCCAACAGCCTCGCGTTCCAGACCGTCTACGAGTTCCAGAGCGGCGACCTGAAAGGGCTCGGGCTCGGCGGCGGCCTCGACTTCGTCGGCCGGCGCGCCGCGGGAACGGCGCTTTCGACCTTCAACCTGCCGCAATACACGCTGGTCAACCTGATCTCGTACTATCAGATCGCACCGGGCGTGCGGATCTACCTGAACGTCGACAACGTGTTCGACGCGACGTTCTACGATCGCGCGTTCCAGAACCGCTACGCGACGCCGGGGCAGCCCCGCACGATCATCGGCGGCGTCGCCGCCCGGTTCTGAGGATCCGGCCCGAACCCTAGACCGCCGCCGCCCGAATCCAGCCGAGCCCCGCCTCGGTGCCGGCGGCGGGGTGGTACTCGCAGCCGACGAAGCCGGAATAGCCGACCGCCTCCAGGGCGGCGAAGATCGGGTCGAAGGCGATCGTGCCGGTCCCGGGCTCGTGCCGTCCGGGATCGTCGGCGATCTGGACATGGGCGATGAGCGGCGCGTGCGCCCGGATCAGCGCCGCCGGATCGTGGCCGAGGCAGACGCAGTGATAGGCGTCGAACAGCAGCTTGACGTTGTCGCGGCCGATCGCCCGGATCGCCTCGACGGCCACCAGCGGGTCGTCGATCACGTAGTCGGCGATCGAGCCGGGGCCGATCGGCTCCACGATCACCGTCATGCCGCGCGCCCCGGCGGCATCGGCCGCGAAGGCGAGGTTGTCGAGGTAGGTGTCCCAGAGCCGCGCCCGCTCGACCCCCGCGGGACGGACGCCCGCCATCGGGTGGACCATCCGGCAGCCGAGCTGCGCGACGTAGTCGAGGGTCGGCTCGATGGTGGAGCGATAGTACGCGACCCGGTCGGGCAGCGCCGCGAAGCCCTTCTCGCCCTTGGCGGCGTCCCCTGCCGGGAAGCCGGTCTGGACCAGCGGCACGCCCGCCCGTTCCAGCCAGCCCGCGACCTCCCGGGCCGGCGTCGCGAACAGGTTGGGATGCTCGACGGCACGGAACCCCGCCCGGGCCGCCGCCGCGAAGCGTTCGGAGAGCGGCAGCTCCGTGAACAGGAAACCGCAATGGCCGCTGAGACGGTCCTGGAAGGCACCGAGCTTCATGGTTCAGGCGCTCCCGCCGGTCTCGACCATCGCCCGCATCCGGTCGACCGCGGCATGGGGCGCAGTCAGGACCGGGACGTCCACGGCCTTGCGCACCGCCTCGGCCGCCCGGGAGGTGGAGAAATGCGCCAGCATGAGCGCGTCGCAATCGGCAAGCTCCGGTGCCCGCTCGGCGACCAGACGGTTGTGGGTCTCGGCGTCGCCGGCGCGCAGACGCGCCATCGCGTCGTCCACCAGGATCGTCCGCAGGCTCGCCGGACGTCCGGTCTCGGCGACGAATTCCTCGAACTCGTCCGTCATCGTGCCGACCGAGGGGCCGAAAGTCGCCAGCATGCCGATGCGCTCGCCCCTGGCGATGGCGGCACGGAACATCGCCTCGTTCGGCTTGAGCACCGGCACCGGCACGGCCTCCATCAGTCGGTCGATGGCCGGCCCGAAAGCCGAGCAGGTGATCAGGATGCCGTCGGCACCCATGTCGTGGCCGTAGCGGCCGAACCGCACGAAGCGCTCGATCATGGCCTCCGAGATCGCGGCCGGCTCCTTCGCCCGATCCAGCGAGAGACCATCGTCGAGCAGGTTGACCGTCTCGGCCTCCGGCCAGTTCTCCGCGAAGGCGGTCTGGATCGGTGCCATGGCGACCGGTGTCGCGTGCAGGAGGACGATGCGGGGAGCCATGCCGTGTCCCGGGCTGGTCGAAGCGCCGGCCCGCGGCCGGTCGTGGTGTTGTAAGCGATTTCAAATGGGTAGCAAGATAGCGCAGGTCAGGTTCCGCGACGCCCGGGCGGAGCGGTGCTGGCGCGCAGGATCAACGCGGCGTCGATCTCGGTGAGGCGCACCACCGGCTTGCCCTGGATCCGAGCGATCAGGTGGTCGCCGGCGGCGTGCCCGATCTCGGCGGAGTGGATGCGGATCGTCGTGAGCGGCGGGTCCAGGAAGGGCGCGAAGTCGGAATCGTTGTGGCCGATCACCGACAGGTCTCCGGGGATGGAGAGCCCCCGCGCCCGGGCCTCGATCATCGCCCCAAAGGCGATCTGGTCGGTGCCGCAGATGATCGCGGTCGGCGGCTCTCCGCCGGCCAGCATCTGGCGGAATCCGTCGCGGCCGCCGCCGATCCCGTAGGAGATCTCGATGTCGTGCTCCGGTGCGAGACCGAGGCCGCGGGCAGCGAGCGCCGCCGCGATGCCCGTCACCCGGGCGCCGCCGCGATCGTTGTCCTTGCGCAGGCCGGAGATCACACCGATCCCGCGATGCCCGAGATCAATCAGATAGTTGGCCGCCCGGGCCGCCGAGGCGGCGTTGTCGAAGCCCACGCAGGGGCGCTCGCGGGACAGGCTGAAGGTCTGCACCATCGGGATACCGGCGCGGGCAATCCGCGCATGGAGGTCCGGATGGTGGATGTCGCCGACCAGCATCAGCCCGTCGACGCCGCGCTCCAGCAGGAAGGTCGCCTCCCGCAGCTCGTCCTCCAGATCGTAGCCGGCATTGGCGGCGACCAGGGTGTAGCCTGCCTGGCGCAGGCGGTCCTGGAAGCTCGACAGGACACGCACGAAGGCTTCGTTCTCGATGTTAGGCACGACGGCGCCGACCGCCATGAACCGGCGCGTCGAGAGCGCCCGGGCCGCCCCGTTGGCGACGAAGCCGAGGTCCTGCGCGGCGCGCATCACGGCCTCCCGCTTGTCGGCCCGGACACCGGCGAAGCCGTTGAGCACCCGGGAGACGGTGGCGGTGGAAACACCGGCGCGGCGGGCGACATCCCGCGCCACCGGGCCCCGGGATGGCGGGTCGAGAATGTCTCCAGGCAAAGCCCCGGTCTGCTCCCGCGTCGAAATCGTCTGCTTCCCTCAGCCAGCATCGATGGTCCGCGCGATGCGCATCATCCCGGATCGACGGCATATCTGCATCGCGTCGATGCGTGACGCGGCCGGACCTGCGAACCGGCAGTATATTGACACCCCTCTCGCCTCCTGACTATCTGAAAGCGCTTTCAAGACAGCCGTGTATCGGGGCGGCCCGGAGGAGGATCCGATGGCGACGCTCGACCGGCCAGCGTCCGAGTTGAGAACGCCCGAGCGTGCGGCGCCAACCATCGGCGGCGCCGACGCGTCGGCGGCGGGCATCGCCGCCCCGCAGGCGATCGTCACCAGCCTGAAGCGCAGCGACGCGGTCACGCCCTACCGGTTCCGCGACCTGCTGGCGCTCGATGATTTCGAGCGGCACGCACGCAAACGCCTGCCGCCGATGATCTTTCAATACGTGGCCGGCGGGGTCGAGACCGGATCGGCCCTGGCGCAGAGCCGCGGTGCCTATGCCGATTACGCCCTTCTGCCCCGGCTGATGCGGGACACCTCAGGGCGCGACACCGCCACGACGCTGTTCGGCCAGACCTACGCGGCGCCCTTCGGCATCGGTCCGCTGGGTGGCGCCGCCTTCATCGCCTACCGGGGCGACCTCGTCCTGGCCGAGGCGGCGCGGCGGATGAACCTGCCGATGTGTCTGAGCGCGTCCTCGCTGATCAAGCTGGAGGACGTGTACGCCCAGAACCCGCAGGCTTGGTTCCAGGGCTACCTGCCGGGGGATCAGAACCGGATCGACCGTCTGCTCGACCGGGTCGAGGCCACGGGCTACCGGACCTTCGTGGTCACCGCCGATACGCCGACGCTGGGCAACCGGGAGCACAACACCCGCAGCGGCTTCTCCATGCCGATCAAGGTGACGCCCAAGGTGGCGTGGCAGAGCGCGACGCACCCGCGCTGGCTCCTGGGCACCGTCGCCCGGACCTTCCTCCAGCACGGGGCGCCGCATTTCGAGAACACCGAGGCGACGCGCGGACCGCCGATGATGTCGCAGGGGGCGGTGCGCAACACCATCGCCCGCGACCAGCTCTCGTGGAAGAACCTGGAGGCGATCCGCAAGCGCTGGTCCGGCAACCTGCTGGTGAAGGGGCTCCTGGCGCCGGAGGATGTCGAGATCGCCCGGTCGTGCGGCGTCGACGGCGTGATCCTCTCGACCCATGGCGGCCGCCAGCTCGACTACGCCGTCGCCCCCCTCGACGTGCTGCCGGAGATCGCCGCCCGGAAAGGCGGCCTGAAGATCATCGTCGACAGCGGCATCCGCCGGGGCACCGACGTGATGAAGGCCCTGGCGCTCGGCGCCGACTTCGTCCTGCTCGGCCGGCCCTTCATGTTCGCCGCGGCGCTGGGCGGGGTGGCGGGCGTCGAACTCGCCATGCGGATCCTCAAGGAGGAGCTCGACCGCGACATGGCGCTGATCGGCGTGAACCGCCTGTCGGAGCTCAACCCCGATTTCCTCCGCCGCGTCCCGCGGCGGGGCTGAGGCAGGGGCGCCGTTGGCCATGAGCGTCGTGCAGCCGCGGGGCTCACCGCCACCCTCGCCGCTCGCATCGCCGTACCCGATTGCAGCCGACCGTCACGGACTGCGGGACAAAACCCGACATCCGGGACACGGTCCGTTCCGAACGGGCCGCGTGACCGGACGGAATCCGAGCGGAGCGCGGATCCCCTTTCCCGTACGGGAGAGGGGCCCTGCGCGTCGCGAGGTGAGAACTGCATCGCTGCCGTGTATCGTGGCCCCGCCACCGCGCGCAGCTGTCTATCCCTATCGATCGCGCGTTCTCCCACGCCGCACCGGGGACACCGTCGGCCGAGAGCGCTCTCCGGAGCCGCATCCCATGACCACCGAGACCGTCCCGCAGAAACCCGTCCTCTTGACCGGAGCCTCGGGCGCGCTCGGGCGCGTGCTGACCCGCGCCCTCGGCGAACAGGGATGGACCCTCCGGCTCACCGACCGCGTCCCCTTCCCCGACCCCCTGCCCGCGGGGGCGCGCTTCCAGCTTGCCGACCTGGAAGACGGGCCGGCGATCCTGCGGCTGGCCGAGGGCTGTGGCACGATCCTCCACTTTGGGGGGATCTCGGTGGAGCATCCGTTCGAGACGGTGATCGGCCCCAATATCCGCGGCCTCTACCACGTCTATGATGCGGCCCGCCGCGAGGGCGCGCGGATGATCTTCGCCTCCTCGAACCACGCCATCGGGTTCCACCCGCGCTCCGCGGTGCTGGACGACGATTGCAGCCTCGCGCCGGACGGCTTCTACGGCCTGTCCAAGGCCTACGGCGAGCTTATGGGTGGCCTCTACCGCGACAAGCACGGGGTGGAGAGCGTCTTCCTGCGGATCGGCTCGTGCTTCCCGGAGCCCGCCGACGCCAGGATGCTGGCGACCTGGCTGTCCTACGCCGACCTGACCCGGCTGATCGCCCGCGCCACCCTGGCGCCGAGCCTCGGACCGGCCGGTTCGGTGGTGATCTGGGCCGCATCCAACAACAGCCGCATGACATGGTGGCGGCGGGACGGGCGCGCCGTGATCGGCTGGACCCCGCAAGACAGCGCGGATTCCTACGCCGCGGCCCTGGAAGGCAAGACCAGCGGCGACCCGGTGGTCGAGCGCTACCAGGGCGGCGGGTTCGCGGGGATCGATTATTCACGGGCTGCGCCACCGCGGTGACGGCGCCCAGGCTTCCGGGCGACGGCACGCCCCTCCGGACGCCGCATCCTGATGAAGTGCGGGCGCGGCCATCCGATCGGTGGATCGACAGTCGCCCACGCAACCCGATGGAACACGACATGGCAGACGGGCAGACGGTGACACGGCTGAAATGCGCCCTTGTGGTGCGCGGCGCCTTCGACACGCATGTCATCCCGGCCTGCGAGGCCGCGGGTGGCCGGACGGCGATCCACTGGGCGCCGACCACCGTGATCATGAAGGCGCTCGCCGAGGGTGAGCCGGCCGACGCGGTGGTGGTTCTGTCGGACGCCATGGACCGGCTGATCGCGGAAGGCCGCGTGGAGCCCGAGAGCCGGGTCGATGTCGTGCGCTCGCGTTACGGCATCGCCGTCAAGGCGGGCGCTCCTCATCCGGACATCACGAGCGTCGAGGCGCTGAAACGCACCCTCGTGGAGGCGCGGTCCGTGGCTTATTCCCGAGCGGGGGCCAGCGGGATCTACTTCGCCGGCCTGCTGCCGCGGCTCGGCCTCGCCGACGCGGTCAACGCCCGGGCGACCATCATCCCGCAGGGTTTCACCGCCGAGAAACTCGTCTCCGGTGAGGCGGACATCGCGGTCCAGCAGATCAGCGAGCTGATGGTGGTGCCGGGGATCGCGGTGGTCGGCCCCTTCCCCGAGCCGGTGCAGGAGGTGACGACCTTCGCGGCCGCGATCCTGCGCGATGCGACCGACCGGGCCGGCGCCGCCCGGTTCCTGGCCGGCCTGACGACGCCGGCGGCGGCTGCGGCATACCGGGCGAGCGGGCTGGAGCCCGCCTTCTGAAACGCACGATGCGGCCGGATCCGGTCAAGCTCTTGATCGTCGTCGGCACAACCTGCCCCGGAGCGCAGGGGGGGGGCCGGATGAACGTCTCGCTGCCCGGGGCCATCCCGAGGCCATGGAGCCTGGAACCGAAGCGCAGCCGATACGGGCCGCGAAAGGCATGCGAGTGACTGTGCGCGCGCGACCCGGTCCGACGCGATCAGGACAGCGTCGCCGAGGCCTGCGCGGCGGGCGCCACCGCGACGGCCTGTTCGACGCGTTCCGGATGCCGGCATCCCATCCCCGAACGGCGCCTGGACAGTGGGACGTCGGACCGCCCGTGCGCCCCCACTCGCACGCGCACGGGATCGACCCTGTCGCGGACGGCGCGGCTCTCCTGATCGTCCGCATCCGGCACGGGCGGCAGGTTCGGGAACGCGCCCCCGCCTGACGCCTGCGGCGACGGCTCTCTCGGCCGCGACGGGCTTCCCGGGGTTCGCGACCGCAAAAAAGTCCTTATGCTCGTGCTGTCCGGACGCCCAATCCCGTCCGACCGGATCGCCCCACTCATGCTGAAGACAGCCTTCGTTGCCGCCCGCGACCGTCAGCGGCTGTCCGAGATCGCCACGATCCTGATCGGCTTCGGCGTCACCCGCGTCGTGGACCGGCTCGGCCTGCGCTACCTGCCGCTGGTGCCGCGCCGTCAGCCCCGGGTCGACGTCACCCGCCTGTCCGAGCCCGAGCGGCTGCGCCGGGCGATCGAGGCGCTCGGGCCGACCTTCATCAAGTTCGGGCAGGTCCTGGCCAGCCGGCCGGATCTCCTGTCGCCGGCCTGGACCGAGGAACTTCAGAAGCTCCACAGCCAGGTCGTCCCGGTGACGTGGGAGCAGATCGGCCCGCAGCTCGAACTCGATCTCGGCGGCTCGCCCTTCGAGGTCTTCGCCGAGTTCGACACCAACCCGATCGCCTCGGCCTCGATCGCCCAGGTCTACCGGGCGCGGCTGCACTCCGGCGAGGACGTGATCGTCAAGGTGCTGCGACCGAACCTGCGCAAGATCATCGAGGCGGACCTGCGTCTGATGGCGCACGGCGCCCGCATCGTCGAGAACGAGTGGCCCGACATGGCCCGCTACCAGCCGCGGGAGCAGATGCGCCATTTGGCCGACGGGCTGAACGGCGAGCTCGATCTCTTGAACGAGGCCCGCAACTGCGAGCTGCTGGCCCAGATCTTCGAGGACCGCGACGACATCGTCTTCCCGAAGATCCACTGGGAATACTGCTCCGAGCGCGTGCTGGTGCAGGACTTCATCCACGGCATCCCGCCCAACGATGAGGCGGCCCTGCGCGCGGCGGGCATCGACAAGAAGCTGCTCGCCCAGAAGGGCACCGACGCGTTCCTGCAGATGGCGCTGATCGAGGGCGTGTTCCACGCCGATCCGCACCCCGGCAATATGCTGGCCCTGCCCGGCAACAAGATCGGCTTCATCGATTTCGGCATCATCGGCCGGCTGTCGCAGCGGCGGCGCTCGCAGCTGCTCGTGCTGATCGGCGCCATGCTCAAGCAGGATGCCGACGGCCTCATGGCCGTGCTCCTCGACTGGACCGGCACCAGCAACCCGGACCTGACCCGCCTCCAGGTCTCGGCCCAGTCCTTCGTGGAGAGCCACTCGTCGATTCCGCTGAATCTCGGACTGGTGCTCACCGACTTCATGAACATGGCCCGCGAGAACGACCTCGCCATGCCCACCGACCTCGCCATCCTGTTCAAGGGGCTGGTGACCGCCGACGGCGTGATGCGCCACCTCGACCCGAACTTCGACCTGTTCGCCGCCGCCGGTCCCACGGTGCGCGCCAGCATGCAGACGCAGTTCTCGCTCTCGGCCCTCAAGCAGAAGGCCGAGGCTCTGGGCGTGGGTCTGTATGGCGCCGCCTCGGAGCTGCCGACCCTGATCCACCTGATGCTGGTGCGCCTCAAGCAGGGGCGCGTCACCGTCGAGATCGAGGTGAAGGGCCTCGACAAGGTCACCCGCGGCATCGAGCGCGCCGCCGCGCGGGTCGCCGTGGCCCTGGTGGTGGCGGCCTTCGCCACCCAGCTCGCGCCCCGGCTGATCGACCTCGGCACCCCCGTCTTCGTCTCGATCGGATTAATTATTTTCATCCTGGGGATCGGCTGGCTCGTGCTGCTGATGCGAAATAAGTAACCGTCTTCGCGCCTGCACTCGGCGATTAAAACCGTCTCACCTGCGACCGAATACCGTACTCGTTTGATTATCCCGCGCGCCATGCTAGCGTGACACGTCCAGCGATTCGCTTGGCTGCGAGTGGCCAGACGGCACCAGAAGCGGTTCAGACCGCCAGTGCCGCTCAGGCTCCGACTTCGCGTCGCCGCGCCGCGTGATCGGGAGACCTCCGGCGGTGCGCCTTGCACGGGCGCCCCGTCGCGACGACGAGGGGGGAAGGCGGGCGATGGATGCGGACATCGTACGGCCGCGGATCGACGGGGTTGAGTGCCACGTCGAGACGCTCGAAGCGGAGAACATCCGCCTGCGCCACTTGCTCTCCCAGGCCACAACGCAGGCGGACCGGGAACGGCAGCGGAGCCGGCGGCTCGGTCGGATCGTCGAAGCGGCGAGCCGTGTCGAAGCCGGGCGCCTGGCGGCCGAATGGATTGCGACGCCGCACAGGCCGACATTCCGGGGATCTTCCGGGCTCGGCTCGGCGATGGCACCACGCGCCACCGACCGGCTGCTCCCGTCGGGGTCACAGCAAGCCACAAACGATTTCCTGGAACTGCTGGACCGTGACGGGTGCCTGATCACCGCCAGCGAGGACGGCCCGGCCCTGTCCGCCGCCGCGGACGAGGCGGAGGCGATCGGCCGGCCCTGGATCGAGGCCTGGACGCGCGCCGAGGATCGGGAGGCCGTGGCCGCGGCCCTGGACCGGGCGCGGATCGGACGCCCGAGCCGGTTTCAGGCCCAGTCGGAGACCGGCGGCACGATCCGGTGGTGGGACGTGGCCGTCACGCCGATCGGCGCGGCACCGGACCGGCCCGAGCGCATCCTGGCCGTGTCACGCGATATCACCGAGTTGAAGCTGACCGAGGCGAACCAGACGCTGCTGATGCAGGAACTCGCCCATCGCATGAAGAACACGATGGCCATGGTCCAGGCCGTTGCCACGCAGACGATGCGCAACGCGCCCTCGCTGGAGGCGGCCGGCGAGGCCTTGGCCGCGCGGCTTCTGGCCCTGGCCAAGGCCCACGACGTCCTGCTGCAGGGCTCCTTCGCCCGGGCTTCACTGACGGGCCTGGTCGAGGGGGCCGTGTCCCTCCACGGGGACGGCGTGGCGGGCCGCTTCCGCATCGCCGGCCCCGATCTGACGCTCGGCCCGCGGCACGGCATGACCCTGGCGCTGATGCTGCACGAGCTCGGGACCAACGCGGCCAAGTACGGCGCGCTGTCGGTGGCCGCAGGCTGGGTCCGCATCACCTGGAACGTCGCGGAGGCGGCGGGCGGGCAGACGCTCCGGTTCCGGTGGGAGGAGAGCGGCGGACCGCCCGTCACGCCTCCGACCCGGACGGGCTTCGGCACCCGTCTCATCGCCCGCAGCCTCGCCCACAGCTTCGGCGGGACCGCCCACCTGAGCTATCCCCGCGAGGGCGCGGTGCTGACCTTCGAGGCGCCCCTCGACGCCGTGATGGCGGCCTGATCCGGACTTTGCTGCCCGGCGCTAGGCGCTGAGCCGGGTCTGCGCCCGCAGGTCCCGGAGGGCCGCGATCGTCCGGTCGCGCAGGGTTCTGAGGTCGATCAGCGATCCAGTCAGATCGTCGCCGGCCTTGGCGGATTCCTCGAGACCGCGGCAGGCCCGGGACAGCTCGGCGCAGCCGAGCATGCCCGACATCGAGACCAGCGTATGCGCCTCGCGGCCGTAATCGTCATTGGCGCGATCCGGCCCCTCGAAGGCGGTGGTGAGACTGACGACGAACCGGTCGAGGAGGCCGACGAGCTTCTCCGCGCCGATGACGGCCGTGAGTTCATCGAGCGCGTCCCGGTCCACCAGGGAGTGCGACACCGTCCGTCTCCAATTGCGGATGCGTCGCAGCAATCAAGAAGCGCGCAACCAGGTCGTTGGCCAGAGGCCAGACTTGCACAGACATGTTTACACCGGCCTGCGTCAGCTTTTCAACAAAGCGTGACCGGTTGGCGCCCTCATCGGGACGGATCCCGGCGCGCCGGTCGGCGCGAGGCGGCCGCCCAGTCGACTGAGAAGCGTTCCGGGCGCGGCGCAACCCACATTGGCACGACCGTGCGCCGCGCGTTGCGAATCAGTTCGGGCTCTCCTAGCCTCGGGAACTGTCGCGCTGGCATCGGGAGGGAGCTGCATGAGTGCTGTGTTTGCCGTCCTCCCCGCAGGACTTGACCGCGCCCCCGTGCGGGTCGGCTAAACGCTTCCCGCTTTCGCCCGGCCCCGCTGCCCGGCGCTCCTGAATACACGCCCGTCTCATTTCGCCGGCGCGCATCCTTCGCGATGGTGCGCCCGCGTCGCTCGGAGCCGACGCCTGCCCGCGTTGGGCACATGCATGTCTCTGTCCTCGCCCCGGCAGGCGGACGCGGTCCGTCGCGTCCTGGCCTTCGTCGTCCGCAGCTGGCACAGGCGCTGGCCCCTCGTCGCCGGTCTCACCGGCGCGATCACGCTCGCCACCCTGGCGGAAGTGTTGCTGCCGCTCTACGCGGGCCGCTTGGTCGATGCCCTTTCCGGCAACGAGCGCCGCGCGGCGCTGGAGGCGGCGTGGCCCGCCTTCCTGGCGATGACCGGGCTCGGCCTCGCCACCGCGGTGCTGCGGCATGTCGCGTGGAGCCTGGTGGTGCCGCTCTCGCTGCACACCATGAGCGGCATCGTCCGCAACGGCTTCGGCCGGGTCCAGCGCTTCTCCCCGGAGTGGCACGCCAACACCTTCTCGGGCTCCACGGTCCGGAAGATCTCCCGCGGCATGTGGGCGATCGACGGACAGGACGTGGCGTCGGCGAGCCAAGCGAGCCTGCGGGCTCAGGTCGCCATCGTGCCCCAGGAACCGGTGCTGTTCCACCGCTCCCTGGCCGAGAACATCGCCTATGCCCGCCCCGGCACCTCGGCGCAGGAGATCGAGCGGGCGGCGCATCTCGCGAACGCGCACGCCTTCATCGGGCGGCTGCCCAAGGGCTACGCCACGCTGGTCGGCGAGCGCGGGGTCAAGCTCTCGGTCGGCGAGCGCCAGCGCGTGGCGCTCGCCCGCGCCTTCCTGGCGGATGCGCCGATCCTGATCCTCGACGAGGCGACCTCGAGTTTGGATTCGGAATCCGGGGCGCTGGTGCAGGAGGCCATGATCCGACTGATGCGCGGGCGCACCGCCATCGTCATCGCCCATCGGCTGTCGACGGTGCGGGCCCTCGATCGCATCCTCGTCTTCGACCGCGGCCGCATCGTCGAGGACGGCCCCCACGCAACCCTGAAGCGTCGCCCGAACGGGGCGTATCGGGCCCTGTTCGAGCGGCAATCCGTCCTGGCGGAGGGCGTGTGAGGATCCTGTTCGTCTGCGGCCGGGCGCGCGCCCGCAGCCCGACTGCAGAGCAGATCTTCGCGCGCGTCCCTGGGATCGAGACGGCCAGCGCCGGCGTGTCGCCCGACGCCGACGAGCCGGTGGACGTCGACCATCTCGCCTGGGCCGAGATCGTCGTCGTCATGGAGCCCGCGCACCGGCGCAAGATGATGCGGCGCTTCGGGGCACATCTGCGCGGGGTCCGCCTCGTCTGCCTCGATGTCCCCGACGCCTACGCGTTCATGGCGCCCGCGTTGGTCCGCCTGCTGGAAGCGCGCGCGGGCCGCTTCCTGCCGCGCTGAGCGCGCGCCGCGGAGGAACCCGCGACGCCGGCCGACGGATCGCCATCGCCACCCGGTCTCCGATGCCGTCCACCGCATTGCCGTTTTTTAATCATGCGGACATGCCACCAAATCATCGCCGGTCTATTATCTGAACACGGAATGAATAAGGCCAATGCAGATGAAGGCCTTGTCTCCGGCAATAGAGGGATATTTCATTATGTCCTACCATAAATCCATGGTTGCGGCCCTCGTGCTCACCACAATCGTCGGCGGAACGGCCTACGCGGCGGAGCAGGCGGCCCAGCACAACGGCACGCAGGTCAGCGCGAGCCAGACCGCGATCGACAAGGATGTCGGCAAGCTCTCGAAGGACGGCGCGCAGGGCTTCAGGGATCTCCAGCTTACCCGCCTCGCGATCTTCGAGGCCAATCCCGGCCAGGCCAAGGACATGATCGCCAAGGCTCAGGCGGCCTTCGCGAAGGCCAAGTCCGACGACGCGGTGTTCACCAAGGCCGAGGCCGAGCTCAAGTCGCCGGCCGACATGGCCGCTCACAAGGCGACCGCGCCGGGGGACAAGGCCGGAGCCAAGCCGGCTTCCAAGGAGCAGGTCGCCTGGGTGCCTGTCGACGCGCAGCTGACCTTGGGCGACGATTTCGTGGCCACGCCCACCAAGGCCTCGGCGGTGACCGAGGCGAACAAGAACCTCGCACAGGGTGACCAGAAAGGCGCCTTGGAGAAGCTCAAGCTCGCCCATGTCGACGTCAATTTCACGATGGCAGTCCTGCCGCTGAACACGACCATCGCAAATGTCGACCAGGCGGCGGCGCTGATCGGACAGGGCAAGTATTACGAAGCGAATGCGGCTCTGAAGACAGCCCAGGACAACATGCGCTTCGACGTCATCGATGCGGTCGCGGTGCCCCAGAAGGCGACCGCCGCCGCGGCCGACAAGGGCGTGCCGCAGGCCACCGGCACGACCGCGGGTGCCAAGACCGGCCAGTGACCGACCGCTGAGGACGGCCGCGCCCGATGGATCTCAGGCGCGGCCCGGTCGGCACGAACACGGGAGGGTCGCGTGCGGCGATTCTGGATCTCGGCCGTCCTGGGACTCGAACTGCTCCTCGGCGGAACCCTGACGGCGTCCGCGCGGGCGTCGGGGGTTCCGGACTTCAATATCCGGGCGATCTGCGCGCCGGAGCACCGGGCGGGATCCAGCGCCGTCGATCGGGCGAGCTACCGGGGTTGCCTGTCCGACGAGGCTGCCGCGCGGCGCACCCTGATCAGGCGCTGGGCCACGTTCGACGTGGCGGAGCGCCTGACCTGTGCGGCGGAGAGCCAGATCGGCGGCGCCCCATCCTACGTGGCGATGCTGACCTGCCTGCAGCTCGGAAGCGACGCGCTGCCGGTCAACCCGTCGGGTCCGCCCTGAGACGACGGCATCCGCGCGACGCCCGCCTGCACGCGCCATGTCGACGCCGCAACGGATCGCACGTCCGTGATCCACGCATGAGGAACCAGCGACATCTCCAAGACGTCCTGCACTATCTATTGAATGGAGGAGGCATCATGTTCAAGACTACGGCTCGCGCTGCTCTTTGCCTGGCTTGCGTCTGGTCCATCACGCCCGCTCTGGCGGCCCCGAAGGAGATGCCCCAGGGCAAGCGTGATGAGATGTCGATGAAGGACACCAAGCACGAGGTGGCGATGCAGCGGAAGGAGAATAAGGAAGCCAACAAGAACGTCGACAGCCTGATCACGAACCGCAAGTGAGCGGTCGCGTTCCCGTCGACGACTGACTGTCTTGCTACCGAGAGGAACACCGGACGCGGTGCTCCTCTCCCGGCGGTCCCGGGCCTGGCTCGGGACGGCTCGCGCGCGGGGCACTCGGCATCGCGGCCCGCGTGCGGCCTTCGAGTGGTCACCGGGCCGGGCCTTGGCTTAGGGATGGGTCCGGGCGCGCACGGCGCCGCCGCAGGAGCCAGCGCCATGCCCGGTCGGACTTCGTCGTGACGGCCTACAGCCTGCGCGCCCGGCTGCTCGCGCTCTGGGTCCTGCTGCTCGCCTCCGCGGCTGCGACCGCCTACCTGATGTTCGGCGTGTACAATCAATCGACCGGCGTCCAGGTGGCGCAGGCCGATCTCGCGGTCGGCCGCGCCTGCCGCGAGATCATCGACCGCTACGCCGCCCTGGTCCGCGCCCGCGGCCGCGGAATCACAGAGGGCGACCGCGTCGGCACCGTGTCCGCCGCGCTGGCGCGCTTCCCCGGCATCGAGGGCGGGATCTGGAGCGCCTCGGGCAAGTCCGTGGCCTACGCCTATCCGACCTACGAGGGGACCGGACCGAAGACCGACCTTCCGGCGGCCGAGCACGACGCCATCGCGGCATTGAACGCCCAGGCCCTGCGCGTCGACCACGCGGTCTCGGACCGCCGGCCGAGCCGGACCCAGGTGCTGATGCTTCAGGCCTGCCCTCTTCACGGGCCGGAGGCCGGCCTCACGGCGTGGGCGATGGCGCGGGCGCATGTCAACGACGGCCCGACCTACACGCGCTTCCTCGCCGGGCTCGGCTTCCTGGCCGCGACCGTGCTCGGATCGGCGGCCTTCCTGGGCTGGTTCCTGTACGGCTTCTCCGGGCGGATCGCCCGCCTGGAAGCGGCACTCGCAGCGCCGCGCCCGGACGGCGAGGATCTGCCGCATCTCGACCGCACCGGCGAGCGGGAGCTCGACCGGCTGGTGGACGCCCTCAACGCCGCAGGCGGTCGGCTGCGGGAGGCGCAGTCCCGCATCGTGGCGACCGAGCGCTTGGCCGCGGTCGGCCGGCTGGCGGCGAGCATCGCCCATGAGATCCGCAATCCCATCGCGGCGATGCGGCTGAAGGCCGAGAACGCCCTGGTCAGCGGCGATCCGCACCGCGCCGCCTCCGCCCTCGAGACGGTGCTCGGCCAGATCGCCCGGGTCGACACTTTGCTGCGCGACCTCCTCAACCTGACGCAGGCGCGGGCGCTCAACCGGACTCCCACGCCGGTGGCGCCCCTCCTGGCGGAATGCGCGCATCTGCACGAGGATCTGGCGCACGCGCGCTCCGTTCGGATCGCGATCGCCGCCGACGGATTGCCCGCCACGGACCATCCGCATCTCGACCGGGCGCAGATCGCCCGGGCCCTCGACAACCTGCTGCTGAACGCCCTGCAGCACGCGCCGCCGGGCGGCCGGATCCGCCTCGGGGCCGAACGGCTCACGGCCGACGGCGCCTTGCGGCTGCGCCTCAGCGTCGCCGATACCGGCGCCGGCATCGATCCGGCGATTCGCGCCAGCCTGTTCGAGCCCTTCGTCACCAGCCGGCCCGACGGCACCGGCCTCGGCCTCGCGATCGTCCGCGAGATCGCCCTGGCGCATCGCGGCGAGGCCAGGCTGGTCGCGGACGCCCCCGAGACCACCTTTGTCCTGGATCTGCCATGGCAACCATCCTGATCGTCGACGACGACAGAGCCCTGCGCGACGGGCTCGCCGAGACGGTGACCGATCTCGGACATACACCGGTCCCGGTCGCGTCCGGCTCGGAGGCGCTGGCGCGGCTGCACGAGGGGCCGGTGGCGGCGGTGCTCCTCGACCTGCGCATGCCCGGCGACCTCGACGGCATGGCCACGCTGGAGCGGATCCGTGCCCTGCCGGAGCCCCCGCCCGTGACGGTGCTGACCGCCTTCGCGAGCCCGGCCAACACCATCGAGGCGATGCGCCTCGGCGCGCACGACCACCTCACCAAGCCGATCGGCCGCGCGGACCTCGCCGCGGTGCTCGACGCGATGCTGCGCGAGGCCCGGTTCGATCCGGGCAGCGCCGCCCCGCCGCCGGAGCATCCGGTTCTGATCGGATCGAGCGCGGGCATGCGGAAGATCCAGAAGACCATCGGCCTCGTCGCCGACAGCGCGTCGACGATCCTGATCCAGGGCGAGACCGGCACCGGCAAGGAAGAGGTCGCCCGGGCCCTGCACGCCTTCTCGCGGCGCCGCGCGCGGCCGTTCATCCCGGTGAACTGCGCGGCGATCCCGGCCGATGCCCTGGAGAGCGCGCTGTTCGGCCATGTCCGGGGGGCCTTCGCGGGCGCGATCGCGGACCGCGCCGGCGCTTTCCACGAGGCCGAGGGCGGCACCCTGTTCCTGGACGAGATCGGCGACATGCCGGCGGCGATGCAGGCCAAGATCCTGCGGGTGATCCAGGATTGCGTCGTGACCCCGCTGGGGGGTCGGTCCACCCGGGTCGATGTCCGCCTCGTGGCGGCGACGCATCGCGATCTGCCGCAGCTGGTCGCCGAGGGTCGGTTCCGGGCCGACCTGTTCTACCGGCTGAACGTCGTGCCGATCACCCTGCCGCCCCTGCGTGAGCGCCTCGCCGACATCGTGCCCCTGGCCGAGCATTTCCTCGTGCCCTCGGGCAAGCGCCTCAGCGGTGGAGCCGCCTCGCGCCTGCTGGCCTACGAATGGCCCGGCAACGTCCGGGAGTTGCGCAACGTCGTGGAGCGGGCGGCCATGCTGGTGCGCGGTGGCGCCATCGCGGCCGAGGCGATCGACCTGCCGGCGATGCGGACCGACCGGCGTGGCGGCGATACGGCGGACAGCTGGCTGGCCGGGGATCTGCCCGGCGCCGTCGCCCGCCTGGAGCGGACCATGATCGCCGCCGCGCTCCGCGAAGCCGACGGCAACCGCGCCCGCGCCGCCCGCCGCCTCGGCATCCAGCGGCAGCTCCTCTACGCCAAGATCGAGCGCTATGGCCTCGCTGCGCCAGGGGCTGATCTGTCGGAAGAGACGACAGAAGCTGTCGGGAATCCGGACGCTGCGCGGGACATCGACCCGAGCTGACGCCTCTGGGACCGGAGAAGCGTTCACATCCGGCGTGAGGACTGCCGCGGCCGGGAACCGTTGGCACGCGCGGGCGTCGAGCCCCGCATGCGACGGCGCGGCCCGGATCGGGACCGGGCCATTCGTCGATCGGGGGATCGCGGCGGGATGGACAGGATCGAGACAGGCGCGGGCGCGCGCGGCAGCCGGACCACCTCCGCGAAGGCTTTGCGCGGCCTCGACGCGCTCAACTTTTTCCTCGCGGACGTGCGTGACGGCCTCGGCCCCTACCTCGCCATCTACCTGATCGCCGTGCGCGGTCCCGACCAGGGCTGGAACGAGGCCACCACCGGCCTCGTGATGACCATTGCGGGGATCCTTGGCCTCGTAGCGCAGACGCCGGCCGGGGCGCTGATCGACGCCACCAACCACAAGCGCGCGGTGGTGATCGGCGGTGCCATCGCAGTGACGGCAAGCTGCCTCGTCCTGCCGTTCATCACCAACTTCTACCTCGTCACCGCCACCCAATCGATCGCCCACGTCGCCGGCACGATCTTCCCTCCGGCGCTCGCCGCGATCACCCTCGGCCTCGTCGGCCCGAAAATGTTCGCCAAGCGGATCGGCCGCAACGAAGGCTTCAACCACGCCGGCAACGCGGTCTCCGCGGCGCTGGCGGGCGGACTGGCCTATTTCTTCGGGCCCGTGGTCGTGTTCTGGCTGATGGGCATCCTGGCGGCGCTCTCGATCGGCGCCATGCTGATGGTGCCGGCCGACGCCATCGACAACGACCTCGCCCGGGGCATGACCGAGGAGGAGGAGCAGGCGCAGGAGAAGCCCTCGGGCCTCGCCACCCTGCTGCAGAACCGGGCGCTGCTCCTGTTCGCGGTGCTTTGCGCGATCTTCCACCTCGCCAACGCGGCAATGCTGACCTCGGTGGGCCAGCTCCTGACGCACCTGTCGGGCAAGGACCACGCGACGTCGCTGATCGCGGTCTGCATCGTAGCGGCGCAATGCGTGATGGTGCCGGTGGCGATCTTCGTGGGCGCCAAGGCCGACGTGATCGGCCGAAAGCCGATCTTCCTGAGCGCTTTCGGGATCCTGGCGCTGCGCGGCGTGCTCTACACCCTGTCGGACAACCCGTTCTGGCTGGTGGGCGTGCAGCTCCTCGACGGGATCGGCGCCGGCGTCTACGGCGCGCTGTTCCCGATCGTGGTGGCCGACCTGACCCGCGGCGGCGGCCGGTTCAACGCGGCCCAGGGCGCCGTGGCCACGGCTCAGGGAATTGGCGCCTCGTTGAGCGCCACGCTCGCCGGCGTCATCATCGTGTCCGCCGGCTATTCCACCGCCTTCCTGGCGCTGGCGGCCATCGCGGCGCTCGGCTTCGTCCTGTACTTCGCACTGATGCCCGAGACCCGTGGCGCGGTGCGCGCGGGCACCGAGCCCGAGAGCGGCGGGGGCAGGACCCCGGCTGTGCCGGTGCGCGCCTGAACGCGGCGCTTCGACCCCGAAGCCACGACGGCTTCTGCCGTCCGTGTCGATGCCTGGCGCCGCAGGCGAAGCCGAAAGCGGCGCCGTTCCTGTCGGCCGGGCCTTACGACACCGCGGCCAGCTCCGGCGCAGCCGTCGCCGTAGCCGGGTCGGTCGCCTCCGGCGGGGCCTTCCGCGAGACGTAGTAGATGTCGACGGCGCGCCAGAAGGCCCCCTGCTCTTCCACCGAGCGGCGGGCAAGGGACGCCTCGAGGATCGACATCGCGGCCCGTGCGGGCTCGCTCCGCTCGAGTTCCTCGAGCAGGCCGGCGAGATTCAGCATGGGGCTTACCTCCGAGCGGACAACAACCCCGACTAACGCCCGAGCGGGCGTAACGATCCGCCGCGCCCTGCATGTCCGAGCCCTGCATGATCCTTGCCTCGGACCGAGGCGCGGCTACCATCCCCGCGTCGAGTCCGACTCGTCCTCCCGTCCACCATCGAGGATTTCCGATGTTCTCCTGCCGAAGCGGTGCGGCCCTACCCCTGCGCGGAGCGATCTTCGCCCTGGCCCTGGCCGGCGGATTCGGGGCGGCTCCCCTCGGCGCCCGCGAGATGCCCGAGTCCGGCACCGCCGCAGCGGTGAAGAAGCCGAACGTCGTGATCCTCGCCACCGGCGGCACGATCGCCGGCGCCGGCGCCGATGCCGCCAACAGCGCCACGTACACGGCCGCGAAGGTGCCGGTCGACAAGCTGATCGCGGCCGTGCCGCAGGTGAACACCATCGCCAATGTCCGCGGCGAACAGGTCTTCCAGATCGCCTCCGAGAGCTTCACCGACGCCCAGCTCGTCCAGCTCGGCAAGCGCGTGTCCCAGCTTCTGAAGCAGGATGACGTCGACGGCGTCGTCATCACCCACGGGACCGACACCCTGGAGGAGACCGCGTTCTTCCTCGATCTCGTGGTGAAGAGCGACAAGCCGATCGTGGTGGTCGGCTCGATGCGGCCGGGCACGGCGATCTCGGCGGACGGTGCCCTCAACCTGCTCGACGCCGTCACGGTCGCCGCCAGCAAGGAGGCGGTCGGCCAGGGCGTCACCGTGACGATGAACGACTACATCCAGTCCGGCCGCGACGTGAACAAGCGGACCAACATCGTGCCCAGCGCCTTCTACAGCCAATGGGGCCCGCTCGGCATGGTCGTCGAGGGCAAGACCTATTTCTTCCGCTCGCTCACGAAGCGGCACAACATGAGCTCCGAATTCGACATCGACCAGATCGACAGCCTGCCGCTGGTCGGCATCGTCTACGGCTCGGGCAACATGATCCCGGGCGTTTACGATGCCGAGGTCCAAGCGGGCGCCAAGGCGATCGTCAACGCCGGCACCGGCAACGGCTCGGTCCCCGGCTACCTCGTCGACAAGCTCAAGGACATCCGCTCCAAGGGGACGCTCGTGATCCGTTCCTCACGGGTGCCGGATGGATTCGTCCTGCGCAACGCCGAGCAGCCCGACGACAAGTACGATTGGGTGGTCGCCCACGATCTGAACCCCGCCAAGGCCAAGGTCCTGGCGGCCGTGGCGCTTACAAAGACGACCGACACCAAGGAGTTGCAGCGCATCTTCTGGGAGTATTGAGGGTCGGCGACGGACGCGTGCCGCCCGGGTCGCAAGCGCGGATTCCGGCGCCGCTGCAACCCGGGCGGTCCCATCAGCCGCGCCTCATTCTGAGGTGCGGCGACGTCGCCTCGCAGGAGCGCTCCGGCGAGCCGCCCGATGCCTGGAGCGCCCCGGCGCCTCAGGATGAGGCCGTGAATCGGACGCCGGCTCCCGAAATGGCCGGGCGCTCCCGCGCGCCGCCCGGGTTACATCCCGCGGTGCACTCCTTAGATACCAGCCACCGACGCGGCCGCCGGACCGAGCCCGAATCACGGCCTCAGCCCCGCGCCCGTCGGCACCGAGCCTGGAGGAACGAGAATGACCGAGCTTCATCCCGAGGTCGCGGCGGTCACCGAGCGCGTCGTGGCGCGCTCCCGCGAGACCCGGCGCGCCTATCTCGACCTGATCGCCCGTGAGCGCGAGTCGGGGGTCCGGCGCGGCAAGCTCGCCTGCGGCAACCTCGCCCACGGCTTCGCGGCCTCCGGCGAGGACAAGGCGGCGATCCGCGACGAGCGGACGGTGATGAACATCGGCATCGTCACCGCCTACAACGACATGCTCTCGGCTCATCAGCCCTACGGGCGCTATCCGGACCAGATCAAGCTGTTCGCCCGGGAGCGCGGGGCCACCGCGCAGGTGGCGGGCGGGACGCCGGCCATGTGCGATGGCGTCACCCAGGGGCAGACCGGCATGGAGCTGTCGCTGTTCTCCCGGGACACAATCGCCCTGTCCACCGCGGTGGCCCTGAGCCACGGCATGTTCGACGGCGCTGCGCTCCTCGGCATCTGCGACAAGATCGTGCCGGGCCTGCTGATCGGCGCGTTGCGCTTCGGCCACCTGCCGACGATCCTGATCCCGGCCGGGCCCATGCCCTCCGGCCTCGCCAACAAGGAGAAGCAGCGGATCCGCCAGCTCTACGCCGAGGGCAAGGTCGGCCGCGCGGAACTGCTCGAATCCGAGTCGGCCTCCTACCACGGCGCCGGGACCTGCACGTTCTACGGCACCGCCAACTCGAACCAGATGATGATGGACATGATGGGCCTGCACATGCCCGGCGCGTCCTTCATCAATCCCGGCACCAAGCTGCGCCAGGCCGTGACCCGGGCGGCGATCCACCGGCTCACCGAGATCGGCGCAGCCGGCAACGATTACCGGCCGCTCGGCCTGTGCGTCGACGAGAAGGCGATCGTGAACGCCGCGGTCGGCCTGCTCGCCACCGGCGGCTCGACCAACCACGCGATCCATCTGCCGGCCATCGCCCGCGCCGCCGGCATCGTGATCGACTGGGCGGATATCGATCGCCTCTCCAGCGCGGTTCCGCTGATCGCCCGCGTCTATCCGAACGGCTCCGGCGACGTGAACCACTTCCAGGCGGCCGGCGGCATGAGCTTCGTCATGGCCGCGCTGCTGGATGCCGGCCTGCTGCACGACGACATCCTCACCGTGGCGGGCCAGTCGCTGCGCGACCACGCCCGCGACCCGAAGCTCGCCGGCGAGGAGTTGGTCTTCGAGGACGCCGTGCCGGAGAGCCTCGACGACGCGATGCTCCGCCGGCCCGCGAACCCGTTCCAGCCGGATGGCGGCATGCGGCTGGTGAAGGGCAATCTCGGCCGGGCGACGTTCAAGACCAGCGCCGTGGAGGAGCACCGCCGGACCATCGAGGCACCGGCCCGGGTCTTTTCGGACCAGGACGATGTGCTCAAAGCCTTCAAGGCCGGCGAGCTGGAGCGGGACGTCGTGGTGGTTGTCCGCTTCCAGGGCCCGAAGGCCAACGGCATGCCGGAGCTGCACAAGCTCACCCCGCCGCTAGGCGTGCTGCAGGACCGCGGCCACAAGGTCGCGCTGGTGACCGACGGGCGCATGTCGGGGGCTTCGGGCAAGGTTCCGGCCGCGATCCACCTGAGCCCCGAGGCGCTGGGCGGCGGTCCGATCGGGCGGATCCGCGACGGCGACATCGTCCGCCTGAGCGCGGCGGACGGGCTGCTGGAGGTGCTGGTCGACGAGGCAGAGCTGGCCGCCCGGCCGGAGGCCGAGGCTCCGGAGCCGGCGCAGGGCACCGGTCGGGAATTGTTCGCGTTCATGCGCCAGGGGGCCGATACGGCGGAGCGGGGCGCCTCGGCGATGCTCGCCGCCGCCGGTCTCTGAGTTCATAGAGGAGGTGCCGACCATGAATGATCTGACCAGCATCGACGCGCTGATGCGCTCCGTGCCCGTCATTCCGGTCCTGGTGATCGACGACGTGGCTCAGGCCCGGCCCATCGCCGAAGCCCTGGTGAAGGGCGGCCTGACCGCCCTGGAGGTCACCCTGCGCACTCCGGCCGCCCTCGATATCATCCGGGAGATGACCCGGGTCGAGGGCGCGGTTGTGGGCGCCGGGACGGTGCTCAACCCCCGCGACCTGGAGAACGCCCTGGGGGCGGGGGCGGAGTTCATCGTCTCGCCGGGGCTCACCGACCCGCTGACCGACGCCGCCAAGGCCAACGGCGTCCCCTATCTGCCGGGCGTCGCCACGGCGGCCGACATCATGCGCGGGCTCGATCACGGGCTCGACCGGTTCAAGTTCTTCCCGGCCGAGGCTGCGGGCGGGATCAAGGCGCTGAAGGCGCACGCGGCGGTGTTCGGCGCGGTGCGGTTCTGCCCGACGGGTGGGATCACCGAGGCGACCGCCCCCGACTGGCTGGCGCTCCCGTCCGTGCTCTGCGTCGGCGGCAGCTGGGTGGTGAAGCTCGGCACGCCCGATCCGGCGGCGATCGAGCAGGCAGCCCGGGCCGCTGCGGGGCTGCGGACAGGAGCTCACCGCTAAATCGCCGCATCCGAAGGGCGACCCTCCTCCCTCGCGGGGGAGGTAGAGCCGCGGCGTCTCCTGCGTCTCCTGCCGATCCCGATAGATGTCGCCGCCAGCCGGTGCGGCGGATGAAGATCGCGCTTGTCCCGGAGACGCTGGCGTCCGGCGGCGACGTTTAGGCTCGCAGCCCTCTGCCGCCGAAGGCGCGCTGTGGCGCCGCCCGCTACTCCGCCGGCAACGCCTCCCGCCGCGCCCGCGGCACGAACACACCGCCCTCCGGCTCCAGCGTGATGCGCCGCTCGTGGAACGCGTCCAGCGTCGAGCGGTGGCCGATCGACACGATCGTCGTCCCGGGCAGGCGCTCGCGCAGCATCCGGTAGAGGGCCGCCTCGGAGGGTTCGTCGAGCGAGGCCGTCGCCTCGTCGAGGAACAGCCATTCCGGCTTGGACAGAAGCGCACGGGCGATGGCCAGCCGCTGCTGCTCGCCCCCCGACAGCCGCCGCTCCCAGGTGTCGGTCTGGTCGAGGTGGTCGACCAAGTGCGGCAGCTGGGCGGCCGTCAGCGCATCCTTGATCGCCGCGTCCGAGAACTGATCGGTCGTGTTCGGGTAGACCACGGCGCCACGCAGTGTCCCCTGGGGGATGTAAGGCCGCTGCGGCAGCACCAGCGCCGACTGCCCGGCGGGCACGTCGACCCGGCCCTTGCCGAACGGCCAGATCCCAGCGATCGCGCGGAACAGGGTCGACTTGCCCGAGCCGGAGGGACCCGTGACCAGGGTCGCGCCGCCCCGCGGCAGGGTCAGCGTGTCGGCGGTCACGATCGGGCGCCCGTCCGGCAGGGCGAGGACGAGGCCGCGCGCGGTGACGTCGCCCGTGCTCTCGTTGCCCTGGATCAAGCCGTAGCCTGCGGCCTCGAGGGCCTCGGCCTTGGTCATGGCCCGGCGGAAGGATCCGAGACGGTTGGTGTTGGCCTTGTAGGCGGCGAGCGTCGTGTAGGAATCCACGAAGAACGACAGCGAACTCTGCACCTGGCTGAAGGCCTGCGAGGTCTGCTGGAGGGCGCCCAGCGTGATCTTCTTGGCGAAGAAGGACGGGGCCGCCAGCACCATCGGGAAGATCACGCTCGCCTGCCGGTAGCTGAACGTGAAGGCGATCAGCTTGATGCGGCGGAAGATGATCCCGACGTAGTTGTCGATGACGCTGTGGAACAGCGTCGAGAGCCGTGAGGCCTCCGCCCGCTCGCCGCGCAGCAGGGCGATCTGCTCGGAGTAGATGCGGTTGCGGGCCAGCGCGAAGCGGAAATCGGCCTCGACCCGCTCCTGCCGGAAGTCGAGCCCGATGAGCGGCCGGCCGATGAGGTGGGTGAGCCACGTGCCGACCACCGCGTAGGCGATCACCAGCCAGACCAGGAAGCCCGGGATCACCGTGTCGGTGAACGGCACCACGAAGTCCCGCGACAGGGTCCAGAGGATCACGATGAACGAGACGAGCTGCGCGGCCTGGCTCAGCAACCGGATCGACAGCGTCGTGGTCTGCACGATGAAGCTGTTGACGTCGGCCTGGATGCGCTGGTCCGGGTTGTCGGCCTCCTCGTCGGTGAACGGGATCCGGTAATGGGTGCCGTTGCCAAGCCAGCGCTCGTACAGGCTGTGCGTCAGCCACGTGCGCCAGCGGATCAGCAGCGAGGAATCCACGAACAGGTCGAACATGCCGATGGCGATGTTCAGCGTGGCCAGCGGCACGAACACCCAGAGCAGCTGATACCAGAAGGCGTTCGCGTCGTATTCCTGAAGCGAGTTGTAGATGTCGCGGTAGAAGAAGTTGAACCGCAACGTCAGCGCAACGTCGGCGAAGTTCACGAAGATCGACAGGGCCACGAGGTTGCGGCCGATCCGGCCCTCCGTGGTGCCGAACCAGCGGAACAGGCCGATCTCCTTGGTGGGCTTGTCGCGGTTGGCGAAATACGGGTCGGCGATGTTGGTGATCGCCCGGATCGGCTCGAGATGCGAGATGCCGAGCACGATGGCGGCGAAGACCACCGCACCGGTGGCGGCGAAGGCGGGCGGCAGAAGCGCCGCGATCACCGGCGGCAGCAGGCCCATGGCGGCGATCGTCTTCGATCCGGCCAGCAGCAGGTAGCCGACGCCGTAAACCGAGACGAAGACCTTCAGGTAGGCCGAGATGCCGTTCGCGGCGATCAGGATGCCCGCCATGGCGAAGCCGGCGAGCGAGACATAGAGCGGCGGGCTCGGAATACCGGGAAATGCCAGCAGGATCAGCGCGGCCAGAGCCGTGAGCACGGCCTGGATTCCCAGTCCGGTCCTGAGTGCTGCCACGCGTCGATCCCCCATCCGTGCGCGCCCACTGGGGACGCCGCCGGCGGCCTTGACCCCGGCTGATGGCCAGATAGTGGCACTTGCCCCGGGCTGTCGCGTGAAACTTTGGTCACGTTCCGACGGTGCGGCGATTTACGCGGTCGGCGCGGCTACCAGTTCCACTCCTCGAAGCCCGGCTCGCGGCAATGATAGCCGATCGGGCATTGCGGGTTGTCGCGCGTGGGGGCGAAGCGCAGCTCGGCGATCTCGGAGGCGCTGCATTGGCCGGGATTGCTCACGAAACGCTCCGGGGCCGACCCGGCGGCGATGATGACATCACCCTCGTTCCTCACCAGGGCCATGGCCTCGGAGCAGGTCATGCGGGCCGTCATCGAGCCGCGGGGCGGCCGCGACTGCGCACGGGCCTCCAACCCGACCGCAACGACGGCGAGGTGGCTGAACAGCAAGGCGAGGGCCCACGGCCTCATCGGGAACGGGTTCCGGTACGCACCCGGGAAGAAAGCCCGCGGGTCTGGCACCATCCTGCACAAGCGGACCGCCCGAGACTGTCACCGGAATGCGCCACCGGGCCGCTTTCGCCGTCGGACCGCCGCAATCGGCGGATTAGGAGATTCCGGGATTGCCGAAAGCCGCTTTAGATTTGTGATCGTGGACGCCTGCGCGGCGACCCGGGCACGATGGCTCGACCGGCCCTCCGGCACGCGTCTCCGGCGCCCGGCGTGCCGGCCGACCGGCGCCGGAGTCAAGGGACCCAGCGATGTCCGCTCTCTCGATCCTCGACATCTCCGCCGTGCGCGCCGCGCCCGTTTCCCACGAGCCCTACGCCTACACGCTCGGCAGCAACGTCCTGAAGCCCGACGCGATCGACGACATCCGCCGCGACTTCCCCGAGATCGCCAAGCCCGGCTACCTCACGGTCGACGAGGTCGCCCTGAAGGGCCGGTTCAAGGCGCTGATCGACGAGCTGGAGAGCGACGCCTTCTCCAAGATCCTCGGGGAGAAGTTCGGCATCGACCTCGTCTCCTGCCCGCGTCTGACCACGATCATGCGGCGCAGCCAGCTCAAATACGGCTCGATCCACACCGACGGGCCGTCGAAGGTGCTGACGCTGCTCGTCTACATGAACGACGCCTGGGACGCCCCGGCCGCGGGGCGCCTGCGGGTGCTCTACGACGGGCGCAACTACGAGCCCTTCGCGGTCGAGGTGCCGCCCACCATGGGCACGATGTTCGCCTTCCTGCGGGCGGAGAATTCCTGGCACGGCCACGAGCCCTTCGAGGGCGAGCGTCGGGTCGTGCAGGTCGCGTGGCTCAGGGACGCATCGGAACTGGAGCGCAAGCGCAAGCGCAACCGTACGGCGCAGTTCCTGAAGGGTATCTTCGGCCGCTGATCGAACGAGAAGGGGGCGGACCATGGGTGCGGTCGTGCTGGCGGATCCGGGCGGCGGGGCGCGTTCCGGCTCCTGGCGTCGCTTCGCCCTGCCGGCGCTCCTCGTCCTCGGCTGGGTCGGCCTGTTCGCCTACAGCGCGGCCTACCTGACCGAGGACCTGCCGTTTCGCCCGACGGCGCCGGAGGCCAGCCCCTCCGCGGGGGGCGCCGCCGGTCCGCGCGCCACGGCGCGGCGGGTCGTGATGCTCGACGCGCCCGACCCGGGTGCCCCTGCGGAAGATCCGCCCGGCCAGACCGCCATGGCGGCGCCCACGACACCGCCGCCGCCCCAGACGGCCACCGCGATGCCGGGAGCCGCGGCGAATGCCCGACCGGCGCCGCACCCCGCCCCGGCCCCCGCTGCGGCTGAGTATGTTGGCGTCTGGGGTCCGACTCCCGAAGCCTGCGGGACCCGATCCCGGCGCCGGGGCTACATCCCCGCCACGATCACGCAGGATCGCGCCCGCGCCGGCCGCACGATCTGCCTCTTCCACGACATGCGACGGGTCGGCAGCGCCTGGGTCGCCGCCGCCGAGTGCAGCGACCGTGGCCGGCGCTGGTCGTCGCAGGTCCGCCTGCTGGTGGATGGCGAGCACCTGACGTGGTCGAGTAATCGCGGGACATCGACCTACACCCGCTGCAGTCGCCGCGCCGGCTGAGCGGCCCCGTCACGCCCTCGGATCGGACGCGTGGCGCTCTGCCGCGCGCAGGACGATGCGCGCGGCGGCCCGGCTCGGCGTGTCATTCGCGGCGAGCCGCATCAGCCCGTCGATCCTGGCGAGGGCAGCGAGCTGTGCGTCGCGGCCCGCACCGCCTGCCAGGAGCGACCGCATGGCGCCTGCCAGGCGCTCCGGCGTGCAGTCGGCCTGGACGAATTCCGGCATGGCGTTCTCGGCCAGGATCAGGTTCGGCAGCACGATGCTCGGGACCTGGATCAGCCGGCGGGCGATGAATTCCTCCGCCCGCGAGACCTTGTAGGCGACGACCATCGGGACGCCCGCGAGGGCGAGCTCCAGCGTGACCGTGCCGGAGGCGGCGAGCGCCGCCCGGGCCTCCCGGAAGGCGGCGTATTTCGGCGCCTCGCCGGTGACGATGCGGACGGGCACCGTCCACTCCGCGGAAAGCCGCTCGATCAGCGCCCTGTGACGCGTCACGGCGGGCAGCACCGCCTCGACCGCGAGGCCTTCCGCCACCCGCGCCAGCGCCGCACCGAAGACCGGCATCAGCCGCTCGATCTCGGACCGGCGGGACCCCGGCAGCAGCACGAGGCTGTAGGGAACGGACTCGCGCCGCCGCTGCTCGGATGCGGTGGGCCGCAGTTCCGGAAGGCGCTCGATCAGCGGGTGTCCGACATAGGTGCAGGGAGGCCCGCCGAGCCGCAGATGCGCGTCCGGCTCGAAGGGCAGCAGGGCCAGGACGTGGTCGATGAACGGTCGCATCCCCTTCGCCCGCCAGGGCCGCCACGCCCAGACGCTCGGCGACACGTAATCGATGATCGGGATGCCGGGGGCCACCTTGCGCACCCGCCGCGCCACCGCGTGGGTGAAACCCGGACTGTCGATGATCACCAGCACGTCCGGCCGGGCGTCGACCGCCGCCCAGACGGTTTCGCGGATGCGCCGGAGCAGGGTCCGGGCCCGGGCGAGGACCGGCAGATAGCCCATCACCGCCACGTCATCGAGGGGGAACAGGGATGCGAACCCCGCCTCCGCCATGGCCTCGCCGCCGACGCCGCCGAAGACCACATCGGGCGCCGCCTCGCGCAGGGCCCGCATCAGCTTGGCGCCGAGCTGATCGCCGGAATCCTCGCCGGCCACGAGCCAGATGGTCCGGGGCCGGCCGGTCACGGCGTCCCTCCGTAGCCGACGACGAAGAGACCGAGGCGGTCGGCTTCCGCGGCCGTGGCCACCCTGTCGATGACCAGGGTCCCGCCGGCCTCCAGCGCCAGGCCGACGCAGCCTGCCTGGGCCGCGTTGCGCACGGTGCGCGGTCCGATGGCCGGGAGATCGATGCGACGGTCCTGGCCGACCTTGGGGGCCTTCACCAGCACGGTGGCGGGCATCGCCCGGCCGAACCCGAACGGACGGCGCCCCAGGGCCCGCGCCCGGGCCAGCATGCGATCGGTGCCCTCCGGCCCCTCCACGGCCAGGATCCGGTCGCCGGCCAGGGCCACAGCCTGTCCCAGATCGTAGGGCGAGAGGGCGTCGAGGACCCCGCGCCCGGCGCGGATCGAGGCGGCCGCCTCGGCATCCGGAATCCGGCGCCCGAGGGGCCCCTCCGGACAGAGCAGGTCCGGCGCGGCCTCGTGGACGCCCACGACCCTGTGGCCGTCCTCTTCCACCAGCGTGACGGCGGCGCGCAGGAGGCGGTCGTCGCCCCCGCCGGCGATCGCCCGCAGGGCCTCCCGGTTGCGCAGGGCGGCTCCGGCATTGAGGATCGCGGCCGGGCTCGGCCGTGAGACGCCGCCGGCCGGTACCACGACCGCCGGCCCCCAGCGCCGCAGAAGCTTCAGGGTGGCGGCGAGGTCGAGCAGGTCGACCGTGGCGTCGGCACTGGCCCGCAGGGTCGCCCCCGTGAAACCGCGCAGGGCGATCACGCGGAAGGGCCGGCGCGCCCGGCGCAGCGACTCGGCGACGAGTTCCGGCAGCCGGCCAGCCCCGGCGATCAGGACCAGGGCCCCCTCGGGGTGCGGATCGGCCTCGGTCACGGCCCGGCCGCTCAGGCGGCGCTGATGGGCGTCGGGATCTCGCGCGGCGTGCAGATCGAGCGCTTGCCGCCGAGGCGGATGAAGTCGAGGATCTCGCGGACCGCCGCGTGGGATTCGAAGGTCGCGGCCACGTCCTCCACCCGCTCCATCAGCGTGCCCTCGGGCGCGAAGAGCAGGCGGTAGGCGCGCCGCAGGGCGTGGATGTCGTCGCGGGCGAAGCCGCGGCGCTGCAGCCCGATGATGTTGAGCCCCGACAGGTAGGCCCGGTTGCCGAGCACCATACCGTACGGGATGCAGTCGTTCTCCAGGCCCGACAGGCCGCCCACGAAGGCGTGCGCACCGACGCGCGCGAACTGGATCACGGCGGCGCCGCCCCCCAGGATCGCGTAGTCGCCGACGCTGCAATGGCCCGCCAGCATCACGTTGTTGGAGAAGATCACATGCGCGCCGACCCGGCAGTCGTGGCCGACATGCGAATTCGCCAGGAAGGTGCAGTGATCGCCGACCACGGTCTCCAGGCCGCCGCCGCTGGTGCCCGGATTCATCGTGACGCCCTCGCGGATCAGGCAATCGGCGCCGATCGTCAGGGTCGAGGCCTCGCCCCGGTACTTCAGGTCCTGCGGCTGGTGGCCGATCGACGCGAAGGGGAAGATCCGGGTGCGGGGGCCGATCGTGGTGCGGCCCGCCAGGACGACGTGACTGATGAGTTCGCAATCCGGCCCTAGCACGACCTCGGGGCCGACATGGCAGAAGGGGCCGATCCGGGCCCCGTCGCCGATCCGGGCGCCGGATTCGATCACGGCGCTCGCATGGATGAACGGCGCGGTCACTCCGTCACCAGCATGGCGCTGATCTCGGCCTCGGCGACGAGGTTGCCGTCGACCCGGGCCTCGCCGCGGAACCACCACATGGTCCGGCGCTGATTCAGCTTCGTCATGTGGAAGCGCACCTGGTCGCCGGGGGTGACGGGCTTGCGAAACTTGCACTTGTCGATGGTCATGAAGAACACCTGCTTGGTGTTCCGTCCGTCCGCCCGGATGTGGCGGCAGCAGATCGCGCCTGCCGTCTGCGCCATGCCCTCGATCAGGAGCACGCCCGGGAAGACCGGCATGTCCGGGAAGTGTCCCATGAACTGCGGCTCGTTCGCCGTGACGTTCTTGATCCCGACACAGGACTCGTCCCTGTCGATCTCGACGATGCGATCCACCATCAGGAACGGGTAACGGTGTGGCAGCAATTCCAGCAACGTCTGGATATCGGCTATGCCCAGCTCGGTGCCGGTCTCGCGCGCCGCCTCACTCATCGAAATCCGCACCTCGACTTGCCGCCCGGGGCGGCTTGCAATCCGGCCGCCCTTGGCGGGCCGAACGCCCTCTTCGGAAGAAATCGCCGGAAGCGCAAGGCCTTCCCGGTCAGGTGTCCTCGCCGCTCAGGTCCTTGCCGCCGCGCTCGGCGAGGCGGGCCAGCGTCGTCAACTCCCGGAACCAGGCCCGGACCGGCTTGGCGGGCGTTCCGCCCCAGCGGCTGCCCGGCGGCACGTCGCGGTTGACGTTGGACGAGCCTGCGATCTGCGCACCGCGGCCGATGCGCAGGTGGCCGACGACGCCGACCTGACCGCCGAGGACGACGTAATCCTCCAGGGTGGTCGAGCCCGAGATGCCGACGCCCGACACGATGACGCAGTGCCGCCCGATCACGACGTTGTGGGCGATCTGCACGAGATTATCGATCTTGGTCCCCTCCCCGATCACCGTGTCGCGCGAGGCGCCCCGGTCGATCGTGGTGTTGGCGCCGATCTCGACATCGTCCTGAACGATCACCCGCCCGACCTGCGGGACCTTGAGGTGGCTGGCGCCCATGGCGAAGCCGAACCCGTCCTGGCCGAGGCGCGCACCCGGGTGGATGATCACCCGGTTCCCGAGGAGGGCGTGGCTGAGCGTGGTGCCGGCGCCGATCGCACAGTCCCGCCCGATGCGGACGCCGGGACCGATCACGGCATTCGGCCCGATCACCGTTCCTGCGCCGATCTCGGCACCCGGCCCGACGACCGCGCCGGGATCGACCGTGACGCCGTCCTCGAGCCGGGCTTCCGGATGGACATGGGCGCCGGACGCGACGCCGCGGACGGCGAACTGGGAGCCGGGACGCAGGGCATCGGGATGCAGACGGCCGAGCAGGGCCGCATAGGCGCGGTAGGGATCGCGGCTGACGAGGGCGACGGTGGCCGCGGGACAACGCGCCGCGAACCGGGGGGAGACCAGACACACCCCCGCCCGCGTCGCGGCGAGCGCGTCGCCGTAGCGGGCATTGTCCATGTAGGCGAGGTGCTCCGGACCGGCGCTCTCCAGGGAGGCCGCGCTGCTGAACCGGAGTTCCGGATTTACTCCGTCGGGGAGGCTGGCGCCGGCGGCTGCCGCGATCTCGGCCAGGGTGAGGCCATCGGCGGCGGCGGTGAAGAAGATGGAATCTGACATGCTCAATAACGCGCCGGCCGGGACAATCCGGCCGGCGCGCGCAATTTTTATCAGAAGCGCGAGCCGCCGGAGAAGCGGAACGCCTGGACCTGATCCGCGCCGATATGGCCGAACTTGCCGAGGATCGGGACGAACACCTTCTGACCCTCATCCTTCGACAGAGCGTAGGCGTAGTCGAACCGGATCGGGCCGAGCGGCGAGTTCCACAGGATGGACGCGCCGATCGAGGAACGGATCGCCGCCGTGTCGCGAACGTTCACGCATTCCGGCTCCACGCCGATCGTGAAGGCGTTGAAGTTGCACTTCCCGGTCGTCGGCGAGATGCCGTTGATGAAGGCGTCGCCGTTCACGTTGAAGTTCCGCTGGCCGTGATAACCGAACAGCGTGCCGGCATCGGCGAAGAGCGCGCCCTTCAGGCCCAGATCCCGCGGAATGAGGGGCAGCGGGAATTGAACTTCGAGGGTACCGCCGACGTAGGTCGAACCGCCGATCGCGTTCGAGCGGGCATCGGCGATGCCGACGTCGCGCGGACCGATGCCGTTCGGTGCGAAGCCGCGGACCAGCGACGGGCCGAGGAAGAACTGGTCGGTCACCCGCAGCGGGTCGTTGTTGAGCGACGAGATGTGGCCGCCCTGGAAGCGGATGAAGCCGACGACGTCCTCGAAGATCTCCTTGTAGTACCGCGCATCGGCCGTCACGCGGAAGAACTTGGAGTCGCCACCCAGGCCGGCGACGTCGGGCTTCAGCTCGGCGTAGAGGCCGTTGCGGGGCGCGCCAATCACGTCGAGGGTCGAGTAGGCGAGCGTCAGGCCGGCCAGCGAGGTCAGCGTGTTGCCCTGCGAACCCTTGATGGCGATCGAGGCTTCGCCGTCATACGCGCAGTTCGGGTAGATCGCCTGGCCGCCGATGTTCCGGCCCGTATTCGGGTCGATCGTGCCCGCCGCGTAGGTGGCGGTGTAGCCCGGGATCGGGATCGAGCAGTCGTTGTACGGCCGCTTGAGGGTGTTCGGGACCTTCAGCTCGGTGTTGTACAGCGAGTAGCGCAGCGTGATGCCGAACTCCTCGGTGATCGGCAGGCCGAGGCGGAGCTGGCCGCCATACACCGTGGTCTCGTAGCGCGAGTACCGGGTCAGGTCGGAGTACTTGTAGAAGGCGTCGAAGCCCGCTGCCAGCCGGTAGCCGAGGAAGTACGGCTCGGTGAACGAGAAGTCGACGCCGCGCGAGTACTGGCCACCCGTACCGGCCAAGCGGACGTACTGGCCGCGGCCGAGGAAGTTCGACTCGGAGACCGAGACCTCGCCGATGATGCCGTCCTGGGTGGAGTAGCCGCCCGCCACCGAGAACGAACCCGTGGGCTGATCCTCAACGTCGATGTTGATGACCACGCGGTCCGGGGCCGAGCCCGGCTCGTTGGAGAAGCGGACCTTCTTGAAGAATCCGAGACCGTTCAGGCGCCGCTCGGCGCGGTCGGTCAGCACGCGGTTGTAGGCGTCGCCCTCGGCGATATCGAGTTCGCGACGGATGACGTAGTCGCGGGTCCGGGTGTTGCCGCGGATGTTGATGCGCTCGACGTAGACGTGCGGGCCGTCCTCGACCACGAAGCCCAGGGAGACCTGATGGCTGGCCGGATCGCGCTGCCCGGTCGGGCGAACCTGCGCGAAGGGGTAGCCGGCGCGGTTGACCTCGCGGGTGACGTTGTTGAGCGTCTTCTCGACGTCGTCGGCGTTGTAGATGTCGCCCACTGAGGTGGCGATGTCGGTGTCGAGCTTCGTGGTGTCGAGGCCCGGCAGACGCGAATCCACCTGGACCGCGCCGACCTTGTACTGCTCGCCCTCGTTCACCGTGATGGTGATGACGTAGCCGGACTTGTCGCCCTCGACGTAGCGCGCGTCGGCGCTGACCACCTGGAAGTCGGCGTAGCCGTTCTTCAGGTAGTAGCGGCGGACTTGGTCGAGGTCGTTGGTGATGCGGTCGGGATCGTAGACGTCGGAGGTCTTGATGAACGACAGGAAGTTCATCTCCGAGGAGCTCATCAGCCCCTTCAGCGTCCGCTCCGAGTAGGCGTTGTTGCCGACGAAGTTGATCGAGAGGATGCCGGTCTTATCGCCCTCGTCGATCTGGTAGATCACGTCGACGCGGCCGTTGGGCAGGTCGACCGTCCGGTAGGTCACCTTGGCGGTGCCGCGCCCGAAGCGCTTGTAGACGTCGCGGATGCGGGCGAGGTCGGCGTTGATGATCGCCTCGCTGTACGGGCCGCGGGCCTTGGCCTCGACGATCCCCTCGAGGGTCGCCTTCTCGACCTTCTTGTTGCCCTCGAAGACAACGCGGTTGATCAGGTTGTTCTCGCGGACCGTCACCACCGTGCGGCCACCCGACTGGGCGACCTTCACGTCGGAGAACATCCCGCTCGCGAGCAGGTTGCGGCGGGCCTCCTCGGCGGAGCCGGACGCCGTCCCGGTCACGTAGGACCGGATCGTGTCGGCATCGACGCGCTGGTTGCCCTGGACGACGATCTGCTGCGCCTGGGCGGCCCCGCTCAGGACAACGCCAAGACCCGCAGTGACTAGGACGATGGTTTTCCGCACCGACTTACGTCGGGGCTTCCCCGTCAACGACATCATGCAATCGCCCGTTTCTGTTCTGGTCGCGGGGGTTAGCCCGTCACAGGCGACCGTTGATCGGCCGTCCCGTCACCTGGTCCAAGCGTGGCTTCGGTCCAAGCGTAGCTCTTACCGGGATTCCCCAGCCAAGCAAACGCGCGGGAGGCCATCGTCAGGGGATTTTGGGGGGTCGTGGCCTTCGCGCCACTTAACGGTGCGGTCAGCATGAAGACAAACCGCAGATCGTGGTGAACGCCACGTAAATGTCTGGACTGTCGGAGGTTTTCAGACCCGATCGCGATCCCGTGAACAGGATCTTAACCCGGTTTCACCCCGTCGGAGCGGTGCCATCCGGGCGGCGTCCGGGCGAGACCGCGGCGGGATTGGGGCAGCCTTTCCGGTGGAGATCCGGCGGAATCACAGGATCCCGCCGGCCCGCAATCAGGTGTTCCGCCAGGAGGCGCCGAGATTGAGGATGTCGTTCCAGGCGGCGAACAGCATCAGCATCAGCACCAGGGCGAGACCGATACGGAATCCGATCTCCTGGGCCCGCTCGCTGAGCGGACGGCCGCGCACCACCTCGAAGGCGTAGAACAGCAGGTGTCCGCCATCGAGCAACGGCACGGGGAACAGGTTGAGCAGACCGATCGAGACGGAGAGCAGCGCGATGAGCCCGACCAGACCGCCGACGCCGCCGGTCTTGGCGACTTCGCCGGAGACGCGGGCGATGCCGATCGGACCCGAGAGCTGGTCGGCGGATTCCCGGCCGGTGACGAGCTTGCCGAGATACGAGAAGGTGCGCTCGACGACGAAGTAGGTCTCCTTCACGCCGAGATTGAGCGAATCGAGCGCCCCGTAAGTCACGAGGCGGGCTTCCGAGCCCGCGGGCGACCGGATACCGAGCCGGCCGATCCGGTGGCGGCCGAACGGCGTCTTCTCCTCGAAGGTGGCGGGCGTCGCCTGGATCGTGATGGGCTGGTCGTTGCGCTCCACCGTGAAGGTCAGCGGCGTCCCGGCGCTGCCGGTCACCGTACGGTACATGGCGTTGAAGTCGCCGATCTTCTCGCCGTCGATGGCGGTGATCACGTCGCCGGGCTGGAAGCCGGCCTGGGCGGCGACGCTGTTCGGCTCCACCGACGAGACCCGGGCGGGCAGCTCGTAGCGACCGCCCAGCCAGATCGCGCCGGCGAAGAGCAGGATCGCCAAGATGAAGTTCGCCACAGGGCCGGCGGCGACGATCGCCGCGCGCTTGGACACGGGCTGGGTCGGGAAGCTGATCGCCCGCTCCTGCGGGCTCATCCGGGCGACGGCCTCGGGATCGGGCATGCTTGCGCCGTTCACGTCGCCGTGGAACTTCACGTAGCCGCCGAGGGGGATGGCGCAGAGCTTCCAGCGGGTGCCGCGGCGGTCGTTGAAGCCGAACAGCTCGGGGCCGAAGCCGAGCGAGAAGGCGTGAACCCCGACCCCGCACCAGCGCCCGACCAGGAAGTGGCCCATCTCGTGCACGAACACCACGACGGTGAGCACGAATAGGAACGGAATCACTGCGCCGAAGAAGCCGCCGGCGGTTCCGCCCATCGCGTTGAGGAAGTCCATACGCCGTATCCTGGCCGTCTCGGCGCCGGCTTCTCGGGCCGGCCATCCGCCCTGTCTAGCAGATCGGCGGGGCCGACCGCCAACGCAATCCTGCGGGGCGGCTGCGGAAGGTCGCACGCGCGGTCCGATTCCGCACCCGCCGACCGCCCGGGATCGGGGCAGCCCGTCAGTGGCCGGCCCCGCCGCCCGCACCGGCCTGGGGCCGCCGGATCATGGGAACGGCGCAGGCCATCGCCAGGAACAGGACCGTCAGCGCCAGGAATACATCCTCGAAGGCCATGACCAGGCCCTGGATCCGCACGGTGTTGGTCATCGCCTTCAGCGCCATGCCCGACGCGGCACTTCCATAGGCCTCGAAGCCGCGCTGCATCGTATCGAGGCGCTCCAGGGCGGCCGTGTTCGCCCAGGTGAAGCGCTCGTGCAGCCGCGCGAGATGGAGGTCCCACCGGTCGTTGAGGATCGTGTTGATCAGCGCGAGGCCGACCGCGCCACCGAGGTTACGGGTCAGGTTGAACAGCCCCGACGCGTTCTTCATCCGCGCCGGCGGCAGCGTCCCGAGCGCGATGTTGTTGATCGGGATCATGCACAGCATCAGCGAGCAGCCACGCAGGATCTGGGGCAGGAGCAGCTCGTAGAAGTCCCAGTCCTTGGTCAGGCCGGTGACGATCCACGTGCCGCAGGCGAAGCCGACGAAGCCGATCCCCATCATGATGCGGGGATCGACCTTGCCCGAAAGCCGGCCGGCGATGGGGGCGGTGGCGAACATGCACAGGCCTGAGACGAACATCGTCTCGCCGATCATCAGCGCCGAGTAGCCGCGCACCCGGGCCAGATAGACCGGATAGATGTAGGTCAGCCCGTAGAGCCCGATGCCCAGCACGAAGCTCGCCACGCACCCGCTGGCGAAGTTCCGGTCCGAGAAGGCCCTCAGATCGACGATCGGCTGCTTCGCCGTGAAGACCCGCCAGAAGAACAGCAGCGCCGAGGTTCCGCAGATGACCGCGCAGGCGAACACCGCCTCGTCCTGCAGCCAATCGTGGTTCGGCCCCTCCTCCAGCACGTATTCCAGGCAGCCGAGGAAGCCGGCCATGAAGGCGAGACCGGCCCAGTCGAACGATTTGATCAGGCCGTAATTGGGCTCGTCGAAATCGACCAGGATCCAGGTCGAGACGGTCACGAAGATGCCCGGCACGACGTTGATCAGGAACAGCCAGTGCCACGACATGAGATCGGTGAGATAGCCGCCCACCGTCGGGCCGATCGTCGGCGCCAGCGTCGCCACGAGCCCGATCATCGGCGACACGATGGTCCGCTTCGAGGGCGGGAAGATCGTGAAGGCCGCCGCGAACACGGTGGGGATCATGCCGCCGCCGATGAAGCCCTGGAGCGCCCGCCAGACGATCATCTCGCCGATCGACGAGGAGGTGGCGCACATCAGGCTCATCAGGGTGAAGCCGCCCGCCGAGATGGCGAACATCCAGCGCGTCGAGAGCACCCGCGACAGGGTGCCAGAGAGCGGGATCGAGATGACCTCGGCGATCAGGTAGCTGGTCTGGACCCAGGGGATCTCGTCGCCGGAGGCCGAGAGGCCGGCCTGGATCTCGTTCAGGGAGGCCGAGACGATCTGGATGTCCAGGATCGCCATGAACATCCCGAAGACCATGCAGACGAACGCCACCATGCGGCGGCGGTCGAGGGGCGGCTCGGCGGCGCGGGCCGTCACGCCGCGCGTCGGGGCGGCGGCATCGCCCGCGGAGGTGGCGGCACTGGCGGCCATCGCGGGTCTCAGCGGCTCGCGGTGTTGACCGGCCGCGGCGCGGAAGCGCGGTCGAGGACGGAGCGGTCCGCGCCGATGCGGGTATCGACCCGCACCACCGCCGACAGGCCCGGCCGCAGCAGGCCCTCGCGGGCGACCTCCTCGGGCACCCTCACCCGGACGGGCAGGCGCTGAACGATCTTGGTGAAGTTGCCCGTGGCGTTGTCGGGCGGCAGCAGGCTGAACACCGAGCCGGAGGCCGGCGAGAACGATTCCACCACGGCGTGGATCTCGCGGTCCGGATAGGCGTCGACCGTGACGGTCACGGGCTGGCCGGGACGCATGCGCTCGACCTGGGTCTCCTTGAAGTTCGCGTCGATCCGGACGCTCTGGAGCGGGACGAGCGCGGCGATCCGCGTGCCGGGCCCGACATAGGCGCCGGCCTCCACGGCCTTGTTGCCGACGACCCCGTCGAAGGGCGCGCGGATCACCGTGAAGTCGAGGTCGCGGCGGGCCCGGTCGACGGCGGTGCGGAGTTCCGCCGCGAGGCTCTCCGCCTCGCGCTTCTGCGCGTGGAGGACGTCGACATTGGCGCGGGCCGCGACGAGGCCGGCCTCCATGGCCTTGACGGAGGCCTCGGTGCGGTCGCGGTCGGCGCGCGTCTGGTCGATGCGCGACTTGGCGACGTAATCCGCCTGCATCTGCATCGACCGGGTGAAATCGGCCTGGGCGCGAACGGCGTCGGCGCGGCTCGCGTCGAGCTGCGCGGCGGCTTGGGCGACCTGCGCCTGGGCCGCCTCGGCTTGCCGGGCGATCCGCGCGATGGTGCTCTCCTGCGTGGCGAGCTTGTCCTGCGCGGCCTGGAGCGCGAGGCGATAGTCGCCGTCGTCGAGTTGGGCGATGACGTCGCCCTTCTTCACCGCGAGGCCGTTCACCACCGGGACCGACTGGAGGTAGCCCGGGATCTTGGCCGCGAGGACGGAGATGTCGGCCTGGACGTAGGCATCGTCGGTGGAGACGAAGAACCGCCCGACGGTCCACCACTGCCACCCTTCATAGGCTCCGCCGCCAAGGGCGGCCGTCAGGAGGCCGAGCAGGAGGAGCCGCCTGACGGGACGCTTGCGCGCCGGGACCGCCTCGTCCGGCACGGGCTTCGGCAGAGGTGCCGTGACTGAGGCCTGCGCAGGGTGCTCCGCGCGCTCCTCGTCTCTGGCCTCGATTCCGGCCTCAAGACTGGAATTGAGCCGATCCGCGTCCTCGCGAAGGGACATATCAGCGCCTCGACCTCAATGACCGAACGGTTCGGTCAATAACGAGGCACGGCTTGACGTGCCTCCGCAGAAGCCGCAGATTATGTTGACCGAACGGTTCGGTCAAGCGTGGCGGCGCCACGGGCGCGGAGCGGGACGATGGCTCAGGGTGCGGTTCTGGAGCGAGGTCAGGCCCAGCACGAGGGCGACAAGCGGCAGCAGATCCTCGAGGGTGCGCGGATTGTGTTCCTGTCGGCGGGGTTCGACGGTGCCAGCATGGGCGAGATTGCCCGCGCGGCCGGCGTCTCGAAGGGCACGCTCTACGTCTATTTCGAGAGCAAGGAGGGGCTGTTCGAGGCGCTGACGACGCAGGAGAAGGCCAGCCTCGCCGAAGCCCTGTTCACGCTTGATGCGGATGATCCCGACGTGCCGGGCGTGCTCACGCGGCTGGGGGTGAGCTTCCTGACCGAGATGTGCCGGCCGGAGCATGTCTCGCTGGTCCGCATGGTGATCGGTGCGAGCGAGAAGTTTCCCCGCTTCGGGCAGGTCTATTATCAGGCCGGTCCGGCCTGCGGCGTCGACCGCCTCTCCCGCTATCTCGACGCGCAGGTCCAGGCGGGACGCCTGACCATCGCCGACACCGAACTCGCGGCCCGACACTTCCTGCACCTCTGCCAGGCCGGTCTGCTGACGCGCCTGCTGTTCGCGGCAGGCGGCATCGCCGGCGAGGCCGAGATGCGCCATCAGATCGACGAGGCGGTGCGGGTGTTCCTGGCCGGCTACGGCCCGGCGCGCTGAGGCGAAGGTTCAGCCGGCGGCGCGCAGCTCCGGCAGGGCCTCGGCGCTCCAGATCCGGACGTGGGCGTCGATGGCGAGCGCCTCGTCCACGTCGGCCGGCGCGGTGCGGTATGAGCCGGCGAAGTGCGTGCAGGCGCGCTCGACCAGATCGCTGATCCCGTAGAAGCCGATCCGGCCGGCAATGAAGGCCGCCACCGCGATCTCGTTGGCCGCGTTCATCACGGTCGGCGCCGCGCCGCCGGCGGCCAGCGCCGCCCGGGCGATCCGCAGGCAGGGGAAACGCGCCTCGTCCGCCTCCTCGAAGGTGAGCGAGCCCAGCGTCACGAGGTCGAGGGGCCGACCGCGCTCGATGGCGAGCCGGTCCCCGAGCCCGAGGCAGTGCGAGATCGGCACGCGCATGTCGGGCAGCGCCAGCTCGGCGGTCACCGCCCCGTCGAGCCAGTAGACCAGGCCGTGGATCACCGATTGCGGATGCACCACGACGTCCAGGCGCTCGGGCTCGATCCCGAACAGATGGTGCGCCTCGATCAGTTCGAGGCCCTTGTTCATCAGGCTCGCCGAATCGATGTTGATCTTCATGCCCATCGACCAGGTCGGATGAGCGGCCGCTTCGGCCGCGGAGGCGGCGGCGATGCGCTCGTGGGTCCAGGTCCGGAACGGGCCGCCCGAGGCCGTGATCATCATGGTGCGGACGTCGGCGAGCGGCCGGCCGGCCAGCGCCTGGCTCAGGGCGTCGTGCTCGGAATCCATCGGCAGGATCGTGGCGCCGTAGCGCGCGGCGTCGCGCATGAAGGCGTCGCCGGCGCAGACGAGGCTCTCCTTGTTGGCGAGCGCGACCTTGCGGCCCAGCCGAAGGGCGGCGTGGGTCGATTTCAGCCCTGCCGCCCCGCTCACCGCCGCCACGACGATGTCGGCGTCGCGGGCGGCCGCCTCCATGACGGCCGCCTCCCCCGCCCCGCTCGGGATGCCGGAGCCCGACAGGGCCTCGGCGAGGGCCGGGCCGGCGGATTCATCGGCCAGTGCCGCGAAGGACGCATTCAGCTCCCGCGCGACCTTGGCCAGGGCGACGGGATCCTTGCCCCCCACCAGGGCGCCGGCCCGGAACCGGTCGGCATGCTGGGCGAGGAGGTCGGCGGTGGAACGGCCGATCGAGCCGGTGGCGCCGAAGACGGTGACGACCTGGGTCACGGGTTCAACTCCCTCATCGTCACGCGATCAGACCGCCCCCGCGAAGGGCGAGATAGAGGGCCGCCAGCACGGCGACCGCGAAGAATCCGTCGAGCCGGTCCATGACGCCGCCATGGCCCGGGATGATCTTTCCGGAATCCTTCACGCCGTAATGGCGCTTGAGACCGGATTCGATCAGGTCCCCCGCCTGACTCAGGACGGAGGCGAGCGCGCTGACGCCTGCCACAACCGGCAGAGAGGCGGCGCTGGGCAGAGGCATCCCGGCAAGGTCGGCGACCACCGGGACCAGCGTCCCGGCCGCGACCGCGCCGACAAGGCCGCCGAGGGCCCCCGACCACGTCTTGTTGGGCGAGACCCGGGGCATCAGCTTCGGGCCGCCGATCTTCCGGCCGGCGAAATAGGCAGCGATGTCGGTGGACCAGACCACCGCAAACATCCAGGCCGGACCGACGAGACCGATGGCGGGATCGTCGCGCAGGGCCACGGGCACCGCCGCGATCGCCGCCGCGCCGAGCACACCGGCGAACGCGCGGAACCGGCCCCCAGGCGTCCGCGCCACCGTGGCGCAGGCGGCGGCGCCGAGTACAAGGACAGCGATGCAGGCCGGTGTCGGGGCACCGCCGCGCTGGCAGAGCAGCAGGGCGCCCAGCGTCGCAGCGCCCAGTGCGATCAGAACCTCGCGGGGCTCGGTGCGGCTCATCACCATCCCCTCGCCGAATCCGATGATGCCGGCGGCGAGCCAGATCCCCGCGAAGGGCCAGCCCCCATAGACGAGTGCGGCCAGCACGCCGGCCCCGAGCACGAGGCCCGAGGCGACGCGCAGCCACAGCTCGCGCCGTCCCGAGGGACGCGCGGCCGGTGCGGCGGCGGCGGTCACGCGCGTCCCGTCCCTTCGCCTCAGACCTGCATGATTTCCTTCTCCTTGGAGGCCAGCACGCCGTCGATCTCGGCGATGAACTGGTCGGTCGCCTTCTGCACGTCGGCGGCCTGGCGCTTCTCGTCGTCCTCCGAGATGGCGCTGTCCTTCAGGAGTTTCTTCAGATGATCGAGGCCGTCCCGGCGGACGTGGCGCACGGCGACGCGGGCCTCCTCGGTGTACTTGTGGGCGACCTTGACCATCTCCTTGCGGCGCTGCTCGTTCATCTCGGGGATGCGGAGCCGGATGGTCTGCCCCTCGGTCTGTGGGTTGAGTCCGAGATCGGATTCGCGGATCGCCTTCTCGACGGCGGTGACCATGCTGCGGTCCCAGACCGAGATCGACAGGAGCCGGGGCTCCGGCACGCTGACGGTGGCGACCTGCGCCATCGGCATCATCGATCCGTAGGCATCCACCTGGATCGGATCCAGGAGCGACGGCGTGGCGCGCCCGGTGCGCAGCGAGCCGAGATCCTTCGAGAGCGAGGACACGGCGCCCTGCATCCGGCGCTTGAGGTCGTTGAGATCGAATTCCGGTGTGGCCATGGTGGTCGTCCCGAGACGTCTGACGGTATCTTGAGCCCGGCGCGGGCAATCGCGGCCTCAATGGACGAATTTTTTCAGGGCCGCAAACGGTCGCGGCGGCATCACAGCCGCGTCGTCAGGGAGCCACGAGGGTCGAGGGGGCCTCGCCCGACAGGATGCCGGCAATCGAGCTCGGCGGATGGAGCGATCCGACGAGGATCGACAGCCGGCTCTCCCGGGCCAGCGCGAAGGCCGCCGTGTCCATCACCTTGAGATCGCGGGCGATGGCCTCGTCATGGGTGATGCGGTCGTAGCGGGTCGCGCTCGGATCCTTCTTGGGATCGGCCGTGTAAACGCCGTCGACCTGCGTCGCCTTCAGAACCGCGTCGCAGCGCAATTCGGCGGCGCGCAGGACGGCGGCGGTGTCGGTGGTGAAGAACGGGTTCCCGGTGCCGCCCGCGAGGACGACCACCTGCCCCTTGTCGAGGTGGTGCAAGGCCGGCTGGCGGGCGTAGGTCTCGCAGATGGTCGGCATCGACACCGCCGACATGGTGCGGGCCTGGACGCCCGCGGCGTTCAGGGCGGTCTCGATAGCCAGGGAATTCATGACGGTGGCCATCATCCCCAGCGAATCCCCGGTGGCCCGGTCGATCCAGCCGGCCGCCGAGATCCGCGCTCCGCGGATCATGTTGCCGCCGCCGACCACGATGGCGATCTCGGCGCCGGCCTCGATGGTACGGGCGATGTCCTCGGCGAGCCCCGCCAGGGTCGGCGGATGCAACCAGTACCCGTCAGGGGCTGCAAGGGCCTCGCCCGATAGCTTCAGCAATATCCGGCGAAACGGCGTCGTATCCGGCATCGGGTTTCCCGGCTCCATCCCGCGTCGCGCAAACCGGGAGGCTTCTACGTCAGGCGCGGGAGTTCCGTCGAGGGGTTCGGGCCGATCCGGCGGGGCACATCGGTCGAATCATACGGGAGAGATGGCCCAATCCCGGGAGGACCATCCGTCAACGGGCGAGGCGCCGGCCTGATCGTGGATCAGGCCGGCGCCCGGTTTTCAGCTGCCGGTCAGGACGCCGACGGCGCCGAGAACGGTCATGACGAGACCTGAGGCGAACACGCCGATCATCAGGTAGGAGAAGGGTTTCAAAGGCATGGGCACGACATAGCGCAGCGCCGCGAAACGGCGTGTGCGCCGCAACACGGTCCGGCGTGGAACGCTTTGGCGCGCCCGAAAATGCGAAGCCCCGCCCGGCTCGCGCCGGACGGGGCTCGTCTCTCTGCGGCCCGGCGCGCCGGGCGATCGCGGACGATGATCAGGCGCGGCCGGCCTGCTGGGCGACCTCGGTGGCGAAGTCCGGCCCCTCTTCCTTCTCGATGCCCTCGCCGAGGGCGTAGCGCACGAAGCCCGTCAGGGTGACCGGACCGCCGACCTTCGAGCCGGCCTCCTTGAGAACCTGGCTCACCGTCTTCGAGCCGTCGTGCACGAAGGGCTGCTCCAAGAGGGTGACCTCCTTGTAGTAGCTCTTCAGGCCGCTCTCGATGATCTTGGCGAGGACGTGGTCCGGCTTGCCGGCGTTCTTCTCGCGCAGGATGTTCGACTCGCGCTCCACCGTGGCGGTGTCGACGCCCGAGGCGTCGAGCGCCACCGGGTTGGTCGCCGCGACATGCATGGCGATCTGGCGGCCGAGGGCCGAGAGCGCCTCGACGTCGCCCTCGGACTCGAGAGCCACGAGCACGCCGATCTTGCCGAGCCCCTCGGAGATCTGGTTGTGCACGTAGGAGGCGATCACGCCCTTCTTGACCTCGAGCTTGGCCACGCGCCGCAGGTTCATGTTCTCGCCGATCGTGGCGATCAGGTTCTGCAGCTTCTCGGAGACGGTCTCGGAGGCGCCCGGGAAATGGGCGGCCTGCAGACCCTCCAGCGTGCCGTCGGTGTTGAGCGCGATCTTGGCGGCCTCGCGGACGAAGGCCTGGAAGGCGTCGTTGCGGGCGACGAAGTCGGTCTCGGAGTTCACCTCGACCACGGCGGCGTGGTGGCCGGCGGACTCGACGGCCACGAGGCCCTCGGCGGCGACGCGGCCGGCCTTCTTGGCGGCCTTGGCGAGACCCTTCTTGCGCAGCCAGTCGACGGCGGCCTCGATGTCGCCCTGCGTCTCGTTGAGCGCGCCCTTGCAGTCCATCATGCCGGCGCCGGTCTTCTCCCGGAGCTCCTTCACCATCGCGGCGGTGATGTTGGCCATGGCGGTCCCTTTCGTGTGGTCTGGATGCGAGAGGCCCGGCGCGCGGGTGAGCGGCCGGGCCCGGTATGCCTGGAACCGCGACGGCCCGATGACGGTGCCGCCGCGGAGTCCCGATGGATCAGGCTGCGGCGGCGGCCTCGACGAAGCCACGGGCCTGCGAGACCCACGAATCGCGGTCGATGCGGCCGTTGAGCTTCAGGTCGGCATCGACCTTGGCAACGTCCTCGGGGGTCATCGCGGCGAGCTGCCAGTAGTGGTAGATGCCGGCGTCGTTCAGCTTCTGGACGATCTGCGGGCCGGCGCCGTTGAGCTTGGTCAGATCGTCCGGCGCGCCGCGCGGGGCGGCGAGCAGCTCGAAATGCTCGGTCGACTCGGCGAGCATCGCCACGTCGGCCGGGTCGAGGGCGTCGGACTCGACCGTGACGGCTGCGTCGTCGTTGGCGGGCAGCTCCTCGGCCATCGGCTCTTCGGAGGCGCCGAGATCCATGCCCGACGAGCCCTGGGCGCGCGAGATGCCGTCGATGGCGGCCTTGGCGATCAGGTCGCAGTAGAGCGCGATGGCGCGGCCCGCATCGTCGTTGGCCGGGACGATGTAGCTGATGCCGTCCGGGTTGCAGTTTGTGTCGACGATGGCGGCCACCGGGATGCCGAGGCGGTTCGCCTCCTTGATCGCCAGCTGCTCCTTGTTGGTGTCGATCACGAACAGCAGGTCGGGGACGCCGCCCATGTCCTTGATGCCGCCGAGCGCCTTCTCGAGCTTCTCCTTCTCACGGGAGAGCATCAGGCGCTCCTTCTTGGTCAGGCCCGGGCCGCCGGTCTCCAGCGTCTCGGTGACCTTGCGCAGGCGCGAGATCGAACCCGAGATCGTCTTCCAGTTGGTGAGCATGCCGCCCAGCCAGCGGGAGTTGACATAGTACTGGGCCGAGCGCTTGGCCGCCTCGGCGATCGTGTCGGCCGCCTGGCGCTTGGTGCCGACGAACAGCACGCGGCCGCCCTTGGCGACGGTGTCGCTCACCGCCTGCAGCGCCTGGTGCATCGCCGGCACGGTCTGGGCCAGATCGATGATGTGGATGTTGTTGCGCGTTCCGAAGATGTAGGGCTGCATCTTCGGGTTCCAGCGGTGCGCCTGGTGACCGAAATGCGCCCCCGCCTCGAGGAGCTGACGCATAGAGAAATCGACGGCCATGTCTGTGTACTCTCCGGTTATATCCGCCGCGGAGGGATGCGGCCGGCCGAGATCTCGGACGACCACCGGAAACGCCTCATTCAGGCATGAGGCCGGCTCCGCGTGTGGGATGGGCCGGCGCTTAGCAGAGGCCGGGTGCGAAGGCAAGGCGCGGAACGGGGCCCGCGCGATCGGCATCCAGGCCCCGGCCGTCGTCGGCGCAATCGTCAGTCTTGCGTCAATCTTGCCCGGTCGCCGCGCTGGTCGCCCTCGAACACGGGACGGCTCACGCAGCCGCAAACACCGCCGCCACGTCCCCGGCGGTCATCACCCGGTAATCCCCCGCCGCCAGATCCGCCGGCAGGTCGAGGCCGCCGACCCGATCCCGGTGCAGGGCCGTGACGTGGTTGCCGATGGCGGCGAACATCCGGCGGACCTGATGGTAGCGGCCCTCCGTCAGCGTCACCGCGCAATGCGTGGCATCGGCGACGTCGAGGTGCACCGGCAGCAGCGGGCGGTCCTCACCCTCGAGCATCAGCGTGCCGGCGGCGAAGACCGCCGCCTCCCCGCCGGTCAGCGGCCGGTCGAGGGTGACGCGGTAGCGCTTGGCCACCTGCGCCTTCGGGCTGATGATCCGGTGCAGCAGAGCGCCATCGTCGGTCAGCAGCAGGAGGCCCGAGGTCTCCTTGTCGAGCCGCCCGACGGTCGAGAGCGGCGGGTCACGGCGGCGCCAGCGCTCCGGCAGAAGCCCGTAGACCAGCGGACCGGCCTCCTTGTGCGAGCAGGTCACGCCGAGCGGCTTGTGCAGCATCAGACACAGGCCGGGCAGCGGATCGACGGGCGCGCCGTCGATCGTCAGCCGGTCCGGCAGATCCGGAGCGAGGGCGATCCGGTCGCCGGCATCGTCCAGATCCGCGCCATCGAGGCGGATCGCGCCGGCGCGGGCGAGGGTCTGGATCTCGCGGCGCGAGCCATAGCCGAGATTGGCGAGGAGCTTGTCGAGCCGGACGGACTTGGCTGCGCTCACCGGCGCGCCTCGTAGACGCGGAAGCCGTTCGCCTGCACGGCGACGGAGACGCTCCGGAACGCCGCGCGCAGGGGCGCCTCGTAAGGCAGATGCGCGTTGGCCACGAGCCAGAGCGTGCCGCCCGGCCGCAGAACCTCGGATGCCCGGGCGATGAATGCGCGGCCGAGGGACGGGTCCTCGGTTCCGGCCTCGTGAAACGGCGGATTGGTGACGATGAAGTCGAGCTGGTCCGGCACCACGCCGGGCGTCCGGACATCCGCCCAGTGGATCGTGGCCCGCGGGTCGGCGACGTTGCGCCGGGCCATCTCGACGGCCCGGCGGTCGATCTCCACCAGCGTCAGGGCGGTGACCGCGTCCGAGCCCAGCACTGCCCGGGACAGGATCCCGAGGCCGCAGCCGAAATCGGCGCCGCGGCCCTTGAAGGCCGGCAGATTCGCCAGGAGCAGCGCCGTGCCGGCATCCAGCCGGTCCCACGAGAAGATTCCGGGCTGCGTGCACAGGGCGAGGTTGTCGACATGGCGCGGACCGCCCTCGTCGATCGCCTCGGCGAGTCCGGCCGGCTCTGTCGGGCGCTCCGCCGTGCAGATCCGGTGATGCCGGCGCGGCTGGTCGGCGGCGGCGCAGCCGAAGGTCGTCAGCTCCTTGGCGAGACGGGTGCCGCCCCGGTCCTTCGGGGCCAGGGCGACCATGCGCCCGCCCGGCCCGAGGGCGCGCAGCACCTGGGCCAGCACGTAGCGCCGCTCGACCGTTCCGGGCGGCGCGAGCACCGTGGCCGCGTCGAGGCTGTTCTCGGACAGATCCTCAAGCCGTGCGGCGCCGGGGATCATGGGGGAAAGCTGGACGGCGTCGCCGGGAACCTCAGCGAGGTCGGCCGGCGGCAGGCCGTAGACGGCATGGCGCATGAACGGTTCGGGATCTGGAGAGCCAACGCCGGAACGCGAATCCGCGGCGGAGCGGGGCAAGCCCGCGCCCGACTCGGTTCATCCGGGGGAACACCGCGTTTATACCGGAACCGGCCGGGAAGCCCAGCCTCCCGGGCGCGGCCCCGTCGTCAGCCGCGCGGGAATTCGAGGCCCATCTCGCGGTAGCGGGCCGGATCGTCGGCCCAGTTCTCCCGCACCTTCACGTGCAGGAACAGGTGGACCTTGGCGTCGGCCGCCTCGGCGATCTCGACGCGGGCCGCCTGCCCGATCGACCGGATGGTCTGGCCGCCCTTGCCGAGCACGATGGAGCGCTGGCTCTCCCGCTCGACGAAGATCGTCTGCTCGATCCGAACCGACCCGTCGGGCCGGATCTGCCACTGGTCGGTTTCCACCGTCGAGCGATAGGGCAGTTCCTCGTGAAGCCGGTCGTAGATCTTCTCGCGGGTGATCTCGGCGGCGAGCATGCGCAGCGGCGCGTCCGAGACCTGATCCTCCGGATAGAGCCAGGGGCCCGGCGGCATCCGGGCCGCGAGGGCGCGGCGCAGATCGTCCACGCCGTCGCCGTTCAGCGCCGAGATCATGAAGGTCTCGGCGAAGGGCGCCGCGGCGTTGAGCTTGGCGGCGAGGTCGAGCAGGCGCTCGCGCGGGATCAGGTCGATCTTATTGAGGATCAGCAGCTTCTCGCGCTTCACCTCACCGAGCCGCCCGAGCACGGCCTCCACCTCCGCATCGACGCCCTTGCGCGCATCGACCAGCAGGCAGACCGCGTCGGCATCGGCGGCGCCGCTCCAGGCCGAATGCACCATCGCCCGGTCGAGGCGGCGCTTGGGCGCGAAGATGCCGGGGGTGTCGACGAGCACGACCTGGGCCGAGCCCTCGATGAGGATGCCCCGCACCAGCGCACGGGTCGTCTGCACCTTCCGGGAGACGATCGAGACCTTGGTGCCGACGAGGTTGTTGAGCAGGGTCGACTTGCCGGCATTCGGCACGCCGATCAGCGCGACGAACCCGGCCCGGGCGTCGGCGGGCGTGCCCGGGAGCATGGACGGATCGCGCGCGGGCTCCTGGCCCGGCATGGCGCCGGGGCCGTCCTGCGCGTCGTGATCGTCCGGTTCGTGCGTGTTCATGCTGTCTCCGTCGGCCCCGCATCCGCGGAGGCTCCGATTCCCTCTCGCTCCATCAGCGCCCGGGCGGCGGCCTGCTCGGCGATCCGCTTCGAGGTGCCGTCGCCGAGGCCGGGCTCGAGGCCCTCGACCTGGACGGCGATGCGGAACCGGGGCGCGTGGTCGGGACCCGTGCGTTCGACCACCGCATAGGTGGGGATCGGCAGGCTGCGGCCCATGGCCCATTCTTGCAAGGCCGATTTGGCGTCACGGCCCCGTGCCGCAGCCGTCGGCTCGCCCGGGCGGAAATGCGCCTCGACCACCGCCCGGGCGGCGTCGAAGCCGGCGTCGAGGTAGATCGCCCCCAGGATCGCCTCGCAGACGTCGGCGAGGATCGTCTGATTGCGCCGGCCGCCACCCATCACCTCGCCCTGGCCGAGGATCAGGTGCGGTCCGACCTCCCAGGACGCGGCCACAACCGCGCAGGTCTCACGCCGGACCAGGGCGGCGAGCCGCCGGGAGAGATCGCCCTCGTCGGCCTCCGGAAAGGCGCCGTAAAGGCGATCGGCGACCGCGAGCCCGAGCACCCGGTCGCCGAGGAATTCCAGGCGCTGGTAGCTGCCGCCCCGACCGCTGGACTTGCTGGTATGGGTCAGGGCACGGGTGAGCAGGTCCTGATCGGCGAAGCTGTGCCCGATCCGCTCCTCGAGCGCGCTCAGGGGCGGCCGCGGCTTGTGGGCCCGACGGGATCGGGCGTTGGCCCGGGGCTGCGCGGCGTCGTCCAAGTCCGGACCGGTCAATGGATCGTCGTGAACAGGCGCGACCAGCGCACGTGGGCCGGCCAGTTCCAGACCTGCCACGCCGGGGTCCCCTCGTCGATCGAGAAGAAGATCATCTCGGCGCGCCCGACCAGATTGGCGAAGGGCACGTAGCCGACATTGGCGAGGTCGCGCGAATCGGTGGAGTTGTCGCGGTTGTCGCCCATCATGAAAAAGTGACCGGGCGGGACCGTGTACAGCTCGGTCTTGTCCCAGAAACCATTATCGCCGTCGCGCTCGATCACCCGGTGGACCACGCCATTGGGCAGGGTCTCCATATATTGCGGCACCTTGGTGGGCTGCCCGTAGGGATCGGTCGTCTCGTAATCGGCGATCCGCTCGCGCTTCACCGCCTTGCCGTTGATGTTGAGCACGCCGTCGATCATCTGGATCTTGTCGCCCGGCAGGCCGATCACGCGCTTGATGTAGTCGGTCGAATTGTCCTTGGGCAGCTTGAACACAGCGATGTCGCCGCGCTTCGGATCGGCGCCCCAGATCCGGCCCTCGGCCTGAATCGGAATGTATTCCGACAGCGGCAGCGAATACTTGGAGTATCCGTAGGAATATTTCGATACGAACAGGTAATCGCCGATCAGCAGGGTCGGCACCAGCGACCCTGAGGGGATGTTGAACGGCTGGAACAGCAGCGTCCGCACCACCAGGGCGATCAGCAGCGCCTGGATGCCGACCTTCAGCGTCTCGCGGATGCTGGCCCAGGTGCCGGTCTCGGCGGGTTTCCTGAGCGGCTTGCCGTCGTAATCCACGCGCGCGTTCCGTCTTTGGTTGAGGTTCGTCACCTGCCGCCAGCGGGGCGCAGCCCCGCCGCGCGCGGCTTGCTGATGTGCGGTTGGCCCGAGGAATGCGCCGCAATCGTGTCCGCTGTGAGCGGCGGTCTAGACCATGCGCGAGCCCCCCGCAACGCGCGACCGGGGCCGGCTAATCCGCGATGGCCGCCTCAACCGGCGACAGAGACCGGCAGAGCTTCAATGATCACGAAGGCTTGTGCCATCGGTGGATCGTCCGTGAGGCTCACATGCAGGCGCGCCGCGTGTCCGGCCGGCAGAAGTTCCGCGAGCCGCGCGGCCGCACCGCCCGCCAGCCGGAGGGTCGGCTGTCCGGAGGGCAGGTTCACCACCTCCATGTCACGCCAGAACACGCCGGCGCTGAAACCCGTCCCCAGTGCCTTGGCGCAGGCCTCCTTGGCGGCGAAACGGCGGGCGTAGCCCTCGGCACGGGCGGCCCGCCGGTCGCAGCGGGCCCGCTCGCCCTCGGTGAAGACCCGGTGGGTGAAGCGCGCGCCGTGCCGCTCCAGGGTCCGGGCGATCCGACGGATGTCGCAGAGATCCGAGCCAATCCCGACGATCATGCGAGCCGGGCCCGATCCATGGCGGCCCGCATGTCGCGCACCGCTTGGTCGAGCCCCACGAAGATCGCGTCGGCGATCAGCGAATGGCCGATATTGAGCTCCCGGATCTGCGGCAGCGCCGCCACCGGCCCGACGCTGCCGAGGGTCAGCCCGTGACCCGCATGGATCTCCAAGCCGAGGCCGGCCCCGTGCTCGGCTGCGCGCCGGAGGCGGGCGAGTTCGTGGGCCGTGCGGCCCTCATCGTCCTCAAGGGCGGCCTCGCAGTAGCTGCCCGTGTGCAACTCGACCACCGGCGCCCCCAGGGCATGGGCGGCGTTCATCACCGCGGGCTCCGGCTCGACGAACAGCGAGACGCGGATACCGGCTTCCGCGAGGGTCCGGATGCGCGGCGCGAGGTGCTCCCGGCCGCCGACGATGTCGAGCCCGCCCTCGGTGGTGCGCTCCTCGCGCTTCTCCGGGACGAGGCAGGCGGCATGGGGCCGCGTGGCCAGCGCGATCGCCACCATCTCGTCGGTGGCCGCCATCTCGAAATTGAGCGGCACGGACAGTCCGCGCTTCAGCGCGGCGATGTCGGTGTCGCGGATATGGCGCCGGTCCTCGCGCAGATGCGCGGTGATGCCGTCGGCGCCCGCCTCGACGGCGAGCAGCGCCGCCCGCACCGGGTCCGGGTAATCGCCGCCGCGGGCGTTGCGGACGGTCGCGACGTGATCGATGTTGACGCCGAGGCGCAGCTTTTCGGAGGTCATCCGCTCGTTCGTCCCCATGTCGGCGCGATGCGACAGGCTTACCGGCAGGGTTCGGAAGGCGCGGCGCGCCCTCACCCCGTGTCGGCGATATGCGGAGGATCGCGCGCGCCGGCAAGACGGCCGGGGCCGCGACACTTACCGATCGGCTGGCGCGCCCGTCATCGCGGAAGACGGCGATCCGGGGGACGAGGATCGTCACTCCGGGGATCTGGCGCCGCCGGGATTGGCGGCGCCGAGGGAGCAAGATCCCTGGGCGGGCCTTCCCGACAGGCGGCCCGCCCGGTCATCCAAGGGGCCGAAGGGCCCTCCACTCAGGCGAGGCGCAGGCGCGACCGGCCGTCCTTCCGCTCGGGCAGGGCATCGAGGACCGCCTTGACGATGGCTTTGGCGTCGAGGCCGGCCTCGGCGTACATCTTCTCGGGGCTGTCGTGGTCCTGGTAGGTGTCCGGCAGCGTCAGCGTCCGCACCCGGACCCCGCCCGCGTCCAGCGCGCCCGTCTCCGACAGCAGGTGCAGCACCATCGCGCCGAACCCGCCCCGCGAGCCCTCCTCGATCGTCAGCAGGACCTCGTGGTCCCGCGCCAGATC
>NZ_JBEPLA010000012.1:0-199879 GCF_040545035.1 Methylobacterium sp. 1973
CGGCTGGCATGTCAGCTTCCTGATGCTGGGCGCGGCCTTCCTGGCGGTGACCGGCGGCGAGGCGATGTATGCCGATCTCGGCCATTTCGGCGCCCCCGCGATCCGCTTCGCGTGGTTCGGTCTCGTGCTGCCGGCGCTGTTGATCCACTATTGCGGGCAGGGCGCCCTGATCATCGCCGATCCCGGTGCGATCGAGAATCCGTTCTATCGGCTCGCCCCCGACTGGGCCCATTATCCGCTGGTCGCCCTGGCCACGATGGCGACCGTCATCGCCTCGCAGGCGGTGATCTCGGGCGTCTATTCGTTGACCCAGCAATCGATCCAGCTCGGCTTCATGCCGATGATGCGGGTCGTCCACACAGACCGGGACGAGCGCGGTCAGATCTATGTGCCGGCGGTGAACTGGCTCCTGGCCGCAGCGACCCTCACGGCGGTGGTGGTGTTCGGCTCCTCCGACGCCCTCGCCGGCGCCTACGGCATCGCGGTCTCGGCCCTAATGGGCATCACCACCCTGCTCGCCGCGCTCATCGCGCTGCGCTGGGGCTACAATCCGATCCTGGTCTTCGCGGTCAACGGCGCCTTCCTCACCCTCGACGCCGTGTTCTTCGCCGCCAACAGCGTGAAGCTCTTCGAGGGCGGCTGGTTTCCGCTGCTGCTGGCCGCCGCGGTCGCCTTCCTGATGCTGACATGGATGACGGGCAACCGCGTTCTCGAATCCGTCCGCCAGACCATGCGGATGTCCGAGGCGACCTTTCTCGCCCGACTGACCTCGCACCCGCCGGTGACGCTCCCGGGCACCGCGGCCTTCCTGACCGCCGCCACCGATGGCATCCCGATGGCCCTCGGCCGTCTGCTGGAGCGCAGCCGGTGCCTCCACGAGCGGATCCTCCTGATCACCGTCGTCTACGAGGAGGAGCCGGTCATTTGCGCCGCCGAGCGGGCGCAGGTGACGCTGGTTGCGCAGGGCATCCGCAAGGCGATCTCGAAGTTCACGCCCGGCATGGAACGGGTCGTCCTGCGGTACGGCTTCATGCAGACCGCCTCGATCCCCGAGGGGCTGCGATGCGCCGTGGCGAGCGGCCTCCTGCCTCCGGAATACCTCGAGGACATCACCTACTTCGTGGGCCACGAGGTGGTCATCCCGTCGCCGACCCATCCCGGCATGGCGCCCTGGCGGGAGGCGATGTTCAGCTTCATGAAGCGCAATGCCGAGCGCACCGGCGCCCATTTCGGCCTGCCGACCCGGCAGATCGTCGAGGTGGGAACCGAGATCGAGATTTGAACCGGGGCCCTGAACAGGGCCGCGCCGCGGCACGCCCGAAGGGCAGGGCCTCCACAGGCGACGGACCGCCATGACGGCGATGCCGAGCCCGCGCGGCGCATTGAAAACGGCCGCGTTCGCCAGCATATCGCCACCGCGATTTTCCCACAGCGGAGGCATGACCCGTGAGCGAGACGATTGAGCGGCACGAGTTCGGGGCGGAGGTAGGCCGGCTCCTCGACCTCGTCGTGCACGCGCTCTATTCCGACCGCGAGATCTTCCTGCGCGAACTCGTGGCCAACGCCGCCGACGCCATGGACCGGCGGCGGTTCGAGGCCCTGACCTCGGCGGCGAGCGCCCTGCCGGCGGACGCCAAGGTCCGCATCGCCCCCGACAAGGAGGCGCGGACCCTGACCGTGTCGGATGCCGGCATCGGCATGACCAAGGAGGATCTCGCCACCAACCTCGGCACCATCGCGCGCTCCGGCACGCGGGCGTTCTCGCAGACGCTGGAATCCGCCAAGGCCGAGGACCGGCCGAGCCTGATCGGCCAGTTCGGCGTCGGCTTCTACTCGGCCTTCATGGTCGCCGACCGGGTGACGGTCACGTCGCGCCGCGCCGGCAGCGACGAGGCCTGGACCTGGGCCTCCGAAGGCCAGGGCAACTACACCCTGGAGCCTGCCACCCGGGCGGAACCCGGCACCGACATCGTGCTCCATCTCAAGGACGACGCCGACGAGTACCTGGAGCCTTACCGGCTCGACCATCTCGTGCGGAAATGGGCCGACTTCATCACCGTGCCGATCGCGGTCGTGCGCGACGGCAAGGACGAATCGGCCAATCAGGGCACCGCGCTCTGGCGCAAGGCGAAGTCCGAGGTCACCGAGGAGCAGTACGAGGCGTTCTACCACTCCATCGGCATGAACTTCGACAAGCCCTGGGCGACGCTCCACTGGCGCGCCGAGGGGCAACTCGAATTTGCCGCGCTGCTGTTCATCCCCGGTTCGAAGCCCTTCCAGGCGCTCGAGAACGAGCGGCAGAGCAAGGTCCGGCTCCACGTGCGGCGGATGTTCATCACCGACGAGGCCGAACTGCTGCCGCCCTGGCTGCGCTTCGTCCAGGGCGTGGTCGATACCGAAGACCTGCCCCTCAACGTGTCCCGCGAGATGCTGCAATCGACCCCGGCCCTGGCGCGGATCCGCCGCGCCGTGACCGGCCGCGTCGTGTCCGAACTCGCAACCCGCGCCAAGGACGCCGAGGGCTACCAGGCCTTCTGGGAGAATTTCGGCCCCGTCCTTAAGGAGGGCATCTACGAGGATTTCGAGCGCCGGGGTGAGATCGCCCCGCTCCTGCGTTTCCGCTCCTCGGCGGCGGAGGGCTGGACCTCCCTGCCGGATTACGTATCCCGCATGAAGGATGGCCAGGAGGCGATCTACTACCTCGTCGCCGACGATGCGGAGGCGCTGAAGTCGTCGCCCCAGCTCGAGGGCTTCAAGGCGCGCGGCCTCGAGGTGCTGCTGCTCTCCGATCACGTCGACGCCTTCTGGCCCGACCAGCTCGGCAGCTTCGAGGAGAAGCCGCTCCGCTCGATCACCAAGGGCGGGCTCGACCTGTCGAAGTTCGCCCTCGAGGGCGAGCAGCCGGAGGCGCCCGAGGGCATCGATGCGTTCGTGGCCGCCGTGAAGACCGCGCTGGGCAGCGAGGTCTCGGACGTGCGCACCACCGACCGGCTGGTCGACTCGGCGGTGGTCCTGTCCGCCGGGACCGGAGGCCCAGACCTGCAGATGCAGCGGCTCATGCGGCGGGCAGGGCGGGCCGGGGCCGGGCAGCCGGTCCTGGAGATCAACCCGCGCCATCCGCTGATTCGGGCGCTGGCCGCGGCACCCGAATCGGAGGTGCCGCAGGCGGCCGGCACGCTCCTCGACCTCGCCCGCATCCAGGATGGCGACAGCCCCCGCGACCCGGCGGCCTTCGCCCGGACCGTGGCGGCGGCCCTGGCGGCGGCGCGCAGCGCGTAGGACTACGGAGACACGCGCCGGGCGCAGGCGGAAAGCCGCGCGCGGCGTGTGTCTCCACACACATCCGCGCCGGACGATTGTCGGTTCGGTTGATCATTCGGAAACGGTCGAGCCATAACTTCGCCACCGGTCGGGATCATTGCCCGGCCGATGGCGCGGGCGCGGTGGGGGCCGCAGGCGTCTGAGCCGAACCCTCTCGCGCGCGTCAGGCGCGCCTCACGGACGCTGCATGAACCCGGTCGAGGCTGAAGCCGGCAACGGACAGGCGGTCGCGGCGGCGCGGACCCGGGCCCATGCCCGGGCGTATCGCCACAGCGGACGCGTGCGCACCATGCGCCGCATGATTCCCGTGGTCGCCGGGGGCTCGGTGGCGCTGCTGCTGGGGTACCTGTTCAATCCTTTCGCGGCCCAGCTGCCGGGCGTCTCGGTCGGTCCTGTGACGCTGGCGGGCTCGAAGGTCCGCATGGAGAATCCGCGGCTCTCGGGCTTCCGCCAGGGAACGCGCGGCTACGAGGTGACGGCGGACGCCGCCCTGCAGGACGTCCGCAAGCCGAGCCAGATCGAGCTGCAGCAGATGCGCGGCCACATCGCCACCGACGATCAGGGCGGCATCGCCCGGCTCTCGGCGGTGTCGGGCCTGTTCGACACGGCCCGCGAGGCGCTCGACCTGAAGGACGACATCCGGATCTGGACCGACAAGGGCGAGGAGGTGCGCCTGCGCTCGGCCGCCGTGGCGTTCAAGACCGGCGCCATCAGCTCGCAGGAGCCCGTCACCGTTTCGAGCCCGCGGGCCACCGTGAAGGCCGACACCCTCGACGTCGTCGAGAACGGTAAGCGGATCTCCTTCGTGGGCAAGGTCCAGGTGGTGATCCTCAACGAGGATCAGGCCGAGAAGCCGCAGGCCCGCATCCTGACGTCGGACGCCCAAGCCGCGGACGGTGCGCGATGAGCGCCGCCCGCCTCGTCTGGGCCGCCCTGGCGGCGGGGCTGGTTCTCGCCGGCCCGGCTTTCGCCGAGAAGTCCGCGCGGAAAGATTCGCCCTTCGGGAATATCGGGGGCGGAGGCAAGGACCCGATCAAGATCGACGCCGACCGGCTCGACGTGTTCGACCGGGAGAACAAGGCGATCTTCGCCGGCAACGTCGTGGCCGTGCAGGGCGACAGCACCATCCGGTGCTCGACCATGACGGTCACCTACAAGCGCGGCAAGGACGCGCCCGGCAAGGCTGCCAAGGGCGAGGCGAAGGAGGAGGGGGCCGAAGCGGCGCCCCGGAATCCCGCCGAGAACGGGATCCAGAAGGTCGATTGCGCCGGTCCGGTGACGGTGGTGCAGAAGGACCAGGTCGCCACCGGCGACCATGCGGTGTTCGATCAGGACGCCAAGCGGATCGTGCTGACCGGCAATGTCGTCCTGAGCCAGTGCCAGAACGTCACCCGCGGCCAGCGGCTCGTCTACGACATGAACACCGGGCGCGCGAACATGGACCCGGTGGCGGGCGGCCGCGTCTCGGCCCTGTTCGTGCCCGGCGAGAAGTCCGACGCCAAGGACGGCAAGGCGAAGGGCTGCACGCAGCCGCCGCCCAGGCCGAAGGCGCAGGTCGATTGAGCGGCGCCGTGGCGTTCCAGGCTGGCCCGCAGGACCCGGCGGGCCGAACGAGCTGGCTCGGCCGCCTGTTCGGCCGGCGCGCGCGGCAGCCGGACGCGGCCGAGGCCGAGGGCTGGTCCGCGGCCGAGGCGGGCGGCCTCGGCATCCTCAGCGTGAGCGGCCTGCGTAAGAGCTACGGCGCCCGCACGGTGGTCCACGAGGCCGGGCTCACCGTCCGCACCGGCGAGGCCGTGGGACTGCTGGGCCCGAACGGCGCCGGCAAGACCACGATCTTCTACATGATCACCGGGCTGGTGGCGGCCGATCGCGGCCACATCACCCTGGACGGCCTGCCGATCACGCACCTGCCCATGTACCAGCGGGCGCGGCTCGGGATCGGCTATCTGCCGCAGGAGGCCTCGATCTTCCGCGGGCTCACCGTCGAGGACAACATCCGCGCGGTGCTGGAGGTGGCCGAGCCCGACCGCAAGGCGCGCGCCCGCAAGCTCGATTCCCTGCTGGAGGAGTTCGACATCGCGCGCCTGCGCAAGTCGCCCTCGATCGCGCTCTCGGGCGGCGAGCGGCGACGCTGCGAGATCGCCCGGGCGCTCGCCTCCTCGCCGACCTTCATGCTGCTGGACGAGCCCTTCGCGGGCATCGACCCGATCGCGGTGGGCGACATCCAGGATCTGGTGAAGCACCTGAAGCAGCGCGGCATCGGCGTGCTGATCACCGACCACAACGTCCGCGAGACGCTGGGCCTGATCGACCGGGCCTACATCGCCCATTCCGGCCGCATCCTCACCGAGGGCACGCCGGAGGAGATCGTGGCGAACCCGGATGCGCGGCGCCTGTATCTCGGCGAGGATTTCAGGCTTTAGGCCGGACTTTGCCCCTACGAGGGGAGCGAAGACGGGGCGGAGGCGGCCGCGCCTCACCCCTTCCAGTTCTTGAGCGCCGCGAACGGGCTGTCGGAACCCGCGGGCTTCTCCGGGTTCAGCACCGGCTCCACCTGCGCGATCGCGTCCGCCATCGAGAAGGCCGAGCCGCTCTGGAGCCGGCCGCCCGCCGCGTCGCGGTGGCCGCCGCCACGGAACAGGCGGGCGCCGTCGAGCGCCGTGCCGTCATTGGAGCGGAACGACAGCGTGCCCATCCGCTGGACGTTGACGACGCGCTTGGCGCGGCCCGCATCCATGATCAGGTCGGAGACCCGCTGGAAGGTGCCCGAATCGAGGGCGAAGGACAGGAGCGTGCCGTCCTTCAGCGGGCGGAACAGGGCGTCCGAGCGGGCGAGGGCCCGGGCGAGGCGCATGCGCGTGGTCAGCGTCGGATCGTCGTCGGGCGCCTCGCGCAGCAGGGCGTCGACCACGCCGGTGCGGATCTCCGAGGCGCGCCGCTCGAGTTCGGCCGGGTTGGCGCCGTCCCGCAGGGACGCGGCGGCCGCGAGCAGGATGTCGGACACGAACCGGTCGTGCCAGGGATGACCGACCGGCACGTAGCTCGACACGACTTCCCAGAACAACTCGTCCAGGGCGAGCCCGCCGCGGAAGGCCGGGCTTTCCTTGCGCCAGAGGTCGACGGCATCGACCGCGGACAGCAGGCTCGACAGGTCGGTCGCGGGTTCGTGCGTGGCGAACAGGGCCCGGTGTTCGAAGGTCATCCGCGTGGCGCAGATGTCGTCCTCGATCAGCACGGCGATCTCGGGATCGCCCAGATCGATCCGGTGGAGCGCCGGGCGCGCTGCATCGGCGGTCGCCTCCAGGCCCAGCCGGCGCATCTGGTCGAGGGACGAGGCGTGGTGGTCGAGGACCACGAGGCGGTGCTTCTGCCCGTCCTCCCGGCGCCGGTTCATCGCGGCGAACTTCCTCAGGCCCGCGATGGTCTGCTCCTCCAGGCCGAGATCCGTCATCAGCAGGATCTCGCGCTCCGCCGCGCGGCCGAGACGCTTGATCTCGTCCTCGAAGACCGGGCCGACATCGCTGTAGCGGGGCACGTGGACGACGCGCTCGACCGTGGCGCAGGCGGCGGCGACCGTGGAGGCGCCGTAGCCGTCGAGGTCGTGGTGGGTGATCTGGATCAGGCGCAACGGTCCGGACTCGAAGGATGACGGAGCGGCCGGTCTACGACGCCCGGCGCCGCGAGGCGAGGGGTAGCGGACCTTCCGTCCGGCCGCGTTCGGTGCAGAATGGTGCCGGGCCGCCACGAGTCGCACAGGACCGGCCGGCCACGGAGACCCTCAACGGGCCCGCCATTCCGGGAGGATACGATGGCCTTGGCCGCAACGCCGCGCGTGCGCCGCATCCAGACGATCTCGCTTGCCCTTCTCGTGACGGCGGGCGTCGTCAACTACGTCGACCGGGCCACCCTGGCGGTGGCCAACCCGCTGATCCGGGAGGATCTCGGCCTCTCGATCCCCGAGATGGGCTTGCTGCTCTCGGCCTTCCTCTGGGCCTACGCCTTCGCACAGCTGCCGGCCGGTGTGCTCGCCGACCGGTTCGGACCGCGCCTGACGCTGACGCTCGGCCTGACCTGCTGGTCGTTCGGCCAGATGCTCGGCGGCGCGGTGACGTCGTTCTGGCAGTTCGTGAGCGCGCGGATCGTGCTCGGGATCGGCGAGGCCCCGCATTTCCCGACCTGCGCCCGGGTCTCCCGCGACTGGTTCAACATCCGCCAGCGCGGCACCGCCACGGGGATCTGGAACTGCGCCTCCTCGCTCGGGACCTTCCTGGCCCTGCCGCTGCTGACCTTCCTCATGGTGAGCTTCGGCTGGCGGGCGATGTTCGTGATCATGGGGGCGGCCGGCCTCGTGCTCGCCGCGATCGTCTACGGGGTCTTCCGCAACCCGCGCGAGACCGACCTGACGCCGGGGGAGCGCGCCTTCCTGGAAGAGGGCGATGCCCCGAATGCCAGCCGCCCGGTCACCTGGAGCGCGTGGCGCCGGCTCTTCGGGTTCCGCACCAGCTGGGGGATGATCGTCGGCTATTTCGGCTGCATCTACATGACGTGGCTCTACACCGCGTGGCTGCCGAGCTACCTCGAGATCGAGCGGCACTTCACCCTGCAGAAGACCGGTCTCGTCGGCTCGATCCCCTTCGCCTTCGGCGTGCTGGGTGGGATCCTGGGCGGCCGCGTGGTCGACATGCTGGTCCGCCGGGGCGTCGACCCGATCCGCAGCCGCAAGATCCCGATGGTCGGATCCCTGGTGGCGACCGCCGCCTGCACGGTCGTGGCGGCGCTGACGCCGAGCGACACCCTCGCCATCGCCTGCATCTCGGCCTCGCTCTTCCTCGTCTACGTGAGCTCGTCGTCGGCCTGGGCGATGGCCTCCGTGGCGGCGCCGGCCAGCTGCACGGCGTCGCTCGGCGCGATGCAGAATTTCGGCGGCTATATCGGCGGCGCCCTGGCGCCGACCGTGACGGGCTTCATCGTCGGCGGCACGGGCCATTTCTCGATGGCCTTCATCACCGGGGCGGTGATCGCCCTGGTGGCGGCGCTCGGCTACTGGACGCTGATCAGGGATCCCATCGCCGACGAGGCGCCGGAGGGTCCGGTGGTCGGTCAATTGAGGGCCGCGCGATGAGCCGGCGGACGGTCTCCGCTGGCGTCACCCCCGCAGGTTCGGGGCAGCCAGGATCAGGTCCCGGAGATGCGTGCGGGCCGTGAAGCTGCCGCGCATCAGGTCCACGAAGGTGGCGGCCGGTCCGTCCCAGTCGTGGCGCGCGGCATGGGCCCGGGCGGCGGTCGCGTCGAAGGGCAGCCGCCCCTCGATCGCCGCGCCCATCAGCTCGGCGAGCCGATCCACCCGGTCGGGGGCGTCGGGGTCGAAGTAGCTCGCCGCGCTGCCGCCGGCCTCCGGGATGGCCGTCAGGCTCGAGGCGATGACCGGCGTCCCCCGGGCGAGGCTGTCGAGGACCGGGATGCCCCAGCCCTCGCCGCGGCTCGGGAAGACCAGGGCGGCGGCCCGGGCGTAGAGGTCGGAGAGCCCCCGGTCGTCGATGCCGGCGATGTGCACCGCGTCCGGCGTCCGGGCGAGGCGGTCCAGGGTCTCGGGCCGCTCGCCGTCACCCTTGCCCACCACGATGAGCCGCGCCGCGCCCTCCGGCAGCCGCGCGAAGGCATCGAGGACGAGACCGAGATTCTTCCTCGGCTCCAGCCGGCCGACCATGAGCAGGTACGGCCGCCCGTCCGCAAGCGGGGTCCGCTCCGAGACCGCCTGCGGCGGGGTCGAGCCGCAGCGCACCTCGGCGATGCGGTGGCGTTCGATGCCGTAGACCTTGGCGATGGAGTCGCGGCTGTAGTCGGAGATGGTCAGAACCAGCTTGGCGCGCCGGGCCGAGAGCCGGGTCAGGATCTTGTTCCGCCAGCGCATCGACCAGGGAAAGAATTCGGGATGGGTCTCGAACAGGATGTCGTGGACCACCACCACCTGCCGGTCGCCCGGCACCAGCGGCGGGGCGATGTAGGTGGTGAGCAGCGTGTCCAGGCGATCCCGCAGGAACAGCCACGGCCAGACCAGGGTCAGCCGCACGGTCGCGGGGACCCGCGGCAGCCGCCGGTGCTCGATGTTGTCCCCCGAGACGATGCGGGCGCAGGCCTCCGGATCGCCCGAATAGACCACGTAGGTGGCGTCGGGGTGCTGGGCGGCGGCCCGGCCGATGATGTTCACGAGCCAGGTCCGGCTGCCCTGCGGCTTGCCGGTGAGCACGTGCGCGTCGACGCCGATGCGAAGCATATCAAGGGCTCCTGTAGGCGCCGAAGGTCGGGGCCTCCCCGGGGGCGTAGGCCCGGCCGGCGATGTCGCGGGTGGCGCCGAGCGGGATGCCGACGCGGGCGGGGGCGGCGGTCAGGGCGAGGCCGCCGGTCATCGGGCTTGCAGGATCGCGGAAGGCGGGCGTGCCGGTGAGGTCGGGCCCCTGGCCGTTGAGCGGCAGGCTCGTCCCGTCGCCGGTGGCCTGATTGCCCCAGCGGTAGAGCGGGGCGCCGACGGCGCTGCCGAGGAAGTTCGGGCCGATCGCGTTGTTGTTGTCGGTGGTGGTCGCCTCGACCACGATCGCGGCCACGTTCGGCCGGGTCGCGTAGGCGATGTTGTTGAGCACCCGGTTGTTCGACGTGCGGTCGACCTGCTTGGTATAGTCGGAGGCGAGTACGATCTCGCCGCGATAGACGTGCTTGCCGCCGGAATCGCGCATGTTGCCGGTGGTCGTATTGTTCACCACCGTGTTGGAGCCGGCGTCGAACAGGTTGATCCCGGCGCCGTCATTGTCGGCCGCGACGTTGAACGCGACGATGTTCTCGTCGCACCACTGGTCGATCTGGATGCCGTTGCCGTCCTGGCCGGTGGTCTCCTTCTGGCCGGTGACGATGTTGTACCGGATGGTGTTGCGGTCGCCCGCGTCCTGGGCGGCGTCCTTGGCGTAGACGTGGATGCCGGAGGTGCCCGACATCCCGACGCCGTTGCCCGAGACCCGGTTGCCCTCCACCACGTAGCCGGAGCCGTTGATCTCCATCCCGTGGATGCCGTTGCCGGTCACGGTGTTGTCGAGGATGTAGCTCGGGTCCTCGGGGGGCGCGTTGATGACGTCGACGGCGACGCCGTGGGTCTGGTTGTCGGAGAGGGTGTTGCCGGTGATCCGGTGCCCGGCGCCCGCGCCGTCGCCGATCCAGATGCCGAGGCCGGACCGGGACACGGTCGAGCCCGCGACCGTCACGTGGCTCGACCCCCGGCGGATGATGAAGCCGGAATTCACCGCGCCCTGCACGGTCAGGCCGGTGACCGTCACGTAGGCGGCGTTCTCGAACACCACCGAGTTGGACAGGCGCGGTTGCGTGCCGGTTTCGGCCGCCACCGTGACCGGCGCGGCCTCGGTCCCGCGGGATCCGATGAAGACGACGTCGCCATAGCTGCCCCCGCGGACCAGCACGGTCGAGCCGGGGCCGAGGGTGGCGAAGGACACGTCGGCGAGGCGCGCCACCGTGGTGTAGCCGGGCTTCGTGCCGCCGGCGGGATCGACCAGGATGTTCTGCTGCACCTGCGCGCCGGCCGGGCCGCAGGCGGCCAGGACCGGCAGGACCAGCGCCGCGAGGGCGCTGCCGAGGATCGTGCGGGGCTGTCTCATGCCGCGAGCGCCCGGGCGATGGCGAGCCGCTTGCGCCGCTGGAACAGCCGGCGCCACACGCTGCGGCCGGCCTCCGGGCTGATCCGCGTCAGCGCGCGGGCCGCCATCTGCCAGCCGGGCAGCAGGGCCTGCGGCATCGCGAGGTCGGCAACCCGGTGGCGTGCCGCCGCGCCGAGCGGCGGCGGCCCGACCAGGCCGAGCCGGCCGAGATCCGCGACGAGGTCCGGGCGCTTGCGGTACCACAGCACCAGGGCTGCGCCCTCGCGCTCTGCGATGCGCAGATAGGCCGCCTCGTCCAGGAGGTGATGGTGATAGCCGAGCGCCTCGGGGGCGTAGAACAGGCGCATGCCGCGCCGGGCCAGCCGCTCGCCGAGCTCGATATCCTCGTGCCAGAACAGCTTCGGGTCGAAGCCCCCGGCCTCCTCCAGGAAGCCCCGGTCGACGCTGACGTTGCAGGTCAGGAACGCGTCCCAGCCGACCTCGTCGCGGCCCGCGAGCGCATCGTAGGAGGCGTCGTGGTGAAGCGCCGAGAACGGCGAGAACGGCAGGGCCGGGTCGATGGTCATGCGCCCGAGGATCGCGGTCCTCCGTCCCCCCCGCCGCGCATGGGCGCGCCGGTGCGCCTCGACGAGGCCCGGCACCGGGATGGTGTCGTCGTTGACGATCAGGAGGCGCTCGCCCCGGGCCGCCGCAATGGCGCGGTTGCGGGCGGCGTTGGCGCCGGCATTCTCCTGGCGCAGATGGACCACCGGGATCCGGGCCGTCGCGACGGCGCGGTCGATGACCGCTCCGGTGCCGTCCGTCGAGCCGTCGTCGCAGACCACGATCTCGAAGGGCGCGTCCGTCTCCTGCCGATCGAAGGCCCAGAGGCACAGGCGCAGCGTGTCGGCGCGGTTGTAGGTCGGGATGATGACCGAGAGCACGGGATCATCGCTCATGACGAGGCTTCCGGAAGCGGGAGGGGGAGGGGATCGGTCGGGGGGCGGCGCAGGCACAGCCACCCGACCAGGGCGGCCGAGACGGCCGCGACGGCGGGGACCGTCCCGGGCGCCAGCGCGGCGGGGCCGGCCGCCCAGGCGAGGGCGGTGAGGAGGCCCGGCGCAGCCAGGATCGGGATGTCCGCCAGCGCCAGGGGCGGTCCAGCCTGCCGCCAGAAGGCATGGGCCAGCACGAGGAGCATCGCGGCCTCCGCGAGCAGCGCCGCGAGGGCCGCGCCGAGCAGGGAGTTCCAGGGGATCAGCAGCGTGCAGGCGATGAGGTTGGTGGCGCAGGCCGCCGCGCTCCCGCGTACGGCGAAGCCGGTCCGCCCCAGCGGCACGAGGCCCGCGAACAGGATCGTGGCTGCGATCAGCAGGACGCTCATCCCGGTGGCGATGCGCAGCACCGGGACGGCGCCGGGGAAGTCCGGCCCGAAGGCGAGGCGCACGAGCGGCTCCGCGAGGGCGCAGGCCGCCACCGCTCCCGCGCAGGAGGCGGCCAGGATCGGGACCAGCGCGGTGCGAACCCGGGTCCGCAGCGCTGCCGTCCCGGTCCGCGGCCGTCCGTCCACCAGGGGGCCGACGGCCCGTCCGAAGACCGGCACGAGCGGCGCACACAGGGTGATCGCCACCGCGGCCCCGAGCTCGAAGAACCGGAAGCCGGCCGTGAACTGGCCGAGCTCGGCCGCGCCCGCGAAGGCAGCCAGCATCATGAGGCTGATCCGGCCGTTGAGCGAACCGAGGGCATTCGCGACGCCCACGCCCGCCGCGCTCCAGATGGTCGCCAGGGCCTGCGGCAGGGGGGCGAGGCGGGCGGGGACGAGGCGCAGCGCGAGCGCCAGTCCCACGGCGCCGTAGGCGATGCCGGCGCCGACCGCCACAAGGCTCAGGGCCGCCTCCGGAAGCTGCAACCGGAGCGCGAGAGCGGTCCCGCCGATCAGAATGACGGCGTTGGCGAGCGCCGGCCAGACGGACCAGCCGGGCCGCCCGCAGACCTGGAACAGGGCGTCGAGGAAGCGGGCGGCCGCGAGGGGCATCAGCAGGGCGGCCAGCGCCAGCGCGGGCTGGATGGCGTCCGGCAGCATCGGCAGAATGCAGAGCAGCGCCGCGCCGGTCCCGAGGCCGAGGACGAGACGCGCCGACAGCATTCGGCCGAACTCGTCCGCCCGCATCTCGGGTTCGATCGCACCGAGGCGCGCCCCGAAGGTCAGGGTCGTGCCGAAATCCGCCGCGATCAGCGCCACCGCGAGGATCGCCAGGGCGAGGCCGTAGCGACCGAGGGCCGCCGGCCCGGCCATGTGCCCGACCATCACGAAGGCTGCGAGGCCTGCCGCAAGGTAGACGCCGCGGCCGGCAGCCTGCCCGAGCAGATTCGCACCATAACGGAGCCCGCCGGCCCGTCCGCGCCCCGACAATCGGTTTACCAAGCGGATCATCTCTCGGTGACGTCTGACTGAAAACTGCGACCTACGATTGCATCGTGGCATGCTGCGTATGGCTTGCAACCGGTGTCTCAATTTATGGTTGCAGAGTTATCGCGTTGGCAAAACCGGAGGACTGCGTATGTCCGAGACAGCCGCTGGGTCGGACCTGTGTCTCTCGCGCCGATCAGAAGCGGAGCCGGGACGGCGCCTCCGATGGGGGGAGGTGCGGGCCGCCCTGGCCGCCGATCGGGATCATTGGCGCCGCCGCGGTTGCGGGCCGGCGGCCTTCCGCCGGGGCTACCACGCGATCTGGCTCTACCGCCTGTCCCGCTATGCCCATGAGCGCGGCTGGCGGATGGCGGCGTGGCTGCTGTGGCTGGTGAACGGCTGGTGGACCGGCGCCGACATCCCGCCCTCCAGCCGGATCGCCGGCGGCCTGTTCCTGCCGCAGCCCTATGGGACCGTGATCGCCGGCGCCGTGGGCCGCGACGCCGCGTTCGGCATCCAGGCCTCCATCGGCGGCCTGCTGAAGGAGCCGGACCAGGATATCGGCGGCGGCCCGGGCCTTCCGGTGCTGGGCGACGACGTGATGCTGGAGGCGGGCGCCATCGTCCTCGGCGCCGTGCATGTTGGGGACCGCGCCCGGATCGGGCCGCGGACCATCACCCTGAAGTCCGTCGAGGCCGACGAAGAGATCATGCCGCAACCCTGGCGCCCGCTCCCCGGCCGGAACGTCGCGCCATGAGGAACGCGATGTCGGACCATGGCACCCTGTCGGGGATGCGGCGCCTCCTGGCGGCCGACTTCGCCCGCATCCTGCACCAGACCACGGGGGGGAAGCCGACCGCCCGGCTCCGGCGCCTGATGCACCTCCTGCTTCCGGCCATGCAGGTGGCGATCCTGCATCGAACCGCGCATCTGCTGCACGGCAGGGGCTGGCGCCGCTCGGCCGCCCTCGTGGCGGACCTGTCGCTGCGTCTCACGGGGGCCAGCCTGCATCCGGGCTCGCGCGTGGGGCCGGGCCTGTTCGTGCCGCATCCGGCGCGAGTCGCCTTCTGCGCGACGGCCGGGGCCGACCTGACGCTGCTGCCCGGGACATTGGTCGGACCGCGGGACTGGGTCCTTCCGGACCAGCCGTTTCCCGCCGACGGTCCTGATCTCGGGGACGGCGCGATCGTCGGCGCGCACGCCGCCATCCAGGGATCGGTCGCCATCGGCGCGGGCGCGACGGTCGGCATCGCGGTCTGCAGTCTTCGGGATGTGCCGGCGGGCACCGTGACGATGATCGCCCAGCGGCAGGTTCGCGGTCCGCGGCGCCCCCAGGGGACGATTCATGGGCGCTAGACCCGGCCGCACAGGGATGTGGCGCCTGTCACGCGCGCCCGTGCTCCCCGCGGACCGCCCGCAGCGCGCCGCGGCCGGCTCGTGCGGGCGCGATCTGGCGGCGCAGGACGCGCTCGTAGGCGTCGAAGATGACGCGCCACGTGAAGGCCTCGGCGTGCCGGCGACGGGAGGCGGCGCCCATGACGTCGAGGCGGCCCGGCCCGGCCCGCACCAGGCTCAGGATGCCCCGCCGCAACTCGGTCTCGTCGCCGAAATAGAGCGCCTGCGGCCCCGCCACCCACCGGTTGAACGGATTGTCGTGGGCGAGGATCGGCGAGCCCGCCCCCAGGGCCTCGACCAGCGAGGGGTTCGTCCCGCCCACCGTGTGGCCGTGGATGTGGAAGCGGGCGTGAAAGCGGAGCGCGGCCACGCGCTCGGCCTCGTAGATCGCGCCGGCGAAGATCACGTCCGGTCCGCCCGCCGCCCGGACGGCGCGGTGATACGGGTCGGACTCCGCGAGCTTGCCCAGCACGAGCAGCGGCAGGCCCGGGCGCACCTCGCTCCAGGCCCGGACGACCTGGAGCACGAGGTTCTCCGGCACCACCCGGGCGATCAGCAGTCCGTAATCGCGGGGGCGCAGGCCGAACTTCGCCAGCGGCTCGGTCGAGGCTTCCAGAACCGGGTCGGCGCCATACGCGATGGTGGTGATCCGGGCGGCCGAGGTCCCGCGGGCGAGGTGCTTGGCGATCTCCGGGTGGTCCGCCACGAGGTGCGTCGAGAACAGGCTGCCGAGGCGCTCGTTCAGCCAGAACCAGGCCTTGGCGGGCTTCGACCAGCGGTCGCGCTTCCACTCGATGCCGTCCATGTTCATGACGCTGCGCTTGGCCGTCAGCCGGTAGAGCAGCGAGAACGCCGCGGTGTTGTAGCCGAGCACGAGGGGCAGGGCGGGCCGGAAGGCCGCCCGCAGGGTGCATTTCAGGTCGAACACGATCGTCGAGACGGCACCGTCGCCCCGGACCGCGACCGGGATCAGCAGGATCCCACGCCACACCGTCGGCGGTGCCGGCTCGCGCACCTGGCAGTAGACCTCGACCCGCCAGCCCCGGGCCACGAGTTCCAGCGCGAGCCGCTCCGCCAGGGTCTCGAACCCCCCATGCGCCGCCGGCACCCCGCGTGTGCCGAGGATCGCCACCGCCGGGCGCCCGCCCGGCTCCCCCGCCTTCACATGCGCCGTGGGCGCGACACGTTCAGAGGAGTCTGAGGCATGGTCACGGTCGAACAGCGTCTGTTCCGGGAGATGGGAGCCGGAGGCTACTCCCGGCACGACCACCGGATGGAGTACATCGTGCGCGTCAACGCGTTGCTCCGCCCGGACATGCGGGTGATGGAGTTCGGCGCGGGACGCGGCAAGTGGAGCGATGATCCGGTCCCATTGCGCCGGCACCTCGGCGACTTCCGCGGGCGCTGCGCCCACGTGGTCGCCTGCGACGTCGACGAGGCGGTTCTCGGCAACAAGTCGGCCGACGAGGTCCGGCTGATCGGTCACGACGGGATGCTGCCATTCCCGGACGGGAGCTTCGACCTGATCTCGGCCTTCTCGGTCCTCGAACACATCGAGCATCCCGAGCCCACCGCGGCCGAACTCGGCCGGGTTCTCGCCCCGGACGGCTGGCTCTGCGCCTGGACGCCCAACCGCTGGGGCTATGTCGGGATCGGGGCACGGCTCATCCCGAAGCGGCTGCACGCCCGGGTGCTGCGCCTCGTCGAGCCCCGGCGGGTCGAGATCGACTCGTTCGTGCCGCTCTACACGATGAACACGGAGGCGGCGCGGAAGCGGCTTTTCCCAACTGATCGGTTCGAGCACTTCACCTACAGTTTCGACGGGCAGCCGTTCTATCATGGCGAGAACATCGTCCTGGGCAAGTTCTGGGAGCTGCTGTTCCGGCTCACGCCGGGCCCGTTCAAGGGCTACCACATGGTGTTCATTCGTAAACGACCGTGAGAGACGGTCCGGTCAGAGGCGAAGACTGCGCAGATGGCTGGCAAATCTACGCATGTCCTCGGCTTTCCGGGCGAGGTCCGGCTGCCCGCGCAGCCGGGCCGCGAATCCGTAGGCCAGGGCGCGCAGGGTGAAGCCGAGCCGCAGCGGGGCCGAGAAGAAGGCCGGAGACGAGAGGCGCCGGCCGGCGTTGCGCAGGCTGTAGATGGTTGCCAGCCCGTCGAGCCAGCGGGGCGAGCGGGTACCTCCCGAGCCCCCTTGGAGATGGAGAACGGCAATCCCCGGAAGGTAGGCGACGCGCCAGCCGGCATCGCGCAGGCGGCATCCCCAATCCACGTCCTCGCCGTAGAGGAACATCGGGCTGTGCAGACCGCCGATGGCGGCGATCGCCGACCGGCGCAGGAGCAGGCAGGCGCCGCAGATCCAGTCCACGTCGAGGGCTCCGGTGCCGCGGGCCTGCCGGCTGGCGAGATAGAGGCCACGCCGGCCGAGGCGGCCCGACAGGCCGGCGGCGTGCACCAGGATCGAGAGCGGGCGCGGCTCGTAGCCGGCATCGCCGACCTGATGCGTCCCGTCCGGAAAGGTCAGCCGCGGGCCGACGGCGCCGACGTCCGGATGCGCGTCGAGATGGGCCAGAAGACCGGTCAGGGCCTCCGGGTCGCGCAGGAACGCGTCGGGGTTGAGGAGCAGGATCGCCTCGCCGTGCGCGTGCTCCAGGGCGACGGCGTTGCCGCCCGCGAAGCCGTGGTTGGAGCGTTCGGCGATCACCCGCACCCAGGGGAAAGCCTTCGCGACGCGCTCCGGCGTGCCGTCGGTCGAGGCGTTGTCGACGAGGATCACCTCGTAGGGGCGGTCGATCCAGCTCGAGGCCAGCAGTTCCAGGCAGGTCGCGATGTCCCGACCGGCGTTGTAGGTGACGATCAGGACGCTGAGGCTGACGGCGCTCATGATCGGTCTCCACGTGTGAAGGGGGTATGGCCGGTCCTGGACGCGGGCGCTCCCGGGGCGCTGGCGAGGGGGGACGCGGTTCCTCTCCGTTGGACGGGGAGGGCGCGTGTCGCGCCTGTCGATTCTGGCGGCCCGACCGGCCGGCGCGCCTGAACGGCCCTTTGCCGCTGGGCGGCACGCACCCCGGCGATCAGTCCGAGGCCGGTGTAGAGCAGCTCGGCGATGCCGAGATTCAGGCGGAAGCCCGGATCGACCAGGCCGTGCAGCAGATGCGCGATCAGGCCCACCGCGCAGGCCGCCGCGATCGCCGCGAGGGGATCGCCCACCGGCGCGCGGCGGGCCGCGCGGAACCCACGGAAGATCCCGATCCCGAAGACCAGCGCGAAGGCCGCGTAGCCGACGATCCCGACCTCGGTGAGGATCAGGATGTGCAGGTTGTGCACCACGTGGTTCGACCGGTCGAAGAGCCCGGCGAGCCGGGACAGGCCGGTCTTGTCGAGGACCGCGAACTGATTGCCGAAGTTGTTCAGGCCGACGCCGAAGACCGGAAACTGCTCGAAGAGGGCGAGGGCCGCCGCGTTCAGCGGGCCGCGCTGGGCGGCCGAGCCGCCGTCGTCGGCGGTGAGCCGCTCCCAGATCAGCGGACCGGCATAGAGGGCCGCGACGCTGCCGACGATTGCCAGAAGACCGAAGACGATCAGACTCGCCCGGGAGAACAGACGGTCCCGATAAACCAGCAGGATCAGGAGCGCGGCGGAGACCGGGAAGGTGAGCCAGGATGCGCGCGACAGGGTCAGGACCACCCCGACCAGTGCCGACGCGGCGCCCGCTGCCCCGACGAGGCGGAGGATCAGCGGGCCGCGGGAGAGGGCCAGCGCCAGGGCGAGGGGCCAGACGAACTCGTAATAATAGCCCAGGATGTTCGGGTGGACCTTCAGGCCACCGGCGCGGCGTTGCGCCGAGAAGTTGATGTTCTCCTCGACGATCTGTTCCTCGCCCAGCACCGAGAGGCCGAGTTCCGAGCCCGAGACGTATTGCAGCCCCGCCACCGCGGTCTGGACGAGGCAGAGGGCGCAGATCGCCAGCGCCAGGGTCCGGATGTCGGATTCCGACAGGTTCGAGACCGCGACCGAGACCAGGAGCAGGCCGACGAAGCGCCACGTGTCGAACCAGAGATAGGCCGGGTCGGTGGCGTTGGTGAGCGACAGCAGGCCAGCGATCAGGAAGCCGACCTGCGTCAGGACGAGGGGGCGGTCGAGCCGCAGGCCGGGCGCATTCTCCCAGAGGCCCGTGAGCTTGGCGGTGATCAGCGCCACGGCCACGAGAAGGGCGACGCTCACCGTCAGGCCGGCCCCGCCGCCGATGCTCGGCAGGTACTGCCCGACCGCCTCGAAATGCTGGAAGAAGCTCACGTCGAGCTTGACCGTCAGCCCGACCGCGAGGGCCACGAGGAGGACCGGCGTCAGGCGATAGAGCCGCCCGACGATCAGGGCGCCGACGCCGCCGAATGCCGCCGCCAACCCGACGACGGCGAACTTCAGGGGCGCCGCGCTCAGTGCGACCGCGCCAGCCGCCGCCGCGAACCCGATTCCCGCGATGGGCAGGGCCCGCAGCGTGCGAGTGTGCGCCGCGCTCACCCGAGCCACCGGTAGAGCCATTTCGGGATCGGTCTGCGGGTGCGATTGAGAACCACGCCCAGCGGGGCACCCCCGGCGGCCCTCAGGTCGGCCAGGGCCTGCTGCGCCACGGCTCGGCGGGTGCGCTCGGCGCCGATCACCACGATGAAGCCGTCCACAAACGGTGAAAGCGCCGCGGCGTCGCCGATCTCGGTGATCGGCTCGCAATCCACGAGGGCGAGATCGAAGCGCTCGTCGACCAGCGCCAGGAAATCCTCGACGCGCCCGTCGTCCAAGGTCGCCTTCCGGATCGCCGCCGGGGTTCCCGCGGGTACGACGCTGAGGCCGTCGGCGACCGCGTGGACGCCGCGGCTCGGCGCTACCGCCCCGGCGACGATGTCGGCGAAGCCCGGCCGTCCGATCAGTCCGTAGGCCTCGGCGAGGGACGGGCGGGACCAGTTGGCTTCGATCAGCACGGCGCTGCGGCCGCGCCGGGCGTAGGCGCCGGCGAGTTCGCGGGCGAGCGTGCTCACGCCCTCGCCGGTCTGGACCGCGGTGATGCCGACCCGGCGCACGCGCGCCTCGTTCCGGGTGAGCTGGACGAGCGCCGGTTCGAGGATCGCCGGATCGATGCGGGGGGCGGCTGCGGCGGCGATCATCCGGCGGTTCCTGTCTGCAGCGGCACCGCGGCCAGCACGGGCACCCGCAGTGAGCGGGCGACCTCCGACGCGCTGCGGTAGGTCTGGGCCAGGATCTCCGCGAGGGCGACGTAGGCCAGCGCGGCGAGCAGACCGAGACCGGCCGCGAGGCCGAGGATCAGCGGCCGGTTCGGGCCGGAGGGCAGCCGCGGCGGCACGGCGCGCGCCACCAGGGCCGAGGACGTGACGGCCTGCGCGTCGAGGCCGGTGCCGGTCTTCAGCGCGTCGATCCGCTTCTGCGTCTCGGTGATCTCGTCGGTGAGCAGGCCCTTCTGCTGGGTCAGCCGGCCATAGGCCAGCGCCGCGTCGCTCTGGCCGATGGCGGCCTTGCGGCGCGTCTGCTCAATCGCCGTGATGCTCTGGATCTTCTCGGCCAGCACGGCGAGCTTCGCCGTGTCGGCGGCGAGGAGCGACTGATACTTCTGCCGCGCCAGGGCGGCGAGATCGCGGTCGAGGCTCACGTATTCGGGCGCGGTCGGCCGGAACCGGACCGCGAGTTCGGCACGCTTCGTCTTCAGGTCCGCCCAGCGCTGGTCGAAAGCGGTGACCGTCGGGTCGGCGTCGGAGGGCGTCGGCTGCCAGCGGTCGGGTCCGGCCTCGCGGGTGCGCTTGAGACGGGTCTCGACCACCTCGCGCTCGATCTGCGCCGCCGATTTCTGCTTGGCGAGATCGGCCAGCGTGCCGAGGTCGTTCTGCTGCTCGATCTCGAAGCTCGCGGTGTTGTTGCCCTTGAGGTAGGTCGCGAGCTGCGCGTCGATGGCGGCGAGGTCGGCCCGGGCGCGTTCCAGCTTGCTCTGGTAGAACGAGGCCGGCGTCTCGTCGGCGTAGACCTCCACGTGCCGGCGCTTGTAGGCGTCGAGCAGCCGGTTGAGCGCCTGCGCGGCGAAGTGCGGATCCGTCCAGGTGAAGCCGGTCACGATCACGTCCGTCTCCTTGACGAACGCCACCTTGAAGGCCGCGAGATAGGCCTCGTAGAGCTTCTCGTCCGGCGTGAGGTGTCGCAGCAGGCCCACCGCCTCGAAGGGCACCCGTACCGTCTCGACGATCCAGGTCTTGACCGCCTTGGCGCTGCGCAGGACCTGGCGCCCCTGGTAGATGAACCAGTCGATCCAGTCCGCGGGGGGCGGGCCGGGATCGCCGGTGGGCGTCATCTGCTTCAGCGCCGCGAACTCGTCGCGCACGATGCTGGGGTCGCGCAGGATCTCGATCTCGTTGTTCACGTTCTGCGCGCGCTCGGAGAACATGTAGTTCTGGTTGGCGCCGCCCTGGAGCGGGGCGCCCGCCTTCTCGCGTCCGAGACGGATGATCAGCTTGGCGTCCGCCGTGTATTCGGCCGGGGTCAGCAGAAGGTAGATCCCGGCGCCGACGATGGCCGCGACCAGGATCAGCAGGGCCGGCCGGATGTGCCGGAACAGGGCCGCGAGGGCGTCGCGGAGGTCGAAGGCCGGGCCTTCGCCCGCGTCGGGGGCGGTCAGGTCGGTCTGGCTCACGTGCCGGACCTCACGGTGGCGGTGTTGGAGGTGCTGGCGGACGGCCCGGTGATGTAGTTCACGCCGAAGCCGGTCCCGTTGAAGAGCAGGATCTGGCGCACCACGAGATCCACCGCGCGGGCGGTCTTCGCGAGCAGCGACGGCGGCACGTAGACGGTGGCGTTGGGCGGCACGACGATCGAGTCCGCGAGCCCCGGCTGGCTGATATCGACGATGCGGACGCTGCCGGCCGCCTCCGCGTCGAAGCGGATGATGCGCACGGCCTCGCCGGCTGCCGTCGGCAGGACGCCGCCGGCCGAGCCCAGGACCTGTGCCAGGGTCCGCGGCCCCTGAAGGCTGACCGGGCCCGGGGCGCGCACCTCGCCGAACACCATGGTGTTGGCCGGGACGAGGCTCGCGAGCCGCACGCTGGTCGTGACCGAGGCGAGCTGGTGCTTGTAGGCGGCGTTCAGGCTGCCGGCGACCTCGTGCACGGTCCGGCCCGCCGCCTGGACGGCTGGCACCATCGGCAGGTTGATCTTGCCGTCCGGCTCGATCGCCAGGACCTTCACGCGGCCCATATCGGCCCGCTGGGTGAGGTCGCGGAAATCGTCCGTCACGGTGCGGAACCGGCGCAGCATCACCGTGACGACGGGGTCGATCAGCACGTCGTCGTAGGTGCTTTTGATCAGCGCGGCCGCGGCTTCCGGCGACAGCCCCGCGACCTTGATGCCGTTCTTGCCGGGCAGCGAGATCCGGCCGTCCGGCCGGACGATCACGGTCCGGTTGTACTCCGGATGGGTGCGGAAATCGACGTCGAACTCATCGTTCGGATTCAGCCGGTAGGTCGGCTGGACGACGCTGGAATCGATCAGGAACGAGACTTCGACATTGTCGCCGACATTGAGCCGGTAGTTCGCCAGCCCGAGGCGCATGGTGCGTCCGACCTCCTCCTGCGCCGCGGCGACCAACGCGGGCGGCAGGCCCTCCGAGATGGTGCCGGTTTGGGTCACGTCGGTTCCCGCGCGCGTCGCGCTCTGCGGACGGCTCGACATGCAGCCCGCGAGCAGCGAGGCGCAGCCGAGCAGCGCAACGGCGACCCCCAGGACGCCGGCCGGGCGACGGGCGTGCCGGGACGGCGCGCCGCGGAATCCAGACAGGGAAAACGCCATCGACCTCAGCCGCATCCTGCTCGACTGCGCTCGCTCGAAGACAACCCATGATCGAGCCGCGCACCGCGATACAATCGCAAAGCTTGGTTAACGAGGCTTGAACCCGGCTTTTCCCAATTCTATCAGAGGTTGTAAATCGCAAGCCGTGGCAAACTGCGGAGGCGGACTCCCGCCCGTGTGGGACGTCGGGCTCGCCTGCGGGCGCGACCTTCGAGATAGCGCGAAATGAAAAGGCCCGACGGTCGAGCCGCTGGACGAGGCGGTCCCGTCGAGATCCCGACACCTCAGACTTCGGTACTCTCGATCGAAAGCTGTATACATCCGGACGCTTGCTCGGATTTAACGACGTGATTTATAGTTCGCTGGTGAAAGCCGGTCCGAGCTGCGGGTCGAAACTCTGCGGCGCGGTGCCGGACGGCATTGTTCGTTGCGAGGAGGGCGTGCCGCATGGCGGGCGTGAGGCCGGATCTCTTCGCTCGCCTGCGCGACGATCTTGAGACAGGGTTCCGGGAAGATCTCGAGGAGGCGGTCATCGATCCTGCGCGCTGGCCTGATCTGGCCGAGCGCACCGTGCGGGCGTCCGGCAGCGAGGGAGCCCTGCTCCTCCGGTCCGATCGAAGAAGCCTTGAATCGCTCTGCACCGCCTCGCTCGCCGACGCATCGCGCCGCTACTTCGACGAAGGCTGGCACCGCGACGACCACCGCCTGCGCGGAATCCCGTTCATGCGGACGCGCGGGATCGCGGTCGATCAGGACTTCACCACCCCTGAGGAAGTCGCACGCCTGCCCTTCTACCAGGATCTGCTCGCCTCCCGCGGCCTGCGCTGGTTCGCCGGCATCGGCTTCGCAGTAAAGGGCCGTCTCTGGTGCCTGTCCCTGCAGCGGACGGTGGAGCAGGGGCCGTACGAGGCACACGAGCAACGGCGCCTCGCCACCCTGTCGCCGCTTCTGCAGCGCGCGGCTCTGCTGACGTCGATGGTGGAGCAGGCCCGCCTGGCGGGGCTGACGCAGGCCTTCGAGCTGATCGACCGGCCCGCCCTGATCCTCGATTTCGAGGGGCGCGCGCTCCGCTGGAACGACGCCTTCGGCGCGCTCCTCGGTCGCGACCTGAAGCTCACGGGCGGTCGCCTCACTGCGGACAATCCGGAGGCAACCCGGCAGCTGGAAGCCCTGGTGCGGCCCTTCGGCCGCCCGCCCATCTCCTCCGTGGTGGTGCCGCGACAGGACGCGCCGCCCATCGTGATCCACGTCGTGCCGTTGGTCGGACCGACCCGCGGCCTGTTCGGGGGAGCGAGCACGCTCCTCCTCTGCAGCGTTCCCGGGACCATGACGGTGCCGACCTCCACCATTCTCCAGGCGGTCTATCGGCTGACTCCCGCGGAGGCACGTCTCGCCCTGGCCTTGTCGACTGGCACCTCGCTCGCGGAGAGCGCAGCGCGGTTTGCGATCACTGCGGCAACCGCCCGCTCGCAGCTGAAGGCGATTTTCGCCAAGACCGGCGCGACACGCCAGTCCGACCTCGTGCGACTGGTGGCGAGTCTCGCGCGCTGACCGCGCCCATCGCGGTGAACCGGAACAGGCGCGTCCCGGTCCCGGCCCCCAATGGAACGGGTCGGACCGCGCAGCCGTTTCCGGTCGACTGCAAGGAGACATGTCGATGACGAACCGGATCGCCTTCGCTTCTGCCCTGGCCATCGCGGCCCTGCTCACCGGCGCGCCGGCCGAGGCAAAGGGCTGCCTCAAGGGTGCCGTGGTCGGTGGCGTTGCCGGACATATGGCGGGCCACGGCAAGATGGGCGCTGCCGCTGGCTGCGCCATCGGTCACCACAACGCCAACAAGAAGGCCAAGCAGGGCTAGCCTGTCTGCACGCGATGCCGTCGTAGGCGACGGGATCGCGTAGCGACGACGCTAATTCGACAAGTGTCTATTGCCGAGGCCGGATTCTCCCTGAGAATCCGGCCTCTTCGCATTCTCGAACCTCACTCGGTCGCACCGAGTCGATGCCGGCTGCGCGGGCGTCCTCGGGGCCAGCCCAGATCCTGGCTGCAACCTCCGCGGGTACAGCCGGAATCTCGAAACACCGCCGCTCAGCCGTCGTCGCAGCGGCTGCCCCGTTCGCCTTCGGCCACCACCAGCTTGCGTGGCCCGACGCAAGCTCCGCGCAAGCCTGCCCGTTGACCGTTCTTTCGAGCTATTCTAATTAAGAACTGTCGGGGGAACGATCACGAAACGGTTCCACCACCCCCCAGTCAGCCGATGGAGAGACCCGATGGCCGGTACCGCGAACGCCGCTTGCGAGAGCTGCCGCTTCTTCGACGATCACAAGCTCAACGGCGCCCAGGCAAAGGGTGACGAAGGCCTCTGCCGCTTCAATCCGCCGGTCAGCCAGCCCGCCCCGGAGTCGAAGGGCCTCTGGCCGGTCGTCGCCTCCAAGGACTGGTGCGGCCACTTCACTGCCGAGATGTCCGCCGCCGAGTAATCCACCGGCTCTCCGAGCCTGCGGGATCAGTCGCCAAGCGACCATCCCGCCGCAGCGTCACGGTTGCCCGCCTGCGGTGGCCGTGCCCCCCGAGATAGCTCCGTGCCATTGCCGGCGCTTGGCGGCTTCGCTTAACGGGCCGCCGTGACAGACGTGATACGTTCGACCACCGGGGCCGATCGTTCTGCCATCGCGGCGATCTACGGTGACGCCGTCACTGCGAGCACGGCCAGCGTCGAGACGGAGCCGCCGACGCTCTCGGAATAGAGGCGCCGCTACGACGTCCTGAGCGGAGGCGGCTATCCCCGCGTCGTGGCCGATTGAGCCGACACGGTTGCGGGCTATGCCGATGCCGGTCCCTAGCGCCAGCGCGCCGCCTGCCGCTCGACCCGCGAGGATTTGATCCACGGGGCCCGGTCGGGCCGCGGCGGGCGTTGCCCGCTTGCGACCCCGGTCGCGGGTAGCGAGCAGATCGACCGTCGAACTCTGGTCGCCATCATCGCCGACAGCGGCTCTCCCGCCTCGATTGCATTGCATGAAAGCCTCGGCTTCACGCCTGTCGCATCCTTGCTGGCGTGGCGGCCGCAAGCCTGGGCGCTGGCGCGCCGTGATGCTCATGCAGGGCGCGCTCTGACCCGACCGAAGCCTGCCGCCGACGCGGATCGGACCGCGAGCCCCCGTTTCGCAGGGCCGATTACGCCCCAACACTGCGGTTGGGTTGTCATGATGCGGACAACTTCGCGCGGGACAGGGCGGGCATGATGCGCACGTCGTCCGGTTCTCGGCTCGGCGCGGGCGCGATGGCGCGGAGAGAGCGGTCTTTCCGCGCGCGAAAGCGGTTTACGCGAGGGCGGGCGGTCAAGGCTCCATCACGACTCGCGAGGGATGGGAGTTCAGGTATGCGGTTTACATCGATCGGTCGCCGGGTTGCGCCGCTCGCAATCCTGGCGCTCTCGGCATTGGCGAGCACGGCCCAGGCCAAGACGCCCACTGATCCCAGCGGCACCTACCTCACCGAGGACGGCCGGGCGCGCGTGCGTCTCGAGAAGTGCGGGACCGCGGGCGACCGGCTCTGTGGCTACGTGGTTTGGCTGAAGGTTCCGCTCAACGACAAGGGCGAGCCGCGGATCGACTTCAAGAACCCCGATCCCAAGAAGCAGGCGCGGCCGTCGCTCGGTCACCAGCTGATCCTGGGCCTGAAGCCGAACGCGGACGCCCATTTCGAGGGCAAGATCTACAATTCCGAGGACGGCAAATCCTACGACGTCACCATCTGGACCGACACGCCCGGCGAGCTGACGGTGCGCGGCTGCCTGATCGCGTTCCTGTGCAAGTCGCAGACCTGGACCAAGGTCACCGATCTCGCGCCCGGTCAGCTCCCGGGCCCGACCAATGGTCCGAACGGTCCGCGCACCGATCCGGAGTACGCCAGCGCCGCCCCCAAGCCGACCGCCAAGGCCGGTGCCAAACCGGCCCAGAAGCCCGCCGCCACCGAGGCGCCCCCCGCGGAGTGAGGGGCACCGGCCTTCAATCGGCCAGGGCCGCGTAGGTCAGGACGCGCAGTTCGCGCCGGATCGGCAGAGCCGAAGACGGCACGAGCTGCGTCATGAGCACCACCGACAGATCCTCGGCGGGATCGATCCAGAACGCCGTCGAGGCGAGGCCGCCCCAGGCGACCTCGCCGGGCGTGCCGAGGATCTGGGCGCGGGCCGGATCGAGCATCACCGAGAAGCCCAGACCGAAGCCGATGCCGGTGTATGAAGTCTCGGCGAAGCGCGGCGTGCCCATCGCGGCCAGATCGCCCGGCAGGTGGTTCGACAGCATCAACTCCACGGTCTTGCGGCCCAAGAGGCGGGTGCCGTCGAGGGTGCCGCGGTTGAGGATCATCCGGCAGAAGCGCTGGTAATCGGCGGCCGTGGAGACGAGGCCGCCGCCGCCCGACGCGATGGCGGGCGGCTTCGCGAAGGCCGTCTCTACGGAATCGTCGAACAGGCGCAGCTGCCTTGCGCGGTCATACGCGTAGGTGGCGCAGAAGCGCGGCATCAGCTCCGGCCGGACGAAGAAGTCGGTATCGATCATGCCCAGCGGCCCGATCACCGCCTCACGGAGATAGTCGGCGAACGGACGACCGCTCAGGGCGGCCACGAACTGGCCGAGCACGTCGGTGGCGACGCTGTAGTTCCAGGCGCTGCCCGGCTGGGCGAGGAGCGGCAGCTTCGCCACCCGGGCTGTCATCTCGGCGAGCGTGCCCTCGCGCGCCAGGTAGTCGACGCCGTGCTCGCGATACTGCGCATCGACGAGGGTCGCCTCCATGAAGCCGTAGGTCAGCCCGGCCGTGTGAGTCAGCAGGTCCCGCACGGTGATCGCCCGGCGGGCCGGCTCGGTCTCCAGCTTCACCCGGTTGCCGCCCACGGCGACCCGCATCTCGGCGAATTCGGGCAGGACCCGGGAGATCGGATCGTCGAGCTGGAACAGGCCCTGCTCGTAGAGCTGCATCACCGCCACCGAGGTGAGCGGCTTGGTCATCGAGTAGATCCGCGTCACCGTATCGAGGGTGAAGGGCGTCGCCCGGGCGAGGTCGGCCTGACCGCAGGCGCGCGCGAAGGCGACACGGCCGCGCCGCGCCACGGTGACCGACAGGCCGGCGAGCCGGCCCTCGTCGACGAGGCGGTCCATCCATGGCGCGATCCGGGCGAGACCTTCCGGGCTGAACCCGGCGCCGGTCGGATCGGTCTCGGTCAGCGCGCTCATGCGGTCTCCTCGTCGTGGCGGTCCGGAAGCGTAGAAGGGGAGGGCTGGAAAATCACCAGCCCATCGTTCCGGGACCGCCCTTGAACGGTCCGACGATGCCGGGCGTGATCCAGCCGCCGTAGAAAGTTCCGGGCTGCGGCGTCGCGTGGGCGCCACCGACGAAGCAGGCATCCATCGGGCCGGCGTAGAACGCGACATAGCCGGCGATCGCGCGGAAATCCGGGGTCGGGTCCGGGTAGGCCCAGGCGGCCCCGGGGACGAGATGGTCGCCGCCCCGCACGTCGAACAGTACCGCCTGGCCCTTCCACTCGCAGATCCCGCCGCGCCGCGGATTCATGAGCGTTCCCTCCGCGATGTCGGCGGGCGGCAGGTAGTAGGTCGGCGGGTGCGACGTCTCGAGCACCCGGAAGCCGGAGACGGTCTCGGCGATCGTATCGCCGCCCAGCACCACGCGCAGTCGCTCTCGGACGGGCTCCAGCCGCGGCGGCCGCGGATAGTCCCAGACGCTCTCCTCGCCGGGCCTCACCGGATCCGGAACGGGCCGGAAGGGCGATCCTCTCATGGGAAACCTCGTGACGTGCCTGTGGGGATACAGATAGGGCGGCGGGGTCGACGTTTGTCGTCGGCCTCGCCCGTGCTAGCCCGTCGCCGACACTCGAGCCCGGGATCGCCCGCGATGGACATCGCCCTCTTCCTCGACTTCGACGGCACGCTCACCGAGATCGCGCCGCGGCCGGACGCCGTGCAGGTCGAGCCCGGGCTGGTGGAGGATCTGGAGCGGCTCCGGGCGCGCCTCGACGGGGCGCTGGCGATCGTGACCGGCCGGCCGGTGACGGTGATCGACGGCTTTCTGACGCCGTCCCGCCTGGACGCGGCCGGCCTTCACGGCGTCGAGCGCCGGGTCGGCGGTGCGATCACTGGGGCCCAGATGGAGGATCACCCGGATCTGCGCCGGCAGGTCGCGCGTCTCCAGGCCGAGACCGCGGCGCTGGCGCGGGTCCTGATCGAAGACAAGGGCGCGTCGGTAGCGGTGCATTGGCGCCTCGCGGATCCCGACGATGCCGCTCGGGCCGAAACGCTCGTGAAGGACGCGGCGGACGCGCTCGGCCTCGCGTACCGCCTGCAACTCGGCAAGGCGGTCGGCGAGATCGTCCCGGCGCAGGCGACGAAGGCGCACGCGATCCGCGCCTTCATGGCGGAGGCGCCCTATGCCGGCCGGACACCCGTCTTCTTCGGGGACGACCGCACCGACGAGATTGCCTTCGCGTCGATCAACGAGGATGGCGGCATCGCGGTACGCGTGGGCGAGGGCGAGACCGTCGCCCGCCGCCGCCTGCCCGACCCCGCCGCCGTCCGCGCGCTGCTGCGCGACTGGGCCGCCGGGGGGGCGATCGATCCCGACGCGCTTCCGCGGGCTTGAGCCGTCTCGCCAGACGGCCCGCGGCCCGGGCCGTCGTCCTGCGCGCCGATCATGGGGAGCCGCGATGTCGAACCGTTCCGTCGACGGCTGGCCGCGGATGCTGCTGCGGCTCGAGGGCGCCTGCATCCTGGCCGGCGCCGTGTCGGCCTATGGCTGGCTCGGGCAATCGTGGTGGATCTTCGCCGCGCTGCTGTTCGTCCCCGACGTGAGCATGCTGGGCTACGCGGCCGGCCCGGTGGCCGGTGCCGTGCTCTACAACCTTGCTCACTTCCTGGCCCTGCCGCTGGTCGGCCTGTGTCTGGCGGCTGGCCTCGGCCAACCCGATCTCGTGGGATTGGCCCTGATCTGGCTCGCCCATATCGGCCTCGATCGTGCGCTGGGCTATGGTCTCAAATACGCGAGCGGATTTGGCGATACGCATCTTGGCGTCATCGGCCGGCCGCGTGACACCACGATCGCGCCGCATTGAGAGGCGGCCGGTGCCGAATGGGACTTGCCCGCGCCGGGGCGCGGGGCCGATGTAGCGCCGAAGCCGCGTCGGGTGCGGATCCCGTCGGCGGCGGGACAGGTAGCAGGGGCTTGTTGCGATGTTCGAGTTTCCGGTTCTGGTCGGCGACATCGGCGGCACGAACGCGCGGTTCGGCCTGATCGAGACGGCCGGCCAACAGCCCCGCCTGCTTTCCCACGAGGCCACCGCCGACCATCCCGATCCGTCGAGCGCCATCAGGGCGTCGCTGGCGAAGGGGGGCGGGCCTTCGCCGCGCTCGGCCATCCTGGCGATCGCCGGCCGGGTCGACGGGCCGGAGATCCAGCTGACGAACGCGCATTGGAAGATCGCCGGCCAGCGCATCGCGGCGGATTTCGATCTCTCCGCCGCGGTTGTGGTCAACGACTATGTGCCGGTGGCGGCCGGCGCCGCCGATATCGAGCCCCACGACCTCACGCCCGTGGGGCCCTGTCCGCCCGTGCCCGGCGGCGCGCGGGTTGTGCTGGGCCCCGGAACGGGCTTCGGCGCGGCGGCGCTGGTGCCCTACGCGGCGCATCTCGCCATCGTGTCCACCGAGGCCGGCCACACCGATCTCGGCCCGGTCGACGCGTTCGAGGAGAAGGTCTGGCGCGTCTTGGAGCGGGTCGAGGACCGCATCACCGTGGAGACGGTGCTGTCGGGTCCGGGGCTGTCGCGGCTGCACGCGGCGGTCGCCCATGTCCGGACCGGGCAGCCGCACGGGAAGATCGAGCCGGCCGCCGTCACCGAGGCGGGGCTCAACGCCACCGATCCGCATGCCGCCGAGACGCTCGAGCTTTTCGGCCGGGTGCTCGGCCGAGTCTGCGGGGATCTCGCGCTGACCTTCCTGGCGACCAGCGGCGTCTATATCGGCGGCGGCATCGCGCCCCGGATCCTCAAGGTGCTCGCGGAAAGCGGCTTCCGCGCCGCCTTCGAGAAGAAGGCACCCTTCGCCGCCATGATGCGCCAGATCCCGACCAGCGTGATCACCGTCCACGATCCGGCCTTCCGGGGTCTGGCGGCGCTGGCGAACGAGGGCGCCAAGTTCGTCTACCACGGGCAGGTCTGGCGCAAGGAGGCGTGACGGACGGGCGCCGTCGCCGCCAACGGGGCGAGGCGACCGGCGACGGCGCCCCGTCAATGGACGGGGCGCCGCCCGGACGGCAGCGCCCCGGTCGCGGCGGCGACGGCCCGTGAGGGCCGGCGCTCAGGCTGCCGCCAGCGGCTTCGAGACCTCCTCCAGGGACTTGCCCTCCGCGGCCGTGCCCCAGATCCCGCCGACGATTGCCGCGATGAGCATCAGCACCGCGCCGAGGCCGTAGCCGAACAGGACCCAGTCCCGCGAGCCGGTCTCCACCAGGCTGCCGAACAGGAGCGGCCCCGACACGCCGCCGATGCCGGTGCCGACCGCGTAGAAGGCCGCGATGGCGAGCGCCCGGATCTCCAGCGGGAAGGTCTCGGAGACCGTGAGATAGGCCGAGCTCGCCGCCGCCGAGGCGAAGAAGAACACCACCATCCAGGCCCCGGTCTGGCCGACCGGCCCGAGCACGTCGAGGCGGAACAGCAGGCCGACGCCGGCCAGCAGCAGGGCCGAGATGCCGTAGGTGAAGGCGATCATCTTGCGCCGTCCGATCGTGTCGAACAGCCGCCCGAGCAGCAGCGGGCCCAGGAAGGAGCCGAGCGCGAAGGGCAGCAGGTACCAGCCGACATGGTTGCCGGGCACCTGATAGAAGCGTTCCAGCACCAGCGCGTAGGTGAAGAACAGGGCGTTGTAGAAGAAGGCCTGGGCAATCATCAGCGCGAGGCCGACCATGGTCTCCTTGCGGCTCGTCACGAACAAAGCCTTGAACACCTCCGAAAGGGGGGTGTGGTCGCGGGTGCGGACCTTCATGCGCTTGCTTTCGTCCACCGGCGGCAGGGTCACGCCCTCGTCGGTGAAGCGCTTCTCGATGCCGGTGACGACCCGGTCGGCTTCCGCCGCGTAGCCGTGGGTCGCGAGCCAGCGGGGGCTCTCGGGGATCCAGGTGCGCAGGAGCAGGATCACGAGGCCGATGGCGCCGCCGGTGAAGAAGGCGACGCGCCAGCCCCAGGCCGGGTCGATCACCTCGGGCTTCAGGAGCACGATCGACATGAACGAGCCCAGCGCCGCGCCGATCCAGAACGAGCCGTTGATGACGAGGTTGGTCCAGCCGCGGACCCGGGCCGGGACAAGCTCCTGGATGGTCGAGTTGATCGCCGTGTACTCGCCGCCGATCCCGGCCCCCGTGAGGAAGCGGAAGAAGCAGAAGCTCCAGATGTTCCACGACAGGCCGGTGGCCGCCGTGGCGACGAGGTAGAGGGCCAGCGTGATGAAGAACAGCTTCTTGCGGCCGATCCGGTCCGTGAGCCAGCCGAAGCCGATGGCACCGGTCACGGCGCCCACGAGGTAGCAGGAGGCGGCCAGCCCGACGTCGAACTCGGAGAAGGACATCGGCGGCTGGCGCAGGGCGCCCACCAGGGAGCCGGCGAGGGTGACCTCGAGCCCGTCCAGCACCCAGGTGATGCCCAGGGCCACGATGACGAGCACGTGGAAGCGGCCCCAGGGCAGCCGGTCCAGACGCGCCGAGATGTCCGTGTCGATCACGCGGCCGATCTCCGCGCGCTCCGGCGTCCCGGATCCCCCCTCGACCTTGCTCGCCATGTCCGCGTGTCCTCCCGTCTCAAGCGTTTACTGTGCCTGGACAGTGCGCATTTACCGCGACTGTAGGCAGGTGTTGGGAACGGGTTGGAAATCGATTCGGTTCGATTTCGTCTTCACATGCGCGGCGCAGAACAGGGAGGTCCACGCGGTGCCCTTCCCATGTCCTCCCGTCCTGCCCTTTCCCGCCGCCCCCGGGCTCGGCTCGTCCTGCTGACCGTCCTGACCCTCGCGGGGCTCGCCACCGTCCCCACCGAGGGGGCGGACCGGCATCTCGAACGGCCCAAGCCGCGCGTCGCCCTGCAGGCGGCCGAGCGCTGGCGGTTGCGGCCGACGGAGCCCGTGGTGACGGTGACCGGCAGCGTCCGCAGGCGGCCCGAGACCGCGATCCCCGAGGATCGCCGGAACGTCCGCCTCGTCTACCCGGCGCTGGTCGAGGCGCGCTGACCGCGCCTGCAATCGATCCTTCGCCCACTCCATCTCGACGATCCGGATCCCGTCAGGCACAGCGCCTGCTTCGTCCGCATGTGGACGGGTTCGTCGGGACGGTGCGGAGGCGCGGATGGCGGAGGCAATCGCCCTGGTCGGGTGCAAGGGGCCGGGCCAGGAGGCGGAGTATCTGCGGATCCTGTCGGCGGCCATGCCGGAGGAGCGGCTGATCCCGTTCCGGACGATGGATGATGCGGCTCGGGCGGCGGCGCGGATCGCCGTCGTGGCCAATCCCGATCCGGCCGAGGTGGCGGCGCTCCCGGGACTCGTCTGGGTGCAGAGCCTCTGGGCCGGAGTCGAGAAGCTGGTCGGCGCCTTCGACCGGCCGCTGCCGATCGTCCGCCTGGTCGACCGGGAAATGGCCCGCACCATGGCCGAGGCCGTGCTGGCCTGGACCTATTATCTCCAGCGCGACATGCCGGCCTACGCCCGCCAGCAGCGGGATCGGGTCTGGCGCCCGCATGCCTACCGCAAGCCGTCCGACACCACGGTGGGACTGCTCGGCCTCGGGGCGCTCGGCACCGCGGCGGCGGAGCGGCTCACCGGCGCGGGCTTCCGTGTCGTCGGATGGAGCCGCAGCCCGAAGGCCGTGCCGGGCCTCGAGACGTTTCACGGCACCGACAGCCTCCCGGCGATGCTCGGCCGGTGCGACATCCTCGTCTGCCTCGTGCCGCTGACGCCCGAGACGCGGGGCCTGGTGGATGCCCGACGCCTCGCGGCCCTGACGCCGGGCGCCGCGCTGATCAATTTCGCCCGCGGGCCGATCGTCGTCACCGAGGATCTGATCGCCGCCCTGGATTCCGGCCACCTCGCGCATGCGGTGCTCGACGTCTTCGGGGTCGAACCCCTGCCGGCGGACTCCCCACTGTGGTCACATCCCGGGGTGACGGTGCTGCCGCACATCTCGGGGCCCACCGACATGGACTCGGCCGCGGCCACGGTGGCGGAGAACCTGCGGGCCTATCGCCGGACCGGTCAGGTGCCGGACGGGGTCGACGCGACACGGGGTTATTAGGCCGCGCGTCGCGGCCGCTTCGTCCCGTCGTCCCGGGACCGCGCAGCGGTGCCCGGGATCCTGACACGCCGAGGCGCCAGGATCCTGCTCCGGCGGCGGCTCCGGATCGCCCGCCTCCGGCGTGCCTCTCCCGGTCCGAGCCCGCCTGCGGCGCCCGGAATGACGGCGCAGGTGGACGGGCGCGCCGCGTGACCTTTGCCCTTCGGATGCGTGGGGACGACGCGTGGCCTCACAGCGTCGGGAATGTCGCCGCGAGGTGGTCGATCAGCACCCGCACGGCCGGCGGCAGCCCGCGCCGGGTCGTGAAGACGAGGTGCACGATCCCAGGCTGCCCCTGCCACTCCGGATAGACGGGAACAAGCCGGCCCGCCCCGATGGCGTCGGTGCAGGCATGGTCGGGCAGGAACGCGACCCCGAGGCCGGCGGCCGCCGCGTCGCAGAGCGCGGCGAAGTCGCCGCAGGTCAGGCGCGGCTCGTGACGCAGGGTGAAAACCCGGCCATCCGCCCGCTCCAGCCGCCAATCCGCCTCGCCCGGATCGTCGCGGGTCCCGAGGGTCGGAGCCGCGCCGAGGCTGGCGATATCGGGGCCCAGGCCGCGCGCGACTTCCGGTGCGGCCACCAGGATCCAGCGCGAGAGCCCGAGCGAGCGCATGGTCAGCGACGCGTCGCTGGTCAGATCCCGCCGGACCCGCAGGGCCACATCGATCCGCTCCTCGATCAGGTCGACGGGCCGGTCAGTCGCCACCAGCTGCAGCCTGACCTTCGGATGCCGGGAGAGGAACACGCGCACGATCGCGCCGACGATATCGATGAGGCCCGTCGGGCAGCTCATGCGGATCCGCCCGTGCGGCTCGGTCTGCGCCTCCGCGACCAGCGCCTCGGCCCGTTCGGCCTCCAGCATCATCGCCCTGCAGCGTTCGTAGAAGCCCTGGCCGACCTCGGTCACGCGGAAGCGCCGGCTCGACCGCTCGATCAGGCGGACGCCCAGGCGCGTCTCCAGGGCCGCGACCCGGCGGCTGAGCTTCGATTTCGGCTGGTGCAGGGCGCGGCCCGCCGCGGCGAAGCCGCCATGCGCCACCACCTCGGCGAAGTAGACGTAGTCGTTCAGGTCGGCGCGGCTCATCGTTCCTCCAGGGGAACGCTGAGTGCCATATCTGGCGACTACCGGCATCATCGTTCCGTCGGCATCTCTCCAACCAGCGGCGCACACGAAGCCGAACGATGGAGAACGACGATGGCCGGCAGGTTTCAGGACAAGGTTGTGGTTGTGACGGGCGGGACCAGCGGCATCGGGCTCGCCGCCGCCCAGGCCTTCGTGGACGAGGGGGCCGCGGTGTTCATCACCGGCCGCCGCCAGGAGGCCCTCGACGCCGCGGTGAAGCAGATCGGCGGCCGGATCACCGGCGTACGCGGCGACATGGCGAACCTCGCCGACATCGACCGCCTCTATGATGCCGTCCAGCAGAAGCACGCGCAGATCGACGTGGTCTTCGCCAATGCCGGCGGCGGCACCTTCGCGCCGCTGGGGGCGATCACCGAGGAGCACTACCAGAGCATCTTCGACACCAACGTGAAGGGCGTGCTCTTCACCGTCCAGAAGGCGCTGCCGCTGCTGCGGGACGGGGCGGCGATCGTGCTCACCGGATCGACAACGGGCAGCGCGGGCACGCCGGCCTTCAGCGTCTACTCGGCCACCAAGGCGGCGGTGCGCAACTTCGCGCGGAACTGGATCCTCGACCTGAAGGACCGGCGCATCCGGGTGAATACGATCAGCCCCGGCGTCACCGAGACTGCGGGTCTCGATGCGCTGTTCGGCGGCGGCGATCAGGCGGCGGCCACCAAGGATTACCTCGCCGGCCAGATCCCGGCCGGGCGCGTCGGCCGGCCCGAGGAGATCGCCCAGGCGGTGCTGTTCCTCGCCTCCGACGCGGCGAGCTTCGTCAACGGTGTCGAGCTCTTCGCCGATGGCGGGCAGGTCCAGATCTGAGGATGCGGCGCCGGCCGGGACGCGACACCCCGTCCCGGCCGTCGGGATGAACCCTGGCTTTATCCGGGGGTTGATGGCCCGGCCTTCCGGATCCGCATCTCCGCGGGCGGGGGCCTGGAAGGACGCTCGGATTTCATGGGTTGGCCGCGCCGCATCTTGATCACCGCCGGACTAGTGACCGTCGCGGCGGGTGTCACGCTGAGCGTGGGCCGCTTCAGCTACGCGCCGATGCCCGACCGGGCGGACCTGCTCAACCCGGACCGCTACCCGATCCAGACCGCCTTCGACGTGCTGGGACGGCGCATCTCGCGTGCGGAAGCGGACCGGCTCAACGGGACCGAGGCCGGACGGAAGGACCTCGCGCCGGGGAACGGCGCGGTCGCCATCGATCCTACCATGGTCGAGCGCGGGCGGCAGGCCTTCTACCAGGAGACGTTCGGGAACGAGGTCTTCCTCACCGACGTCATGGGCATGCTCGACGGCGGGCTCACACCAACCGCGGTCGCAATGGCGGTGGCGAAGCTCGGCGGTCAGGGAACCACAAACCTCCAGGTCGCCATGGCCAAGGACGTGCGCATCGGCGACCGTGTCTACCGGGCCGGCGAGCTGGTCCCGACCGGGCTCGACGTGCCGAGGGGCGGGGCCTTCATCATCGGGATCAAGACCTTCTCCGACCGCGGCCACCTGCGCATGGGCATCACCTGCGCCCTGTGCCACGCGGCGGTCGATCCCGGCACCGGCAAGGTCGTGGAGGGCGCGCCCAATACCGACCTCAATGCCGGGCTGCTGATGGCGCTCGCGAAGAACTCGTCGGCCTACTTCATGCACGCCAGCGTGCCGGAGGCCGATGCCCGGCCTTCCGCCGACCCGCAGCATACCGGCGCGACCGGGACGGGGCCAGCGCTGCCGGACGCCGCTTCCGTCGAGGCGGCCACGAAGGTGCAGGTGGCGAGCTGGCCGCCGGGCAGCTTCGACTCCTCCGCCGACCGGGTCACCAACCCGACCTCGATCCCGTCGAGCTTCTCCGCCCACGGCGAGCCCTACAGCTGGAGCGGCCGCGAGGCGATCGGGCCCTTCGCGGGCCTGTCCTCGCTGAACAACAACGTCCACGCGGCCAATTCTGACACGACCCAGCTCGCCGCCGCCGCGCCCTGGCTGTTCGGCATGGATCCCGAGACGTATCTCGGCATCGTGCTGCGCGGCGCGGCCACGGAGGCGTTCCGCTTCAAGCCGGAGGGTGGCCGGAGCCCGTCCGAGGTGCTGCACAGCGTCGATCCGACCCCGGCCTCGCCGGGCCTGAACAGCTACGCGGTCCTGCCGACCTATCCGGCGACCAATTACGTCACCGACAACGGCCTGTTCACCTCGGTGCCCGGGGAGCCGGTCAACCACGCCAACAACGCCATGTCGGCGTTCCAGAACCTGCTGCACCCGCCCGCCGCCGGACGGGATCCCGAAACGGTGCGCGCCGGGCGCGCGGTGTTCGAGAAGGCCGGCTGCGGGACCTGCCATGCCGGGCCGGCGCTCACGAACCACCGGATCGTCCCGGAGGCCGAGATCGGCACCGAGCCGACCCGGGCCCGGGCGGGCGCCAAGATGGAGGCGCGCCTGTCGCCGCCGACGATGTTCGCCACCGACACGCCGTTCCCGGTCCCGGCCGATCCGGTGATCGTCCCGGTGCCGCTCGCGGGCGACGCGCTGGCGCAGGTGCAGCTCGCCTGGGGGCAGGGGGGCACGGAGGGGGGCTACAAGGTGCCGAACCTCGTGGGCCTCGCCTGGACGGCGCCGTACCTGCACGATTCCGGCGTGGCGGTTGGGCCCGATGCCGAGGGTCAGCTCGGTGTCCCGGGCACGCTCTACAGGGGCGTCGCCCCCGATCCCGCCAACAGCCTGCGCGCCCTGGTGGACCGGGATCTCCGGGCCAAGGTGATCGCCGCCAACGCCGCCTCGGATACGGCGCGGATCGCCCGCGTCACCGGCAAGGGGCATGCCTTCTGGGCGGATGCCGGTTCGGGCGTCTCGCCCGAGGATCAGCGGGCGCTGATCGCCTATCTGCTGTCGGTCGATCGTCTGACCGAGCCGGCCGCGACGCCCTGATCCGGGCGGTGCCACCGGTGGTCTGGGTCACTGCATCGGGGAGCCCTCGCCGCCCCGCCGCATGGCCGGGCGCAGCGCCTCCCGCGCGGTTCAGATGACCGCCTCGATCAGGCCCCGCCGCTTGGCCTCCTCGGCCTCGAGGTACCAGTTCGACGGTGCCTTCTCGAGCACCTCGTCGAGGGTCACGTCCGAGCCCTGGATCAGGTTCGAAAACCCCTCGTTCTGGATCGCGATCGAGCACTGGATCTCATTGAGCGTTGCCGTCACGGAGGCGATGCAGGTGGTGAGCGGCCCCTCGATCTGGAGCTGCTTGTTCATCTTGCGCTCGTGGATCATCAGCCGCGTGCCGCAGGTCAGGTATCGGTTCGGCCGGGCGAAGAAGCTCATGAAGGTGGTGCCGGCCGAGTAGATCGCCGCCTTGCCGAGGAAGACGAACCGCCGATCCGGGTCCATGGCGCTGTTGAAGCGGATGTCCTCGCCCATCATCCGGGCCACCTCCGGATCGCCGCCGAGCGTCGTGAGCTCGACGACGACGATCTCGCGGTCGGCCGCCGCCCCGAGCTGGCGGCGGAAGTCGCGGTACATGTCGTAGTCCACCGCGCCCGACAGCAGGACGGCGGGGGCCCGGAACGCGGTGGGGCCGAGGGGCGTCGTGTCCATGGTTCTCCTGGTCGAATGACCGGCGTTCAGCGTGCCGGGTCGGGGGGACCCTCGCCCTTGCCCACGAAGGGGATACCCGCGATCGGGCATTCCTCCGTGCCGACGCTCTGACGGGTAATGGCCCGCACCGCGTCGCGGGTTCCGTCGGGATCCTCGATCCAGCGCCGGTAGAAGTCGTAGGGGCATTCCGACATCCCGTGCCGGTTCTCCTTCGAGTTGATCATGCCCGTGTAGCCGCGGTGCAGGAGCTTGAAGAGGTGGTTCTCCGACTGGCCGTGGGCGCGGAAATCCCGGATCAGGAACTTCGACAGGGCCGCGTACTGGATGCCCATCTCCTCCTCGCCGCACTCGCCGAGGGTTCGGCCGTCGAAGCCGATGATCGCCGAGTGGCCGAAATAGGTGTAGACGCCGTCGAACCCGGCGGCATTGGCCACCGCCACGTAGGTGTTGTTGGCGAAGGCCATCGCCTTCGAGATGACGACCTGCTGCTCTTTCGCCGGGTACATGTAGCCCTGGCAGCGGATGATCAGCTCGGCGCCCCGCATGGCGCAATCGCGCCAGATCTCCGGGTAGTTGCCGTCGTCGCAGATGATCAGGCTGATCTTCAGCCCCTTCGGCCCGTCCGAAACGTAGGTGCGGTCGCCCGGATACCAGCCCTCGATCGGCGTCCAGGGCATGATCTTGCGGTACTTCTGGACGATCTCGCCCTGGTCGTTCATCAGGATCAGGGTGTTGTAGGGCGCCTTGTTGGGGTGCTCCTCGTGGCGCTCGCCGGTGAGGGAGAACACGCCCCAGACCTTGGCCTCCCGGCAGGCGGCGGCGAACACCTCGGTCTCGGCGCCTGGGACTGTGGAGGCGGTCTCATACATCTCGGCGGCGTCGTACATGATGCCGTGGGTCGAGTATTCGGGGAAGATCACGAGGTCGAGGCCGGGCAGGCCGCTCTTCATGCCGACGATCATCTTGCCGATCGCCTTGGCGTTCTCCAGCACCTCCGCGCGGGTGTGCAGGCGCGGCATCTTGTAGTTCACGACGGCGACGCCGACGCTGTCCTGGCTGGACGAGATGTCTCCGTGCATCATGGCGTGATGTCCTCCTGAGGATTGTTGCGCCGAGGCGCGCTGCCCCTCTCCCCCCCCCTCTGCGGGGGAGAGGGGCAGCGCGACGCGGCAGGATCGCGCGTCGGTCGCGACACATCCGGATGCGGCGCTCCTCTCTCCCGACCCTCGCTGACGCGAGGGCCACCCCCCCCCCCCCCCCCCCGCAGAGGGGGGAGGGCTATGCGCGTTCGACTTAGTGGCTGATCATCCAGGGCCGCGCCTTCGGGAAGCTCTTGGCGGCGGCCGGGGCCGCGGTCGCCTTCTTGGGGGTGCAGCAGCCGCAGCCGGCCCCGTGGCTCCCCGAGCGACGGGGCGCGTGGCGGCTGCGCTCGTTGGTGGCGTGGGCGGCCCGCAGCCCCGCATCCATGCCGGCGATGCGCGGCGCGGTCAGGAAGGCGCGCTGGCTCGAGCTGCCGCAGTCCGGGCAGGCATGCGGATCGCGGAACTCGGCCATCGGCCGCATTACCGTGAAGGGCCCGCAGGCCTCGCAGGCGTAATCATAGACGGGCATGGCGACGCTTTCAGAAAGGCTGCCGGATCAGACCGCTGTCGGGCGAAACGCGGGTTCCCTCTCCCGTGCGGGAGAGGGACAGGGTGAGGGATGCGACCTCTCCGGAAAGACCGGGTCCCTCACCCCAACCCTCTCCCGCACGGGAGAGGGGGCAGGTCGCGTCCGATGAAAGCGGGCGCGACACGCAGCAGACGGCCTGATCACAGATCCGGCGAGAGCGGCATCTGGATCGAGCCGTCGAGGAACTGGGTCGGTCCGTCGGCGCCCGGGTTGATGTCGAACTCGAAGATCTTGGTCGGTATCCAGAGCGTCGCGCACGCGTTCGGGATGTCGACCACGCCCGAGATGTGCCCCTGGACCGGCGCCGTGCCGAGGATCGAGTAGGCCTGGGCGCCCGAATAGCCGAACTTCTTGAGGTACTCGATCGCGTTCAGGCAGGCCTGCCGGTAGGCGATGTGGACGTCGAGGTAATGCTGGCCGCCGCTCTCGTCGACCGAGATGCCCTCGAAGATCAGGTGATCGTCGTATTTCGGCGTGATCGGCGACGGCTTGAAGATCGGGTTCTTGATCCCGTACTTCGCCATGCCGTCCTTGATCAGCTCGACCTTGAGATGGACCCAGCCGGCCATCTCGATGGCGCCGCAGAAGGTGATCTCGCCGTCGCCCTGGCTGAAGTGCAGGTCGCCCATCGAGAGGCCGGCGCCGGGGACGTAGACCGGGAAGTAGATCTTCGAGCCGCGCGACAGGTCCTTGATGTCGCAATTGCCGCCGTGCTCGCGGGGCGGGACGGTGCGGGCGCCGGTGGCCGCCGCGGCGTCTTTCGCGTCGCCCTTCAGGCGGCCCATATGGGCCGTCGGCCCGAAGGGGAGGGTAGCCAGCGCCGGCACGCGCTCCGGATCGGTGTCGTAGAGCGCCTTCTCGCGGGTGTTCCAGGTCTCCAGCATCTTCGGATCGGGCAGGCAGCCGATCAGGCCGGGATGGATCAGGCCCGGGAAGCGCACGCCCGGCACGTGGCGGGACTTGGTGAACATGCCCTCGAAGTCCCAGATCGACTTCTGGGCCTGCGGGAAGTGCTCGGTGAGGAAGCCGCCACCGTTCTTCTTCGAGAAGAAGCCGTTGAAGCCCCACTGGCTCTCGGGCTTTGCGCCGATGTCGAGGAGATCGACCACCAGCAGGTCGCCGGGCTCGGCGCCCTCGACGCCGATCGGACCCGAGAGGAAGTGGACGATCGACAGGTCGATGTCGCGCACGTCGTCGGCGGAATCGTTGTTCTTGATGAAGCCGCCAGTCCAGTCGTAGGTCTCGACGATGAAGTCGGCGCCCGGCTTCACATAGGCGACCATCGGGATGTCCGGGTGCCAGCGGTTGTGCACCATGTCGTTGTCGTAGGCCGATTGCGTGAGATCGACCTTGATCAGCGTCTCGGGCATGTTCTGTCTCCAGCTCCCTAGAACCTTGGGGCGGACCCCATCCGCGCGCCGGTGCGCGAATCTCACCCGCTCGCGAGCAGCTCGTTCAGCGCGTCGTCGAGGACCTTGATGTCGTCCGGGCTGGTGCCGGGCCCGCCCGCGAAATGGCCCCACCACGTGTCGATCACGCGCAGCTCCGCGTTCGGCATGGCAGCCGCCTCGATGGCGTTGTCCTCGGGCGGGAAATACAGATCCGTGGAGGCGGGCATCAGGATCGCCTTGGCGCGAATGGCGCCGAGCGCGGCCTTGAAGTCGCCCTTGAAGGTGTCGTTGGCGCTGATGTCGCCGTGCTGCCACGTCCACAGCATGGCGAGCAGGTTGTTGGCGTCGCGTTCGTAGAACAGGCCTTCCCAGAACCCGATCAGGAAGTCCTCCAGCGAGGCGTAGCCCATGTGGGTGATGTCGGCCTCGAGCCGGTAGAAGGTCTGCGACAGGCCCCAGCCGGCATAGACCCGGCCGAAGGCGCGCAGCCCCCGCGTCGGCGGGATCGTGTACCAGCCCTCCGCCCAGGCGGCGTCGGCCTGGAGCGCCGCCTTGGCGCCCTCCAGGAAGACGTAGTTGTGCCGCGAGCACTTGGCCGAGCCCTGAAACGGCAGGATCTTCGGCACCATGTCGGGGTACATCGACGCCCAGTGGTAGGTCTGGAGCGCGCCCATCGACCAGCCGGTGACCAGAACCAACTTCTCGATGCCGAAATGCTCGGTGACGAGGCGGTGCTGGGCGCGGACGTTGTCGTAGGCGGTGACGTCGGGGAAGCGCGGCCCGTTCCAGGGCGCGGGCGTGTTGCTCGGCGAGGACGAGAGCCCGTTGCCGAACATGTTCGGGATGATGATGAAGTACTTGTCCGGGTCGAGCGCCTTGCCGGGGCCGATCAGCCATTCGTTCTCGGTGTGCTGGCCCGAGTACCAGGTCGGGTAGACGATGGCGTTGTCCTTGGCGGGGCTCAGGGTCCCGAAGGTCTTGTAGGCGAGCTTGGCCGCGCGCAGCGTCTTGCCGCACTGAAGGACGAAGTCGCCGAGTTCAAAGATCTCGTAATCGGCCATTCCGCGCTCCTCAGACCGACAGGAACCGGGCGACGGCGGCCTCGTCGATGCCGTCGCGCGGGGCCTCGTGGACGATGGCGCCGTTCTCCAGCACGATCACCCGGTCGGCCACGTCCAGGGCGAAGCTCAGGACCTGCTCGGACACGACGATGGACAGGCCGCGCGCGTCGCGGATCTTCTTCAGGGTCCGGCCCATCTCCCGGATGATCGAGGGCTGGATGCCCTCGGTGGGCTCGTCCAGAAGCAGGACCTTCGGGCGGCTCGCGAGCGCCCGGGCGATGGCGAGCTGCTGCTGCTGCCCGCCCGACAGGTTGCCGCCGCGCCTTCCCTTCATCTCCAGGAGCACCGGGAACATGTCGTAGAGGTCCTGCGGCACCTTGCGGGTGCCGGTGACCGTGAGCCCGGTCTCGATGTTCTCCTGGACCGTCATGGTCGAGAAGATCATCCGGCCCTGCGGCACGTAGGCGAGGCCCTTGGCGACCCGGGCATGGCTCTTGAGGGCACCGACATCCGCCCCCTCGACCCGGATCGACCCGGCCTTGACGGGAACGAGCCCCATCAGGGTCTTCATCAGGGTGGTCTTGCCCATGCCGTTGCGGCCCATCACGGCGACGATCTCGCCCGGCGCCACCGAGAAGGTGAGCCCGTGCAGGACCTCGCTCTGGCCGTAGGCGGCGTGCAGGTCCTCGACGGCGAGCGCCGGCGTGGCGGATGGGATCGTGGCGAGCGGGGGCGCCTGGACGGGGGCCGAGTGCGCGGTCTGGAGCGACGCCATCGTCAATGTCCCAAATACACTTCGATGACCTTCGGGTCGTTCTTGACCCGGTCCATCGACCCTTCGGAGAGCACCTTGCCCTGGTGCAAGACGGTCACCCGGTGGGCGATGTCCTCGACGAACTTCATGTCGTGCTCGATCACCAGCACCGAGCGGCCCTTGATGATCTGGTTGAGCAGCTCCGCGGTCTTGATCCGCTCGCCGACGCTCATCCCGGCCACCGGCTCATCGAGCATCAGCAGCTCCGGGTCCTGGATCAGCAGCATGCCGATCTCCAGCCACTGCTTCTGGCCGTGGCTCAGGAACTCGGCCCGCTCCTTGAGCTGGTCCTTCAGGAAGATCGTCTCGGCGATGGCGTGGATGCGGTCGCGGACCTCGGCGTCGCGCTTGAAGGTCAGGGCGCCGAACACCGAGCGGCCGCGGGGGAACGAGATCTCGAGGTTCTCGAACACCGTCAGGTCGTCGTAGATCGACGGCGTCTGGAACTTGCGGCCGACGCCGGCCTGCACGATGGCGCTCTCGGAGAGCTTGGTGAGTTCCTGGCCCTTGTACTTGATCGAGCCGGCGCTGGCCTTGGTGCGCCCGCAGATCAGGTCGAGCACCGTGGTCTTGCCGGCCCCGTTCGGGCCGATGATCACCCGGATCTCGTCGGGATCGACGTAGAACGACACGTCGTTCACCGCCTTGAACCCGTCGAACGAGACGGTGAGCGCCTCGACGGCGAGGAGGTAGTCGGGCGGGGCCGCCTCGGCGCCGACCACGGGGGAGGGGAGGATCGCGGCGTTCATGGCGTGCTCACTCGGCCGGGGCGCCGTGGGGCGGGACGATGGCGGGTTCGGGCGCCTGCAGGCTCTTGGCGCGGCGGGTCAGGCGCGGCTCGATATGCTCGCGCCAGATCCCCGCGAGGCCGTTCGGGAAGGCCAGCACCACCGCGATGAACAGGGCGCCGAGGCCGAACAGCCAGAGGTCCGGGAAGCTCTCGGAGAAGCTGGTCTTGGCCCAGTTGACCAGCAGCGTGCCCCAGACGGCGCCGAACAGGGACAGGCGCCCGCCGACCGCGGCGTAGATCACCATCTCGATGGAGGGGACGATGCCCACGAAGGAGGGCGACATGAACCCGACCTGCAGGGTGAACATCGCGCCGCCGATCGCCGCCAGCCCGGCGGCGAAGCAGAAGGCGAAGACCTTGAACCCCGCCACCGAGTAGCCGGAGAAGCGGACCCGGTCCTCCTTGTCGCGCATGGCGACGAGGATGCGGCCGAGCTTCGACTTCTTCACGTATTGCGCCGCCAGGATGCAGGCGATCAGCAGGCCGCCATTGACGAAGTACAGGATGAATTTCGCCGAGTCGGTGCGGATGTCCCAGCCGTGGAGGGTGCGCAGATCGGTGATGCCGTTGATGCCGCCGGTATAGCCCTGCTGGCCGACGATCAGGATCGTCAGGATCGCCGCGATGGCCTGGGTGATGATGGCGAAATAGGTGCCGCCGACCCGGCGCTTGAACATCGCGAAGGAGATCAGCATCGCGAACAGGACCGGCACGGCGACCGCCAGCACGATGGTGAGCGGCAGGCTCTTGAACGGCTGCCAGAACCAGGGGAGCGCCGTGATCTGGTTCCAGTCCATGAAGTCCGGAATGCCGGGCGTGGACTGGATCTTGGTGTTCTCGATGCTCGAAGCCTCCAGCTTCAAGTACATCGCCATGCCGTAGCCGCCGAGGCCGAAGAACACGCCCTGGCCGAGCGACAGGATCCCCGCATAGCCCCAGCAGATCACCAGCCCGAGGGCGACGAACGCGTAGGTGAGGTACTTGCCGACGAGGTTGAGGCGGAAGCCGTCGAGCATCAGCGGCAGGACGACCAGGATCACCCCGGCCAGGAGGAAGAGGCTCAGCCACTCCACCGGCTTCATGAACGGGTTGTCGTTGACGGTGACGGATTTGGTGAGGGTCTGGACCGGGTTCGTCATCGGGAAAACATCCTCAGCGCCGGACCTTGAGGGTGAAGAGGCCCTGGGGCCTCAGCATCAGGATGCCGACCACCGCGAGCAGGGTGATGACCTTGGCCATCGAGCCGGAGAGGAAGAACTCCAGGGTCGACTGCGTCTGGGAGATCGAGAAGGCCGACGCGATGGTGCCCAAGAGGCTCGCGGCGCCGCCGAACACGACGATCAGGAAGGTATCGACGATGTAGAGCTGGCCCGAGGTCGGCCCGGTGGAGCCGATCATCGTGAAGGCCGAGCCGGCGATCCCCGCGATGCCGCAGCCGAGGCCGAACGTGTAGCGGTCGACCTTCTCGGTATCGATGCCCACGGCGCCCGCCATGGCGCGGTTCGACATCACGGCGCGGACCTGCTGGCCGAAGCGCGAGCGGAAGATCAGCAGCGCGACGCAGACGGTGATCAGGATGGTCACGGCCATGACGAACAGGCCGTTGATCGGGATCTCGATCGTGTCGGTGACCTGCACCGAGCCGATCAGCCAGGACGGCAGCTCGACGCCGACCTCGCGGGCACCGAAGATCGACCGGTAGGCCTGCTGGAGGATCAGCGAGAGACCCCATGTGGCGAGGAGCGTGTCGAGCGGGCGCTTGTAGAGGAACCGGATCAGGCCCCATTCCACCAGCATGCCCAAAGCCCCGGAGGCGAGGAACGCCAGGCCCATGGCGATGAAGAAGTAGATCGGGAACAGCGCCGGCAGGTAGGTCTGGCAGAAGGTCGAACAGAGATAGGTAACGTAGGCGCCGAGGATCATGAACTCCCCGTGCGCCATGTTGATCACGCCCATCTGGCCGAAGATGATCGCGAGCCCCAGCGCCATCAGCAGGTAGACAGAGAACAGGATCAGGCCGGCGAAGCCCTGCATGGCGAAGATCGCGCCGAGGTCGCCGAGGGAATAGTCGCCGAGCATGTCTTGGTCTTCCGCTGCAGATCGGGGCGGAGGGCGAGCGTCCTCCGAGCGGATTGTTCGGTGCCGGTTCTGAAGTCCGCGACGGACTCCCTCTCCCGTTCGGGAGAGGGTTGGGGTGAGGGATGTGCCTTCTCCGGAAGGACCTCGTCCCTCACCCTGTCCCTCTCCCACACGGGAGAGGGGACCCGCGTTCCATCCGGTGAGCGGCGGCGCGGACTGTGTGCGGGCCTGGGGCTATTGGTAGCCCTTCGGGAACGGATCCGGCTTGATCAGCTCGGGGCTGGTGTAGACGATCTCGAACTGGCCATCGGTCTTGGCCTTGCCGACCCGCGTCTTCGACCAGAGGTGATGGTTCTCGTCGATCTTGACGTAGCCTTCCGGCGCGCCCTTGAACTCGATGCCCGGCGAGGCCGCCACCACCTTGTCGACGTCGAAGGAGCCGGCCTTCTCGCAGGCCATCTTCCACAGGAACGGGCCGAGATAGGCCGCCTGCGTCACGTCGCCGATGACGGTCTTCTCGCCCCACATCTTCTTGAAGGCGGCGACGAACGCCTTGTTGTTCTCGTTGTCGATCGACTGGAAGTACTTCATGCAGGCATAGGCCCCGGCGATGTTCTCGCCGCCGATGCCGTCGATCTCGTCCTCGGTGACCGAGATCGTCATCAGCACCTGCTTCGACAGGTCGATGCCCGCCGCCTTGAGCTGCTTGTAGAACGCCACGTTCGAGCCGCCGACCACGTCGGCGAAGATCACCTTCGGCTTGGTGAGCTTGATCTTGTTGATGACCGAATTGAACTGCGTGTGGCCGAGGGGGAAGTACTCCTCGCCGACGACCTTGCCCTTGAGCACGTTCTCGACGTGCTTGCGGGCGATCTTGTTCGACGTGCGCGGCCAGATGTAATCGGAGCCGATGAAGTAGAAGCTGTCGCCGCCCTTCTCCTTGTGCACCCAGTCGAGGCCGGCGAGGATTTGCTGCGTGGCCTCCTGGCCGGTGTAGAAGACGTTCTTCGACTGCTCCAGGCCCTCGTAGAAGGTCGGGTAGTAGAGAAGACCGTTATACTGCTCGAAGACCGGCAGCACCGCCTTGCGCGAGGCCGAGGTCCAGCAGCCCATCACGGCGGCGCAATGGTCGTTGACGAGGAGCTTCTTGGCCTTCTCGGCGAAGGTCGGCCAGTCGGAGGCGCCGTCCTCCTGGATGATCTTGATCTTGCGGCCGAGCACGCCGCCGGCATCGTTGATCTGCTGGATCGCGAGTTTTTCCGCTTCCTGGGCGCCGGTCTCGGAGATCGCCATCGTGCCGGTGATCGAGTGCAGGATGCCGACCGTCACCTCGGTGTCGGTCACCGCGAGGCCGGTGGTGTTCACCGCCGCGGTCGGCGGCGCCGCCCAGGCCTTCCGCGGCATCAGCGCCAGCGCCGGGGCGCCGGCCAGTCCCATGAGCAGCCTGCGCCGCAGCGGGGAGCGCAAGCCGTGATCGGCGCCGGTCTCGGTGTCGTCTGCCATGTGCCTGACCCTGTTCGCGTCCGGGGCCTTGAGAGGCGGCCGCGGATCGACGAGCGCAGGCTAGGTCCTGGGTTGCGGTGCGGCCTATACGCGATTTTGCGTATGGCCGTACTCTTGCATGCGGTGCACCATCGCCGCGGAATACTTTGAGGTTGGGGTGACGGGGAGCGCGAAGAGCGTGAGCACCGTTCGGGTGCTCGATGTTTCGCGCGCGCCCGCGCCCGTCGGCGCCGCATGCGCCGCGCCGGCCATGGGCGGCGGCCGGGTCGTCCGGTCTCCGGCGCCATGAGCGGGCCGCAGCGCATCATCCCGATCCGCCGGGACTACAACCGCTTCGTCGCCGACGAGACCCTGGAGGATTACGCCCTCCGCTTCACCGCCAAGAAGGCGCGGCGCTGGTCCAGTCTCGAAGTGGCGCAGACCGCGCTCGGGTCGATCTCGTTCCTGGCGCTCGAGGCGATCGGCGGGACGCTGGCGCTGACGGCCGGGCTCCCCAACACGGTGGCGGCCGTCCTGGTCGTCGGCCTGATCATCTTCGCCACGGCGGCACCGATCACGGTCTACGCCGCCCGTCACGGCGTCGACATGGATCTCCTCACCCGCGGCGCCGGGTTCGGCTATCTCGGCTCGACCGTCACGTCGCTGATCTACGCGAGCTTCACGTTCCTGTTCTTCGCCATCGAGGCGGCGATCATGGCGCTGGCGCTGCAGCTCTGCTTCGGGCTGCCGCTGGGCGTCGGCTACCTGCTCTGCGCCGGGGCGGTGATCCCGCTCGTCGTCTACGGGATCCGTCTGATCAGCCGGTTCCAGATCTGGACGCAGCCGATCTGGATCGGGCTGAGCCTGCTCCCGCTGATCTTCGTGGCGGCACAGGGCGCGGGGCCGCTGCGCGCGCTCACCGTCTTCCCGGGCCTCGACGGCGGCGGCGCCGGCTTCGATCTCGCCCGATTCGGGCTCGCCACGGGCGTCCTGCTGGCGCTGCTGGCGCAGGTCGGCGAGCAGGTCGACTTCCTCCGCTTCGTGCCGGAGCCGGCAGGTCCGCGCGACCGCCGCTGGTGGCTGGCGGTCCTAGCGGGCGGCGCGGGCTGGATCCTGCCCGGCATGCTGAAGATCCTGCTCGGCGCCGCCCTCGCGGTCCTGGCCCTGGGGCACGGCGTCCCGCCCGAGCACGCCGCCGAGCCGACCCGGATGTACGCGGTGGCCTTCGGCTACCTGACGGGGGAGGGCAGCCGGGCAGCGCTGCTGCTCACCGGGCTGTTCGTCATCGTTTCGCAGCTCAAGATCAACCTCACCAACGCCTATGCCGGCTCGATCGCGTGGTCGAACTTCTTCTCCCGGCTGACCCACAGCCATCCGGGACGGGTGGTCTGGCTCGTGTTCAACGTCGCCATCGCGGTGCTCCTGATGGAGCTCGGCATCGACAAGACCATCGAGAGCACGCTGCCGCTCTACGGAGCCGTGGTCTCGGCCTGGGTCGGGGCGCTCGCCGCGGACCTCGCGGTGAACAAGCCGCTGGGCCTCTCGCCTCCGGGGATCGAGTTCAAGCGCGCCCATCTCTACGCCGTGAACCCGGTGGGGACCGGCGCCATGGCGCTGGCGCTGACGGCCGGCGGCGCGGCCTATCTCGGCTGGCTCGGCTCGATCCTGCAGCCCTTCGCGCCGCTGCTCACCCTCGCCGTCGCCTTCGGCGCCGCGCCGGCGATCGCCTGGGCGACGGGGGGGCGCTGGTATCTCGCCCGGACGCCCAAGCAGGATTGGGGCACCGCCGAGGTCACCTGCCGGGTCTGCGAGTTGCCCTTCGAGGGCGAGGACATGGCCCATTGCCCGGCCTACGACGCGCCGATCTGCTCGCTCTGCTGCTCGCTCGACGCCCGCTGCGGCGACCTGTGCAAGCCGCACGGAAGGCTGGAGGTGCAGGCGCAAGCCGTAGCCGCCCAGATCCTGCCGGGCCGGACCGCAGCCTGGATCGGCGCGCCGCTCGGCCGCTACCTCGCGGTGATGCTGACGCTCTGCGCGGTGATCGGCCTGATCCTCGGCATCGTGCATGCGGGCGCGACGATTGCCCACCCGGAGAATCGCGAGTTCCTGCGCACGGCGCTGACCAGCGTGTTCTTCACCCTGGTGGTGATCCTCGGCGTGGTGGCGTGGCTGTTCGTGCTCGCCCAGGAGAGCCGGCGCGTCGCCCAGGCCGAGACGATGCGCCAGACCGCGCTCTACCAGGCGGAGATCGCCGCCCATAAGATCACCGACGCCAAGCTGCAGGAGGCCAAGGAGCGGGCCGAGGCCGCCAACCAGGCCAAGAGCCGCTACGTGGTGGGGATCAGCCACGAGCTGCGCACGCCGCTCTCCACGGTGCTCGGCTACGCGCAGCTCCTGGAATCGGATCCGGCGATCCCGGCGCACCGCCTCAACGGTCTCCGGGTGATCCGCCGCAGCGCCCAGCACCTGTCCGGGCTGATCGACGGCCTCCTCGATATCTCGCGCATGGAGGCCGGACGCCTTCAGATTCACCGCGACGAGGTGCGCCTCGCCGATTTTCTCGACCAGCTGGTCGACATGGTCCGGCTCCAGGCGCGCGAGGCGGGGCTGGAGTTCCGCTTTTCGCGGCCGGAGATCCTGCCGGCCGTGGTCGCCACCGACGAGAAGCGGCTGCGCCAAGTGCTGCTCAACCTTTTGTCGAACGCCATCAAGTTCACGGAAACCGGCACCGTCTCACTGGACCTGAGCTACCGGAGCCAGATCGCGATCTTCACGATCCGCGACACCGGTCCCGGCATCCCGGAGGCGGATCTCGCGCGGATCTTCGAGCCGTTCGAGCGCGGCTCGACGCCGGCCGCCCGCAGCACGCCGGGGACCGGGCTCGGGCTCACCATCGCCAACCTGCTGGCCCAATTGCTGGGCGGCGAGATTACCGTGACGGCGGCGCCGGGCGGCGGCACGCAGGCGCGTCTGCGGCTGATGCTGGCCTCCGTGGCCCAGCCGGCACCGATTGTCCCGCCCGCGCCGGCGGCGGCCCCGGAGCGGGTCTATGCGGGCGCGCGACGCACCGTCCTGGTCGCCGACGACGACAGCGCCCACCGCGCGCTGATGCGGGCGATCCTGGAGCCGCAGGGCATCTCCGTCCTGGAGGCCGGCTCGGGGCCGGAGTGCCTGGCCATCGTCGCACGGGGCGGGGTCGACCTGATCCTGCTCGACATCGCGATGCCCGGGATGACCGGCTGGGCGGCGGCCGCGGCCCTGCGACAGGCCGGACATACCGGCCCCATCGCCATGATGTCCGCCAATGTCCACGAGATCAGCCCGGTTCGCGGCGACGACGCGCCCCACGACGCCATCTTCGCCAAGCCCTTCGACCTGCGCGACGTGATGGAGCGGATCGGCAAGCTCCTGCACCTCGAATGGACCGAGAGCCCCGCGCCGACGCAGCCCGAGCCTGTTCCGGCCTTCGCGGACGGGCCGGGGCCCGGGCCCGAGCATATCGGCGAGCTCCTGCGCCTCGGCCGGATCGGGCATATCCGGGCCATCGAGGCCAAGCTGATCCAGATGGAGGAGGACGCGACCGTGCCGCCCGCTTTCGTCGCCCGGATGCGCGGGCTGGTCGAAGGGTACGACCTGCGCCGCTATCTCTCGGTCCTGCAGGAGCTCGCCCGTCATGGCTGAGGCGCCGAAGCTCCAGCCGAACCGGGACATCGTCCTGGTGATCGATGATTCGCCCGACACCTTGAGCTTCCTCACCGAGGCGATCGAGCGCTCCGGGGCCACCGTGCTGGTCGCGGTCGGCGGCGACCTCGCCCTGGCCCTCGTGGATGAGATCACGCCCGACGTGATCCTGCTCGACGCGGTGATGCCGGGGCTCGACGGCTTCGAGACCTGCCGGCGGCTCAAGGCCAAGCCGCATCTCGCCGGCGTGCCGGTGATCTTCATGACCGGCTTGAGCGAGACCGAGCACATCGTGAAGGGCCTCTCCGCCGGCGGCATCGACTACGTCACGAAGCCCATCGCGCCGGACGAGATCCTGGCCCGGATCCGCGTGCACCTCGCCAGCGCCCGCGCCGCGCAGAGCGCCCGGGCTGCCCTCGACACGGCCGGGCGGACCCTGTTCGCCGTCTCGGAGGACGGGCATGTGCTGTGGTCGACGCCTCAGGCCGGCCGGCTGCTGGCCGGGCTCGGCGCCGATCGCTCCGGCGCCGTCGAACTGCCCGCCAAGGCGCGCGACTGGCTGCGCGGATGCCTCGCCGGCGCCGCGCAGCCCCTGACGCTGACCGATCGCGACGGCCTCGCCTACGCCCTGAGCTTCATCGGCCGCACGCCGGACGAGATCCTGCTCCGCCTGTCGCGGGACGCGCTCTCGGCGGGGGTCGAGCGGCTCCGGGCGCGCCTCCCGGTCACCGGCCGCGAGGCGGAGGTTCTGCTCTGGCTGTCCCGTGGCAAGTCGAGCCGCGACATCGGCGAGATCCTCGGGCTCAGCCACCGGACCGTGACCAAGCACCTCGAGGGCATCTACGCCAAGCTCGGCGTGGAGAACCGCACGGCGGCCTCGATCATCGCCGCACGCCATCTGGAGGGGTGAGCCGAAGGGCGCATCCCGCTCTTGTCCACAGGCTGCGCGGCCCGGCGAAACGCCTTGGTAAGCCCCGTTCCCTCACGGTCCCGGCTCAGCCTGACAAGCCGAGTCCGGATGCGATGATGACCAGCCAGCAGCTCGCCGACGAACTGAAGCGGATCGCCACCACGCAGGTCAGCGACATCACCCGCGCGGTGAAGGAAGGCCAGAAGTCGATCGCGCTCAACGAGGTGCGGGACATGGCGCGGCGCCTCGTCCTGCTCGCGGACGCCTTCGATCCGAAATCCGCGGCTGAGAAGTCCGAACCCGTCGCCGAACCCGTCGCCGAAGCCGTCGACGACGCCCAGGCCGCCTGACACCCGTTGCCGGCGGTGTCCCCGCCGGTCCCCTCCCAGGAGCGCTTCATGGTCCGCGCCCACTTCACCATCCGCCTCGGCAACGCTTCGCTCCCGGCCTCGGCGGCCCAGTGGGTCGAGGATGTCGAGGCCGCCCGGTCCACCGCGCGCACGATCGTGCAGGGGCTGATGCGCCAGCACGGCGGCGACCCGCGGCTGATGGAGGCGGCGATGGTGATCACCGACGACGACGGCGCCACGCTCCTGGAGATGTCCTTCTTCGACGCGCTGTACCTGCCGGTCGAGCCGGTCGCGGATGCCGACCGTCGCCGGCCGCGTGCGCCGCGCAAGGCCGCGCCGCTGGGTCTGACGGCCGCCCTCGGCCCCGTCCGGCGTCTCGCGGGCGCGCTGGGCATGCGCGCGCCTTCCCTGTCGGGCCGCTGAGACCGGCTCAGCCGAAGAGGTCGCTGACCACGAAGCCGCGCGGTGCGAGGCGCTCGGCCAGCACGCGCCGATGGCAGCCGGCCGGATCGCGCTCGAAGCACAGCAGGCAGATCGGGGCCCCCTCGGCCAGCGCGGCGAGCTCGTCGAGGGCCGCGAGGCCTGCGGCCGTGTCCAGCACCTCCTCGCAGTAGATCCGGCGCATCAGCGCCGCGTCCCCGGCCCGGGCCGCCTGTCGGCCGGATTTCGGTGTCCCGAGGCTGCGCAGATGCGCGTAGCCCAGGCCCGCCTCGCGCAGGGATGTGCCCAGCGCACCCTTCGAGAAGCCGCGCTTGCGTGAGTTCGCCACCGCCCGGACATCCGCCAGCGTTGCGACCCCCGCCGAGCGCAGGACCCCGACGAGGCGCTCCGAATCGAGGCCTTCGTAGCCTATGGTAAAGAGTTGCTTACTCACGGCGCCGTGTCCGGACTCGCGTTGCGGGACCGCGACTTAGCCGGATCTCGCCCTGTGAACCAACCGGGGATGGGCGCCGTATGTCGCGGGCAGGCAACGCGTCCCGGAATTCCGCCGCAATGATCGCAAAGCTCCGTTAACCGCGCCGGGGCCATCGAATACGCCTGACTGTGGCGCTTCTTCGGTGGCGGGCTAAACACTGATGTCGCGGATTTCAAAACTTTCGCGGTCGCCGTTCGGGGAAGTCGCTCGGAGTCTGACCGACCGTCTGAAGCCGGCCCGGCGCCTCGCCGGGCGCTTCGCCGCCGCCGCCATCCTGGCCGGCCTCGCGGCCTGTGCCTCCAACAACGACTTCTATCCGACGAAGGGTGACGCCAAGCCCCATCCGGGCGTGGCCAAGGCCAAGCTCCACCCGATCCAGGGCATCGACATCTCGAAGTGGCAGGGCAACGTCGACTGGGCCTCGGTCCGGGCCGCCGGAACGCAGTTCGCCTTCATCAAGGCCACCGAGGGCGGCGACCACGTCGACGAGCGCTTCCGGACCAACTGGGACGGCGCGGCGCGGGCCGGCGTGCCGCGGGGCGCGTACCACTTCGTGTTCTGGTGCCGCTCCGCCAGGGAGCAGATGGACTGGTTCAAGCGGAACGTTCCGAACGACCCCACCGCTCTGCCGCCGGTCCTCGACGTCGAGTGGAACGGCCACTCGCAGACCTGCCCGAAGAAATTGCCCAAGGCCCAGGCCCTGGCGATGGTCACCGAGATGCTGGAGGAGATGGAGCGCTACACCGGCAAGCGCCCGATCATCTACACCGACATCACCTTCCACAAGGACGTGCTGGAGGGCGAACTCCCGGACTATCCGCACTGGCTGCGCTCCACCGCGGCCGAGCCGGAGCAGCGGTTCGTCAACCGTAAGTGGATGCTGTGGCAGTTCACCTCCACGGGTCGGGTCCCGGGCGTGCGGGGTGACGTCGACCGCAACGCCTTCTACGGGACCCCGTCCGACTGGGCCTCGTTCCTGGCCACCGACTGCGACCCGCGCGAGCACAGGAGACTCTCGGAGCAGGGTCTATGCACGGACAAGTAGATGAACGGGTGCAACGAAACCTAAGTTAGTTCGAGGGCGCAGCCTGCGGGCTATGGCTGGCGAGTCCGCACGCTGACGGGCGCATATCCGTGAGGGTCCTGACGGGACCCTCTCTGCCGCATCTCGCCGCCCCATGCCGATCGAACCTGCCGCCTCCACCGGCAACCTGCTCCTCGACGCGCTTTCGGGTTCGGACCGCGCGCTGATCGAACGCGATCTGGAACCGGTGACCGTCGCCAGGGGGGACACGATCCTCACGGCTGAATCCGGCGCGAGCCCTGTGATCTTCCCCTGTGACCAGGCCGTTGTCGCTCTGGTCGTCGCCACCCACGACGGCCGGATGGCGGAGACCGCGAGCGTGGGTCACGACGGGGCGGTCGGCGGGATCATCGGCCAGGGCCGGCTGCCGAACGCCGTCAGCGGGCTGGTGCAGGTGGGCGGGCGGGTGCTGCGCCTCGACGCGGACCGGCTGCGGGAGGCCGAGCGCCGCTCCGCGACGTTCCGCGATCTGTTCGCCCGCTATGCCGATTGTTTCCTGGCTCAGCTGCTCCTGATCGGAGCCTGCAACACCGTGCACCCGATCGAGCAGCGCTGCCTCCGCTGGCTGCTGACGTTGCAGGACCGGACCGGCGGCGACACCCTTCCGGTCACCCACGAACTGATGGCCGCGATGCTCGGCGTCCAGCGGACCTACCTCACCCGGATCCTGCGGATGCTGCAGGAGCAGGGACTCCTCCGGGCGGAGCGCGGGCGCATCACGATCGTCGATCGCCGGCTGGTCTCGGCCGCCGCCTGCGCCTGCCACGCCCGCGTCCGGCTCCATTGCGAGGCGGTGCTCGGCGCGGTGTACGGGCCCGATGGTCCGCGCCGGGCCGCACCGGACGCGGATGCCGGGCCGGTGTCGCGAACGGCCTGAGGGGCCGGAGCGCGGTCAGTCGACGACGGGCACGCAGACCGGCGCTGCGAGGCCCGGGACCGGCGCCACCACCACGTCGATCCCGTAGATCAGACGCAGGAGCGCCGGGGTGACCGTGGCGGCGGACGGCCCGTCGGCGACGAGGCGGCCCCCGTGCAGGGCGACGAGGCGGTCGGCGCAGAGCAGGGCGTGACCGGGATCGTGCGTCGAGAACAGCACGGCGATGCCGGCCTGGGCGAGGCGGCGGATCTGCCCGAGGACGCGGGCCTGATTGCCGAAATCGAGGCTCGCGGTCGGCTCGTCCATGATCAGCAGCCGCGGCTCCCCGCTCAGCGCCCGGGCGATCAGGGCGAGCTGCCGCTCGCCGCCGCTGATCTCGGTGTAGACCGTGTCGGCCAAGTGCCCGATCCCCAGGGCGTCGAGGGCCTTTTCGGCCGCCGCCGCGTCGGACGGGCCGGGCGCGGCGAACGGGCCGATCCGGCTCGCCCGGCCCATCACGACGACCTCCCGGACGGTGAACGGGAAGAAGGCCGCATGCGCCTGGGGGACGGCGGCGACCATGCGGGCGATGGCGCTGCGCGACAGCCGGGACAGGTCGGTGCCGCCGAGGACGACGCGACCGCCCCGGGCGGGCAGCAGCCCGAGCAGCGTCTTGAACAGGGTGGTCTTGCCGCCGCCGTTCGGCCCGATGAGACACAGCACCTCGCCCGCGGCGAGGTCGAACGACACGCCGCTTCCGACGCTGCGGCCGCCGTAGCCGAAGGCGAGGTCCCGCACGTGGAGCAGCATCACGCGAAGCCCCGGCGCCCGGACGCCAGCAGCCAGAGGAAGAACGGGGCCCCGACCAGGGCCGTCAGGATGCCCAGCGGCACCTCGACGGTTCCCATATTCCGCGCGATCAGGTCGACCAGCACGAGGTAGCCCGCTCCGAGCGCCAGCGAGGCCGGCAGCAGCCGGCGGTAATCCGGCCCGACCAGCAGCCGGGCGATGTGCGGCACGATCAGCCCGATCCAGCCGATGACCCCGGTCATCGCGACGGCCGCCGCCGTGATCAGGGTCGCGCCGGCGATCAGGACCGGGCGCAGCACCCGCGTCTCCACGCCGAGGGTCCGCGCCTCCGCGTCGCCGAGGCTCATCAGGTTCATGCGCCAGCGCAGCAGGACGAGGGGCACGAGGCCGATCAGCATCATCGGCAGGGTGGCGGCGACGTCGCCCAGGGTGACCGAGGACAGGCTCCCCAGCAGCCAGAAGGTGATCGCCGGCAGCTGGTTGTAGGGGTCGGCCAGCACCTTCAGGAGCGAGATGCCCGCCCCGAGCACCGCGCCCACCGCCACCCCCGCCAGGACCAGGGTCAGGACCGGATCGTGCCGCCGCACGGCGAGGCCGACGCCGTAGACCGCGGCGACGGCGCCGAGCCCGCCCAGGAAGGCCAGGAGCTGGATTGGCGCCACGGGCAGGCCGAGATAGATCCCGAGCACGGCGCCGAGCCCTGCGCCGGCCGACACGCCGAGGATGTCGGGCGAGACCAGCGGGTTGCGGAACAGGCCCTGGTAGGTCGCCCCGGCCGCCGACAATGCTGCGCCGACCACCAGAGCGGCGATCACCCGGGGCAGCCGCACCTGCATCACCACGGTCTCCGCCGCCGCCGGCGCGCGCGAGGGCAGGCCGAGCAGATGGTGCCCGAGGATTGCGGCAAGGTCCGCGGGCGCGACCGGATATTGGCCGACCGCCAAGGCGAGCACGGCCAGCGCCAGCAGAGCCAATCCGGAGAAAAGCGCCGCGGAAATCCGCAGGCGTCTGCGGGTGCGAAGCCCGATCGCCTCGGCCACAGCCGGGATGTCGCTCATTTCGGCGCGTCCGGTTCCGCGCCCGGGGGCCTCGGTCCGAGGAGGGCGGCGACCTGATCGCCGTCGAGATCGACGTGGTAGAAATCCCGGTAGAAGGCGCGCACCACGTCGGGCATCGGTTCCGGGAACAGGTCCGGGTGGAGCCGGGCCGCCAGCCAGCGCAGGCCGATCAGGCGGTTGACCCCCGGAGGCGCGTCGAACCACGGGAACGGCTGAAGCGGCGCCACGTAGATCCGCCCCGTCTGGACAGCCCGGATGGTCCGCCACAGCGGGTCGGTGCGCAGCCCGGCCGCGAAGGCCGGGTCGAGGGTGACGATCACGTCCGGGTTCCAGGCGAGGACCTGCTCGGGCGAGACGTTGCCGAGGCGACCGCCGCCGTCCTGCGCGACGTTGCGGCCGCCCGCGGCCTCCACCAGCTCGGTGTTGATCGATCCGGCGAAGCCCGTCTCCAGGCCACGCGGGCCGCGCGCGTAATAGACCCGGGGCCGCCGGTCCTCGGGGAGCGTCGCCACGGCGCGGTCCACCCTGTCGGCGAGAGCCTTGGCCTCGGCCGCCAGGGCATCCGCCGCGGATTGCCGGCCCAGCGCGGCGCCGAGCTGCCGGTAGGCTTCCGGACTCTTCGCGAAGCTGCCGTCGAGCAGGATGTAGGGAATCCCGGTCTGCGCCTGGATCCGGTCGGCGAGGGACGCGTAGGTCGGCCCGAGGCTCCCCGAATCGACGATCAGGTCGGGCTTGGCGGCCAGGACCGCCTCGACATTGGCCGTGCCGCCCCGACCGGTCAGGCGGCCATAGGCGGGCAGCGTTCGGGTCCGGGGCTCGAGGAAGGGCAGCGCCTCGGGATGCGGTGCGGTCACCCAGCCGGCCATCAGGTCCGGCGCCAGGGTGTAGAGCAGCACGACGGCCGGCGGCCCCGCGGCGAGCACCCGCCCGATCCTTTCGGGAAGTTCGACCGTGCGGCCGGCCGCATCCGTGAACGGACGCGCCGCGGCCGCCCCGGATGCCACCAGCAGCAGGATCAGCGCCGCGGCCAGGGATGCCCGGCGACCGGGGCTCGATGGCATCAGACGGATGTCCGCTCGAGGATCTCGATCAGCGCGCCGTCCGGTCCCTCCACGAAGGCGATCCGCAGGCCGGGCCCGCGCTCGGTGATGCCGGTCCGCACCGTCACGCCCCGGGCGGTGAGATCGGCCATCGCCGCCTCGATGTCGGCGACGCGCAATCCGACATGCTCGATCCCGAGGCAGGGCGTGGTCGCCGCGGGCGCGATCTCGGCCGGGGCCTGCTCGATGAAGACGGCGAGGCCGCCGAGGTCGAGCACGACACGCTGCACCGGATCCGTGCCGACGCGCTTGACCTCGCGGGCTCCGAACGTCGCGATGTAGAAGGATGCGGCCGCGACGGCGTCGCGGCTGCGCAGGTGGAGGTGGTCGCAGGCGTAGTGCATCGGCTCTCCGGCCTCGGGTGATTCCGGCGCGATTGGCCTCCGGCCCGATCCCGCCGGAGGCGCCGGTCGGCGCTGCCTTCGACGATAGGGCCGGCCCGCAGCCGCGGCGAGATCGGCCGCTTGACGTTCGGCACGAACCCGCAGACTTTCGCCGACAGGACCGTTGCAGGGATGCAACATCCATCCCACATCCGGCTGGCGAAGCGATATCGCACAGCCAACCGCACAGCCAAGAGATCCATGCGCAATCCCTACGACGTGCTGGGCGTGGCCAAGGGGGCGAGCGAGGCCGAGATCAAGAAGGCCTATCGCAAGCTCGCCAAGGACTTCCACCCCGACCGCAACAAGAACGACGTAAAGGCCAAGGACCGTTTCGCCGAGGCGAACTCGGCCTACGAGATCCTGGGCGACGCCGAGAAGCGCAAGCAGTTCGACCGCGGCGAGATCGATGCCGAGGGCAAGCCGCGCGCGACCGGCTTCGAGGGGTTCGGCGGCTTCGGCGGCGGCCGCGGGGGCAATTTCGACTTCGAGCACATGGCCCGCGCCCAGCGCGGCGGCGGCATGGGCGGCGGCGGGATGGGCGAGGACATCTTCTCGCACATCTTCGGCGAGGCCTTCCGCGCCGGCGGGGCCGGACCGGGCGGTCAGCGCCAGCCCGCCAAGGGCGAAGACGTCGCCGCAGAGCTGTCGGTGACCCTGGAGCAGGTCGCCAGCGAGGAGAAGCTGCGCCTCGCCTTGCCCACCGGCCGGGAGGTCGACGTGATGATCCCCCGTGGCGTGATCGACGGCCAGACCATCCGGCTGCGCGGTCTCGGCCAGAGCGGCGGCCTCCGGGGTGAGCCGGGCGACGCCCTGCTGACGATCCGGATCCGCCCGCATCCGCGCTTCACCGTCGAGGGGGCCGACCTGCGCACCACCGTCGACGTTCCCCTGGAGGATGCCGTGCTCGGCGGCACGATCCGCGTGCCGACGCTCACCGGCGTCGTCGAGATGAAGATCCCGGCGATGACGAGTTCCGGCCGCACCTTCCGCCTGCGCGGCAAGGGCCTGCCGAAGAAGGACGGCACCCCTGGGGACCTGTTCGCCACCACGGCGATCGTCCTGCCGGAGGGCGAGGATGCGGCCCTGGCGGACTTCGCCCGCAGCCGGCGCGCCGCCAAGGCGGCCTGACGGCCTCGCGAACCGGACACCGAGGCCGGCTTGACGGCGCTCGGTGTCGCCCCGGACTTCCGTCGCCGGGCCGCCTCCGCTAAGGAGGCCCCCCGGCCCCGAAAGGGGTCGCGCGGCTTCGGGATCGATCATGGCGGAACACGGGCAGGGCCTTCTGGCGGGCAAGCGGGGCATCGTCCTCGGGGTCGCCAACAACCGCTCGATCGCCTGGGGCATCGCCCGCAGCGCCCGCGCCCACGGCGCCGAACTCGCCTTCACCTATCAGGGCGATGCCCTGCGCAAGCGGGTCGAGCCCCTCGCCAAGGAGCTCGACGCCCACGTCATCGGGCATTGCGACGTCACCGAGGCGGCCACGATCGACGCGGTCTTCGCGGAAGCCGCGAAGGTCTTCCGCGACGGCATCGATTTCGTCGTCCACTGCGTCGCTTTCTCCGACAAGGACGAGCTGACCGGCCGCTATATCGAGACCTCCGAGGACAACTTCACCAAGTCGCTCCTGGTCTCGTGCTACTCGTTCACCGCCGTGGCCCAGCGTGCCGAGAAGATCATGCGCCCGGGCGGCTCCCTCGTGACGCTGACCTATTACGGCGCCGAGAAGTGGATGCCGCATTACAACGTGATGGGCGTGGCCAAGGCGGCCCTGGAGGCGTCGGTGCGCTACCTCGCGGCCGATCTCGGCCCGAAGAACATCCGGGTCAACGCGATCTCGGCGGGCCCAATCAAGACCCTCGCCGCCTCCGGGATCGGCGATTTCCGCTACATCCTGAAGTGGAACGAGTACAACGCGCCCCTGCGCCGGACCGTGACGATCGGGGAGGTCGGCGAGACCGCGTCCTACCTCGTCTCCGACATGGCGGCGGGCATGACCGGCGAGATCCTCCACGTGGATGCCGGCTACCACGTCGTCGGCATGAAGAATCCCGAGGCCCCGGACCTCACCCTCGACAAGGATTGAGGCGCGCTCCGTCACCGCACGCGCCGCGCGCGGCCAGACGGCTCTTCGCACGATCCGATCGGATCGGGGTCAATCCTCGTCCGCGTCGGCGAAGTCCCCCGAGAGCTTGAGCCCGTCGATCCAGGTCTCGCCGTCGCGCTTGATGACGGTGCGCGGCCGGACGCGCCCGTGCTCCGCGATCCCCGCCGCCAGCCGCTCCGAATGGGTCACGAGCCAGACCTGGGTGCGTTCTGCGGCCCGCGCGATCAGCCGCGCCAGCGGATCCATGAGATCGGGATGCAGGCTGGTCTCGGGCTCGTTCAGGGCGATGAACGGCGGCAAGCGGTATCCGAGCAGGGCGCCCGCGAGGGCGAGGTAGCGCAGGGTGCCGTCCGACAGTTCCGGCGGATCGAAGATCCGGACGGGGAAGTCGGGAAAGCGCAGGCCGAAGCTGGCGTGACGGCCCGGCTCGGGGATGACGAGCCCCGCACCCGGGAAGGCGGCGTCGACGGCCTCGTCGATCTCGGCGGTGTCCTGCCGGATATGCGCCAGGGTGGCGAAGACGGCGGCGAGGTCCGAGCCGTCCGAGGCCAGCGTCGGCGTCGTCACCGCGAGGCAGGGCCGGCGTAGGGGCGAATCGGCATCCGTCCGGAAATCGTGGTGGAAGCGCCATCCCGCCAAGGCGAGGCGGACCAGGGCGATCTCGGGAAGCCCTGTGGCGTCGAGGAGGCTGCCCAGCGCGGTCTCGGTCGCCAGCAGATCCCCGCCGAGGGAGCGTTTGGCGCCCGCCTCGTCGCGGACGAAGCCGCTGCGCCCGTCGCGATCGAGGAGTACGGCCGTGCGGCCGCGGGTGCGGACCGTCAGGCGCTCGGCCTTCACCTGCGGCTCCTTCCGAAAGGCCGCGCCGAAAATCGAGTCGCCGGCCTGCTGCACCAGCCCGACCTCCACGGCGTAGTGGAAGTCCTGGCCGGTGCCGTCGTGGCGCAGTGTGGCCGACAGGCAGATCCGCGCGGCCTCGCCCTGCCGACGGCGACCCGCCCACAGGGCCGAGTCCATCCCGCCCTCCGCGGCGAGATCGCGGGTGAGCGTACCCCGGGCCGCCGCCTGCAGGAGCTCGAGCGAGCGGTACAGGTTGGTCTTGCCCGTGCCGTTGCCCCCGACGAAGACCGACAGCCGATCGACCGGGAAGCTGATCCGCCGCAGCGAGCGGTAGCCCGAGACCGCGATTTCCCGAACCACCAGCATCTCGGGCCTCCCCCCGTCAGTCGGGCACCGTGAGATCCGCGATGCCCTTCGAGGCTTCCGGGAATCGCGGATCCATGGCCTCCAGCGTATCGGCCACGGTCCGGGCAATCACGTAGTTGCGGAACCACTTGTGGTTGGCCGGCACCACCAGCCAGGGCGCATGGGGCGTCGAGCAGCGGCCGAGGGCGTCCGCGAAGGCCTGCTGGTAGGCGTCCCAGGACTTCCGCTCGACCAGATCGGCGGGATCGAATTTCCAGCGCTTCTCCGGATCGGCGATCCGGGCCTCGAGGCGCTTCTTCTGCTCGGCCCGGGAGATGTGCAGGAAGAACTTGATCACGGTTGTGCCGGACTCGGTGAGCAGGCGCTCGAAGTCGTTGATGCGGCCGTAGCGGCTCTGCCAGACCGCATCCGGCACGAGGCCCTTCACCCGCACCACCAGCACGTCCTCGTAGTGGCTGCGGTTGAACACACCGATCATGCCGCGTCCCGGCACGCGGGCGTGGTAGCGCCACAAGAAGTCGTGATCGAGTTCCTCGCTCGAGGGCACCTTGAACGACGCCACGGTGCAGCCCTGCGGGTTCACGCCCTGCAGGACCGAGCGGATCGTCCCGTCCTTGCCGCCGGTATCGATCGCCTGGAACACCAGCAGCAGGCTGCGGGCGCGTTCGGCATAGAGGCGCTCCTGGAGGGCGACAATGCGCGCCCGCTCCCCGGCCAGGGCCTCCTTCGCCCAGGCCTTATCCAGGCCGCCATCGGCATCGGCCTCCACCGCGGAGAGGTCGAAGGCCGCGCCCGGCTCCACCGTGACGATGCCCGGGGCGGCGAGGATGGGGATCTGGCGGTGGCCGTCCAGGGCGGCCGGGACGGTCCCGGCGATCGTGTCCGCGGAACCCGCCCAGCGGGCCGTCGACGGGCGAGGCGGCCGGGGCGATCCATGCAAGTCTGCTTCACCTGTCATGTCATCGGGACGTTTGTGGCCGCGATGATGCTTGCCGTGCTTCTTGGACATGGGGCAGGACCTGTATCCGGATATTGCCGACCGACGGCGAGAACGGCCGGCGATCCAGGCCGTTCCGGATTCCTGCGCAGGACGGGGTTGAGACGGTTGGGTACGATCTACTTCATCCGGCACGGCCAGACCGCCTGGAACGCCGAGGGACGCCTCCAGGGCGGGCGCGACACGGACCTCAACGCCCAGGGCGAGGCGCAGGCGGCGGCCGTCGCGGAACGCCTCGCCGCGGTGGCGGGGGCGACGCTGGCGGAGGCCGATTTCGTCGCGAGCCCGCTCAAGCGCACCCGGCGCACCATGGAGATCCTCCGGACGGCCCTCGGCCTGCCGCCGGCGGCGTACCGCACCGATCCGCGCCTGCGCGAGATCGGTTTCGGCAGCTGGGAGGGCTCCACCTGGGCGGAGATCCGCCGCCGCGACCCGGCGGGGGCGGCCGGCCGCGACCGGGACCGCTGGCATTACCGTCCGCCCGGCCTCGGCGCCGAGAGCTACGCCGCCCTGGTCGAGCGCGTCGGCCCGATGATCGCGGCCCTGGAGCGGGATACGGTGGTCGTCGCCCATGGCGGCGTCGCTCGGGCGGCCCTCGTCGCCCTCGGTCATCTCGACATCTACGCCGCGCCCCGCCTCGGAATCCGGCAGGGCGAGGTCCTGATCCTCGAGCCCGGTGGCTGGCGCTGGGCTTGATCCCGTGCGCCTGCGCAGTGCAAGGCCGCCTCGATAACGGCATGATCGGCAGGCTATAGGGCGGCGGCCAGGACAGGCGCCGGCTCGAGCGGCCGGCCAGCGGAGCAGCGGATGAGCGACGTCGCCGAAAAGACCCGGCCCGGCCCGGTGGCCGGGGAGCGCGACCGTCCCGGGGACGCGGCGATCCTGCGCGGCGACCACCGGCCCGACCTGATCCGCGACGAGGTCCTGGCCGAGATCTTCCTGCACGCCGCCGAGACCCGGCCCGACCATCCCTGCCTCGTCGACGGCGCCCGCGTGGCGGCCGGCGGCGTCCACCCGCACCTGACCTACGCGGAGGTCGCCGCCCGGGCCGGCCGGATCGCCGCCGGCCTCGCCCATCGCGGCATCGGCCCCGGCGACGTCGTCGGCCTGTGGATGGCCCGCGGCCCGGACCTCCTCGTGGCGCAGATCGGCATCACGATGTCGGGGGCGGCGTGGCTGCCCTTCGACGCCGAGGCGCCGGCCGACCGGGTCGGCGTGTGCCTCACCGATGCGAGCGCGAAGGCGCTGCTGGTCTCGCCGGCGCTGGCGGCCGCGGTGCCCGACGGGACGCCCGCCCTGACGCCCGCCGATCTCGACGCGGGGACGCCCGCCGATGCGCCCGAGCCGGACCCGCGCGCCGCCGGACTGACGCCCGAGCATCCCGCCTACCTGATCTACACCTCGGGCTCGACCGGCGTGCCCAAGGGCATCGTCATCAGCCACGCCAACATCTGCCACTTCCTCCGGTCGGGGAACGCCCTCTACGGGATGCGCGCCGACGACGTGGTGTTCCAGGGGGCCTCGGTGGCCTTCGATCTCTCGATGGAGGAGATCTGGGTCCCCTACCTCGTGGGCGCGACCCTGTTCGTGGCGAGCCCGGCCATGATGGGCGACCTGGAATCGCTGCCGGGCATCCTGGAGGCGGAGGGGATCACGGTGCTCGACACCGTGCCGACGCTGCTGGCGATGATCTCCGGCGACCTGCCGCGGGTCCGCCTCGTCCTGCTGGGCGGCGAGGCGCTGCCCGAGCCGCTGATCGCCCGCTGGGCGACGGGCGGGCGCCAGCTGTTCAACACCTACGGGCCCACGGAGGCCACCGTGGTGGCGACCGCCGCCGAGATGCGGCCCGGCGAGCCGGTGACCATCGGCGGCCCGATCCCGAACTATTCCGTCTATGTCGCCGGCGAGGACCTCGCCCTGCTCGGCCGCGACCAGCAGGGCGAGCTGCTGATCGGCGGCCCCGGCGTGGCGCGGGGCTACCTCGCCCGTCCGGAGCTGACGGCGGAGAAGTTCATCGCCAACCCCTTCGCGTCCGACGGGACCGATCCGGTGCTCTACCGCTCGGGCGACGCGGTCTCCCTCGATGCCGAGGGCCGGATCGTGTTCCACGGCCGGATCGACGACCAGGTGAAGATCCGCGGCTTCCGCGTGGAGCTGGGCGAGATCGAGTCCCGGATCCGGGCGGTGCCCGACATCAACCAGGCCGCCGTCGTGCTCCGGCAGGACGACGGCGTCGACCGCCTCGTCGCCTTCCTGATCCCGGAGCGCGGCCGCGCCATCGACGCCGCGGCCCTGCGCCGGACGCTTGCCGGGCAGATGCCTCCCTACATGGTGCCCGGCCATTTCGAGGTGGCCGAGACGCTCCCGCGGCTGACCTCCGGCAAGGTCGATCGCAAGGCGCTGAAGATCGCCCCGCTGACCGTGGTGGCCGCCGACGGCGAGCAGGAGCCCCCCGCCAACGAGACCGAGGCGGCCCTCGTCGCGGCTGCCAAGCAGATCTTCGGCAACCAGCCGATCGCCCTCGAGGGCGATTTCTTCGCCGATCTCGGCGGGCATTCCCTGCTCGCCGCCCGCTTCGTCTCGGCGGTGCGCGAGAACCCGCCGCTCGCCGGCATCACCCTGCCGGACGTCTATGCCCTGCGCACGATGCGGGCCATGGCGGACGCGCTGATCGCCCGCACGGGCGGGATGGGCGCCGGGGCCGCGACCCGTGACCTGAGCTTCGAACCGCCGCCGCTGCTGCGCCGGGCGCTGTGCGGCCTCGCGCAACTCGTCGCGCTGCCCTTCGTCATCGCCCTGGCCACTGCGCAATGGCTCGGCATGTTCGTGACCTACCTGCTGCTCACCGGCGGCGGTCTCAGCTTCTTCGCCGAACTCGGGGTGCTGCTCCTCGTCTACGTGGCGATCAACGGCGTGACCGCAGTGGCCGCGGTGGCCGGCAAGTGGCTGATCCTCGGCAGGACCAAGCCGGGCCGCTATCCGCTCTGGGGCACCTATTATTACCGCTGGTGGCTCGCGCAGCGGTTGGCCCCGCTGGTCCACGTGAAGTGGCTCCAGGGTTCGCCGGCCATCGCCATCTACCTGCGGCTGATGGGCGCCCGGATCGGGCGTGACACCCTGATCTCCGACATCGAGATCGGCGCGCCCGACCTCCTGTCCATCGGTGACGGCGCGTCGCTCGGCGGTCGCCTCGTCATCGCCAACGCCGAGATCGTCGGCAACGAGCTTGTCATCGGCCGGGTCGAGATCGGCGCGGATGCGGCGGTGGGAACCTCCTGCGTCATCAGCCACGACACGGTGATCGGGCCGCAGGCGGAGATCGCCGACCTGACCACGATCCCCGTGGGCTCGCGGGTCGGGGCGGCCGAGCGCTGGGACGGTTCACCCGGCCGCAAGGTCGGGATGGCGGACCCCTCGGACCTGCCCGCGCCCGCCGAGGCCTCCTTCGCGCGCCGCAGCGCCTTCATGGCGGCCTATGTCGTCCTGCTCGGCGCGATCCCCGCGGTCGGCCTGCTGCCGATCTTCCCGGCCTTCTTCATCTTCGACCAGATCTCGGATTCGTTCTCCGACATCACCGACGTCGACTACCACTGGTACCTGCCGATCCTCACCTGGCCCACGGCCATGCTGATGACCGCCGGCACGGTGCTGCTGATCGCCGGCATCCGCTGGATCGTGCTGCCGCGGACGCGCTCGGGCACCTACTCGGTCCATTCCCTGTTCTACCTGCGGAAATGGTCGCTGGCGCTCGCCGTCGAGGTGACCCTGGAGACGCTCTCGTCGCTGTTCGCGACCGTCTACATGCGGGCCTGGTACCGGCTGATGGGCGCCAATATGGGCCACGGCGCCGAGATCTCGACCAACCTCGCGGGCCGCTACGATCTCGCCGAGGTCGGCGCGAAGAACTTCGTCGCCGACGAGGTGGTGTACGGCGAGGAGGAGATCCGGCGCGGCTGGATGCACCTGGAGCCAACCCGCACCGGGGCGCGGGTCTTCGTCGGCAACGATGCCGTGGTGCCGCCGGGCGCCGTCATCCCCGACGACGTGCTCATCGGCATCAAGTCGAAGCCGCCCGAGAATGCCGCCATGAGCCCCGGCGAGACGTGGTTCGGCTCCCCGCCGATCCGGCTGCCGGCCCGCCAGAAGGTCGATCTCGGCTCGACCGCCCAGACCTACGAGCCCGGCGCTTGGCCGAAGATCCGGCGCGGCGTGTTCGAGGCCTTCGCGACCTCGTTCTCGCCGATGCTCTACATCACCCTCGCGATCACGGTGATCGACTGGTACTTCTACCCGGCCATCCTGGAGCAGGACTGGTGGGGGTTGGCCTTCAGCTTCGTCGCGGCGAGCGTCGCCATCGCGCTGATCCAGTCTTCCGCCGTCATCGCGATGAAATGGCTGCTGATGGGCGTCTACAAGCCCGGCATGCAGCCGATGTGGTCGTGGTGGGCGATGCGCACCGAGGCGATCGCCGTGGCCTATTGGGGACTCGCCGGCAAGGTGCTGCTCGAGCATCTCCAGGGCACGCCCTTCCTGCCCTGGGTGCTGCGGCTGTTCGGGGTGAAGGTCGGCAAGGGGGTGTGCATGCTCACCACCGACATCACCGAGTTCGACTGCGTCACCATCGGCGACTACGCCACCATCAACCGGGTCTCGGCGCTGCAGACGCACCTGTACGAGGATCGGATCATGAAGATCGGCCGCGTCGTCGTCGGCCGGGGCGTCTCGGTGGGCGCGTTCTCGACCGTGCTGTACGATACGAAGGTCGGCGATTTCGCCCGCCTGCGTCCGCTCACCATCGTCATGAAGGGCGAGTCGATCCCCGCCAACACCGAGTGGGAGGGGGCGCCCGCGGTGCCGGTGATCCACCGCGCCTGACGGTGGCCCCGGCCAACGGATCTTGGCGGTGTACTAGCTCGTCTACGAGCGAGTGATGCCGCCAAGCTAACTTATTGTAATGTCTAGCCTGCGATATTAGTATAGATTGAGATGCCGAGCCGTTCCCCCAGCAATGCCGGGATGGGACGGCGCCATCGTTCGAGCCGAGGATCGACAGTCGTCCGTGCAACTCGATCCCGCGACTCTGCTGGTCGTCAGCGCGGCGACGACCTTTCTGGTCGGCGTGTTGTTCATGGCCTCATGGCGGCAGGCTCCCGGATCCCGGACGCTCGCCCTCTGGGGCACGGCGCACCTCGTCGGGGCGGCCGGGTCGGCCGGCCTCGCGTTGCGCAATCAGATCCCCGACCTGATCTCGGTGGGCTTGGCCAACGCGGTGGTGCTGACTGCCTACGGCCTCATCTGGAGCGGAGTCCGTACCTTCGAGCATCGCGAGCCACGGACGGGCGTCGCGATGGCGGGTGCCCTCGGATGGTGCGTCCTGTGTCTGATCCCGGCCTTCTATGCCGCGATCGAGGCCCGCATCCTCTACGCCTCGACCGTGGCGGCCCTCTATTGCGGCGCTGCGACCGCGGAGATCTGGCGCGGTCGCGCCGAGCAACTCGCCTCCCGGATCGCGGCCGCGACCATTCTCGGCCTGCACAGCGCCTTCTACGTCCTGCGGATCCCCGCGACCGTCATGGCGCCGCCGCAGCCGGGCCTGAGCCCGCTCGCCTCTCCCTGGGTGGCGATCCTGTGCTTCGTCACTCTGATGTTCTCCATCGCCTCGGCCTTCACCTTCATGGCGCTGGTCAAGGAGCGGGCCGAGCGCGAGCAGCGAATCGCCGCCTCCACGGACGCCCTCACCGGGGTGCGCAACCGCCGGTCCTTCACCAGGGCCGCCGAGCGGGCGATGGCCGAGTATCCCGACGTCGCCCTGCTGCTGTTCGACCTCGACCGGTTCAAGGCGGTGAACGACCGTTACGGTCATGGGGTCGGCGATGCGGTCCTGATGGGCTTCTGCGCCATGGCGACGTCGCTCTTGCCCAAGGAGGCGCTGCTGGGCCGCCTGGGCGGCGAGGAATTCGCCTGTCTGCTGCCGGATGTCTCGCCCGCCGAGGCGCTCGGTCGGGCCGAAGAACTGCGCCGGACCTTCGCGCAGCTTCACGTCCCCGAATTGCCGGGCCTCAGCGTCAGCGTCAGCATCGGGATCGCGCAGGCCCGGCCCGGGGTCGCGTTCGATGCGCTGATGCAGCGGGCCGATGCGGCGCTCTACGCCGCCAAGGAGGGGGGGCGCGACCGGGTCGCCGTGGCGGAATCGGTCGCGGTCCGCGCCGCCTGACGCGCGGCCGGGTCGCTCACGCCAGGGCGCGGGCCGCCTCGGAGACCTTCCGCACCGACGTGTCGACGACGGCCGCCGAGGCGGCGATCTCCGCCATGGCGGCGTGAACGGCTGCGACGCTCTGCGCGGCGGCCTGCATGTTCTCGGTCATGTCGCGGGTCACCGTCGCCTGTTCGGTCACGGCTGACGACACGCTCAGCGAGAGCGCACTCAGCTGTTCGATCGTCCCGCCGATCCCGTCGATCGCCGCGACCGCCCGCGCGGTCTCGGCCTGCACGGCGGCGATCTGGGTGCCGATCTCTCCGGTCGCCTTTGCGGTCTGCCCGGCGAGCGCCTTCACCTCGGCGGCCACCACGGCGAAGCCCCTGCCGGCCGCCCCGGCCCGGGCCGCCTCGATGGTGGCATTCAGCGCCAGCAGGTTCGTCTGGTCGGCGATGGAACGGATCAGGCTCACCGCCGCTCCGATCCGGTCGGCGGCGCCGGTGAGGCCCACGACGATCGCAGCCGCCTCCTCGGCGCGGGAGACGACCAGATCGACGGACGATTTCGCCTGCAGCGCGTGACGGCTCAATTCCTCGATGGAAGCGGCGAATTCCTCCGAACCGGCCGCGACCGCTTCGACATTCTGGGTGGTCTGGCTCGACGCTTCCGCTGTGTCGTCGGCCTGCCGGACGACCCGGCTCATGGACTCGCGGATCGCCGCGATATCGGCATCGATGGCGCGCTGGCTCTCGGCCCGGCGCTGCCGATCCTCGACCTGCCGGGTCACGTCGGTGGCGAACTTGACCACCGCGCAGGGCTTGCCGTCGGTGTCGAGGATCGGGTCGTAGGCGCCGAAGATCCAAACCGTGCGGCCGCCCTTTCCGATCCGCCGGAACTCGCCGGCCTGATACTCGCCGTTGCCGAGGGCGGTCCAGAACGCGGCATAATCCGCGCTCGCCGCCTCGGCCGGCGGCAGGAACATCCGGTGATGCCGCCCGCGGATTTCCTCAAGGGTGTAGCCCAGGGTGGCGAGGAAGTTCGCGTTGGCGTCCACGATCGTGCCGTCGAGGGCAAAGCTGATCGTCGCCTGCGAGCGGTCGAGGGCCGCGATCTGGCCGGCGTAGAGCGCGTTGCGGGCGCGCTCCGCGGTGATGTCGGTGGCGAGCTTGACCACCTTGATCGGCTTGCCGCGTCGATCGAGGATCGGATTGTAAGACCCCTGGATCCAGACAATCCGGCCGGACTTGGTCAGGCGGGGGAAGGCGCGGGTCTCGTGCCGGCCGGCGCGCAGCCCGTCCCAGAAGGCGGCATAGTCCGAACCCGACCGCTCGGATTCCGGCACGAACAGGCTGTGATGCCGGCCCCGAACCTCTTCGAGGGTGTAATCGACGAGCGCGAGGAAGATCGCGTTGGCATCGGTGACCATGCCGTCGAGATCGAATTCCACGCGGGCCATCGTCCGATCGATGGCCGCGAGCAGGGCGTTGTCGCGAAAACCAAATATCGCCATTTGAAAACGTCCCTGTCTGTTTTTATTTATGAATTATATTGATCTCACAGCGATTCATTTGATCGCAGGCGCGCCGTTTCGTCTGTGTTAAAGCCCAGCTTAGAGTATTGCAAATCTGTTTCACATTGGTCAATCGGCTTGTCGGCGCCTTAAAGATGGCGGATCATTTGGTAATTTTATTTGTTTCGGTCGTTATTCATGTGTATTCGGATCGAGAAATGCCGCAAATGGCTCATTCGATCGGATTTCGGGCCATCGTGCGCTGAGGTACTCAGCCGGATGGCGCGGCTCGCGGTCTGCGCTAGGACGGGGCGAACGTCGACGGGCCGATCCAAGTCGGTCGAGGCGACTGTCGGCACGGCACTGACTGGAGGTCGGACATGGACGAGGACACCCGGATCGATCGCCTGGAGATCCGTTTGACCGAGCAGGACGCGACGATCGAGGACCTGAACCGCACCGTGACCGAGCAATGGCGCGTCATCGACCGGTTGGTGCGGCAGCTGGACATGCTGCGGGAGCAGGTCGAGGAGGCGGCCGCCCGGGCGGCGCCGCGGGGGCTGGAGCCGCCGCCGCCCCATTACTGACGGAGGGAGCCGGCGCGCCGGGGTGCGACGCGCCGGCCCGCGCGTCAGAAGTTCGCCTGCGTGACGAACTTGGTGACCAGGTAGGCGTCGAGCGCCTCCGGGCCGCCCTCGCTGCCGTAGCCCGAATCTTTTACGCCGCCGAACGGCGTCTCCGGCAGGGCGAGGCCGTGGTGATTGATGGAGATCATGCCGCTCTCCACCGCGTTCGACACCCGCGCCGCCCGCTCGGCGGAGCGGGTATAGGCGTAGGCCGCGAGCCCGTAGGGCAGACGGTTGGCCTCGGCGAGCGCCTCGCCGTCGTCGGAGAACCGGTTGATCATCGCCAGGGGCCCGAAGGGCTCCTCGTTCATGATCCGGGCGGTCAGCGGCACCTCGGTAAAGACCGTCGGCTCGAAGAAGTTACCCTGGTTGCCGATGCGCTTGCCGCCGGCGCGCAGCGTCGCGCCGCTCGACTCGGCGTCCGCCGCCAGCGTCGTGACGGCGTCGAGGCGCCGCCCGTGGACCAGCGGTCCCATCTTGGTCTCGGGATCGAGCCCGTCGCCGACCTTCACCGACTTGGCGAAGGCGGTGAAGCCCTCGACGAAGCGGTCGAAGACCGAATCGTGCACGAGGAAGCGAGTCGGCGAGACGCACACCTGGCCGGCGTTGCGGAACTTCGAGGGGGCCAGGACGGCGACCGCCTTCTCCACGTCGGCGTCGCCGAACACGATCGCGGGGGCGTGGCCGCCGAGTTCCATCGTGGCCCGCTTCATGTGTTCGCCCGCGAGCGCCGCGAGCTTCTTGCCGACCACGGTCGAGCCGGTGAACGAGATCTTCCGGATCACCGGATGCGGGATCAGGTAGGCCGAAATGATCTCCGGGTCGCCGTAGACCAGCGAGAGCGCGTCCCCCGGGATGCCGGCATCCAGGAAGGCGCGGACCAGGGCGGCGCAGCTCGCCGGCGTGTCCTCGGGACCCTTCAGGATCACCGTGCAGCCGGTGCAGAGCGCCGCCGAGATCTTGCGCACCGCCTGGTTGATCGGGAAGTTCCAGGGGGTGAAGCAGGCCACCGGTCCGACCGGCTCGCGCACCGCCACCTGCAGCACGCCGTCGGCGCGGCTCGGGATGACGCGGCCGTAGGCGCGCTTACCCTCCTCGGCGAACCAATCGATGATGTCGGCCGCCGCCAGGGTCTCGACCCGCGACTCGGCCAGCGGCTTGCCCTGCTCCAGGGTCATGATCCGGGCGATCTCGTCGACCCGCGCGCGCAGGAGGTCGGCGGCTTTCCGCATCACCTTGGTGCGCTCGAAGGGCGCGACGCTGCGCCAGGCCGGGAAAGCGCGGGACGCGGCCGCCAGGGCCTCGTCGAGATCCGCCGTGGTGGCGACGGCGCACCGGCCGATTGTCTCACCCGAAGCCGGGTTCAGGACTCCCAGGGTCTCCCGGTCGGCACCCGCGCGCCAGCGCCCGGCGATGTGAAGCTCGGTATCCGGATACATCGGTCGATTCCCGCTCGGCCGCACCATCGGCCGCAGGCGGACTGTGCCGATGTGGCGCGCCCGGGCAATCCCCGCGGCGGCATAGCTGGAACCGTCTGTATTCAGGCGGCGGCGCGGGCGGGCTCCGGTGCCTGGACAAGGGTCGCGGTCCCGTGGCGGGCGCGGAGGGTCGCGCCTTTCGGGACCACCTGCCATCCCTCGCGACAGCCATCGATCGGCTCCGACACCACCACGATGCCCCCCGGCCCCTCGCGGAAATACAGGCTCGGCGGCCGGCCATCGCAGGCCCAGCGGTAGGCGGTGAGCGTCTCGCCATCCGTAAGCAGCGCGGTGAAGCGCAGCGGCTCGCTGACGCTGGCGGCTTCCATCAGCTCGCGCACGGTCTTGAGCGTCCGCGCCATCGCGCCGACGGGATCCTCCTCAAGGCCGTTGGCGAGTGCCAGCAGGAAAATCGCCTCCGAATCCGTGCTGCCCCGACGGTGGTCGTAATAGGTATCCGGGATCAGCGCTTCGAGCCGCCGCTTGATCCGGTGGTAGCCGCCGATCTGACCGTTATGCATGAACAGGTGCCGGCCGTAGACGAACGGGTGGCAGTTCGCCCGGGCCGTGGCGGTCCCGGTCGACGCACGCACATGCGCGAAGAACGTGCGCGCCCGCACCTGCCCACACAGGTTCACCAGATTTTCGTCCGACCAGGCCGGGGAAATGTCGCGATAGACCCCCGGCTCGGGCCGCTCGGCGTACCAGCCGATGCCGAAGCCGTCGCCGTTGGTTTCGGTCTTCCCCTCGTCGGCGTGCAGGGACTGATGCACCAGCGAGTGGGTCGGCGCGCAGACGAGGTCGGAGAGGAAAACCGGCTCACCGCTATAGGCGAGGAAACGGCACATGACGGACGATGATCCTTCAGCTCAGGTCCACGTACGATCCCGCGCAACGCCCCTCGGAGGGTGGAGACGTTCCGCAGCAGGACGTTAACAGTCGGTCCACTCCGGTGAACAGTTTCTTAACCGGTCGGAAACTGCGCCATTTTCGTGCGTTCCGCATGAAATCGGTGCCGCTTGATCGCAGGGCAGGCATTCGCCGGCGCGGCGACGCGACTCTTGTGAGCCGTCTCATGAAGGGTCAGCATGGCCAAATCGGGGAATCAGAACGCCGCCCAGGAGGCGGTCGCCCGAAGCGGGGCAAGGCACCAACAGCAGGAGACTTTTATGGATTGCGCAGTGCCCGACGGATCCGCCCCCGTGGCTCTCGTCGTGGAGGACGATGCGGCCGTGCGCGATCTCGCCACCGCGGTGCTTGAAGAAACCGACCTCGGAGTCATTGCCTGCGAAAGCGCGGAGGCGGCCCTGTCCGTGCTGGAGCGCTCCGACGTGACGGTGGCGTTGCTCTTCGCCGACGTGCGGTTGCCCGGTGCGATGGACGGGGTGACCCTGGCCCAGGCCGTCAAGCGGCGCTGGCCGGACGTGCGCGTGGTCGTGACCTCCGGCGCGGGCCGGGATGCGCGGCTCCCCGACCAGGCGGTCTACATGCAGAAGCCGTGGCGGGCCCTCGACGTGCTGGTCCAGGCCGAGCACGCGACCATGGCCGCCAAGGCTGCCTAGCCCGGCGCGCCGACGCGATCCCTTCACGTCTTCGCGCGTTCAGCGACGCGACCAGGGCTGCGTGACGTCTCCTGACGTGGCGCAGCCCCAGTTCTCGTGGCGCACGCAAGGACGGCGGCATCGCCGGAACGTGCCCGTCCGACGTTTTCGTTGAACTGCTGTCTCGCCCGGCTGCTGCGCGCCGCAAAGAAAAAGCCCGGCCGCTCGCGCGGGCCGGGCTCTTTCACAACCGATGTGACGTCGCTCAGGCGGCGGGAGCCGGGCTGACCGGGGTCTGACCCGAGGCGTTGGCGCCCTGAGCCGGCGCAGCGGACGGCGACGGGAAGCCGGGACGACGGCTGCCGGCGGGGAAACGGGGCTTCGGCTTCGGCGCGGCGATCAGGCCCTCGCGGATAGCGGTCTTGCGAGCCTGCTTGCGGGCGCGGCGCACGGCCTCCGCCTTCTCGCGGGCCTTGCGCACGGACGGCTTCTCATAAGCCTTGCGCTGCTTCATCTCGCGGAAGATGCCCTCGCGCTGCATCTTCTTCTTGAGGACGCGGAGCGCTTGATCGACGTTGTTGTCGCGAACGAGTACCTGCAACGGACTTGATCCTCTGGACCTGAAGTTCTGGGTTCACGCGGCCCGCCGCCGATCTGGAAACCGGCAACGTCCCTCGCCCGGGATGAACCCGAGGGGGACGGGAACGTCGGTTTCCGAATCGGCGTGGAGCTCACGCCTTGACGGGGCTATTACACCAAGCGCGCACCAGTTCCAACCTGCCCGCGCGATCCATCTGCGTCTGCGCCGTGCTAGGTTGCGCGGATGAGACACGACGACTCGCAGCAATTCGCCAGCGACAACTATTCCGGCATCTGCCCGGAAGCCTGGGGAGCCATGGAGGCGGCCAATCGCGGCCACGCCCCGGCCTATGGCGAGGATGCCTGGACGGCCAAGGCGGCGGACGCGTTCCGGGACCTGTTCGAGACCGAATGCGAGGTGTTCTTCGCCTTCAACGGCACCGCCGCCAACGCCTTGGCCCTGGCCGCGCTGTGCCAATCCTACCACAGCGTGATCTGCGCCGATTCGGCCCATGTGGAGACCGACGAGTGCGGCGCGCCGGAATTCTTCTCCAACGGCTCCAAGCTGCTCACCGTCCGGACCGAGGGCGGCAAGCTCACGCCGGAGGCGATCCGCGGGCTCGCCCAGAACCGCAGCGACATCCACTTTCCGCGGCCTCGGGTGGTGACGATCACGCAGCCCACCGAGACGGGACAGGTCTACAGCCTCGCCGAGCTGCGGGCGCTGTCGGCGACCTGCCGCGAGCTGGGGCTCGCCCTGCACATGGATGGGTCTCGCTTCGCCAATGCCTGCGCGAGTCTGGGCTGCAGCCCGGCCGACATGACGTGGCGGTCGGGTGTCGACGTCCTGTGCTTCGGCGGGACCAAGAACGGCATGCATGCCGGCGAGGCGGTGGTGTTCTTCGACCGCAAGCTCGCCGAGGATTTCGGCTACCGGTGCAAGCAGGCCGGCCAGCTCGCGTCGAAGATGCGCTTCCTCGCCGCCCCCTGGGTCGGCATGCTGGAGAGCGGCGCGTGGCTGAGGAATGCGGCCCACGGCAATGCCTGCGCCCGGCACTTCGCCGACTCCGTCGCCGGGCTGCCGGGGGTGCGGGCGCTGTTTCCCGTGGAGGCGAACGCCGTCTTCCTGACGATGCCGGCCGCCACCATGGAGGGCCTGCGCGCCCGGGGCTGGCGGTTCTACACCTTCATCGGCGGCGGGGCGCGATTCATGTTCGCCTGGGATGCCCGCCCCGAGCGGGTGGACGAACTGGTCCGGGACCTGCGCACGCTGGCGGCCGCGGCGGCCTGACGGGGTGGACATGGGGGTGCGGAGCCGCCCCACCGACGGTGTTTCGCGCGCCGGTGTCGGGTTTTCCTGAGGAGCGTCAAGACGCTGGTGCGGCCCGCGCACGGTCGTCCTCGCGAGCGCAGTCAAGCAACCCCGTCTCGCGCGACGCCTGCCGATGTCGTGCAGCCCTGGTTCGCTTCGCTGCGCTCGCGATGACGGCGGGCCCGAATACCCAGACTCAAGTGGGCCGGGTGCGACGCCTCAGTCTTCTTCTTGTCCCCTACAGCAGCGCGAGATCCGCCGGCTCCGCGCTGGGGAAGATCCGGCGCAGACTCGCCTGATCGAGTCCGTAGAGGCGCCGGAACAGCCCGCCGAGCAGCCCCCGGTAATCGGTGAGCACCGGATAGTCCCGGTTCTGGAACAGGTGCGCCTCGTCGGCGCGCACCTGCGGTCCGGCGATTCGCCCACCCCGGACGCCGCCGCCCAGGATCCAGTAGACGCTGCCATGGCCATGGTCGGTGCCGCGGCTGCCGTTCTCCCGGAAGGTGCGCCCGAACTCCGACAGCACGACCACCACCGTGTCGGACCAGCCGGGTCCGATCTCCTCGACGAAGCCGGACAGGCCCCGCCCCAGCTCGCCGAGCCGGTCGGCGAGGTAGCCGGTGCCGGCACCCTGGTTCACGTGCGTGTCCCAGCCGCCGACATCCACGAAGCCGAGATTGAAGTTCTCGCGCATCAGGCGGCCGATCCGCCGCGCCGACAGCTCGAAGCCCTTGGGCGAGACCGCCCCGCGGTCGGCCTGACCGGCATGGTCGGAAATCGTCTGGTAGACCGCGTCGCGCACCCGGAACCCCTCGGTCACGGCGGCGGCCAGCTTGGTGTCGCTGTACATGGCGGCGATGAGGCGCGCCTGCCGGTCGTCGATACCGGGCTTGCCGACGCCGTTGATGGCGATGTTGGGCACCGTCTCGCCGCCCCGGAAGATCAGCGGCATCTGATCCGTGAAAGCGATCGGCCGGACCCGGGTCAGCTCCGCGGCCAGCCGGGCCATGAATCCGGAATTGTAGTCGCGGCCGGACCCGACCGTCTGGCCCATCTCGATCGTGTCCTGGGTCTCGAAATGGCTCCGGGTCATGTCGTCGGTGCCGGCGAAGGGCACGAAGGCGGCCTGACCCTTGGCGTAGAGCGGCAGGAGCGTCTCGCGCAACGCCGGGTGCAGGCTCCAGTCGGCGTCGAGCGCCAGGGCGGCCTTCGGGTCGGCGGCGTCCGGCTTGCCGATCGCGAGGTTCGGCCGCGACCGGTAGTAGAAGTCGCTGCCGGTGGGGATCACCACGTTGGCGGCATCGTAGGCGCCGCGCAGGAACACCACGAGGAGGCGCGCATCGGTCTTGGGGGCCGCCCAGACGCGGCCGGCCACCGTGGACAGGCCGAAAGCCGCGGCGGCGCGGATCAGGTCGCGACGGTTCATCGCATGAACTCCGGCGAGGCGAGGTAGAGGGTGTTCCAGTCCTGCGGCGAGACCGCCTGGGCGAGCGCCGCCCGCGTCGCCGCCGACAGGGTGCCGGACAGCGTCGAGAAGTAGAGCCCGTTGGCGAGCACCGGGAAGGCCGGCTCCTCGGCCTGATCGGCCAGCGTCGGCTTGAACAGGCCGGCCGAGCCCGACCCGATCTGCCGGGCGATCTCGAACCGCGTCGCGAGCTGCCCGGGGCCGCTCCAGGCGGCGGCGTCGAGGGGGTAGCCGTCCGGCGTCGACCGGTTGAACAGGCCCTCGCCGAGGCGGTTCAGCCAGCCGAGCACCGGGCCGGCGTTGCGGATCACCCTTGTGTCGTAGGCCATGCGCAGGGCGGAGAAGACGTAGCGCACCGGGTCCTTGAAGGCGCCGCCGCGCTCGGCCGTGAAGGCCGGCTCGCGCACCAGCGCCTCCATCACCGCGGCGATGTCGCCGTCGCTGCGAGTGAAGACGGCGGCGAGCCGCGCCACCAGGGCGTCGTCGGGCGGCTGCCCGAGGAAGTAGGTGGCGAGCGCCCGGGAGACGTTGGTGGCGGTGGCGGGATGGCGGGCGATCAGCTCCACCGCCTCCTCGATCTCCGGCCAGCCGCGTCCCTGGATGCGGGTCCCGAGGAAGACCTTGTCGCCGTAATCGTGCCGGTTCGGGTTGAACGCGAACAGGCCGTCCCGGCGGAAATCGGCGGCATGCTCGGGGCGAAGCTTCGGGGTCTCGGGCTTCATGTCGATGCCGACACCACTCAGGATCCGGGCCAGCGCCTCGACATCGCCCTGCGTGTAGCCGGAGCCGACACCCATCGTGTGCAGCTCCATGATCTCCCGGGCGTAGTTCTCGTTCGGCCGGCCGGCCGCGTTGGCGTCGTTGTCGAGGTAGCGCAGCATCGCCGGGTGGCGCAGGCTCGCTATCAGCAGGTCGCGGAAGCGCCCGAGCACGTGCGGACGGATCGCGGTGTCGAGGTAGTCGCCCACGGCGGCGCGCAGGGTGGACTTGCCCTGATGCACGTTGAACCGGTTGAACCAGAACCACGTCAGCCGCTCGCGCAGCTGATCGGGGCTGTAGAGCGCCCGCAGCACCCAGACGGAGGCGGCGTTCCGCGCGGCCATGTTCAGCGCGGCCTGGAAGGCCTGCTGGGCGGCCTTCTTGGCGTCGGGGTCCTGGAGGTCCTTGAACGCCTTGGCCTGCGCATCCAGCGCCTGGGCCCGTTCGAACAGGCTGCCCGGCGGGGTCAGCGCGTCGACCTGCGCCTGGGCGGCGGGCGGCAGGCGCGATTCCGCCGGCGGATGGAGCTGGGCCTGCAGCCACCGTGCCCGCCCCTCCGCGGTGAGCTGCGCGAAGGCAGACGGGGTGGCGCCCCAGGTCAGGGCATCCAGGAAGGCGGCATCGGCCGCGGCGGCCTGCGGCGACGCGTCGGCCGCACGGGGCCCCGGGCCCGCCCAGGCCACCAACAGACCAGCAACCAGACAACAGCGTGTTGCGGCGCGCGACATCGCAGCCTCGCGGTGCGTGGATCGGTCGGGCAGCGTGGTGTCGCGTCCCTGTACCGTGCCTGAAAGGCAGCCCCATCATGCCGGCGTCTTTGCCAATATCGGGGCTTGCCGCTACACGATCCCGAGACCGCGCGAATGCCGCGCCGCGCACCACCACGTTCCGCCGATCCAGAGCGTTCGCTCCATGCTGATGCAGACCAAGACCGAGGCGAGGCCGGCCGATCCGGTGTCGCGGCGGCGCACCTTCGCGATCATCTCCCACCCGGACGCGGGCAAGACCACGCTCACCGAGAAGCTGCTCCTGTTCGGGGGTGCGATCCAGCTCGCCGGCGAGGTGAAGGCGAAGCGCAACCGCGTCTCGACTCGGTCCGACTGGATGGGGATCGAGAAGGAGCGCGGCATCTCGGTGGTCACCTCGGTGATGACCTTCGAGTACGGCGATTGCGTCTTCAACCTCCTCGATACGCCCGGCCACGAGGACTTCTCGGAGGACACCTACCGGACGCTCACGGCGGTCGATTCGGCCGTCATGGTGATCGATGCGGCGAAGGGCATCGAGGCGCGCACCCGCAAGCTGTTCGAGGTCTGCCGCCTCCGCGACATCCCGATCGTCACCTTCATCAACAAGCTCGACCGCGAGGCCCGGGACCCGTTCGAGCTGCTCGACGAGATCGAGAAGACGCTGGCGCTGGACGTCGCCCCGGTGACGTGGCCGATCGGCACCGGCCGCAACTTCTCGGGAACTTACGAACTCGGCGGCAACCGCGTGCGCCGGCTCGACGCCGCCGAGGATGCCGGGATGGTGGCGGTGTCCGGCCCGGACGACCCGCTGTTCGACGAGCTGCTCACCGAGGACGGCGCGGCGGACGCGTGGCGCGAGGAGGTGGAGCTGGCCGAGGGCGGCCTGAAGCCCTTCGACCTCGACGCGTTCCGCGAGGGACACCTGACGCCGGTGTTCTTCGGCTCGGCGCTGCGCAATTTCGGCGTGCGCGACCTCATCGACGGTCTCGCCAAGGTGGCCCCGCCGCCCCGCGGCCAGGACGCCGACAAGCGCCTCGTCGAGCCGACCGAGCCGCGGATGACCGGCTTCGTGTTCAAGATCCAGGCGAACATGGACCCGAACCACCGGGACCGGATCGCCTTCATGCGGGTCTGCTCGGGCAAGCTCAACCGGGGCATGAAGGCCCGGCTGGTGCGCACCGGCAAGCCGATCTCGCTCTCGGCGCCGCAATTCTTCTTCGCCCAGGACCGGGCCATCGCCGACGAGGCCTATGCCGGCGACGTGGTCGGCATCCCGAACCACGGCACGCTGCGGATCGGCGACACGCTCACCGAGGGCGAGGACCTCGTGTTCCGCGGCGTGCCGAGCTTCGCGCCCGAGATCCTGCGCCGGATCAAGCTCACCGACGCCATGAAGGCCAAGAAGCTCCGCGAGGCGCTGCAGCAGATGGGCGAGGAAGGCGTCGTTCAGGTCTTCGTGCCGCAGGACGGCAGCCAGGCGATCGTCGGCGTGGTCGGCGCGCTCCAGCTCGACGTGCTCAAGGAACGGCTCCAGGCCGAGTACGGCCTGCCGGTGGATTACGAGACCTCGCGGTTCTCGGTCTGCCGCTGGGTGTCGTCCGACTCGGAGACGGAACTCGACAAGTTCGTCGATTCGCACGGCTCGGCCATGGCCAAGGACCTCGACGGGGCCCCGGTCTTCATGGCGACCACGGCGTTCTCGCTCCGCTACGAAGAGGAGCGCTACCCGGCGGTGCGCTTCACCGATGTGAAGGACTATCAGAAGCGGGCGGTGTGAGCCGGTCCGGAGCCCCGCTCCGACAGCGGGCGCCGCGCGTCGGCGCGCGCGGCGTGACAATCCGGCGGCGCCACGCTCATCGCGGCGGCGCTGCCCGGACCGCTGTGCCGCCCCCGCGACGCCAGGGCCGCGTCAGAACTTGCCGAGCATCGGGAATTCGACGCTCAGACTCGACTCCGAGGCGATCGGCATTTCGCGTTTGCGCGGCTTGCGGTTGAGCACCTGCTTCAGCTTCGACTTCAACACCGCCATGTCGAACGGCTTGAGGATGAAGGCGTCCGCGCCCGCCTGGTGGGCGAGGTTGATGTCCTCGAAGTCGAAGGACGATTCGGTGAGCATGAAGGGCGTGTTCATCAGCGCGTCGTCGGCCCGGATCTCGCGCAGCAGGCTGAGCCCGTCCATCGGCTCCATATCGAGGTCGGAGATCACCAGAGCGTAGCGGCGCTGCCGCATCCGCTCCAGGGCCTCCGTCGCGCTGGTGACGCCCTCGACATCCGGGAAGCCGATGCGTGTCATCAGCATCACGATCAGCCGGAGAAGCTTCTCCTGATCGTCGACGATGAGGATCGGGGGCGTATCGCTCTCGGACATCGGCGCGGCTCAGATGAAAAGATGGTCGATGCCCTGCCGGGACATCGCGTCGGATTGGAGCGACAGGCAAAGCCCGTGGATCGCGGATGCCTTCGGCGTGCCGCGCTGGAGCATCGGCAGAAGGTTGGCCTTCGCAAACAGCGTGTCGTTGCCGGCGGTACGCTGCGCGCTCTTGAACGAGTGGACGAACTCGCGCTTGGCGATCTCGCGCCACTCGCTGATCTGGACATCCCGGTGGCGGCTGTCCGCGCTCACCCGGTCGAAGGTCTCGTGCACCGACGAGCGCTCGCCTTCGATCACCTGGCAGGCGAAATTTCCCTCGATGACCAGGAAGCTTGTGATCACCGCAAACTCGTTCTTCTTCTGGGCGGTCCGGCCGATTTCATTGATCTGCTCGGACCTCTTCGCCGGCTCGGACGACAGGTTCAGGCGTGAGAAGTAGATGATGTGGACGAGGCTCGTCCGTTTCGCCCGCATGATCCCGAGATCCGAAATCCGTATCCGTTCGACGCTTCCGGTCAGGACGCACCGCGCGTGGCCCTGGCCCGGCCGTATCTTCGCGCGTGTGGAATAACACCGCGTAAACGCGGCCCGATCGCGTCTGACCGGGCGTGGACCCCACCCGGCAGGATCTGCCGGGACCGCCGCCGCGCCCGGCGAACCCTGCCGGGTCCGGAACGCCGAGACTCTGAAATATCAAAGACTTAGCCCTGGCATGCCGGTTGCGGCGCATCGAGCCTGCGGGCCAGAGCGGCGCGTATTGGGATCGTTCGCCATGGATCTTTTTTCCGCCCTGCAGACCTCGGTCTCCGGTCTCCAGGCGCAGTCCTATGCCATCAGCAACATCTCCGGGAACATCGCGAACTCGCAGACGACCGGCTACAAGCGCATCGACACCAGCTTCGTCGATCTGATGGCCGAGACGACGCCGAAACGCGAGGTCGCCGGATCCGTCCTGGCCCAGTCGCAGCTGACGAACACGATTGCCGGCAACGTGGTCTCGTCCAGCGTACCGACCAACATGTCGATCAGCGGCACCGGTTTCTTCACCGTGGTGCAGAAGACCGGTGACGCGAACAATTCGCCAACCTTCAGCGGCGCGAATGTCTACACGCGTCGCGGCGACTTCTCGCAGGACAAGGACGGTTATCTGGTCAACGGCGCGGGTGGGTACCTGACCGGGACCAACCTCGATCCCACGACCGGTCAGGTCACCAGCACGGGCCCCGTCAACATCGGCAACCTCACTCTTCCGGCGCAAGAGACGAAGACGATCAAGTATTCGGCCAACCTGCCGGCCACGCCCACGGTGAGCGCCTCGGCTCAGCCACCCAACAGCATCGCCGGTCCCTCGATCACGGGCTACACCACGACCGGGGCACCGGTGACGATCAGCATGCGCTGGGTTCAGACGACGACGGCAGGCACCTCGCCCTCGTCGTGGGACTTGTACTACAACAGCAGCACCACCGACACGCCGTCTTGGACGCAGACCGGGCCGGCCTTCACGTTCGACTCAACCGGTAAGCTCACGAGCCCGGCTTCTACCACGCCGGTACCGCTGACCGGCGTGCAGATCGGCGACTATACCTTCTCGTCGCTCAGCCTGGATATCAGCGGCGGCCTGACCCAATACGCGGATGCCAGCGGTGCCGTGACCACCAAGACGCTGAGCCAGAGCGGCAACAGTGCCGGCACCCTGATGAGCGTCGCCGTGGGTGAGGACGGCAAGATCAACGGCACATTCTCGAACGGTTCGGTGATTCCCGTCGCGACCGTGGGCATCTCGCAATTCGCCGATCCCGACGGGCTGAAGGCCGACGGGAAGGGGAATTATCTGCAGACGGCCGATTCCGGGCCGCCGCTCACCGGTCTCAACGGCAGCACGATCAATGGTGCCAGCATCGAGCAATCCAATACCGACATTGCCAGCGAATTTTCTAAGATGATCGTAACCCAGCAGGCGTACTCTGCGAACACGCGGGTCATGTCGACGGCGCAGACGATGATGTCTGACCTGCTGAACGTGATTCGCTGATTGAGGCCGGGGCTCGCGACGCGGAGGCCGTGATATGTCGCTGAACGCGATTTCGACCGCGACCGCGGGTCTGGCCGCCACGCAGGCGGCCATCAACATCGTCTCGCAGAACGTCGCCAATGCGGGGACTGCGGGCTACGTCAAGCGGACGGTCTCGACGGTCGCCACCGGCACCAACAATTCGGGTGTCGCCGTCGGGACGATCACCCGCAGCTTCGACGCTGCGGCCCTGAACCAGCTCCGGCTGGAGACATCGGGGGCTGCCTACACCAGCACCAAGGCCGGCATTGCCACTCAGCTCGATGCCCTCTACGGGACGCCGGGCAGTTCGACCTCCCTCGACGGCACGCTGAACACCTTCACGCAGTCGCTTCAGGAACTCGCGGCGAATCCGACCTCGGCGGCCGCCCGCACGACGGTACTGGGCAACGCCTCCGCGCTCGCGAGCCTGATCAACAGTTCCGCCGGCACGGTTCAGAACCTGCGTACCGGCATCGAATCGCAACTGGGCAGCGATACGAGCGCCGCCAGCACGCTGCTGGCCAATATCGCGACCCTGAACGGCAAGATCCAGAACAACACCGACAGCACCACGCTGACCGCCCTTCAGGACCAGCGCGACCAGGCGATCAACAGCCTGTCCAGTTACATGGATGTCCAGACGTCCGATCAGAGGGACGGAACGGTCTCGGTGATGACCCGGTCGGGGGTCACACTGGTGGATCACGGAAACGCGGCGACGCTCAGCTTCGACGGACGCGGGATCCTCGACGCCAATTCCGCCTATTCCACGACGCCGCGCACGGTCGGCACCATCACGGCCACGCTGCCGGGCGGCGGCAAGATCGATCTCGGCGCCCCCGGCGTGCTGCGCTCCGGGAGCCTGGCCGCCGGGATCGAACTGCGCGACCAGACCCTGCCGCAGGCGCAACGTCAGCTGGACGACCTCGCGGCCGGCCTGGCCAGCGCGCTCAGCGACAAGACCGTCACCGGCACGTCCAACGGCACGCAGACGTCCATCGACCTGACCGGCATCCAGCCGGGCAATACCCTGACCTTCCCGGTGACGGTGAACGGCACGGTGCGCAACGTCATCCTGGTCGCGTCCAACGATGACGCCACGTCAGTCCCCGCGAGTCAGACCAAGGATTCCACGGCCCTCGTCCAGACGTTCAAGATTCCGAGCAGCGGATCGGACTACGCCGGCGCGATCAACACGGCCCTCGGGAATCTCGGTCTCTCCGCCAAAGTTGCGGCTTCAGGCACCGGCGCCGCTCTGGTGATCGGGCCGGCGGCCGGGAGTTCCGACACGGTGACGTCGGCGACGGCCAACATCACCCCGATGTCGTCGGTCAGCGACCTGACCTCGGGCAACCCGTCGCTCGCCCTGTTCGTCGACGGTACGCCCAACAAGCTCTACACCGGCTCGCTCGACAATGGCTCGCAGCTCACCGGATTCGCCCAGCGCATCACGGTCAATGCCGCTCTGTCCGGAAACACGGCGGCGCTCACCCAGACGAGCGCCACCGATCCCAGCGCTTCCGGGTCACGCGCCCAGAAGCTGTTCTCGGCGCTGACCTCCACCCAGCAGACCTTCTCGTCGTCCAGTGGCATCGGCGGTGTCTCGGCGCCCTACAATGCCACCGTGATCGGCTTCGCGCAGGACATCGTCTCGACCCAGGGGGCGGCCTCCGCGAACGCGTCGGCGATCGACGACACCCAGCAGACGGCGCTCTCCACCGCCCAAAGCCGGTTCTCCGCCGGGGCGGGCGTCAATATCGACCAGGAGATGTCGAATCTGATCGCTTTGCAGACCGCCTACGGCGCCAACGCCCGGGTGCTGACGGCGGCCCGCGACATGCTCAACCAGCTGCTGCAGATCTGATCATGACGACGATCACCCCCTTCGCGGCCGGCTCGTACATCACGAATCGCAACGCCTCGCAGCTCCTGACGCTGAAGAACCAGCTCAACGACCTGTCGAACCAGCTCTCCAGCGGGCAGGTCTCGCAGACCTATGGCGGGCTCGGCTCCGGTCGCTCCACAGCGCTGGCGGCTCAGGCCACCTTGAGCGCCCTCAACGGCTATGCCAGCGGCATCACGGCGGCCCAGACCCGGACCAACCTGGCGGTGACGAGCCTGACACAGGTGGCGAGTATCGGGACGAGCACCGCGTCGACCTTGCAGAACGGCCTGCAGAGCGTGGCGGCGAACTCCGTGTCCGGCCGCGCGACGGCGCTGGCCAACCTCCAGACGGTGCTCGACACGCTCAATCAGTCGGCGGCGGGCAATTACCTGTTCGGTGGGACCAACACCGAGACCCAGCCGGTGCTCGATGCGAACACGATCCTCAACGGATCGACCGACTCGACCGGCCAAACGCTCGACGGCCTCACGGATGTCATCAACGAGCGGGTCAGCGCACAGCTGGGCACCCAGAAGAACGGCCGGCTGACGCAGAGCGCGTCGACGGCGATCCCGATCCAGGTCACGGAGGAATCGAACCCCGGGACGCGCGGCAATTTCGGCTTCACCCTCGGCAGCACCGCGACGGCCACGGGGGCTCTGACCGCCTCCGTCTCGAGCACGGTCCCGGCGACCCTGACCGTCAATCTGACGAGCGCGAGCGCCGAGCCGGCCCCCGGCGACAGCATCAGCTTCTCGCTGGTGACACCCGAGGGGACGTCCACGACCATCACGCTGACCGCAGCGACCAGCGTGGTTGCGGGCTCGAACTCCACCTTCGCGATCGGCGCCAACTCCGCCGAAACGATGAAGAACCTCTCCGATACCCTCACGAAGGCGCTGACGGGCGCGGCGAGCAGCACGCTCGCGGTGAAGGCCACAGCCGACGCGGCGACGCAGTTCTTCAGCGGGTCCGTGAACGGGGGGCCGGGCGGAAACGGCGTGATCCCCCAGCGGGTCGTCTATTCCGGAACCAACCCGGTCGGATATGCAAGCCCCGACCCGAACACGACGGTGCTCTGGTACCAGGGCGAGAACACCTACGACACGTCCAAGACGCCGCCGGAGCCGACCTCTGCGATCGATACCCAGTCGGTCCAGGTCAGCGCGACCGGCACCGTCGGCACGGGAGCGCGGGCCAACACGCCCGAGATCCAGAACGTGCTGGCGGGCTTGGCGACCATGGCCTACGCCCTGCCGACCACGAACGATGCCAGCACCTACAACACCTATCAGGCCGTCGCGACCAAGGCCGGCGGGCTGCTGGCTTCCGCCAGCCAGACCCCCAGCGTCCAGGACACGGTCACACAACTAACCATCGCGTCGGCGCGCCTCTCGAACGCCAGTACGACCAACAAGGCCACCCAGAACACCGTCCAGAACACCCTGGACGGAATCGAGCAGGCCTCCCCCGAAGAGGTGATCACCAAGCTGCTCGACGTGCAGAACCGGCTCCAGGCCAGCTATCAGGTCACCTCGACGCTCTCCAAGCTGTCACTGGTGAACTACATCAGCTGATCGTTCACGGGGATTGGTCCCCGACCGAGCGCGGCCGGTATCCGAAAGATCCGCGATCGGCCCGAGCGACCATAGTCTTGCCGTTTTCCGGGATTGAACCGCGGCGTGCGGACGCGCCCACGCGCCGTGATTCGATCGAGGAGAGGTCGGCATGTCGCTGCCCGGACCCATCGAACTCGTCCTTCGCCTCGGGATCGCGCCGCGGATCGGCGCGATCGGGATGGTGGAACAGGCCGTCGACGCGTATCTTGCGGGCTATGCCCATCCCGGCGAGCGCGCCATCGCCCTCGACATCCTGTTGCGCGACCTCGCCCGTCTGCGCATCCACGAGCCGGATCTCGATCCGTTCATCGGCGAGGTCGAGCAGTACATCGACCAGCTTCACCGGAATCTCGCGCGCCAGGCCGCCTGAGATGCGCGGCCGGCTCCGCATGCTGGCGGTTATGGCGGCTCTCATGGCGGCGGGCCTGTCCGGCGCCGGGACGGCCGCCGCCCTCGATCTCCGGGACCTGCCCAAGACGCCCGGTCCTGTGCCGTGCCCCTCCAAGGGGCCGGGCTTCGTGCGCCTGCCGGGGAGCGGCGGCTGCATCCGCATCTCGGGCCGCGTCACGGCGGGAGCGGATCTGGGCGCGGGGCATGGCGTGGCGGCGGCGCCGGCCGTCGCCGGCCGCCTCGCGATCGACAACCGCGCGGACACGGATCTCGGCGAGGTGCGGACCTACCTTCGGATCGGCACCGGCCGCCGTTGAGGCGCGGCTCAGAGGTTGCGCGAGAGGACCAGCGGTCCGCTGCGCACACCGCGGCCGTACGGGGAGGGGGCCGGAACCTGCCGGCCGTAGCCGGACGGCAGCTGAGCCCGGCCGATCTCCTCCGCCAGGGTCTTGATCAGCCCTTCCGATACGGTCTTGGCGCTGGCGAGCACCGTCTGGTTGGCCTCCACGGCCGCGGTGAAACGGCGATGGGCCGTGCGCAGGGCCTCGACCCCGTCGGGATGGAAGCGCTTCAGCGCGACGGCGTTCGCCTTCGCGACCTCGAGGCCCTGCATGTAGGCGGCGGCCAGCGCGGCCTTCGGCTCGGCCGCGGCGACGCCCTCCTGCAGGCGGCCCTCCCGGACGAAGGCAGCCTCCTCGGCGAGCACGGCCTCCAGAGCGGCCATGTTGCCGAGCACGCCGGCCACCAGGGCCTCGGCGGTGACCCGGTCCGCGACGCGCAGCGGTTCAGCCCTTTGCATTGGTCGCTCCCTCGCTCGACGCACCCTGCATCTTCATGATCTCACGGAAAATCGAATCGGCGATGCCGACGCCGCCGCTCTTCACGATCTGGGTCGCGTATTCCTTGGTCAGCATCGAGCGGTAGACACCGCCGCCGGTGCCGTTCTCGCCCAACGGTCCCTCGGTGCCGTCCGATTGGGTCAGCCGATCCAGGCTGTTCTCCAAGAACATCGATTCGAACTCGGTGGCGGTTTTCCAAGCCTTGGCCTTGCTGGCCGACTTGATGACCCCGTCGACGGCGCTCCCGGCGACCGAGGTCCCGATGCCGGCGGCATTGGCCGCGAGACTGGCGAGTTGCAGCATGGTTCGACCCTCCAGGTCCGGTTGATCACATCAGCTCGATGTCGGCCTGAAGCGCGCCGGCGGCCTTGATCGCCTGCAGGATCGAGATCAGATCCCGCGGGCCGACACCCAGCGCGTTGAGGCCATCGACCAGCTCGCGCAGGCTGACACCCTCCTTGACCAGGGCGAGCTTGTTGCCGTCGCCGGTATCGACCTTCACGCCGGTGCGCGGCACCACCACGGTGCGGCCGTTGGACAGCGGCGCCGGCTGGCTCACCTGCGGCTGTTCCGTGATGGTGACGGTGAGGTTGCCCTGCGCGATCGCCACCGTGGAGACGCGCACGTCCCGGCCCATGACGATGATGCCGGAGCGCTCGTCGACGACGACCCGGGCGGTCTGGTCCGGCTCGACCTTCAGCTGCTCCACCTCGGTGATCAGCCGGATCATGTTGCCGTTGTAGCGGGTCGGGATCTGGATCGTGACGGTTGCCGGATCGGTGGGCTCGGCGGTGTCGGCGCCCATGAAGTCGTTGATCGCGGCGGCGATCCGCTTCGAGGTCGTGAAGTCGGGATTGCGCAGGGAGAGCCGCAGCGCGCGTGCGTCGTTCAGCTTGAAGGCGATCTCGCGCTCGATATTGGCGCCGTTGGAGATCCTGCCGTTCGTCGGCACGCCCCGGGTGATCTTGGCGGCATCGCCCTCGGCCGAGAATCCCGCGATCGCCACCGATCCCTGCGCCAGGGCGTAGACCTCGCCGTCGGCGCCGAGGAGCGGCGTCACCAGCAGGGTGCCGCCCTGGAGGGACTTGGCGTCGCCCAGAGACGAGACCGTCACGTCGATCCGCGTGCCCTGCGCGGCGAAGGGCGGCAGGCTCGCCGTCACCATCACGGCGGCGAGGTTCTGCGTCCGCATCGTGGCGCCGCGGGTGTTGACGCCGAGGCGCTCCAGCATCGCCTGCAGCGACTGCTTGGTGAACGGGATGTTGTTGAGCGTGTCGCCGGTGCCGTTGAGGCCGACCACGATCCCGTAGCCGACGAGCTGGTTCTGGCGGACGCCCTCGATGGAGGCGAGGTCCTTGACGCGCGACAGGGCCAGCGCCGGCCCGGGCAGGGCGGCGAGCAGCAGGGCGCCCGCGACGACACCGAGCAGAAACCGGAGGGGACAGAACGCGTGACGCGGGCGCATGCCGGATTTTCGACCAAGAACGGACCTGCCGCCATCCTGCCAGGGCCGTGCCAGTCGAGCCGGTGCGGCAAGGCTTTGAAGGAATGGTATTTTTCGCTCCGGGGCCCCGGCGGCGCGTTCCGGCGCACCGGGACCGAACCTGCCGACCCGGCAGCTTCTGCCGCCTCGTTTACCCGCGCTTAACCCTAGGGGCCGAGTTTCGGGTCCTGCGCGGGGGCGCTTGGAGCAACGCGAACCGGATCATGCGTGTCGAGACTCGCCAGCCGATCCAGAGTGCCGGCGGCGTCGCGGCTCCCCGGAAGCCCGAGGGGGGCGCCGGCTTCAGCCTCGGTGCGGCCCCGGCTCCCGGGACGGGAGCCGGTGCGCCGGCAGCCGCCGCGACTTTGGCCGGGCTGGACGCGGTGCTGCTTCTCCAGTCCGAGGCCGATACACCCCAGGAGCGGCGGCGGCGCTCGGCCCAGCGCGGCCACGATCTGCTCGATGGTCTCGACCGACTGAAGGCGGCGCTTCTCGGTGGCCGCGTCGCACCGCAGGAGCTGCGCGCCATCGCCGGCCGGCTGAACGAGCGTGCGGGCCTGTCGGGAGATCCGCGGCTGGACGGCCTGATGGCCGAGATCGAGCTGCGGGCCGCGGTGGAACTCGCCAAGCTGGAGATGGCCCGGGGCGTCTGACCGGGCGTCCGCGACGGTCGGCGCGAGCAGAGGCACACCGTCCGGCGGCACCGCGCGCCGTTTCGCCCCGTCGCGGCGTGCGCGATAGCTTTTGCGTCGGACGCGAGTCCGGCCCGGCTAAACCACCCGCCGCTTCGGCCCCGCCGGCAGCATCTGCGGCTCGCCCGGTCCGGTCTCGACGCCGAGATCCGGCACCGCGATGATCGGCGCACCGCGCAGGTCCTTGCGGGTGACGATGGCGCCGCGCTCCTCGAGATAGGCCAGCATCCGCCGCGCCCGGCCGCCCGAACTGGTGCCGTAGGCCTCGGCCAGCATGGTGTCGGTCGGGCAGGGGGCACCCTCGATGGCGGCCCGGGCGACCACCAGGAACAGGCCGGCGAGATCGTCCGGCAGGCTCGCCGCGATCGCCTGGGCCTGCTCCCAGCCGGAATTGTCCGCCACCGCGCCCCCGGCCTCGGCCCGCGCCACGGCGAGTCGCCGCTTGAACTCGGGCAGGCCCATCGTGTCGCCCCGCAGTCGGCGGATGCGGCAGCGGACGGTGAAGTCCTGATAGAGCGTCGCGGGCGTGCAGGCGGCGGCGTCGGCATCCGCCAGCACGGAGGCTAGAACCTCGGCGAGGGCCGCGTCGCGAGCCTCCGGGTCCATGGGCTCCTCTTCCGGCTCCTCGGCGGGCACCGGCGGCCGGTAATTGGCGAGCTGGACGAGCACGTCCGGCGCCGGGGTGGGGCGCGGCTTCGGGCGCGGGGCCAACGGCGCCACGATCTCCTCCGGGCTTGCCGTGAGGATCAGCGCGCGGGCGTCTTCCAGGGCGTCGGGGAGGGGGACGAGGACCGGCGAGGAGCTCCGGCTCACGGTCTGGGTCGGTCCGACCGCGATGGTCAGCGGGCGCCGCGACAGGGCCGGGCCGAGGGCCACGAAATGCCCGCGCGGTAGATCGCGGAACGTCTCGGCCTGCCGGCGCTCCAGGCCGAGCAGGTCGGCGGCGCGGGCCATGTCGATGTCGAGGAAGGTCCGGCCCATCAGGAAGTTCGAGGCCTCGGCCGCCACGTTCTTGGCGAGCTTGGCGAGGCGCTGCGTCGCGATGATGCCGGCGAGGCCGCGCTTGCGGCCGCGGCACATGAGGTTGGTCATCGCGCCGAGCGAGAGGCGCCGGGCCTCGTCCGAGACCTCGCCGGCCGCCGCTGGGGCGAAGAGCTGCGCCTCGTCGACGGCCACCAGCATCGGGTACCAATGGTCGCGGTCGGCATCGAACAGGCCGCCCAGGAAGGCCGCAGCGGCCCGCATCTGCCCGTCGGCGTCGAGATTTTCCAACGACAGCACCACCGAGACCCGGTGGGTCCGCACCCGGGCAGCGATGCGCTGCAGGGCGACGTCGTCGCCGTCCGCCTCGACCACCACGTGACCGTAGCGGTCGGCGAGGCTGGCGAAATCGCCTTCGGGGTCGATGATCGCCTGCTGCACGAGGCCGGCGCTCTGCTCCAGCAGCCGCCGCAGCAAATGCGATTTGCCGGACCCCGAATTGCCCTGGACCAGAAGCCGCGTGGCGAGCAGTTCGGTGAGGTCGAGGAGCGCGGGGCGCTCGCCGGTCAGGCCGAGATCGATGTCGGAACGCATAAGGCCTCATAGCACGGCCCGACGGATCCGGGTGCGCCGCCGTCGCGCTGTCCACGCTTCCCGCCGTACCAGCCGTGCCGCGCCCGGCCTGGACCCGGACGCCGCGGCCCTGTACGGCCACCGGCCTCCCAGAACGAACCCGGATCTACGACACGATGGCGGCCTGCGGCCTCGACTTCGGCACGTCGAACACCACCCTCGGGCATAACGGCCCGGACGGACCGACGCTGCTGCCCCTGGAAGGCGCGCACCGGACGATCCCCAGCGCGATCTTCTTCGAACTCGGCCGGGAGCCCATCATCGGCCGGGCCGCGACGGCGGCCTATGTCGAGGGCCGGTCCGGCCGGATGATGCGCGGCCTGAAATCCGTCCTCGGCACCCCGCTCATGGATGAGGCCACACCGGTCGGCCGCCAGCGGCTGCGCCTGCGCGACGTCATCGCCCGCTATCTCACGGCCGTGAAGGAGCGCGCCGAGGCCGCCTGCGGCCAGAGCCTCGACAGCGTGGTCCATGGCCGCCCGGTCCACTTCGTCGATGGCGATCCGGAGGCGGACCGCCGCGCCGAAGACACGCTGCGGGACATCGCCCGCGACGTCGGCTTCCGGGAGGTCTCGTTCCAGTACGAGCCAATCGCGGCCGCCCTCGACTACGAGCGGCAGGTCCGGTCCGAGGAGATCGCGCTGGTCGCCGATATCGGCGGCGGCACCTCGGATTTCTCCATCGTGCGCCTCGCGCCGGAGCGCCGGGGCCGGCCGGACCGGGCCGGCGACATCCTGGCCAATGACGGCGTGCGGATCGGCGGCACCGATTTCGACCGTCAGCTCAGCCTCGGCACGGTGATGCCGCTCCTCGGCCTCGGAAGCCCGATGCGCCGGGGCGACCTCGCGGTGCCGAACGCCTATTACCACGACCTCGCCACGTGGTCGGCGATCAACCGTCTCTACAATCAGAAGACCCTGCGGGAGATCGACGAGGTGATCCGCGACGGCGCCCGGCCCGACCTGCTCGCGCGGCTGCGCGAGGCGGTGGAGGGGGAGCGCGGACACGCCCTGGCCGGGGCGGTGGAAGGCGCCAAGATCGCGGCCTCCGAGCAGGATGCGACGGTGCTCGATCTCGGCCTTCTGGAGCGCGGCCTCTCCGTGCCGGTGGATCGCGCGACCCTGTCGTCCCAGACCGGTGACCTCGCGCGGGCCGTGGCGGCCCGGATCGCGCGCTGCCTCGCGCAGGCGGAATTGCCGGCCGACCGGGTCGACGCCCTGTTCCTGACCGGCGGGTCCACCGGCCTGCCGCATCTGCGCGCCGCGCTTACGGCCGCGCTGCCCGCCGCCCGGGTGGTGGAGGGGGACACGTTCGGTTCGGTGGGGCTCGGCCTGACCATCGAGGCGGCCCGTCGCGGAGCGTGAAGCCGCACCCGGGTGACGTCGCCCGGCCCTCGGGCACTCGGCGTCGCCCGGATGACCTAGAGGGCTGCATCACCCGGGGCGCTTCGACCGGAGACGGGGTCGCTGCAGCGCCGCGCTGCCGAATGGCCGCGACCGCGCGGCTGCGATTGACGGGCCGGCCCTGATCCCCGACAAGGCGGTCCCTTCCGCTCGGAGACAACGGCGGCCCATCCGGGCTCCTCCGCGCCGCCTCGCCCGATGCTGTTCAACTCCTTCGTCTTCCTCCTCGCCTTCCTGCCGGCCGCGCTGATCCTGCACGGGCTGGTGGCGCGCGCCGCGCCCGGGTGGCGGCTGCCGCTCCTGGTCGGCCTGTCCTTCGTGTTCTACGGCTGGTGGGATGTCCGGTTCGTGCCGCTGCTCGCCGGCTCGATCCTGGCGAACTGGTGCGTGGCCCGTCTCTATCGGCACAGGCCCGGCCGATGGCTGATCCCGGTCGCCATCGCCGCCAACCTCGCCCTCCTGGGGGTGTTCAAGTACCTCGATTTCGCAGCCGATCTCGCCAACCTGATCCCCGGCCTGGAGGCGCAGCGGCTCGGCCTCGCCCTGCCGCTCGGCATCTCGTTCTTCACCTTCCACCACATCATGTATCTCGCCGACCTGCGGGCCGGCCGCGCGCCGAGCTTCGGGCTCGTGAAATACGCCCTCTACATTGCCTTCTTCCCGCAGGTTCTCGCCGGCCCGCTCGTGCGCTGGAGCGAGATCATGCACCAGTTCGACGAGGCGCCCTACGCGCGGCCCGACGCCGCCGAGCGCTTCGCCCGCGGGCTGATGCTGCTCACTGTGGGGCTGGCCAAGAAGGTGTTCCTCGGCGATCCGCTCGCGGAATACGTGAATCCCGTGTTCCAGGCCGCCGCCGCCGGCAAGGCCGTCACGGTGGTGGAGGCGTGGCAGGCGACGCTGGGCTTCACCTTCCAGATCTATTTCGACTTCTCCGGCTACACCGACATGGCGCTGGGCATCGCGCTGCTGTTCGGCCTCGTCCTGCCCCAGAATTTCGACGCGCCCTACCGCGCCACCTCCCTGCGCGACTTCTGGCGGCGGTGGCACATGACCCTGTCGCGCTTCCTGCGCGACTACCTCTACGTGCCGATGGGCGGGAACCGCCGCGGGCTGCCGCGGCAGGTCGGGGCGCTCGCCGCCACCATGACGCTGGGCGGCCTCTGGCACGGGGCGGGCCTGACCTTCCTCGCCTGGGGGGCGCTCCACGGGATCGGCCTCGGGGCCGGGGTGCTGGCGCGCCGCGCCCGGATCGCGATCCCCGCGCCCCTCGGCTGGGCGCTCACCAGCCTGTTCGTCGTGCTCACCTGGGTGCTGTTCCGGGCGACGAGCTTCGAGGCGGCCCTCGTGATCTTCAAGGGCCTGTTCGGGCTGGCGCCCAGAGGCTCGGGCTTCAAGTGGCGCACCATCGCCATCGCCGCCCTGGTGGCCACGGTCGGGCCCACCGCCTGGACTGCGGTGCACCGCCTGCCGCCGCGGCGGCTCCTCGCCTGCGGCTTCGCGCTGCTGTTCGTGCTCGTCCTGCTGAAGATCGGCGACGATGCGAACTACGAGTTCATCTACTTCCAGTTCTGAGGATGGCGCCCGCTCCCCCCACCACCGATCGGGACTGGCGTGCCTTCGTCCGCATCCTGGCCCTGTCGATGGTCGGCCTGTTCGCGGGCTATCTGGCCCTCGCGGTCGTGGTCGATCCCTACGATACCGGACGCTCGACGCTGCTGTCCCGGGGCGCCGTGCGGCCGCAGGGACCCCGCACCGCCTCGGCCATGCGCGGGCGCGATCCGGCCTATTCAGGCGTGGTGATCGGCAATTCGCATATCCAGCTGATCGAGCCGGCAGCCCTGACGCGGCTCACCGGCATTCCGTTTCTGCAGCTCTCGGTGCCCGCCACCGGTCCCTCCGAGCAGTTCGCCCTGCTCGGCTGGTATCTGAAGCACCATGCGAGGCCCGACGCGATCGTGCTCTCGGCCGACGCATTCTGGTGCGCGGACGACCCCGCCTTTCCGAGCGAGCATGGATTCCCCTACTGGCTCGTGGGCGACTGGCCCACTTATCTGAGGGGGCTCGTCCGCTTCTCGGCCGCGCAGGAGACGGTCAACCGCCTCGGCTGGCTCCTGAATCCGCGCCACAAGACCGCCGCGGCCGACGGCTGGTGGGATTACGAGCGCAACTACCTGAGCCAGGGCTTCGGCATCGATCCGGCCAAGAAGGCGGCCCTGGAAAAGCCGGTCGGACCCGAGCCGGAACCGCATCATGGCGGCCCGTTCCCGATCGCTGCGCGGCTGCGCGCCGAGCTGGCCCGTATCCCGGCGGCGACGCCGGTCGTGGTGGTCTTTCCCCCGGTCTACGCGCGGGCCGAGCCGCCGCCCGGCAGCCCTCGGGCGCGGGCCGAGGCCGCCTGCCGGGCCGAAGTGCGCGCGGTGCTCGCGCAGCACGCCCTGAGCACCGTGGTCGACTGGCGCGACGGCCGGTCCGCGGCGGCGGATCCGGACCAGTTCTTCGATCAGACCCATTACAGGCTGCCGCTCGCCCGAAGCCTCACCGCTGAAATCGCCGCCGCGATCGTACGGCTGCGGACCCGATGACAGCGTAAAAGATCTGTACCGTGGCCTGTTTGCCGCACGCGGCGATGCAGTGACAGCCGGTTACAACCCCTGCATCTGTGTGCGTTGTAGCGCTGAGGCACCTCGACTATACGGCACCTCACGTTATCGCCGCACACCGGCCATCCCCTGGTGGGCGGTTTACCATCCAGCGAGGGTGACGCATGGCGAAGGTGCAGCTGGAGGACGGCTACGTCCCGTCCGACGACGAGCCCTTCATGAATGACCGGCAGCGCGAATACTTTCGGCGCAAGCTGCTGAGCTGGAAGAACGACATCCTGCGCGAGGCGCAGGATACGCTGGTGGCGCTCCAGAGCGAGAACGAGAATCATCCCGACCTCGCCGATCGCGCCTCGTCCGAGACGGACCGGGCGATCGAGCTCCGGGCGCGGGACCGGCAGCGGAAGCTCACCGGCAAGATCGACGCGGCTCTCGCCCGGATCGAGGACGGGTCCTACGGCTTCTGCGAGGAGACCGGCGAGCCGATCTCCCTGCGCCGGCTCGACGCGCGGCCGATCGCCACCCTGTCGCTCGAGGCCCAGGAGCGTCACGAGCGCCGCGAGCGGGTCTACCGCGACGACTGAGCGCGGTCCGGCTCAACGCCGGGGCGCCGCTTTTTCCGATCGCGTGGTCTACTGCGTCAGGCGCAGCGCGCCGATGCTCGCCTGGATCGTCTGGAAGGCCTTGATCAGGTCGTCCGACGTGTTGGCGAGGAAGTATTGGTCGGCCGACGAGGCGCAGTTCTTCAGCAGGGTCTGACCCGCTGCGTCGATCGGGTCGGACGGAATGCTGAATCCGATCGTGTAGATCGAGATGTTCACCGCCTTGGCGTTGCTGCACGCCTCCGCCGTCAGGGCGTCGAGGGCGGAGCGGGCCGTGTTCGCATCCGCGATGTTCTGGTATTTCGGCGGCATGCGCGGATTGGGTGTCGTGCCGTTGGCGTTCTTGAAGTAGGCGGCCGCAAAATAGAGCGATCCGGTCGGCGCGTACGGATTGGCGCTCCAGCTGTTGGTGCCGTCCGTCATCAGGATGATGACCTTGTTGATCGTCGACGCGTTCGAGCTGTTCGTGCTCGACGCGTAGGGCTGTCCGTCGGCGAAGACGCTGTTGGGCGAGAGCGTGCGCCAGCCCCACATGAACCCTTCATGGATATTGGTCGATCCCAGCGGCGCCATGTTGCTGATGAGGGTCTTCAGGGTCGATGTGTTGTTGGTCAGCCGTTGAAGCGGTTGAGTCGTGCAGCCGAAATTCGGACCGTTCGGGATGCCGAGGGGAGAGGCGGACACGGCGTCCGTCGGGTTGACGTACTTGCACGCCTGTCCGAGCGCCGTCGTGTAGGAATTGCTGTTCTGGCAGCTGCCGCCGGTGCGGTCGTCGAGGTAGCTGTTGTAGCTGTAGGCCGTCGGATTCTGGCTGCCGACGGGGAAGGGAGCGACCTGCGCACTGGCATCCCCCGGCTCGTCCGGTGCCAGGAGGGGCACGTAGTAGGAATCCTTGTTCGAGGCGGTTGGCGCGCCGTCCTGCACGTTAAGCGGGTACGACAGCGTTTCGAGGCACCCGGCCCAGCCCCAGGCGCGGTTGACGGCCTGCAGTTTGGCGAAGACGTCGAAGCGGCTCTTGAACGGCGCGGGGGGCGACTGGACAATATTGGTCCAGTGGTAGCTCGATATGCCGTTCAGATCGATCCAGGAGGCGTAGCGGTAGGCCGTCGGATCGACCGCCACGGCGCCGGCGAAGGGCACGATCGCGATCTTGGTCGCGCTGGAGAAGGCCGCGCTGGTGTAGACGTAGTCCACGAAGTTCGCCGCAGCCGACTGCACGGCCTTGAGCTTCGACTGGCCGCCGCTCGATTCCGCCATCGAACCGGTATTGTCCAGCACCAGCGCGATCTCGAAGGTCTTCGGAAGCGGGGTGGCGCATTGCGCCACGGCGCCCGGATTGATCCGCTTCGTGCCGGTGAGCGCGCCGAAGAAGGTCGTCGACAGCTTGTGCGTGGTCAGGGTGATCTTGCGGGGGTTGTTGGTGATGGCCAGAGGATCGACCACGAGATTCGCGGTCCCCATGGCGCCGGTCATGGTCGTCACGGCGAGGGTGTTGAGGTCGGCCTGCGGCGTGGCGAGCGGCGTCTGGCAGAGGAGCAGGGCGGTGGCATCGGTCGCGGCCTGCAGCTTCGTCTCCAGCCGTGTGGCGAACCCGTAATCGATCGCCGCGCCGCCGAGCATCAGCATCGGCACGCTGAGGAACGCGAACAGCAGCGCGACGTTGCCGCCGCGATCGTGGAAGAACCGGGGTCGCCGCGGCTTGGGCGCGCTGTCAGGACGCACGATTGACCACTGTGCCATCGCAATTCGCGTGTTTGGTGTCCGGAAGGACGACCTCGGTGTACGTGTTGGCGCCGTAGGCTTTTCCGCCGCGGGTCGGCCAAGGCGCACTGCTCTTGAATGTGATCGTGCCGCTGACGCCCTTGGCCAGCTTGACCAGGGTGCTGCCGATCATCGGCGCGTAGCTGATGGTGACTTCCGCCTGGACGTAGCGCATCCCCGGCGTCAGGTAGCCGTCCGGGACGGTGAGGTCGGCCGCGGATCCGGGGCTGCGCGCGGTGGCGTTTGCGTTGGCGACGCTGGAGCAGACCAGCGGAACCGGGCTCGGGTTCTTCAGGTCGACGCCCATGGCGCTGACCACGATCGTGACCTTCGACGTATCGAACGGGCGCATCACCGCCGTGGCGGAGGCGATGATGTCGTTCATCAAGGTGGGGCTGATCGGGTTCTGCGTGTCGCCCTGCGCCGTCAGATCCGCCACGGTGCGGGCGAGCTGCGTGAGCTTGCGCCACTCGTCGATGGCGTGCGCCACCTCGGTCATGCCGGCCCAGATCGCGAGCAGGAGCGGCAGGATGACGGCGAATTCGACCATCGCGCCGCCACGCCCGTCGCGCCGCAGCCGCGCTGCCTGGCGGGCTAGGACGGAGACGACGGGCATGGGCTCCCTCCGACGATCTGGTAGGGCTCGGTCCGGAACACCGCGGTAGAGGTCAGAAGGCTCGATCCCGCTGCGGAGCCGCTGGTGAATTGCCGCGTGTTCAGACCCATCAGGTTGAAGAAGGTCGGGAACGGCACCGCCGCGGTGACGATCACGATCGTCCCCGGCGAAGCGCATTTGTAGTTGCTGCCGAAGCTGGTGTTCCACGTACCCGTCGCGGTATCGATCGGCTTGGCGGCGGTGGCATTCGCGAAGCTGCTCGCCGTCGCGACGTCGATCTTGACGTTCTGGCAATTGAAGACCGTGGCGACGGGCGTGCTGGCCGGACCGCACATCCGGGTCTTCAGGGCCGCGAGCAGGATCGCCGGATCGGTCTGACCCGCCGTGTCGAGCTGGAACTGGCCGGTGAAGATCGTCCGGACCGCGTTCTGCAGGGCGCGATCGAAGTTCTGCGTCGCCCAGATCTGGAAGGCGATCTGGATGACCGCGCCGCACAGCGCGAGAAAGGGCAGCGCCACGAGGGCGAATTCCACCGCGGCCGCGCCGCTGGCGTCACGCCCCAGGCTCTTCAGCAGACAACCTGACGTCGCTTTGCTCCGCGCGCTGAAGTGTCTTCGGGCGTTCATGAGCAAGCAGATCAGTCAGACATGGCCATACAAGTCGATGTGACGCCAAGATTTTGCAAAACTCTTAATTCGATCGGCGAGAGCTGGTTTATCCAGGGACTACTACTTTTGGTTGTATCGATGCGGGCGATCGACGAGGCGCCGTTGACCCGATTGGGTTGCGCACCAAGTTCCCTCTGCGCAAGCCCCACCGGAGACCCGCATGAGAGGCCCACCGATCGCGCTCCTGCTCGGCGCGATGGCGCTCGCGCTCGGCGCCTGTGACGCGCCGAAGCCGGGGCCGGCAGGACCTCCCGGTGCGACGGGTGACCGGGGGCCTCCGGGGCCAGCGGGGCCTGCGGGCCTGAACGGAGCGACCGGGGCACGCGGTCCCACGGGCGAGACGGGTCCGGCCGGGCCGCCCGGTCCGCCGGGGCCGTCGATGAACAGCCAAGTGCGCCTGGATGTGGCCTGTCGTCGTGACGAGGAATTGATCGGTGCCTATTGCCGGGGCATGGCGGTTTTGCCGTCCGTGACACAGACGGACGGTATATCCACCGTCGGCTGCCTCGACATGACCGCCAAGGCGGCCAAGGATGCCGAGCCCGTCGCGGTCTGCATGAAGAAGCCATGAGATTCGTCGTTCCCGCTCTCCTGGCCGCGCTGGTGTCCGGTACCGCCTGTGCACAGCCCTTCGTCCCGACGGAGCGCGCGGCGATCGATCTCGTGCGTGACCGGCGCACCGCCGGCTTCACCACGGTGGCGCGGACGCTGGCCTATGCCGAGCGCGTGACCGGAGGTGCCTTCCGGTTCGGCGGGTACCGGGTCGATTATCGCCCTGACGTGCCCTTCGCCCGGGTGCGGATCTGCTATCGGCTCGGGATCGACCCGCCGAATTGCGGCCTCGCGTACCGCGTCGCGGTGAATCCCCCCCATGTCGAGCCCGCCGACCGCTACAACGGCTTGGCGCGGGATCTGGAACATGGCCCGCAAGCGTTCCTCCGGGCTTTGGCCCGGGAGGCCGATCTCCAGCGGCAGCCGGACGTCCTGCGGAAGGTCCAGGCTGCGCTCGAGCCCTACAACCCCTACGACTGGCGCTGAGAGCGGGAGCGCCGTCAGAGCAGGCGCGGCCAGCGCAGAAGCCGCTCCGGCGCGAAGGCGGCCACCGGCACCGCGGGCGTGCGGCCGGTGGCGAGATCGGCGACGATCTCGCCGGTGATCGGCCCGGTGGACAGCCCGATATGGCCGTGGCCGAAGGAGAACAGCAGGCCGCTGTGACGCGGTGCCCGGCCGATGACCGGCATCCCGTCGGGCGTCGATGGGCGGGAGCCGAGCCACGGCGCGTTGTCCAGGGGCCCGCCGAGCCGGAGCGTTCCGGCCGCTTCCCGGGATGCCGCCTCGATCTGGGTATGATCGGGTGCGGCGCGGCGGGCGTTGAGTTCCACGCCGGACAGGACCCGCACCCGGTGGTCGCCCATCGGCGACAGGATGGAGCCGGCCCCCGTGTCGAGGACTGGCCGGGTCAGCGGCGGGCTGTCCGGATGCAGGGCGTAGTGGCGATGGTAGCCGCGCTCGGCCGCCACCGCGAAGCGATAGCCGAGGGTCCGGGCGATCGCTCCCGAGGCGGCGCCGGCCGCCAGGACGACCTGGCGGGCCTGCACCGCGCCGCTGTCGTGATCGATGCGCCACCCGCCCGCCTCGGGCGCCAAGCGGGCGACGTGGCTGCGCAGGCGGCGACCGCCGAGAGCGTCGAACAGGGCTTCGCAGGCCTCGATGAGACGGCCGGGTTCGCGCACCGAGCCGGTCTCGGTCAGCAGCATCCCCCGCGCGTAGGGCCGCACCAGGGCCGGCTCGAGGGCGCGCAGGGCCGCCGTGTCGAGGATCTCGAAGGCGACGCCGTGGCTCGCCAGGATCTCCCGCTCCAGGGCCGCGGCCGCGAAGGCCGTTTCCGTGCGATAGGCCTTGATCCAGCCGGTCCGCTGAAGCCGGTCGCCGGTCCCCGCCCGGGCGGCCAGCCGCTCATGGGCCGGATAGGCGGCGGTCGTCAGGGGGAGCAGCGCCGCTGCCGCGCGGCGCCACCGGGAGGCGCGGGCGGCCGCCAGGAAATGCGCCGTGTAGGGGATGATCCGCGGGAGATGCGCGTAGTGCAGGCGCAGGCCGCAATCGGCGTTGCGCAGGTAGGCCGGAAGCTTGCCCCAAAGGGCGGGGCTCGACATCGGCAGGATCGAGCCGCGGCTGACCACGCCGGCATTGCCGTAGGAGGTCCGGGATCGGGCCTCGCCGGGATCGCACAGGACCACGTCGAGGCCGCGATCCTTCAGCGCGATGGCGCTGGCGAGGCCGACCATCCCGCCGCCGACCACCACGATGTCGGCCGTTACGTCCGTCGCCATGCCGCTCATATCCCGCACCGCACCACGCGCGCCCTTCTGACGGGTTTTCCACCTCCTGGGTAGCAGGACTTCGCAGGGCGGTGCATCGGTCCGGTGCCGTCATGAAGTCCCGCGCACATTCCCGCAGAGATCGGCTACAGAGCGGTCCATGACTCTCGTCCGCTTCGCACCGTCACCGACCGGCTACCTCCATATCGGCAACGCCCGGCCGGCCCTGCTCAACGCCCTGTACGCCCGCCGGACCGGGGGGCGCTTCCTGCTGCGGCTCGACGACACCGACGCGGAGCGCTCCACGGAAGCCTTCGCCGAGGCGATCGCCGAGGATCTCGCGTGGCTCGGCATCGTGCCCGATCTGTTCGCGAAGCAGAGCGCCCGCAAGGCGCAGCATGACGCCGCCGCCGACCGCCTCCGCGCAGCGGGCCGGCTCTATCCCTGCTACGAGACGCCGGAGGAGCTGGAGCGCCGCCGCAAACGCCAGCTCGGACGCGGCCAGCCGCCGATCTACGACCGGGCGGCTCTGCGGCTCACCGCCGAGGAGCGCGCGGCGTTCGAGGCCGAGGGCCGCCGCCCGCATTGGCGCTTCCTCCTGGAGGCGCGGACCGTCACCTGGGACGATCTCGTCCGCGGTCCGGCCCATGTCGACTGCGCGTCCCTGTCGGACCCGGTCCTGATCCGCGCCGATGGCAGCTATCTCTACACGCTGCCGTCGGTGGTGGACGACGCCGATCTGGGCGTCACCCACGTCATCCGCGGCGAGGATCACGTCACCAACACCGGCGTGCAGGTGCAGATCTTCGAGGCCTTGGGCGCTACCGTGCCGGTCTTCGGCCACCACAACCTGCTGACGACCGCCGACGGGGAGGGGCTGTCGAAGCGCCTCGGCCACCTGTCGCTGCGGGGCCTGCGCGAGGCCGGCTACGAGCCCGCGGCGGTCCGCTCGCTGGCCGTGCTCACCGGCTCGGCCGAATCCGTGCGGGCCGTCCCGGATCTCGACACCCTCGCGCGCCTCGTCGACCTCGGCGAGATCTCGCGGGCGCCCGCCCGGTTCGATCCGGCGGAACTCGACGGCCTCAACGCCCGACTGATCCACGCCATGCCGTACGCGGAGGCGGCCGCGCGCCTCGCCGATCTCGGGATTCCGGCGGATCGGGCCGAAGCCTTCTGGCTGGCGGTCCGGGCCAATCTCGGCCGTGTCCCCGAGGCGGCCGATTGGTGGCGCGTCGTCGCCGGCCCGGTCGAGCCTGTCCTCACCGAGCCGGCCGTGATCTCGGCCGCTCGCGAGACCCTGCCCCCGGAGCCATACGGCCCGGAGACCTGGAAAGCGTGGACGACGGAGATCCGCAGCCGGACCGGCGCGAAGGGGAGGGGCCTGTTCATGCCGCTCCGCCTCGCGCTGACCGGGCTGGAGCACGGCCCGGACCTCGCGGGTCTGCTGCCGCTGATCGGACGGGCACGCGCGGCGCGGCGTCTGTCCGGCGAGACCGCTTGAGCTACGACGCCTCGGTTTCGGCGAGACGGCTCGCGAGCAACTTGTCGACGCGCCGTCCGTCCAGATCCACGACCTCGAACCGCCAGCCGGCGATGTCGCAGGTCTCGCCCGTCTCCGGTAGGTGCTGGAGCACCGCGATGACCAGGCCGGCGACCGTCGCATAGTCGCGCGAGGGCGGGAGACGCAGGCCCAGCCGGTCGGTCAGTTCATCGACCGGCATCGAACCCGCGATCAGCCAGGACCCGTCCGGGCGGGGCACCGCGTCCGGTTCCGTATCCTCCGACAGGAACGCCCCGGCGATGGCATCGAGGATGTCGGCCGGGGTCACGAGCCCGTCGAAATGTCCATATTCGTCGTGCACCAGGGCCATGGGCACCGAGGCCCGGCGCAGCGTATCCAGGGCGTCGAGGGCATCGAGCGTGTCCGGAAGCACCGGCGCCGCGCGGACCTGCGCGCGCAGGTCGAGGGGCTCCCCCCGCGACAAGGGGCCGATCAGGTCGCGCAGCTGAAGCACGCCGATCATCGCGTCGGGGCCGCCATCGGCGACGGGCAGACGGGCATAGGGGCTGGCGAAAATGCGTGCCCGGACGGTCTCCGGATCATCGGCGAGATCGATCCAGGTCACGTCGGTGCGCGGAGTCATGACGCCGCGCACCAGACGGTCGCCGAGGCGCAGGACCCCGGAGATCATCGCCCGCTCGTCGCCCTCGATGACGCCCGCGGTCTCGGCCTCGGCCACGAGACTACGGATCTCCTCCTCGGTCACCGCGCTGGCGCTTTCTGTCTCCTGGCCGATCAGCCGGAACACCGCCCGCGTCGAGGCGTCGAGGAGCCACACGGCCGGAAGAGCCGCGCGCGAGACCACCCGCATGCCGGGCGCGACCATGCAGGCGATGCGTTCGGGGTTGCGCAAGGCGAGGTGCTTGGGGACCAGTTCGCCGATGATCACCGACAGGTAGGTGATCACGCCGATCACCAGGGTGTAGCCCAATGTGTCGGCCCAGCCCTTGCCCAAGCCCAGATCGATCAGAATCAGGGCGAGGCGGTCGCCCAGAGCCGCGCCCGAGACCACGCCGGAGAGGATGCCGATCAGCGTGATGCCGATCTGAACGGTGGACAGAAACCGCCCCGGCTCCTCGGCCAGCGCGAGGGCGGCCCTCGCGCCGGCACGGCGCTCCTCGGCCAAGGCGCGCAACCGGCTCTTGCGAGCCGAGACCAGGGCCAGCTCCGACAGCGAGAAGACGCCGTTGAGCGCGATCAGCAGGACGACGACGAGGAGCTCGATCAGACCGGATCATTGAGCCGGCACCCCGCTGGGCGGGGACGGCTTCCTCTGGTGGCGCGGTCCTGCAACATGGGGATGTGTCCGCGACCGTTCAACGGCCAAGCCTCGGGGTCGCCTCGATCAGTGCGGCGTCGAGCAGGAAGCTGCCATCGGCCTCGATGCCGAAATGGGCGGTGACTTCGGCGGGCGCCGCAGCCTGGAGGGCGCGGATCGCCGCGACATGGATCTCCGGCGTGCGCATCCGGGCGATCCAGCTGGCGAAGTCCATGCGCGGCCGGCTCGCCATCACGGCGCCGGGCTCGAACCCGGCCGCTTCCAAAAGGGCGCGCCATTCCGAAACCCGGTAGTCGCGCACGTGCGAGGGGTCGCGCAGCAGCTCCACGGCCTGCAGATGCGTGTCGAGCAGCGGATCCTCCGGAGCGACGATATCGCTGACGACGAGCAGGCCGTCTGCCCGCAGCACCCGCCGCGCCTCGGCCAGCGCCGCCGGGACGTCGCGCCAGTGGTGGGCGCTGTAGCGGGTCAGCACCGCGTCGAAGATCGCGTCCGGGAAGGGCAGGGTCTCGGCGCCGCCCTGCCGGGTTTCGATCCGGTCGAGACCCCGCCGGGACGCCTCGGCGGAGACCGCTGCCAGCATCTCGGCCGAAAGATCGTAGGCCGTGACGGCGGCGCCGGCGGCGGCGGCCGTGAAGGCGACATGGCCGCCGCCGCAGCCGAGGTCGAGGACCTTGGCACCCGGCCGCGCGCGCAGCAGAACGCCGATCCGGTCGAGGTCGGCGCCCGCCGCGTGGACGGCGCTGGTCACGTAGGCGGAGGCCTGCGCGCCGAACTGGTCGACGACATGTCGGGCGTGGCTGCGCGCGCTCATGGGCGGATCTCCTGGTTCGGATCGCGCGCGGCGGGCGGTGGCACAGCCGCAGGGCGACGATCAGAGGCGACCGTACAGGCTGCCTGGGATCAGCACCACGCCGTTCCATCCGACCGGGTCGCCTCCCGTCCACCTCTGCCACCTGCCCCGAGGCAGGGCAGCGCCCCGGACCGTGGAGCGCCGCGCAGGGCAAATCTGCGCGGCGACCAATTCAGCGCGGCGGCTGCGCCGGCGGAGGCGGAGGCGCTGCCTGTCCCTGATCCGGACCCTGCTGCAGCAGCGGCGTGATCCGCTGGACCACGACCCGGCGGTTCTCCCGCGATGGGCCCTGCGTGTTCACCTTGAGATACTGCTCGCCGTAGCCCTGGGTGGTGAGATTGCCCGGCGGCACCCGGAATTGCTCCGTGAGCACGGTCGCCACCGATTGGGCACGCCGATCCGACAGCGAGAGATTGTCGATGTCGGAGCCGACCGCGTCGGTGAAGCCCTCGATCAGGAAGACCTCCCGCGGATTGGCCTGGATCGCGCGGTTCATGGCCGCGGCGATCACCGACAGCTTGGCCGCCTGATCCGGCGTCACGGTGAACGAGCCGGTATCGAAGGTGATTGTGTTGATGTCGACCGAGCGCAGACGGGCGCGGAGGTCCGGGCTGTAGCGGATCTGATCGAGGGTGTAGCGGCGTTCGACAGGGACAACCGGCGGTGCCGTCAGCGCCTCGTAGACCTCCGCCTCGTCGGCCTGGGCGTAGTCCACGATGTAGCGGTCCCGCGGGATTCGGATGTCGGGCGGCGGCAGTGCCACCACGTCCTCGTAGATCGGGCGCAGCGGGCCGGAATAGCTGTTGTCGATCAGGACGACCTCCCGGCCGTCGGGGTAGCGGCTGTAGCGGCGCAGCAGCCGGCCGTCATCGTCGGTGACGGTGACGATCTGCCCGCCGCCGGACCACGCGACGTAGCTGTAGAATTCGGCGCCCCGACGCTCGAACCGGTAGCCGCGCGGGTCGAGGTCGCGGAAGCGCTCGTTCTCGTCGTGGCGGATCAGGTAGCTGTCGCGATCCCGCACGATGATGCGGCCCGGCTCCCGGTAGTAGGTCCGGCCATCCTCGACGAATTCGCGGCGGTCGCTGCGGACCTGCTCGAAGTCGCGCACCGTATCGTTCTGCCGGAAGCCGCCGGGGACGTAGCCCGGCTGGCCCGGCCGGTTGAAGGCACCGGGGCCGAGATCGGCCGGCCGGCCGGGGCCACCCACCGGCGGCTGTCCCGGCGGCACGCCTCCGGGAAGCGGAGCCTGTCCTGGCGCCGCGCCCTGTCCCGGCGGCACGAACGGGCGGCCCGGGACGCCCGGGGCCATGTTGGGCGGGAGCGGTCGCCCCGGCTCGGTGCCGGGCGCGCCGTTCGGCTGGGGCTGCCCGCGCCCTTCGGGTTGGCCTCCCTGAGGCTGGAACGGCCGCCCCGGGACCCCCGGAGCCGTGTTGGGCGAGCCCGGCCGGCCGGGCTCTGCGCCGGGGCCGGCATTCGGCTGCGGACGGTTCTCGGGCTGGGCATCCAGACGCTGGGACGGTCTGCCGGGCCCGTCCGGCGTCGCATTGGGCGCCTGCGGGCGCGCATCGGGGCCGCCTTGACCGGCCGGTCGCTGGCCGGGAGGCCCACGGTCGGGTGTGGCGTCGCGCTGTGCGGGACGGTTCGGGGGCGTCTCCGGGGCCGCGCGATCCCGGTCCGGTGCCTGAGGCTGCTGCGGCGGTGCCGGCGGCCGCTCCGGCTTCGGCTGAGGAGCAGGACCCTGGTCCCGATCCGGCGCCTGTTGCCGCTCCGGGCCGGGCCGCCCAGGCGTTGCGCGGTCCTGAGGCCCGCGATCCGGACGATCCGGCTGCTGCTCCCGGCGCTCCTGCTGGCGCTGATCCGGCTGGCGCTGCTCCTGCTGCCGCTCTTGGCGCTCCTGCTGCCGTTCTTGGCGCTCCTGCTGCCGATCCTGGCGCTCCTGCTGCCGCTCCTGTGCCGGAGGGCGCGATGCCGGCGGCTCGGGACGGCGCTCGGGCCCGCGCTCCCGCTGAGGCTGCTCAGCCTGCGGTGCACGCTGGGCCGGCGGTTCCGGCCGCTCGCGCGGCGGCGGCGCGGCGCGCTCTGGTCGGGGCTCCGGTCGGGGCTCAGGGCGCTCACGTCCAGCCGGCGAACCCGGCTGCGGGCCGGGCCGCTCCTGCGGCGGCCGCTCCGGGCGCGGTCCGCCATGTGGCGGCTCGCCGCCGCGGGGGCCGCGCTCCTCCGGTCCACCTTGTGCGAGGTGGAACCGGCCCGGCTCGGCTCCGGCGGGCTGCATGAGCGTGAGGGCCGGCAGCACCGTGCCGGTGAGGAGGATCAGGCGGAGCAGACGCATCGCGGTCCCATGTCGGTTCAGGCCGACCCGAACCCGGAACGCGGCATTTGGTTCCCCCGCGCGCGGGCGGGGGAGGTCTCAGGGCGTGAGACGCTTGGGGACAGCGACGACGTCCGGCGCGATGATGCGCACGGCAACGTGATCGGGTTTCGCCGCCGCCGGCTCGGCCTTTCCGGGTTCCTCCGGTGTCAGGCCAGCCTTCGTGTCGACCCCGGCGCGACCGGCCACATCGGCGGCGAGTTCGGCCGCGGTCCGGTCGGCCCGTCCCACCAAGGTGAGGCGCACCTTCGGCCGGGACAGCGCCTCGGCCTGCATCGGCGTGACGAAGATGTCGCCCTTGTGCCGAACGAGCATGCTCTCGGCCTTCACCAGGGACTGGGCCCAGCTCTTGCCCTCCGGCTTGCACGAGCAGTTCGGAACGAATTCCTTGCGAAACTTGAAGGCGTTGGCGAGGCTCGCATAGGCGCGGCTGCCTTTCACCGTGGCGGCGTGCTTCAGGGCATCGTCGCCATACGGCATCGAATAGGCCTGCGCCTCGGTCCCCGGGCACAGGGCCTGGCACATCTCGTCGGCACCGCCGCGTCCCTCGGGCAGGTTCTTCAGGGGGAAGAAACCGCCGTCGCAGGTGCGCACGCAGACCGTCTGCGGGCCGCCCCGGGCATAGGCCTCGCCGGAGCCGGCATAGGTCTCGCGCGGCGGGCAGGTGGAGGCCACGAGCCCTTGGAGCTCACGCTTCCGGGCGCCGCTGTCGTCGATCACGGCGCCGCCATAGGTGGCCTTGAGGGCGCGGATCCGCTGCTCCACCGCCCCGCATTGCGGCGGTCGCGTGTCGAAGAACAGGAACTTGCCGCCCTCGCAGTTGAGGCCGCGGAAATAGGCCTCGAGCCGCCCGATCTCGTCGTTCAGGGCGCGCGTCGTGCTGGCGCCGGTCTGGAGCGAGGCCAGCTCCGCCCGGTACCGCCGGCACTGGGGCGACGGTAGTTGCGGCGCCGGCCGTGCCTCGGTCGGCGGCGGGCTGGGAGCCGCGTCCTGCGCGCGCGCGGCGGTGGCGAAGGGATAGGACAGTCCGAGGGCTATGGCCGCGCTCAGGACGAGGCGGCCGAACGTACGGACGATCGGGCGGTGAGGCATAGGCTGCATCGCGTTGATCGGGTGCGCGGCGATCCGGAGAATCCAGGCCCGCGCGCATCCGCGCTTCGGAACCGAAGCGGAGCCATTCTACGCCCCCTCGCAAGACCGCGACACCCCTCCTACATCCGGCCGGCAAGCGTGAGGGGGAATTGGCCAGTGATGTTGTTTCGGAGTCTCACCTATGTCGGGCTGTTGGCCGTGGGCTTGGCCGCAGCCGGTCCGGCCTCGGCGCAGGAGCCGGATCGCATTTTCGACAAGTCGACGGTCTGGCGGCCGCTGACCCCCAACGACAAGCTCGTGGTCTACGGCGTGGACGATCCGGCAGTCTCGGGGGTAGCCTGTTGGTACACCCAGCCCGAGAAGGGCGGGATCAAGGGCACGCTGGGCCTCGCCGAGGACGTCTCGGACATCTCGCTGGCCTGCCGGCAGACCGGGCCGATCGCCTTCAAGGGCAAGCTCAGCCAGGGTGAAGTCGTGTTCAGCGAGCGTCGGTCGCTGATCTTCAAGTCGATGCAGATCGTCCGCGGCTGCGACGCGAAGCGCAATACGCTGATCTACATGGTCTATTCGGACAAGGTCATCCAGGGCTCGCCGAAGAACTCGACCTCGGCCGTGCCGCTGGCACCCTGGGGCACCGAACCGGCGCAGAAATGCGCCGACTTCATGAAGTGAGCGGAGCGCCCTGCCAACTGAGCCGGTCCTGGCCGGCTCAGTCCTGGCAGGTGATCCGGATCGGGCGCTCGGACGGCGCCGGGACCGGCTGGCTGATCGCGCCGGTATATTCGTCGGCGGCGGCCACGCCGTAGGAATTGGCGGCCGCGTAGCCCTGCGCCTCGCACCATGCGTTGGCGACGACTTGGCCGCAGGCGCTGCCCGGCGTGGTCAGGCATTCGCCGACGCCGTAGCCGTCGCTCGACGGAATCAGGAAGGTCTTCTCGACACGCGCGGGCGCCTTCGCAGGCGTCTCGCCGTCGGTGCCGGCCAGCGCGACATGCGTCAGGCCTGCGCAGGCGAGAACGGTGACGAGGGCGAGGGAACCGGCGGCCGAGCGTCGCATGAATTGTCCTTGGGCACAGGATCTGTGGCGTGAGGATCGTGCCCCGGACGGTCCGACGGCGCGGTTAAGGAAGCCTTACGTGCAGGGCGCGCAGGCCATCTCGAATTCCTCACGCTTTTGGGTTAGCCCCATCGCGCGGGCCGCGCCGTCGCCGCGATGCAACAGGGTGCCGTGGCGGGCCTTCCGGATCCGCCACGTTTCGGCCGTTCTTCGCCGCGCGGGGCCCGCAGGTCGTTGACGGCAGGGCCGGTTTTCCGGCGCCGGCGCGGCGCCGGGATCAGGCCGCGGCGCCGGAATGGGGATGGGTTTCATGGCGCCGATGTTGCGGCTCTACAACACTCTGACCGGCGCCAAGGAAGCCTTTGCGCCGATCGATCCGCAGCATGTCCGCCTCTACGCCTGCGGCCCGACCGTCTACGACGCCGCCCATATCGGCAATGCCCGGCCGATCATCGTCTTCGACCTGCTGTTCCGGCTGCTGCGCCACCTCTACGGGCCGGGGCACGTCACCTACGCGCGCAACGTCACCGACGTGGACGACAAGATCAACGCCCGGGCGGCCGAGCGCGGCATCACCATCCGCGAACTCACCGACGGGACGCTGGCGCAGTTCCACCGGGACGTGCGCGACCTCGGCGTGCTCATGCCGGAGGACGTCAACGTGCCGGGCGAGCGGCCCCGCTTCGTCGAGCCCCGCGCCACCGATCACATCGCCGAGATGGTGACGATGATCGAGGCGCTGGTCCGGGCCGGCCACGCCTACGTGGCGGAGGACCACGTGCTGTTCGACGTCCCGTCGATGCCGGATTACGGCGGCCTGTCGAAACGGCCCCTCGACGAGATGGAGGCGGGCGCCCGGGTCGAGGTCGCCCCCTACAAGCGCTCGCCCCTCGATTTCGTCCTGTGGAAGCCCGCGAAGCCCGGCGAGCCGTCCTGGCCGTCGCCCGCGGGGATCGCGGCGGCGGGGCGGCCGGGCTGGCACATCGAGTGCTCGGCGATGTCGGCCAAGCATCTCGGCCGGACCTTCGACATCCACGCGGGCGGCATCGACCTGATCTTCCCCCATCACGAGAACGAGGTGGCGCAGTCGCGCTGCTGCTTCGGCACGCCGGTCATGGCCAACGTCTGGCTGCACAACGGCTTCCTCCAGGTGGAGGGGGAGAAGATGTCGAAGTCGCTCGGCAACTTCATCACCATCCGCGACGTGCTGAACGACTGGCCGGGCGAGGTCTTGCGCCTCACCATGCTCAAGACCCAGTACCGGCAGCCGATCGACTGGACCTTGCGCGGCCTGGAGGAATCGAGCCGCGTGCTCGACCGCTGGTACAATGCCGCCGGCGATGCGCCCGCCGCGTCCGACGTCCCCGCCGGGGTGGTCGAGGCCCTCTGCGACGACCTCAACACGCCGGCGGCGATCAATGAGCTGCACCGGCTCGCGAGCAGCGCGGAGACGCAGCCCGGCGCGTTGCGCGCCGGTGCGAACCTCCTCGGTTTCCTCGCCAGCACCCGCAGCGACCGCGAGCAGGCGCAGGTTGCGGCGTCCGGCGTGGACGTCGCGGCGGTCGAGGCGCTGATCGCCGAGCGCCGCGCCGCGCGGGCCGCGAAGGACTGGGCCGCCTCCGACCGGGCGCGCGATGCCCTCGCCGCGATGGGCGTCGCCGTGAAGGACAACAAGGACGGCACCACCACCTGGACGGTGGCGCGCTGATTGCTGAGCCGGCCGCCGACGTCACGGATGTCACGGCGGCCGCGTCCTCGCGCCCGCTTGCGCGATGCGGCGTGCGCGGCATCTGTGGTCCGGGGGCTCGCGCCGGGGAAGAGCAGCACGTGACCATCTTCGCGACCATCGGGGCGCGCTGCGCCGCCGCCGCATCGGCCCTGGCATTCGGATTGGGGCTGTCGGGGCCGGCTTTCGCCATCGACGGCGGGGCGGCCGCGGGGCGGGATGCCCTGGCGCAGGCCACCGTCGCGATCGGCACGATCACCCAGCCCGAGGAGGCGCTGCGCCTGACCCGTTGTAGCGGAGTGCTCATCGCCCCGGATCTTGTGCTGACGGCGGCCCATTGCGTGAACGGCGATCCGCTCGGCGCGCTGGTGGTCTTCTTCCGCGGCAGCGAGCCGGCGCGGCCGGTCTACGGGGCGCGGGTCGCCGCCCGCTACAGTCCCGATCCGGGGGAGATGCTGCCGAACGAGGCGTCGGGCGTCAGTTTGTCCGATCTCTCCCTCGATCTCGCGGTGCTCCGCCTGACCGAGCCGGTGCGCGACCGGCGGCCCGTGCCGCTGGCGGCGGATCCCGGGCGGGTCCCGAAGAGCCTGCGGATCGCCGGCGCCGGCCTGTCCGGCCGCACCGTCGGACGCCTGCGCACCGCCACGCTGACGCCGATCGCGGCCAGCAATACCGGGCTCACCATCGCCCGGGCCAACGGCGCCCGGGTCTGCTTCGGTGATTCCGGTGGTCCGGTCGTCGCGCAGGATCGTCGCGGCACCTACATCTGGGGCGTGGCCAGTGCGGTAATCAGCCGGGCCGCGCCCTGCGGCGGCTACGTGGTGATCGCGCCGGCCGCACAGGTCTTCTCCGCGACCGGGATGCGGTGAGCGTAGCGTCCATCGCGAGCCGGAAGCTCCGGCCTGCGCCACGCCCGCCACGGTCGCGCGCGGCCCGATGTCCCTGCGCGGCGTCGGCGATGCCGTCGCGGAGGAGCCCCTTCGAAACGCGAAAACCCCGCGCGGCCTGGCCGCACGGGGTTTTTCGGAAGACATGCGCCGGGCGGATCAGACCGCCATGCGCTCCTCGCCGTCCATCGGCTCGCGCAGCACGTAGCCGCGGCCCCAGACGGTCTCGATGTAGTTCTTGCCCTGGCTGGCATTGGCGAGCTTCTTGCGCAGCTTGCAGATGAACACGTCGATGATCTTGAGCTCGGGCTCGTCCATGCCGCCGTAGAGATGGTTGAGGAACATCTCCTTGGTGAGCGTCGTGCCCTTCCGCAGCGAGAGGAGTTCCAGCATCTGGTACTCCTTGCCGGTCAGATGCACCCGGGCGCCGCCGACCTCGACGGTCTTCTGATCGAGGTTCACGATCAGGTCGCCGGTGGTGATGACCGACTGGGCGTGGCCCTTCGAGCGGCGCACGATGGCGTGGATGCGCGCCACGAGCTCGTCCTTGTGGAACGGCTTGGTGAGGTAGTCGTCGGCGCCGAAGCCCAGACCCTTCACCTTGTCCTCGATGCCGGCCATGCCGGAGAGGATCAGGATCGGCGTCTTCACCTTCGCCACGCGCAGCGAGCGCAGCACCTCGTAACCCGACATGTCGGGCAGGTTCAGATCGAGGAGGATGATGTCGTAGTCGTAGAGCTTACCGAGATCGACACCTTCTTCCCCGAGGTCGGTGGTGTAGGTGTTGAAATTCTCGGACTTGAGCATCAGCTCGATGCTCTGCGCGGTCGCGCTGTCGTCCTCGATCAAAAGTACCCGCATCGTCGGTCCCCAGCCCCGCCGGCCGCATCAGCGCGCAGACACGTCCCTATCGTTCGCCCGCCACCGGCCTGTGGACGGGCGCTCCGTCGCTCTTGACGTGGAACGCTATGGATTAATCGTTAACAAAACCTGATTCCTGCCCGCAAGCGTCTCGTTCGAAGTTCCGCGAGCTTGACAGGAGAAACAGCGTTTCCCCGGTCTCGCCCCGACCCCGATTCCGATCCGCCCGCGTCCAGGCCGCTCGCCCCCTTCGGCGTAAGTACTTCCTCCGCAACGATCCGATCCCCGCTGTTGTCCATGGGACACACCGGTACGACTTCGTCGGGCGCGGCCGAAGCCGCCACCCGGATCGAGCCGCTACGAGCCCGTGACCCGCAGTGTTAAGGAGGCCGGTAAACGAAGCGTTGAGAGCCAGGCCGATGACACAGGATCCGGCAAGATCCGTAGCTTCCCTCGCGTCGGCGCAGGCCGCCCTGGAGCGGATCGAGGTGCTGGAGACGTTCGGCCGGGTCGTGGCGATCCGCGGCCTGCTGGTCGAGGTCGCCGGGCCGGTGGCGGCGATGCGGCTCGGGGGACGGGTCGATGTCGAGGGCGCCAACGGCCACGGGCTGGTGCCCTGCGAGGTCATCGGCTTCCAGGGCGACCGGGCGCTCGCCATGCCGTTCGGCTCGCTCGAGGGCGTGCGGCGCGGCTGCCCCGCCTACGTCCGCGACGAATCGGCCGGCGCGATCCGGCCGTCCGACGCATGGCTCGGCCGGGTGATCGACGCCCTCGGGCGGCCGGTCGACGGGCTCGGCCCCCTGGCGCACGGGCCCGACGTCTATCCCCTGCGCGCGGACCCGCCGCCCGCCCACGCCCGCACGCGGGTGGGCGGGCCGCTGGATCTCGGCGTCCGGTGCATCAACACCTTCCTGACGATGTGCGCCGGCCAGCGGATGGGCATCTTCGCCGGGTCCGGTGTCGGCAAGTCGGTGCTGCTGTCGATGCTGGCCCGCTACACCGCCGCCGACGTGGCGGTGATCGGCCTCGTGGGCGAGCGCGGCCGCGAGGTCCAGGAATTTCTTCAGGACGACCTCGGAGCCGCCGGCCTCGCCCGCTCGATCGTGGTGGTGGCGACATCCGACGAGCCGGCGCTGATGCGCCGGAACGCGGCTTACATGACCCTATCGGTGGCCGAGTATTTCCGCGACCGGGGCGCCAAGGTCCTGTGCATGATCGACTCGATCACACGATTCGCCATGGCCCAGCGCGACATCGGCCTTGCCGCCGGCGAGCCGCCGACCGCCAAGGGCTATACGCCGACCGTCTTCTCGGAGCTGCCGCGCCTGCTCGAGCGGGCCGGCCCCGGCGTGGGGCAGGGGACGATCTCGGCCCTGTTCACCGTCCTGGTCGAGGGCGACGACCACAACGAGCCCGTGGCCGACGCGGTGCGCGGCATCCTCGACGGTCACATCGTCATGGAGCGCGCCATCGCGGAGCGCGGGCGCTATCCGGCGATCAACGTGTTGCGCTCGGTCTCGCGGACCATGCCGCGCTCGTGCGATCCGGCCTATCTGCCGGTGGTCCGGCGGGCGCGGCGGGTGCTGTCCACCTATGCCGATATGGAGGAGTTGATCCGCCTCGGCGCCTACCGGGCCGGCTCCTCCCAGGAGGTCGACGAGGCCGTGGCGCTCATGCCGTATCTTGAGGCTTTTCTGGGGCAGGGTAAGGAAGAAGCAACGTCCATCGGCGATGGTTACGCACGGCTCACCGAGATCATCGGCGGGGCCTAGGCACCATGCCTCGGGGCGGCGACGCTTCGGCGAACCACATGGTGCAGGTGGGGGATCCGGGCGAGGCTGCCGTGGGCAGGCTCGCACATGGGCACTGTCCGGGCGTGATCCCGGGCGCGGCCTCAAGCGTTGCGTGGAGTGAGCGTCCTAATGAAATCGCGTGACACGCTGATCCGCCTGCGCCGCTTCCAGGTCGATGAGAAGCGCCGGCGCGTGACCCAGATCGAGATGATGATGGCCGACTTCCAGCGCATGGCGGTGGAGCTCGATCGCGAGGTCGCCGTCGAGGAGGCCCGGGCCGGAATCACCGATGTCGGTCACTTCGCCTACCCGACCTATGCCCGCGCGGCGGCGACGCGCCGGGACAACATGATTCAGTCCGCCCAGGCTCTCGAGGGTCAGCTCGCCGAGGCGAAGGCCGAGCTGGGCGAGGCTTTCGAGGAACTGAAGAAGGTCGAGATCCTGAACGACCGCGAGCGGACCGCCGAGCGCGCGGCCGAATCGGCTCGGGACCAAGCCGCCATGGACGGGATCGGCCTGAACCGCGCCCGGGGCTGAGCCCGGCCGACGGACCGATCGGCAGGCTCCCGCGGCACGAAACCGTCACGATCACCTGACAAGGGGGATCGCGGCGGTGACATGCCGCTTGCAGCGCGTCGCGTGCCGGCGCATCAGGGGCTCTCCCCAGGGCGTCGGTGTTCATGAAGAAGATCAGCGAGTTTATCTGGCCCATGATTGGCCTCGCGGCCGTCGTGGTATCGGGCTACTTCCTCTATCAGGAATTGAAGACCACCTCGCTCTCGGCGATCTGGGCCGCGGTGCTCGCGATCCCGCCGCACCGGATCCTGCTGGCGGCCTTCTCGACCCTGGTCGCCTATGCGGCGCTCGCCTGGTACGACCGGATCGCGCTCCTGCATCTGGGCGTGCGCCACATCTCGTGGCTGTTCGTCTCGCTCTGCTCCTTCACGACCTACGCCCTCTCGCACAATATCGGCGCCTCGGTCTTCTCCGGCGCCCTGGTCCGCTATCGCGCCTACACAGCCAAGGGCCTGTCGGCGGCGCAGGTCGCCGTGCTGGTGGCGCTCTGCTCCTTCACGTTCTTCCTCGGGACGGTGCTGCTCGGCGGCTTCACGCTGGTTTACGATCCGCATCTGCTGGCCCGCCTGCAGGACAAGCTCCCGGCGATCCTGACCAATCCGAGTACGGCCGTCGCCGTCGGCATCGGGATGCTGGCTTTCGTCGCCCTCTACGTCGCCGGTTCGCTTCTGCGGCTGCCGCCGATCAGCCTGCGGAAATTCAAGCTCGAATACCCGCGCCCGGGGATCATGCTGCGCCAGCTCGCGGCTGCACCGCTGGAGCTTCTGGGGGCGGCCGGGATCATCTATTTTGCCCTGCCGGACGCGGTCAATCCGGGCTTCATCCCCGTCCTGGCGATCTTCCTGGCCTCCTTCTCGGTGGCGCTCGCCTCGCACGCGCCCGGTGGCCTCGGCGTCTTCGAGATCGTCTTCCTCACCGCCATGAATATCGCGGAGACCGACGAGGCGCGTAAGAACGCCGTCGTCGCCGCGCTGCTGGTGTTCCGCGTCTTCTATTTCTGGCTTCCGGCGCTGATCTCGGTGATCGTGGTGATCGCATTCGAACGCTCGCGTCTGGCCGCGGCGATCGGCACCCCAGCGAACGGACCGAAGGCGACCGTCGTGCCGGAACCGCCGGTCACCGCTCCTGGCCTCGACGCCCATGAGATGGAGCGGGAGCTCAAGCAGAAGGCGATCTGACCCGCCCTTAAGAATTCCTTCAGGGGGCGCCGTCGCGGCTCGCGTCCGGTCTGGGAAGTCAGCGCACGAAGCCCTGTCGTGCGGGCCTCACCCTTCTGAGGCCGGTCTCCGCGCGGGGTGCAACGGGCTCCCGCGTTCGGCCTGAGGCGATGATCCGCCGGGCGTTCCGGAGCCCGACGCCGACATCCAGGGGCCGCGATCCGTCCGGTCGCGAGGGAGCGTCTGCGCTCAGATCGAATTCACCGTCCGCAGACGCGCCCGCGGATGGATCTCGGCCTGGCTCATCACCGGTGTCTCCCGGCGGAAGCGCTCGATGATCGAGCGGACGAACGGCCGCGTCTGCGCCGAGGTCACGAGGACCGGCATCTCGCCCTGGCGCGCCGCCATCTCGAAGCGGTCGCGCACCGCATTGACGAACTCGCTGAGCTTCGAGGGCTGCATCGCGAGGTAGCGCTCGTCGCGCTCGCCCACGATCGATTCCATGAACGCCTGCTCCCAGGCCGGCGAGAGGGTGATGATCGGCAGCATCCCGTTCTGGTCCTGGTACTGCGCGCAGATCTGCCGGCCGAGTCTGGCGCGGACGTGCTCGACCACGTCCCGGGGGTTCTTCACCCCGCCCGCCACTTCGGCGATCGCCTCCACGATCGCGCCGAGATCGCGGATCGAGACCCGTTCGGCGAGCAGGAACTGCAGCACGCGCTGGATGCCGGTGGTCGAGATCTGCGAGGGGACGATCTCCTTCAGCAGGTCGGCGTGCTCCTTGGACAGCTCGCGCAGCAGCTTCGAGACCTCGACGTGGTTGAGGAGCTCGGAGACGTGGGCCTTGATGACCTCGGTGAGATGGGTCGACACCACGGTTGCGGCATCCACCACGGTGTAGCCCTTCAACTGGGCTTGGTCGCGCAGGGCCGCGTCGATCCAGGTGGCCGGCAGGCCGAAGGTCGGCTCCAGCATGTGTTGGCCCGGCAGCTGGACCTGGCCGCCCATCGGATCCATCGCCATGAACTGACCGGGGAAGATCCGGCCGGTGCCGGCCTCGATCTCCTTCACCCGCACCACGTAGGCGTTGGCGTCGAGCTGGACGTTGTCGAGGATGCGCACCGACGGCATCACGAAGCCCAGTTCCGCCGCGAGCTGGCGGCGCAGGGCCTTGATCTGGTCGGTGAGCCGGTCCTGACCTTCGCCGTTGACGAGCGCCAGGAGCGCGTAGCCCATCTCCAGCTTGAGGTCGTCGAGCTTCAGGAGGTCGGTGACCGTCTCCTCCTTGGGGGCGGCCGCGGCCGCCACCGCGGCCGCATCCATCGGTACGCCCTGGGCGTCGAGGGGCGGGGCCAGCTTGGCGGTCTTGTTGATGCGCCACGCGGCGTAGCCGGCGCCGCCGCCGAGCAGCACGAAGGGCAGCATCGGCATGCCGGGCAGGAGCGCGATCAGCAGCATCACGGCCGCCGACATGCCCAGCGCCTTGGGGTAATGGGCGAGCTGCTTGCCGAGGGCCTTGTCGGCCGCGCCCCGCACACCGGCCTTGGAGACCAGCAGGCCCGCCGCCGTCGAGACGATCAGGGCCGGGACCTGACTCGCGAGACCGTCGCCGATGGTCAGCAGCGTGTAGCTTTTGGCGGCGTCGCCGAAGCTCATGCCCTGCTGCGCCACCCCGATGATGATGCCGCCGACGACGTTGATGAAGGTGATCAGCAGGGCCGCCACGGCGTCGCCGCGGACGAATTTCGAGGCACCGTCCATGGCGCCGAAGAACGACGATTCCTCTTCCAGCGCCGCCCGCCGGGCCTTCGCGGCCTTCTCGTCAATGAGGCCGGCCGAGAGATCGGCGTCGATGGCCATCTGCTTTCCGGGCATCGCGTCGAGGGTGAAGCGGGCCGCGACCTCGGCGATGCGGCCCGAGCCCTTCGTGATCACCACGAAGTTCACGATGATCAGGATCGCGAACACGATGATCCCGATCACGAAGTTGCCGCCCATGACGAAATGGCCGAACGCCTCGATGACGTGACCCGCGGCGGCGGTGCCCTCGTGTCCGTGCCCGAGGATCAGGCGCGTCGAGGCGAGATTCAGGGCGAGCCGCAGCATCGTGGCGATGAGCAGCAACGTCGGGAAAACGGTAAATTCCAGCGGGTTGTCGATGGACAGGCCGGTCATCATGATCAGCACCGACATGATGATCGAGACCGCCAGGAGCAGGTCGAGCAGGACCGCCGGCAGCGGGAAGATGAGGACCGCCAGGATCCCCAGCACGCCTGTGGCGAACAGCAGGTCCGACCGCTTGGACAGCGCGTGGAGGTCGCCGCGCGTCGGCAATGTGAGCTGGCCGAGGACCGTCGTGACGCCCGCCTGTGCCGGCGCGCTCGCCGCTTCTGCCATCGATTCCATCCGTCGCCGTTCCCCCCGGACGGGCCGGGGATCACTCGGCAAGATCTGCCGGGTGGATGGTTAGCGCGGCGTTAAGATGTGGCGGGCGGTGCCGGGAACCGGGGCTGCCGCAAGCGCTTGATGAGGACCCGTCCGAGCCCTTTGCGGGCTTTCCGCGATGTCGCCACGTCTCCGGGCTCCGACCCGGGTATGTCCGGGAGGATCCGATGGCCGTCCGCATCTTGACCGCCCTGTTCGACCGATACGAGGCCGCGGCAGACGCGGTGGACCGGCTGGAAGCTGCCGGCATCCCCCATGCCGAGATCAGCATTGTCGCGAACCGCCCCGACTCACCCGCTGAACCGCACGCGCCCGGTTCCGCCGTGCCCCACCCGTCGGACGCGGCGGAGTCGGCGGGCACCGGGGCGACGGTCGGGACGGTGTTGGGCGGTGGCGCGGGGCTGCTCGCCGGCCTCGGGCTGCTGGCCATCCCCGGGCTCGGACCGGTGGTCGCGGCGGGCTGGCTCGTGGCCGCCGTCACGGGCGCCGGGGTCGGCGCCGCGGCCGGAGGCCTGATCGGCGGCCTGACGGCGGCGGGTCTCAGCGCCGACGAAGCCGAGACCTATGCGGAAGGCGTGCGACGGGGCGGCACTCTGGTCACCGTTCGGGCCGACGAGTCGCGGGGCGAGCGCGTCCTCGCCATTCTGGATCAAGCCGGTTCGATCGACATCGACGAGCGCGCCGAGGATTGGCGGGCACAGGGCTGGACCGGCGGTACGATCGGCCCGGCCGCCCAGTCAACCCGCTGAGGCGAGGATACGTATCCGCCCCGGGCAAATCCGCGGGGCGGGCGTGGGTCAGGTCATCATCTTACGAGCGAACATCGAGGCTCCGAACAGGATTCCGGCGCCCGCCATGATCAGGCCGATCATCAGGAGCCGCCGCGGTTCGGTCGACGATTCCGCTTTCACGGGCTCGACGATCGGGCTGAAGAACTCGATCTGCCGGGCCGAGATGATGCGGGCGCGCTCGTAGGCGGTCAGCACTTGCTGGTAGTATTTCTCGGCGTTCTTCCGGTCGTTCTCCAGGATCTCGAACCGCGTCAACGCGTCGGACAGCAGCCGCTTCTGATCGGGATCCTGGCTGGCGGATTGCCGCTCGATCCGGGCGATGTTGTCGTCGATATCCTTGATCTGCTGCTTGAGATCCATGATCCGGCGCGAATCGGGACCGAGGTCGCGCTGGCCGATCGCGAGCTGGACCGCGAGGTTGATGCGGGATGCCCGCAGCTCCGCGATCATCTTGATATTGATGTCATTCGTCTTCTGGGCGTCCAGCACACCTTCGCGGTTGCGCAGGTCGCGCATGGCGAGGCGGATCTTGGTCATGCGCTCTTCGGCAAGACGGAGTTCGCGCGCGCTCTCCGCCACGGCGTCCTCGCGCGACTTGACGCTGAGGTCGTTCACCTTGCGCTCGGCCTCCTTCATGACGGCCTTGGCAATGGCAAGCGATTCGTCCGGATCGAAGGCCTCGACCGTGACGGACATGATCCCGGAGCCGCCTTCGACCTCGACGCCGACGCGCCGCTTCCAATAGCGGACGAACTTCTCGATCGGCTTTTCGGGATCGAACCGTGAAAAGTAATCGATCGAATCGCTGCTGAACCACTGGCGCAGCGGCAGCTGCCCCTCGAGGATCTCCAGCATCGGCCGGCTGAGGATGAACTCGCGCGTGATCTGTGTATCCTGCGCCACCATCTGGTTCGACGTGCCGGAAGCGGTTCCCCCGGTTTCGGAGGATGTCTTGTCGGACGAGCCGAGAGCCGGTCGGATCGCGAAGCGTGCTTCGGTGACGTAGCGATTCGACGCGATCAAGCCGTAATAGACGGCACCGGCCAAGGCCGGCAGGATGAAACAGAGCACGAACAGAACCGGGATCCAGGGGTCGTTCTTGGTCTGGACCTGATAGGACCGGATCCCCTTCTTGCGATCGGCGAAGCGCGACATGCGCGCGATCTGCCGAAGCGACTCAGTGACCGCCTGTTGACGGTCGGCAGACGTAACCGGCTGTCCCTCTGCCTTCCGGATCTCCATATTCATGGTCTGATTCCCGGCCCTCCCGGCCTAGAAGGTCGACCCGTCACCGGGATCATGACCGCGCCGCAATCCGCACGCCGATCGCCTCTCGCACGGGGAGACGGCAAAAGCATGTCGTTATGGATGCCTCGGCGTCGCCTCCGCGCGTGTCGCGGCGCGGCCTCGTCCGATGGAATCCGTGCGTGCCATCGATGACCACATCGCTGTTGGGCCGGAGGCAGTCTGCCGGATCCAGCCGCCCGGTCGTCCTCGCGGAATGCGTGGCCATGGTGGTGCCCGCGTTCTGTCGGAGACACACGAAGCCGCGCTCAAGCCGATCTCGCTTCGGAAAACCTGCGCTAAGGCGCCGGATCTATGACGCGTCGGCGGTGATCCCGTCACTTATGATCAGCTTCCGATAAAAGCCGATACGGAAATCATTCGGCGTGACGGTCCATCAATCGTTGCGGTCCGAGATTAAAATCGTAATCGAGGCGACCAGAGTGAGACGCGGCGCACTCATTCAGGAAATACTGTCGATACCCGTAGACATATCTGATCGTCGAGCCCGGAGCCCGAAATCCTGAGCGGCGATCATCGGCGTGTCGAAAGCGATCGCGTTCGGAAGGCCCAGGGCGAAATGCCGGGCTGCTCGGCCCGTGTCGAGACCGCCCGCCGGCACTCCGTCAGGGGCCGCGTCTCGCGGTATCGAGTTGAAGAAAAGTTCCACCTGTCACCGCAGGCGTTGACGGAATTCCCCATTTGGCATACCAAATACCAGCGAAAGGGTTGGTCACGGTTCCTTAGCAAGACCGGACTGGAATTTTAACGCCGCTCATTCGGGCGACGTTCAGGGAGGGTGGCCGCGGATGACGCAGCTTCGGACTTCTGCAATCCGCCTCATCCCTGGCCCGTTGGCCGGATGTCGCCGGTGACGGGCTTGGCGCAGGCGGAGCGTAACGGTTCCGATCTCGCCGACTTCGTCAGGGCTATCGGAGACGCCGTGGTGGTGTCCGATCCGGACGGCGCCATCACCGTCTGGAACGCCGCCGCCGAGCGCATCTTCGGCTTCAGCGCCGCCGAGGCGCTGGGGCAGAGTCTCGATCTGATCACCCCCGAGCGGCACCGGCGCCGCCACTGGGACGGCTATGCCAAGACCATGCGCACCGGCGTCACCCGCTACGGGGCGGAGACCCTGAGGGTGCCGGCGCTCCACAAGGACGGCCGCCAGCTCTCCATCGCCTTCACGGTGGGGATGGTGCGGGACGCCTCCGACCGGGTGACCGGGATCGTCGCCGTGATCCGCGACGAGACCGAGCGCTGGGCCGAAGAGAAGCGCCTGCGCCAACGCGTGGCCGAACTCGAAGCTTCCTCGGATCCGGCCCGCCGGGCGCCATGAGCCCGCCGGACGATCCGAAGGTCCCGATCACCAAACCGCACAGGGAGAACGCCCCATGAGCAAGCCGCTGGAAGGCATCAAGATCATCGACTTCACGCACGTCCAGGCCGGCCCGGCCTGCACGCAGCTGCTCGCCTGGTTCGGCGCCGACGTGATCAAGGTCGAGCGTCCCGGCGCCGGCGACGTGACCCGGACCCAGCTGCGCCACGTCGAGGACGCGGACGCGCTCTACTTCACGATGCTGAACTCCAACAAGCGCTCGCTCACCCTCGACACCAAGACCCAGGCCGGCAAGGAAGTCCTCGAGAAGCTCATTCAAGACTCCGACGTCATGGTCGAGAATTTCGGCCCCGGCGCCCTCGACCGGATGGGTTTCTCCTGGGCCCGCATCCAGGAGCTGAACCCGGGCATGATCCTCGCCTCAGTGAAGGGCTTCTCGGACGGCCACCACTATGAGGACCTGAAGGTCTACGAGAACGTCGCCCAGTGCGCGGGCGGTGCCGCCTCGACCACGGGCTTCTGGGACGGGCCGCCCACCGTCAGCGCAGCCGCGCTGGGGGATTCCAACACCGGCATGCACCTCGCCATCGGCATCCTCACGGCGCTTCACCAGAAGAACAAGACCGGCAAGGGCCAGAAGGTCGCCGTGTCGATGCAGGACTCGGTGATCAACCTCTGCCGCGTGAAGCTGCGCGACCAGCAGCGCCTCGACGCCCTCGGCTACCTCGAGGAGTACCCGCAGTACCCCCACGGCGAGTTCTCCGACGTGGTGCCGCGGGGCGGCAACGCCGGCGGCGGCGGCCAGCCGGGCTGGGTGCTGAAGTGCAAGGGCTGGGAGACCGACCCGAACGCCTACATCTACTTCACGATCCAAGGTCATGCCTGGGCGCCGATCTGCAAGGCGCTCGGCAAGGAGGAGTGGATCACCGATCCGGGCTACAACACCGCCCGGGCGCGCCAGGACAAGATCTTCGACATCTTCAAGACGATCGAGGAGTGGCTCGCCGACAAGACCAAGTTCGAGGCGGTGGACATCCTGCGCACCTACGACATCCCCTGCGCGCCGGTGCTGTCGATGAAGGAGATCGCCGAGGACAAGTCCCTGCGCGAGAGCGGCACCGTCGTCGAGGTGGCGCACCCGAAGCTCGGCAAGTACCTGACGGTCGGGAGCCCGATCAAGTTCTCCGACATGAAGGTCGAGGTGAAGGCGTCGCCGCTGCTCGGCGAGCACACCGATGAGGTGCTCGCAGACCTCGGTTACTCGCCGGAGCAGATCCGGGCGATGCACGAGGCTCGCGCGGTCTGATAGACAGCGCCCGACCTCAGCGTTCCTGAGACAGGACGGCGCTCCCCCAGCGCCGTCCTTTTCATGTGCGAGCCCCGGATCCGATGCGCGCATTCCTGAGCCGTTTCCTGCCGGAGCTGACCCCGATCAGCAAGCGTGAGCGCCTGCGCTCCGCCGCCGGTGCCCTGGCGGGCATCCTGGCGACCGGCCTCGTCTGCCGCGCCGCCCTGGGCTCCGAGGCGCTGCCTGTCCTGATCGCCCCGATGGGCGCCTCGGCGGTGCTGCTCTTCGCCGTGCCCGCGAGCCCCCTGGCGCAGCCGTGGTCGATCCTCGGCGGCAACATCGTGGCGGCACTCGTGGGCGTCACGGCGGGGGCGTGGATCGCCGATCCGTTCGTGGCGGCATCCTGCGCCATCGGGGTTGCGATCGCCCTGATGATGGCCCTGCGCTGCCTGCACCCGCCGAGCGGAGCCGTGGCGCTGACGGCCGTTCTCGGCGGCCCGGCGATCCGCGAGCTGGGCTACGGCTTCGTGCTCTGGCCGGTCGCGGCCAATTCGCTGCTGCTGCTGACGACCGCCCTGCTGTTCAACAACCTGACGGGGCGCGCCTACCCGCATCTGCGCCCGGCGGGTCCCAGAACGGCCGATCCGCCCTCCGGCGCCCGGGTAGGCTTCCGGGCCTCGGACCTCGACGCCGCGCTGGAGGATTTCGACCAGCTCCTCGACGTCGACCGCAGCGACCTGGAGCAGATCCTGCGGCGCGTGCAGATGCAGGTCTACGGCCGCCTCTCGAGTCCGATCACCTGCGCGGCGATCATGTCGCGCGACGTGATCGCGGTGGCGCCGGACGCGCCGCTGGCCGAGGCGTTGCGGCTGCTGCGCAGGCACCGGATCAAGGCGCTTCCGGTGACCGACGAGGGGGCACGCGTCCTCGGCATCGTCACGCAGACGGATCTCCTCGACAAGGCCGCCTGGGACCGGTCCGGGCCGCGCCTCGGCCTCGGCCGCCGCCTGCGGCTCACGGCCGAGCGGGGCCGCGCACCCCATGGCTGCGCCGCCGACATCATGAGCGCGGTCGAGCCCGTCGGCCCCGACACACCCATCGCCGTGCTGGTGCCGCGGATGTCGGAGGCGGGGCTGCACCACCTGCCGGTGGTCGACGCCGACGGCCGTCTGGTCGGGATCGTCTCGCAGACGGACCTCATCCCGGCGCTGTTGTCCGAAGCCGACGCGCCCGAGGCGCCGATCCGCGCCCGCGCCTCGGCCCGTACCGCTCTGGCCTGACGCTCACACGCCGTCGGGCGGATCGCTCAAGAAGAAGTCCACTGCCTGGGCCACCACGGTCGGCTGATGGGCGTGCGGCCCGTCATACTCGACATAGGTGACCGGATAGCCGGCCTCGCGCAGCGTCGGCACGTGGATCCGGGCGCTCCGGTCGATCGGGATCTGCTCATCCTGCGTCCCGTGCGACAGGAAGATGCGCGGTGCGCCGACCTGCAGATGGACCGACAGGAACCCGGCCGACGAGACGATCAGGTGACTCGCCACATCGCCGTTCGCGAGCCCCAGCGAGAGGGTGTAGCTTCCACCGTCGGAATGGCCGGCGAAGCAGAGCCGCCCCGGATCGAGGAGGAACCGGTCCGCCACGTGCGCCAGTGCCGCCGCGACCCTCTCGCGGTCAGGCCCGTGGCCGGCGATGACGATGTCCCAGGTCGGGAAGAGGGATTGCGGCACGAGGAGCAGGAAGCGCGCTGCGCGGGCATGCGCCTCCAGCATTGGCAGGATGCGCTCGGCACTGCCGCCGCCGCCGTGGAACAGAACCACGAGCGGGCAGGGCCGGCGCGGATCGAGGCCCTCGGGAACCACCAGCACCGCGTCGCGCTCGGCGAAGAGGCCGAGGTCATGCCTGCCCGGGGGAAGGGGTTCGCGGCCGGGCAGTCGGTGGCGAAAGTGCAGGCGGCCGGCGAGGTCGGGATCGATCATCGCAGGAACTCGTCGGATCGGTGTTGGATTCGCGTTGTGTGGCTTGCCAGCGGCGCCAGACTCCCTCTCCCGTGCGGGAGTGGGCTGGGGTGAGGGGCGAGAACTCTCAGGACGAGCACGCCATTGAGGCGCGTCCCGGTCGCGCCCTTTCCGGACGGACCTGTTCTCTCACCCTGTCCCTCTCCCGCACGGGAGAGGGGGCCCGCGGCTCGGCCTCAAAGCGTGCCGCGCAGTCATGATCGGCCGGACCGCTGAGCGATCCGGCCGGCGTGCAGACATCCCGGTTGCGGGCTTCAGGGGCCCGCCGCCCTCACTTCTTCTTCTTGATGCCGCTCTGCGGGTTGAGGCTGCCGATGTTGCCGCTCTCGCTTCCGGCCGCCGGGTCGATGACGGCGTTGACCAGAGCCGGGCGGCCCGAGTTCATCGCCTCGTTGACCGCGCGGGTCAGCTCGTCCGGCGTGGTGACGTGGTAGCCGACGCCACCGAAGGCTTCCATCATCTTGTCGTAGCGGGAATCCGGCACGAACACCGTCGTGGCGGGATCGCGGCCGGTCGGATCCGTGTCGGTGCCGCGGTAGATGCCGTTGTTGTTGAACACGACGATGCAGACCGGGAGCCCGTACCGGCAGATGGTCTCGACCTCCATGCCGGAGAAGCCGAAGGCGCTGTCGCCTTCGACGCACAGGACCGGCTTGCCGGTCTCGACCGCCGCCGCGACCGCGAAGCCCATGCCGATGCCCATGATGCCCCAGGTGCCGACATCCAGGCGCTTGCGCGGCTGGTACATGTCGATGATGCCCCGGGCGAGGTCGAGGGTGTTGGCGCCCTCGTTGACCAGGATCGCGTCCGGCCGCTCCTTGACGATGGTGCGGAGCGCACCGAGCGCCGCGTGGAAGTTCATCGGCGAGGCGTTGCTCATGAGCTTCGGCGCCATCTTGGCGACGTTGGCCTCGCGCTTGGTCTTGAGCGTCTCGATCCAGTCGGAGGGAGGCTGCTGCCAGCCCTGGCCCATGCCGTCGAGCAGCGCCTGCACGCAGGACGCGATGTCGCCGACCACCGGCGCGACGATCTCGACGTTCGAATCCATCTCGCGGGGTTCGATGTCGATCTGGATGAAGTTGGTCGAACCGGGCTCGCCCCAGCTCTTGCCCTTGCCGTGCGACAGCAGCCAGTTCAGCCGGGCGCCGATCAGCAGCACCACGTCCGAGTCCTTCAGCGCCGTCGAGCGCGCCGCGCCGGCCGAGAGCGGGTGGGTGTCGGGCAGGAGGCCCTTGGCCATGCTCATCGGCACGTAGGGGATGCCGCTGGTCTCCACGAGGCTGCGGATCGCCGCGTCGGCCTGGGCGTAGGCGGCGCCCTTGCCGAGCACGATCAGCGGCCGCTTGGCGGATTTCAGGACGTCGAGCGCCCGGGCGATTGCCTCGGGGGCTGGGTGCTGGGCCGGGGCCGGATCGATCACCTTGACCAGCGACTTCTCGCCGGCCTCGGCGTCCATCACCTGGGAGAACAGCTTGGCGGGCAGGTCCAGGTAGACGCCGCCCGGCCGGCCCGAGCAGGCGGCGCGGATGGCGCGGGCGACGCCGATGCCGATATCGGCCGCATGCAGAACCCGGAAGGCCGCCTTGCACAGGGGCTTGGCGATGGCGAGCTGGTCCATCTCCTCATAGTCGCCCTGCTGCAGGTCGACGATCTCGCGCTCGGAGGAACCCGAGATCAGGATCATCGGAAAGCAATTGGTGGTGGCGTTGGCGAGGGCGGTCAGGCCGTTCAGGAAGCCCGGGGCCGAGACCGTGAGGCAGATGCCCGGCTTCTGGGTAAGGAAGCCCGCGATCGCCGCGGCGTTGCCGGCGTGCTGCTCGTGGCGGAACGAGATCACCCGCATCCCCTCGGCCTGGGCCATGCGGCCGAGATCGGTGATCGGGATGCCCGGGACACCGTAGATCGTCTCGATGCCGTTGAGCTTGAGCGCGTCGATGACGAGGTGGAAGCCGTCGGTCAGCTCGGGCTCTGCCTCGACCTCGGGGGCGGTGTGGACGATCTTGGCGAGTGCGGTCATCACGGTTTCTCCCGGAGGATCGGTATCGGTACGGGCGGCTCTGGGCGCCGGCTGGCGGGGGATCCCCCACGCTCCCGGAGGAGGGGAGGGCGGGAGATCCGTGAAGGCTGGGCGTCGCTCGGGCGACGTCGTGGAGCGGGGGCTGCTCAGGCCGCCCGGATCGGATGGGCGCCGAGCGCCGCGGGATGCTCCTCCGCGGCGAGGTAGCGGGCCCGCATCGGGCGCAGGACGAACATCGCCATCGCCGCCGCCGTCACGTTGAGCACGATGATCAGCGTGAACACCGCCGACCAGCCGTAGGCCGCCGACAGGAGGCTGGCGAAGGGGACGAGGAACGCCGCGGTGCCCTTGGCGGTGTAGAGCAGGCCGGCATTGCTGGCGGCGTACTTGGAGCCGAACGTGTCGCCGCAGGTCGCCGGGAACAGCGAGTAGATCTCGCCGAACACCCCGAAATACACCGCGGTGGCCAGCACGAAGACCATCGGGATGTGACCGTAGGTCAGCAGCACGATCACCGCCAGCGCCGCCGTCGAGAAGGCGATGAACATCGTGTTCTCGCGGCCGATGTTGTCGGAGACGTAGCCGAAGAACGGCCGCCCGAACCCGTCGAAGATCCGGTCGAGCGAGATCGCCAGCGTCAGCGCCGCCATCTGGAGGCCGAACAGGCTCACCGGCACGCCGGCCACCTGGAAGTCGTGGGCGATCGGGGCGATCTGCGCCGCCGCCATCAGGCCGCCGGAGGCGACCATCACGAACATGGCGTACATCACCCAGAAGACCGGGGTGCGCACCGCCTCGCGGGGGCTGCGGTCGACCTTGGTCTGCGGCAGGCGGGTGCTCTTGCGCTGGACCGGCGAGTTGGTCGACGGCTTGCGCAGCAGGAAGGCGAGCGCGAGGACCACGGCGCCCTGACCGATGCCGAAATACAGGAAGGCGTCCTGGTAACCGCTCGACGCGATCATGCGGGCGATCGGCACCACCGTGATGGCGGCACCCGCGCCGAAGCCGGCCGCGGTGGCACCGGCGGCGAGGCCGCGGCGATGCGGGAACCACTTGAGCGCGTTGCCCACGCAGGTGCCGTAGACCGAGCCCGCACCGATGCCGGCGATGACGGCGCCGAGATAGAGCATCGCCAGGCTGTCGGCGTAGGCGTTGATCGTCCAGGCGAGGGCGATCATCACGCCGCCGAACGCGACCACAATCTTCGGGCCGTAGCGGTCGACGAACCACGCCTCGACCGGGACCAGCCACGTCTCGGTGGCGACGAACAGCGTGAAGGCGAGCTGGATCGCCGCGCGTCCCCAGTGGTAGCGCTGGTCGATCGGGTCCACGAACAACGTCCAACCGTATTGGAGGTTGGCGATCATGGCCATGCAGATCACGCCGAAGGCGAGCTGCCACCATTTCGCCGACGGCGAATCCTGGCGTTCCATCCCTGAGCCTCTCTCTTGGGCGGCGCGGCCTTGCTGTGGCGGCGTCTCTCGTGCACCGACGATCATGCACATCCGTTCTAGGTATGCAATATACCAGCCTGAGACGGACGGGATGAACTGTCAGGGCGGCGATATTATTCCGTTTGCCCCGACGGAGAAATCGGGCCCCAGGCACCGAGCGTCGGCGCGTCGGTCGGGTGCAGCGTTTCATCGAGCGTGGGAATCGCGGTCGGATCGGCCGGGAAGCCGATGACCGCGCAGGCCGCCTCCCAGTCCGGACCCGCCTTCACCGCCGCCAGGGTGGCTGGATGCAGCGCGGTGATCCGTCCGCGATCGAGGCGCAGGATGGCACGGCCGGTCTCGGCCTGAACGAAGCGGACGATCGCCATCCGGCGCAGGCATTCGCGCAGGAAGGTGGTGTTGGCGGATGCCGAAAGGTCGGCGCCCTTGAACACCGCCTCGGGACTGCGGGCGAAGATGTCGACCTTCCGAAACCGGTCGATGTCGATCAGCCCTTTCACGTCGAGGATGTTGAGGATCCCGTCGGCCCAGAACGCGATGGTGCGCGGGCGCTCGCCCAGCGGCACGCTGTTGTCGAGGAACTCGCAGACCACCTGCTTGTCGCGCGAGAGCGCCCAGTTGAAGAACAGGCGCGGCATGCCGGTATAGGCCTCGACGTTGTGCGCCAGCAGGTCCTCCACCGCCTTGTAGCGGCCGAACATCTCACCCCGCTTCCATGCCCGCTCGACGGTGTCGGCCGGGGGCGTGACCATGAACTGCATGTAGACCCGGTCGCCGAACCGGGTGAGCAATTGCCCGCCGCCGTCAGAGCCGGCCTCGGCCTGGAAGCTGTCGAACCGAAACCGGTCGATGAGCAGGTTCGAGATCCGCCGCTCGGCCGCCTTGCGGGTGACGTAGCGGTCGAGCTTCATGTCGATGATCTCGACCTCGTAGCCCGTCAGCGTCCCGGCATAGCGGGAGGCCTTGCCCAGGCTGTCGTAGTCGAGGAGGTACTTGCGCCAGACGTCGGGTGTGATCACCGCGAAGTCCGACCACGCCATGCCGAGACGTCTGGCGAGGCCGAGCTGGTAGGGACGGATCGTGCTCTTGCCGGAGGCCGAGGCCCCTTTCACGTTCATCACCACCGGGAAGTCCTGCGGCGCCAGCCGGCGATAGCCATGCGCCTCCACCACTGCGGCGATCCAGGGCTCGATCAGCTCGCCGATGCGGCGGCTGCCGTAGCCGTTCGAGACCAGCGTACCGGCGATGGTCCGCATCAGGGATCCGTCGCGGATCAAGGTGTTCTGCCGCGCGATAAGGCCGGACACCACGCTGCGCAGGGCCTCGCAGGCGGCGATCTCCAGGCCGTCGCCGGATTCGGCGGCGCGCCGCTGCCAAGTCTCGAGATGGCGCAGGGACCGGGTCGCGAGATCCTCGCGCGGGGCCACGACCGCCGGGGGGCGGCGTCCGAGGAGCCTATCGAGCCAGCGCGGCTCGGGCGGCGGCGGGGCCGGCGCCTCGTCGAGGATGGCGGCGACCTCACGATCGAGCAGCGCGTCGGCCTCGGCGCGGATCTGGGCGAGGGCTGCTTCGATCTCACTGAGGCGGGGCTCGATGCCCTCGCGCAGGATTGTGGACACGATGGCCCGGAAGTTCACGCCGAGATCGGCATAGACCGCACCGACCGGCACGGACAGGTCCGACATCACGCGGATCAGCACCTCGTGGACGACGAGGCGGCGGGCCCGGAACCGGCTGAGCTGGCGGGCCGGCAGTCCGCAGAGGTCGCTCAGATCCAGGGCGTCGCGCAGCGGCGTCTCGACGTGCTCGGACCGGTAGACGGTCACCAGCGGCAGGAAGGCGGACGGCAGATCGGACCGGACGCCGGGGTTCCACGGGCCGATGATGGCCGCATCGGGAACCTGTCCCGCCGCGGCGGTCACGGGCGCAACCGCCGTGGCACGACGCGGTCTGTCCGATCGATCCCTCTTATCCTGAGGTGCTGTCCAGCAGCCTCGCAGGCGCGGTCCAGGGATCGCGCGGCCGTCCGGAGGCCTCCTGCGAGGCCTCCGTTGCGCTGCGCCATTTCACGATGCGGGGATGGGTTGGACGTGCGGGTGCCGCGCCGAGGGTGCGAGCCAAGCCTGCTCGACCCCCGTGCCATGAGTTCGAACTGGCGAGACGCCTTAAAAGATCTTCTGGAACCAGCCATGGGCGTCATTGGTGTTGCCCCGCTGGATGTCCACCAGAAGGCTCCGCAGCCGCTGGGCCACCGGACCGGCCTTGCCGTTCCCGATCGTGAAGCTCTCCTCGCGGCCCTTCACGGTGCCGATCGGCGTGATCACCGCGGCGGTCCCGCAGGCGAAGGCCTCGGTCAGGCGGCCCTCCCGCACGTCGGTGCGCCACGCGTCGATCGTGTAGGGCTCCTCCTTCACGGTCAGGCCGGCTTCCCGCGCCAGGGTTATGACCGAGTCGCGGGTGATGCCGTGCAGGATGCTGTCCGAGAGCGGCGGCGTCACCAGCGTGCCGTCCTCGAAGACGAAGAACACGTTCATGCCGCCGAGTTCCTCGATGTAGCGGCGCTCAACCGCGTCGAGGAAGACGACCTGCTCGCAGCCCTGGGCCGCGGCCTCGGATTGCGGGGCGAGGCTCGCCGCGTAGTTGCCCCCGCACTTGGCCGCGCCGGTGCCGCCCGGGGCGGCCCGCGTGTAATGCTCCGAAACCCAGACCGTGACGGTGCTGTTCGGGTCCTTGAAGTACGAGCCCACCGCCGACGCGATGGTGATGAACAGGTATTCGGAGGCCGGCCGGACGCCCAGGAACGCCTCGGTGGCGATCATGAATGGCCGGAGATAGAGGCTACCGTCGGGCGTGTCGGGGATCCAGGCGCGGTCGATCTCGACGAGCTTGCGCACCGCGTCGACGAAGGCATCCTCCGGAAACGGTGGGATCGCCAGGCGCTCGGCCGAGTGCCGGAAGCGACGCGCATTGGCGTCGGGCCGGAACAGGGCGGCGCCGCCATCGGCAGTGCGGTAGGCCTTGAGGCCCTCGAAAATCTCCTGCGCGTAGTGCAGCACCGCGGAGGCGGGATCGAGGGGAATTGCCTCGCGGGCCTGGATCCGCGCATCGTGCCAGCCGCGACCGGCCGTGTAGCGCGCCACCACCATGTGGTCGGTGAACACCTTGCCGAAGCCAGGATTCGCCATCAGCGCGGCCCGCTCCTCGGCGGTCCGCGGGGCGGGATGACTTTGGATCTCGAACGTCAGGTCGCTCACGGTCTGGTCCTTATCGACTGAGGCCCTTATGGCGCGCTCCGGCGCGCGAATCTACGGAGCCGGCGCATGACGGTGTCACCGCACATGCGCGTTATTCGGCGGTCGCGGGCTCCGACAGCTGGAGCCGGTGCAAGCGTGCATAGGCGCCGCTGGCCGCGAGCAGGGCGTCGTGCCGTCCGGTCTCGATCACGCGGCCCGATTCCATCACGGCGATCTGATCGGCGTCGCGCACCGTCGAGAGGCGATGGGCGATCACCAGGGTGGTGCGGCCCCGCATCAGCCGGGTCAGCGCCTCCTGGACCAGACGCTCCGATTCGGAATCGAGGGCCGAGGTCGCCTCGTCGAGGAGCAGGATCGGCGCGTCCTTCAGGAAGGCGCGCGCCAGCGCCACCCGCTGCCGCTCGCCGCCGGACAGTCGGCCGCCGCCGGGCCCGACACGGAAGTCGTAGCCCTCCGGGAGGGCCGCGACGAAGTCGTGGGCCGCGGCGGCGCGGGCGGCCGCCTCGATCTCCGCAGGCGACGCCCCGGGCCGGCCGAAGCCGATATTCCGCGCGATCGTGTCGTCGAACAGGACCACCTCCTGCGACACCACCGCCACCGCCGCGCGCAGGGACGCGAGGGTCACCGCGCGGACGTCCTGTCCGTCGATGGTCACGCGGCCTTCGGTCACGTCGTAGAGCCGCGGGACGAGGTTGAGCAGCGAGGATTTCCCGGAGCCTGAGCGTCCGACCAGGGCCGTGACCGAGCCCGCCGGGACCGTCAGATCGATCCCCTCCAGGGCCGGCGCATCCGGCCGGTAGCGGAACCGCACGCCGTCGAAGCGGATCGTCCCGGCGGACACGGTGAGCGGCCGCGCGTCGGGCGCCTCGCGTATCTCCGGCGCCTCGTCCATGACGTCGAAGTAGCGCCTGAGGGCGGCGGCCGCCTCCTGCAGGATGGCGTTGAGGTTCCCCAGCGCCCGGGCCGGCTGCGCGGCGAGCAGCAGCGCCGCCACGTAGCCGGTGAAGTCGCCCACCGTCTTCTCCCCCGCCAGCACCCGTTGCCCGACCAGTACGAGCACCCCCGCCACCGCGATGCCGCCCCCGATCTCCAGCAGCGGGTCGAGACGGCCGCGGGCATTGGCGGCTTTCATCTTGAGGCGGCGCACCTCGTCGAGGGCCTGCGCGGCGCGGCCCTTGAGGTAGGCCTCCATGGCGTAGGTCTTGGCGACCCGGACCCCCTGGAGGCTTTCGGAAATGAGGCTGGCGGTGGCTCCCATCTGCTCCTGCGTCGAGGTCGAGACCCGCCTGAGCTTCTTCCCGATCCGCCCGATCGGTCCGGCCACGAACGGCACCGTGACGCCGGCCACCAGAGTCAGCACCGGATCCATCCAGATCAGCGCCGCCACGAGGCCGATCAGCATGGCGATGTCGCGCAGGAGCACCGTCGAGATGCGGGTCAGCGCTTCCTTGATGAAGGCGAAATCGGTGGTGAAGCGCTGGGTCAGCGCCGCCGGGCTCTCGCGGCCGAGCTGGGCGAGATCGGACTCGATCAGGTGCCCGTAGAGCGCCGCCTGCATGTCGGCCTCGACCCGGGTGACCACCCTGTTCGTCAGAACGGTCTGGCCATAGAGCGCGAAGCCGCGCGTGGCGGTGACGACGATCACCACCAGCGGCCCGTAGGCGATGGCCGCCGCATCCTTCCGGTCGAAGGCGTCGAAGGCGGCCTTGATCAGCGCCGGGTAGAGGCCGGTCGAGGCGCCCACCAGCGCGATCAGCACCAGCACAACGGCAAGGGTGGCCCGGTGCGGGTACAGCCAGGTGCGCCAGAGGCGCGCGAGGAGGGGAGCCGTGTCGCCGCGGAGGCGCGCCATGAAACCTACCAGGTCGGATCAGCGCCGGCCTCGGGCAGGATGCGCGGCGGCAGCGGTGTGCCGCCGCCATCGCCGCGGATCAAGGCCTTTGACTCAGCGGTCGTCGCCGTCCGGGCCGCGGCCGCCCTCCCGGCCGCCCTCCCGGCCGCGATGCCAGCCGCCGTGACCATGCCCGCCCATAGGCCGGGCGAGGATCGTTGCGCGCCGCTTCTGGTCTTGATCGAGGCTGGCGTAGAGCGGCTGGGACGCGTCGGCCAGCTTGCGTAGGGCCTCTCCACGTGCCGTCGCGGCATCTGCCATCGCCCGAAGGGCCGCTGGGGCATCGTCGCTGAACTTGGGGCGGTCGCGCATCGCCTCGCGGCGCTGCTGGCGCATCCTGGCCATGTCACGGATTGCAGCTTCCACGGGCGGCCACAGCTTCTCCTGGTCGGGGTTGAGCTTCAGGCCGGCATGCAGGGCGGCGATCCGGGCATCCGTGAAGGCCGCCCGATCCTCGGGCGTGAGCGCACTCCAGCGCCCGTGACCGCGGAAGCCGTCGGGTCCATGGTCGTGCGCAACGGCCGCGCTGGCGACACCCAGGCCGAGGGCCCCTGTCACCAGGATGCTCGCTCTCAAACGGCGGGACATGGAATCCTCCATCTTGACGCTCCGGACAGCGTCGGAACCCACGGGGCGCGACGCGTCCGACGCCGCGCATTGGGGACCGGGCATGTATCCCGCTTGTGTATGTAACAATGTTACATTAGTGGCAGGTGCGACCGAAGGCGCGGGAAGGTGGAAGGGTGCGGGGCGTGGCAACAACATTCCGGATCGCGGCGCTCGCGGTCCTGTCCGTCTGGCTCGGACTTGGGGTGCCGGCGGTGGCCACCACGCAGACCGTCCCGATCCGGGCGGTTGCGAGCTTCTCGATCCTGGGCGATCTCGTCCGGCAGATCGGCGGTGCGTCCGTGACGGTGACCACCCTGGTCGGACCCGATTCCGACGTTCACGGCTTCAGCCCGTCGCCAGCCGACGCGCGCAAGCTCGCCGAGGCCGATATCGTGTTCGTCAACGGCCTCGGGCTGGAGGGCTGGCTCGACCGGCTGATCCGCGCCTCCGGCACGCGCGCCCCAGTGGTGACCGTCTCGACGGGCGTGTCGCCGATCCCGGCGCAGGACGAGCATGTCCACGGGGAGGGCGGTCACGGACACGGTGAGCACGCCTTCGATCCGCATGCCTGGCAGAGCATCGCCAACGTTCGGATCTACGTGGCGAACATCCGGAACGGCCTCGTGAAGGTCGATCCGGCCCATGCCGCCGCCTATCAGGAGGCCGCGGCCGCTTACCTCGCCAAGCTCGATGCCCTGGAGCGGGACGTCCGGGCAGCGATTTTCCAAATCCCGCCGGAGCGGCGGCAGATCATCACGACCCACGATGCCTTCGGTTATTTTGCGGCGGCCTACGGCCTGCGCTTCATCGCGCCGCAGGGCGTCTCCACCGACAGCGAGGCGAGCCCGCGGGACGTGGCGTCGATCATCCGCCAGATTCGCCGCGAGCGCGTACCCGCGGTGTTTCTGGAGAACATCAGCGACCCGCGCCAGATGGAGCAGATCGCCCGCGAGAGCGGCGCCCGCATCGGCGGGAAGGTCTATTCCGACGCGCTCTCCGGGGCGGACGGTCCGGCAGCGACCTATGTCGACCTGATGCGGTCGAACCTGGCGGCGTTCGACGCCGCGCTCATGCCGAAGTGACCCGATCCGACCGGCGCCGGATCGATTGCGCTGCAGCCGCTCCGCCGAGGGCTGGCCCGTGTCATGGCCGGATGCCGGCTCCGACAGGACGGGATCGAGCTTCCATCCTGACGACGTGCTCCGCGGCTGTGCCGATCCGGCCCAGGTCACGATCCGCCACGACTGGCGGTGCCGTCCTCTGTCGCCTTCACGGCGTCGGGCATGACATAGCGTAAACCGCCGGTTAAGAGGCCCCCACTAGCCTTACGAAACGGGTGCCAGCCGATCCTCGTACGCGAGGGCTCAAGGCCTTGGGGCCTTGTGAAAACGCGCAGCTCGGAGATCGCGTGGCTTGGGGGCCTGACCGCTGGCGCTTCTATCGGCTCGTCGCGCGCGAGGCTGCACGCGCGGGCCGCGCGGCCGGAGCCAGCGTCACAGCACCGCCCGACATCCTCGCCCGGATGCGGGTGACCGGACTGGTGATCGCCCCGCAGGACCTGCGGACCTCGGACGCGACCTTTGCGGACGACATCTATGCCGGGCTGTTCGTCTTCGCGGGCCGGTCGCTCGCGGCGAGCGGCGGCTCACCCTTCGACTACGCGGCGCCGTCGCCGGAATGGGCTGACGAACTCTACGGCTTCGGCTGGCTGCGCCACCTGCGCGCCGCCGACACCGCCCTCGCCAGGGCCAATGCCCGCGCCTTCGTGGCCGATTTCATCGCGGGCCGGGGGGACGCGGCGCTCGCCCGGCAGACGCCGGTGGCGGCCCGCCGGTTGATCTCGTTCCTGTGCCAGTCGCCCCTCGTGCTGGAGGGGGCCGATCACGGCTTTTACCAAAACTTCCTCAAGGCGATCGGACGCAACGCGCAGCAACTTGAGCGCGATCTGCGGCGGGGCGTGCCACCGCAATGGCGCCTGAACGCCGCCGTGGCGCTCTGTTACGCCGGCCTGTGCTGCGACGGCATTCAGCCGATCCTGCGTCGAGCGACCCGGATTCTGACGCGGGAGCTCGACCGCCAGATCCTGACCGATGGTGGCCACCGGTCCCGCGACCCGCGCTTCGCCATGGATCTGCTCCTCGACCTCCTGCCCCTGCGCCAGAGCTACCTCAGCCGCAGCGTCGAGCCGCCGATGGCGCTGCTGCGGGCCGTCGACCGGATGTTGCCGCTGCTGCGACTCCTGCGCCACCCGGACGCCTCGCTGAGCCACTTCAACGGCATGGGCGCCACGGATGCGGACCACCTCGCGACCCTGCTGGTCTACGACGGCGCGCTCGCCCGGCCGCTGATGCACGCGCCGAACTCGGGCTACGAGCGCCTGGAAGGCGGCCGGGTCGTGATCGTGGCCGATGTCGGTGCGTGCCCGCCGCTGCCCTACTCGGTGAATGCCGGGGCCGGCTGCCTCGCCTTCGAGATGTCGAGCGGCCCCCAGCGCATCGTGGTCAATTGCGGCCTGCCGGCCAGCGGGGCGGATCTGCGCCTCCTCGCCCGTTCGACGCCGGCCCACTCGACGGCCTCGGTCGCCCACAGCTCGTCGTGCCGGTTCCTCACCCGTACCGGGTGGTGGGGCGAACGGCTCCTGGCCGATTGGCTGATTCGCCGGCGCGGGCCCGTGGTGCTGAGCGGGCCCTCGGCGGTGGCCGCCGAGCGCGCCGAGGAGGCCGACAGCGTCGTCCTCGCGGCCCGGCACAACGGCTACGCGCCCGATTTCGGTATCGTGCACGAGCGCCGCTGGCAGCTGTTCCACGCGTCGGTGCGGCTGGAGGGCCGCGACGCCTTCCTGCGCCAGGGCAAGGCGCAAAGCCGGGGGCGGCGGTTGCGCCCGCAGGATGTGGCGATCCGCTTCCATCTCCATCCCGGCATCGCGGTGCGCGGCATCCCGGACGGGCTCGAACTCGCCTCGGCGCTCGGCGAGGTCTGGGTGTTCCGCGCCGAGAACGCCGAGATCGCCATCGAGGAGAGCGTCTACTTCTCGGGCCTGACGGGGCCGCGCCGCACCGACCAGATAGTGCTGCACCTGCGCGTCTCCGAGGACGTGGAGGTCCGCTGGAGCTTCGAGCGTCAGGCGTCCGCACCGCTGCGCGGGGTGGCACCCTGAGGGAGCCGGCTGGCCGGGCTCACCGTTTCCATGCTACCGCGCCGGAAAATCTCGAACTTTCGGCACGAAGCTATGGCGCACGATCAGGTGCGGGTCTCCCGCGCGCTCCTCTCGGTCTCGGACAAGACCGGCCTCGTCGACTTTGCCCGGGCGCTCCACGCCCGCGGCATCGCGCTGGTCTCAACCGGGGGCACGCATCGTGCCCTGCAGGAGGCCGGCCTGCCTGTCACCGAGGTGGCCGATCTCACGGGCTTTCCGGAGATGATGGACGGCCGGGTCAAGACGCTGCACCCGGCGGTTCACGGTGGATTGCTCGCCATCCGCGACAACCCGGAGCATCAGGCCGCGCTCGCCGCCCACGGGATCGGCGCCATCGATCTGCTGGTGGTCAACCTGTACCCGTTTGAGGCCACAATCGCGGCCGACCGATCGGATGCCGACTGCATCGAGAACATCGATGTCGGCGGCCCGGCCATGATCCGTGCGGCGGCCAAGAACCACGCGGATGTGGCCGTGGTCACCGACGTGTCGGATTATGCCGGCGTGCTGGCCGCACTGGAGGCGCATGACGGCGCCCTGGGCGCGGAACTGCGCCGGAGCCTGGCGCAGAAGGCCTTTGCCCGCACCGCGGCCTACGATGCCGCCATCGCCAACTGGATGGCCGGCCGCTTCGGCACGGATGCGCCGGCGCAGTTCCGCGCCTTCGGCGGCACCCTCGGTCAGGCGCTGCGCTACGGCGAGAACCCTCATCAGGCGGCCGCCTTCTACCGCGCGCCCGGCAAGGTCCGCTCGGGTGTGGCCACCGCCCGGCAGCTCCAGGGCAAGGAGCTGTCCTACAACAACTTCAACGACACGGACGCCGCCTACGAGTGCGTGGCCGAGTTCGATCCGGCCCGGACCGCCGCCGTGGCGATCATCAAGCATGCCAATCCGTGCGGCGTCGCGGAAGGCATCAGCCTGCTCGAAGCCTACGAGCGGGCTCTGAGCTGTGACCCGACCTCGGCCTTCGGCGGCATCGTCGCCCTCAACCGGACGCTCGACGCCGAGGCGGCCAGCAGAATCGTCGAGATTTTCACCGAGGTGATCATCGCCCCGGATGCCACGCCCGAGGCCGCGGCCATCGTCGCGGGCAAGAAGAACCTGCGCCTGCTTCTGGCCGGCGGACTGCCTGACCCGCGGGCCCCCGGCGAGACCGTGCGGACGCTCGCCGGCGGTCTGCTGGTCCAGAGCCGGGATGCGGTGGTCGTCGACGACATGCCGCTCAAGGTCGTCACCAAGCGGGCGCCGAGCGAGGCCGAACTGGCCGATCTCCGGTTTGCCTATCGGGTTGCCAAGCACGTGAAGTCGAACGCCATCGTGTACGCCAAGGCCGGCGCGACGGTGGGAATCGGCGCGGGTCAGATGTCCCGGGTCGATTCCTCGCGCATCGCCGCCTGGAAGGCCGCCGAGGGCGCGAAGCGCCTCGGGCTGTCCCAGAGCCTGGCGGTCGGCTCGGTGGTGGCGTCGGACGCGTTCTTCCCGTTCGCGGACGGGCTGATGGCGGCCGCCGAAGCGGGCGCGACGGCGGTGATCCAGCCCGGCGGTTCGATGCGCGATGCGGACGTCATCGCGGCCGCCGATGCGGCCGGCCTGGCCATGGTCCTCACCGGCCACCGTCACTTCCGGCATTGATCTGGCGGGGTCGGGAGGGTCACGACGTGACGCTCCCGTGCCTCCGTGCCCCAGCACCGCCGAGAGGCCTGTCCGTCGCGCGGCGCCGCCGCGCTTCCGTTAACGATCCGCACGGATTGGAGCCGGTCGCGGCGATTTTTGTTCGGGCTGCGATGTCTCTCAGCATTGCCGTGAACAAGCGTGGCCTGTGCCGAAGCTCAGCAATGGATGTCCCGTAACGCCGAATGCTATTTTTTGAGCATTATTGCCGAACAAATACCCCCACCTTTGCGAATATGGGTGGCATCTGCGGAGCGGGTTGATATTTTCTCGGCTGCACGCCATCATTGCCCAGATGTGCGCCGGAAGCTCGTGAGAAGAACTTCCTGGAACGAATCCGGGTTGGGTGACGAGATGGTGGTCGCAGCGCTGTTGTTTCTCGTGGGAGCGCTGATCGGCCGCTCCTATTCGGTGATGATCATCGCCATGACCTCATCGGTGGTCATGTTCACTGCGATGACCATTTTCATGTCCGTTTACGGCCTCGACCTGCTGCACGTTCTGATTATGCTGGGATATCTGACGGCCCATCAGGCGGGATATCTGCTCGGCGCCTATCTCACCGACTATCCCGAGAACAATCGCGGGCTGTAACCAGCGTCACCACCACCAAACCAGCCGCCCGGCGAGGGTGTTGATCAGCGCCCACAAGCCCAGAGCTACGGCCATCCAGATAATTAAAAGTAGAAGATGCAGCTTCCGATGAGGCTGACGGCGCAAATGTGGCACGACATCGTTCACGATGGAAATCCCAGGGGCCCTGGATCGTAGGGGAACCTTATACGGCCTTGTGCCGCTAAGGTTCCGCCGGGTCGATCGGCGAAAGATTAAATTTCGGACAGTTTCCGGCGGCCGGCAGGTTTGTTGGACGACCGGCATTGGCCGAGAAACGGACTGAAAGTTGCAGTCATTGACTGCTTGCAACGTGGTGGTCAGAAATCAGGACATTCCGTGTCGGCTCGCCGTTTCGACGGTGATGGTTCCGTCTGCCGTCGATACTTGAGATCTCTGTATAGGATCCGCCGCAACGCAATCCGTGACAGACCGCACGGATTGCGATTCCGCCGTCGCGTTGCGGGTTCGACACAAGCCGAGACGGCCCGGCCCGCCTTGCGGCCACGACCCGGCACGGGTCCGTGCCCGGCGGCCCTCTGCCCGAAGGGGCGCGGACATCTCTGTGGAAATGGAAACGCCCAGGCAGTGGGAACTGCCTGGGCGTCGTCGACGCGTGGTTCGTTTGGCCGGTTTGCGCCGCTCAGGTATCCGCGAAGATGTCGCGATCCTTGGTCTCCGGCACGAAGAGGATGCCGATGATCACGGTCGCGACCGCGATGACGATCGGGTACCAGAGGCCGAAATAGATGTCGCCGGTCTGAGCCACCATGGCGAAGGCGGTCGCCGGCAGCAGGCCGCCGAACCAGCCGTTGCCGATATGGTAGGGCAGCGACATCGAGGTGTACCGGATCCGGGTCGGGAACAACTCCACCAGCATGGCGGCGATCGGGCCGTAGACCATCGTGACGAAGAGCACGAGGATGAACAGCAGGCCGATCACCTGCGCGACCTGCGGCCGGAAGATGTCGAACGGATTCGACATCTTGACGATCTCAGGGTCACCCGCCTTCGGGTAGCCCGCGGCCTGGAGTGCCGCGGTCGTGGCCTTGTTGGCCTCGACGTTGCCCCCCTGCGGATAGGGGATCTCCGTATCGTTGACCCGGATGGTCGTGGGCTGTCCGGCCGCCCCGGCAGCGGTGGTGTAGCGCACCGACGACTTCGACAGGAAGTCGCGGGCGAGGTCACAGGGCGCGGTGAACACCCGGGTTCCGACCGGGTTGAACAGGTTTCCGCAGGCCGCCGGATCGGCCGTCACCGTCACCTTCACGTTCTCGATCGCCGCCTCGAGCTTCGGGTTGGCCGTGGAGGTGATGCCCTTGAAGATCGGGAAGAACGTCGCCGCCGCGATGGCGCAGCCCGCCAGGATGATGACCTTGCGGCCGATCTTGTCGGACAGCCAGCCGAAGACCACGAAGAAGCCGGTGCCGAGAAGCAGCGACCACGCGATCAGCAGGTTAGCGGTATAGCCGTCGACCTTGAGAATCGATTGCAGGAAGAACAGCGCGTAGAACTGGCCCGTGTACCAGACCACACCCTGACCGGCGACGAGGCCGAACAGGGCGATGATCGCGAACTTCGCATTGCGCCACCGGCCGAAGGCCTCGGTGAGCGGTGCCTTCGAGGTCTTGCCCTCGTCCTTCATCCGCTGGAAGGCCGGAGATTCCGACAGCTGGAGGCGGATCCAGACCGAGATGCCGAGCAGGAGCACCGAGACCAGGAACGGGATGCGCCAGCCCCACTCGGCGAAGGCGGCCTCGCCGGTGAAGGTCCGGGTCGCGAGGATCACGAGGAGCGACAGGAACAGGCCCAGGGTCGCGGTCGTCTGGATCCAGCTCGTATAGAACCCGCGCCGGCCGTTGGGCGCGTGCTCGGCGACGTAGGTTGCGGCGCCGCCATACTCGCCGCCGAGGGCGAGGCCCTGGGCGAGGCGCAGGACGATCAGGATGATCGGAGCCGCGATGCCGATGGTGGCCGCGTTGGGCAGGATGCCGACGATGAAGGTCGACAGGCCCATGATCAGGATCGTGATCAGGAACGTGTATTTGCGTCCGACGAGATCACCGATGCGGCCGAAGACCAGGGCGCCGAACGGACGGACGATGAAGCCGGCCGCGAAGGCGAGCAACGCGAAGATGTCGCGCGTGGCGGGCGGATAGGCAGAAAAGAACTGCGCGCCGATGATCGCCGCCAGAGAGCCGTACAGATAGAAATCGTACCACTCGAACACAGTACCGAGCGAGGACGCGAAGATCACCCGCTTCTCGGCCGAAGTCATCGGCCTCGCGGCGTCTCCGGCCCGCGGGATCGCGGTTGCCACAGCCATAAGACACGTCCTCCCAAACGCATATGGGCGGCCCGACGATGGGATCGCCCTTTCCCGGCCCGCTCCCGGGCGGCCCTGCGCAAAGCGCAGATCACCTATGCGTTATCTCAAGGGCGTGGCGGGTCAACCGGTAAAGCGATTGTGAAGAGCCTCATCAACACAGGTGCGCGCCGAGTTGTCACCGGAACGACGAAGGGCGCGGCGCGCGCCGCGCCCTCCGCCTGTCCGACGCGTCTGGTTGAGGTCAGTGCGCGTGGGCGCCGGACGCCCCGATGCCCGTCTCGGAGCGCACATACTGCGCCTCGAAGGCGGCCCGCTCGCGCTGGGCCCGGCGGGACTTGTCCATGAGCGACACGACCCAGATCGTCGCGAAGGCCAACGGCATCGAGAACAAAGCCGGGTTGTCGTAGGGGAAAAGCGGGGCCGGGTTGCCCAGCGTCGTCACCCACACGGCTTTCGACAGCACCACCATGATCACCGCGGCGAGCAGGCCGACGAGGCCGCCGGCCAGCGCACCCCAGGTGGTGGTGCCGCGCCACAGGATCGACATGGCCAGCACCGGGAAGTTGCAGCTCGCCGCCACCGCGAAGGCCAGGCCCACCATGAAGGCGACGTTCTGGTTCTCGAACACATAGCCGAGGTAGATCGCCACGATGCCGATCACCACCGCCGAGATCTTCGACAGGTTGACCTCGTGCTTCTCGGTGGTGCGCCCGCGGGCGATCACCTGGGCGTAGAGGTCGTGGCTGATCGCCGAGGCGCCGGCGAGCGTCAGGCCCGCCACCACGGCCAGGATGGTCGCGAAGGCCACGGCGGAGATGAAGCCGAGGAAGTACGGGCCGCCCACGGCGTTGGCGAGGTTCACCGCCACCATGTTGGTGCCGCCGATCATGTCCTTCAGCTTGTCGAAGGTCCCGGCCGCGCCGAGCTTGAAGTAGACCGGATCGGACATCAGCAGGGCGATGCCGCCGAAGCCGATGATGAAGGTGAGGATGTAGAAGTAGCCGATCAGGCCGGTGGCGTAGAACACCGACTTGCGCGCGGCCTGCGCGTCCGAGACCGTGAAGAACCGCATCAGGATGTGCGGCAGGCCGGCGGTGCCGAACATCAGGCCGACGCCGAGGGAGATCGCCTCCACCGGGTTCGACACGAGTCCGCCCGGCGCCATGATGGCGTCGCCCTTCGGGTGAACCTGCACGGCGTTCGCGAACAGCATCTCGGGGTTGAAGCCGTATTTCAACAGCACTGCGCCGGCCATGAAGGTCGCGCCGCCGAGGAGCAGGCAGGCCTTGATCACCTGCACCCAGGTGGTCGCCTTCATGCCGCCGAAGGCGACGTAGACGATCATCAGGACGCCGACGATGATCACCGCGTAGAGATAGGGCAGGCCGAACAGGAGCTGGATCAGCTTCCCGGCGCCGACCATCTGGGCGATCAGGTAGAACGCCACCACCACGAGGGTGCCCACCGCCGAGATGATGCGGATCGACGTCTGGTCGAGACGGAAGCTCGCCACGTCCGCGAAGGTGAACTTGCCGAGGTTGCGCAGGCGCTCCGCGATCAGGAACAGCACGATCGGCCAGCCGACCAGGAAGCCCGTGGAATAGATCAGCCCGTCGAAGCCCGAGGTGTAGACGAGGCCGGAGATGCCGAGGAACGAGGCGGCCGACATGTAATCGCCGGCAATCGCCAGGGAGTTGGTCCCCGCCGAGATGCCGCCGCCCGCCGCGTAGAAGTCGGCGGCGGACTTCGTGCCCTTCGCGGCCTTGTAGGTGATGCCGAGCGTCAGCAGCACGAAGAACAGGAACATCAGGATGGCCGGCCAGTTCGTGACCGATTGCTGCACGGCCCCGAGATCCGGGCCGGCGGCATAGGCCGCGCTGGCGGCGATCGTGCCGAGCGTCAGGCCGAGGAGGAGCCGGTTCATCGGGCGACGCTCCGCTTGAGGGCGGCGCTCAGCGCGTCGAAACGCGTGTTGGCCCGGGCCACGTAGACGCCGGTCAGTGCGAAAGCGAACAGGATCACGAAGACGCCCGCGAACAGCCCGAGGGAGGCGGTGCCGCCAACCTTCACGGCGAGCAGCGACTTGTCGAAGGCGATGAGCCCGATGAAGCCGAAATAGACCACCAGCATCAGGATGGTCAGCGTCCAGGCGAAGCGGGTGCGCTCATGGACGAGTTGCTGGAATTCGGGTGTCCGGACAATCCGCTCGACCTGCGGATCGACCTCCGTTCCGAGTGCGCGTGTTCCCGGGGGCGCCGTGCGCCCTCGAAGGCCGAGTGTCGTGCCGCTCATGGCTTTTCCTCCCGCGAGGGCACTCTGGCCCCCCGGTTCATCGCGTTGAAGTTCGTGGTTCTTGTTGGAGACGGGCGCCGCCCCGGCACCCGTCCCGGTCCGAACCCGCGCCGCTATGGCCGCGGCGCGGATGCGATCAGGCCCGGTTCTGCCGGTTCTCGATCAGGTCGTCGACCACGGCCGGCTCGGCCAGGGTCGAGGTGTCTCCGAGCGAGCTGAAATCGTCCTCGGCAATCTTGCGCAGGATTCGGCGCATGATCTTGCCCGAGCGGGTCTTGGGCAGGCCCGGCGCGAACTGGATCAGGTCCGGAGAGGCGATCGGCCCGATATCCTTGCGGACCCAGGTCACCAGCTCCTTGCGCAGGGCGTCGTCGCCCTCCTCGCCGTCGTTGAGGGTCACGTAGGCGTAGATGCCCTGGCCCTTCACGTTGTGCGGGTAGCCCACGACCGCCGCCTCGGCGACCTTCGGGTGGGCGACCAGCGAGGATTCGACCTCTGCGGTGCCCATGCGATGGCCGGAGACGTTGATGACGTCGTCAACGCGTCCGGTGATCCAGTAATAGCCATCCGCATCGCGCCGGGCGCCGTCGCCGGTGAAGTACTTGCCCGGATAGGTCGAGAAGTAGGTCTGCTCGAACCGCTCGTGGTCGCCGTAGACCGTACGCATCTGTCCCGGCCAGGAATCGGCGATGCAGAGATTGCCCTCGCAGGCCCCTTCCAGAACCTTGCCCTCGGCATCGACCATCTCGGGCGTCACGCCGAAGAACGGCCGGGTTGCCGAGCCGGGCTTGAGCGCGGTGGCGCCCGGCAGCGGGGTGATCAGGATGCCGCCGGTCTCGGTCTGCCACCACGTGTCGACGATCGAACAGCGCTTGTCGCCGACGACGTTGTAGTACCATTCCCAGGCTTCCGGGTTGATCGGCTCGCCGACGGAGCCGAGCACGCGCAGCGAAGCCCGCGAGGTCTTCTTCACCGGCCCCTCGCCGCCGCCCATCAGCGAGCGGATGGCGGTGGGCGCCGTGTAGAAGATGTTGACCTTGTGCTTGTCGATCACTTCCCAGAAGCGGGACGTCGACGGATAGGTCGGGATGCCCTCGAACATCAGCGTCGTCGCGCCGTTGGCGAGCGGTCCGTACACGATGTAGCTGTGGCCGGTGACCCAGCCGACATCGGCGGTGCACCAGTACACGTCGCCCTCGCGGTAATCGAAGACGTATTCATGCGTCATCGACGCGTAGACGAGGTAGCCGCCCGTGGTGTGCACCACGCCCTTCGGCTGACCGGTCGAGCCCGAGGTATACAGGATGAAGAGCGGATGCTCGGCCTCCACCGCCACGGCGGGGCACTCGTCGGTCACCTGCTCGGCGGCCTCGTCGTAATAGACGTCCCGGCCCGCCTCCATGGAGACGCTGCCGCCTGTGCGGCGCACGACGATCACGTGGTCGACGAGATCCGCGTCGAGCCGCTTGATCGCTTCGTCGACATTGGCCTTCAGCGGCACCTTGCGGCCGCCGCGCAGGCCCTCGTCGGCGGTAATCACCAGCTTGGAGCCGCACCCCTGGATGCGCGACGCCAGCGAGTCGGGGGAGAAGCCGCCGAACACGATGGCGTGGATCGCCCCGAGCCGCGCGCAGGCGAGCATCGCGTAGGCGGCCTCCGGGATCATCGGCATGTAGAGCGTGACCCGATCGCCCTTGCCGACGCCGCGATTGCGCAGGACGTTGGCCATCCGGCAGACCTGCGCGTGCAGCTCCCGGTAAGTGATGTGCTTCGACTCGTCGGGATTGTCGCCTTCCCAGATGATCGCGGTCTGGTCGCCGCGGGTCTCCAGATGACGGTCGATGCAGTTATGGGCGACGTTGGTCTTGCCGTCTTCGAACCACTTGATCGAGACCTTGCCGGGCTCGAAGCTGGTGTTCTTCACGGTGGAGAACGGCGTCATCCAGTCGATGCGCTTGCCGTGCTCGGCCCAGAACGCATTCGGATCGGCGACGGACGCCGCATACATCTCTTGATACTTGGAATCGTCGACGTGAGCGCCCTCACGCCACGCGTCCTTCACCTCGATGACCTTGCCTTGCATGGCGTTCCATCCCTGATTGGTGCCCGATCGTATCGCGGTGGCGGCCGCGCAGCCAGGACTTCCAAAGTAATGTAGCCTACAATTTACGATGACGATATGATCGCGGTTTCGCGCGCGCTCAGATCAAGTCCCGTAAATAAATTGGGCACAATGTAAGAGCTGATTGAGGCTTCGATGCTGCGCTGTCAAGCGCGGGGAGCCTGGCGAACGATCACCCGCCGTCCTCTGTTTCCGCCCCCGGACGATGGCCGGTACAGGGCGCGCTTTCGGGGACGCGTCGGCGCGCGATCGGCCAGGGACCTATCCGTTCGCCACCCGTCGCGTCGGCATGATGATTTCCACGAGCGTGCCGTCTTCCGGGCGTGCGGAGAGCTGGAGGCGGCCGCCGTTGGCCTCCACCAGGGCACGCGGCAGTGCCAGCCCGTCCTCGACGGATTCCTTCGGGTCTTCCACCCGCGGAGCAGGCCCGGCGCCGGTACCGCGCACCCGCAGGGCAACGGCCGCCCGTTCCGCCGACCCGGTGGAAACGATGATCTGGCTTCCGGCGGCGGAGCGTCGGATCGCGTTCTCGATCACGAGGCTGGCCGCGCGGCTGACCGAGCGCTCGTCGGCTTCCAAGTCGCCGAGATCGGTGGAGAAGCTCGTCCGCATGACGACCCGGCCCCGCGCTGCCTCGCCCTGAAGGCGGGCGACGCAACCCGCCACGACGTCGTTGAGGTCGAGAGCGCGGGGTTCGAGGCGCAGCGAACCGGCCTCGACTGCGGCAAGATCCAGAAGCTTGCCGACCCGTTCCAGGATCGTCTCGCCCGACGCTTTGATCTCCGCCAGGCAGTCCCTGTAGCGCGTGTCGCCGAGGGGCCCGAAGGGCTCCTTCAGCATCGCGTTTGCCAGATCGATCATCCCGGTGACGGGGCCGCGCACGGCGCCGTCGAGCCGGCTCAAGGCCTCTCCGCCGCCCGGCACGGTTTCCGGGCGACTGGCTGCGCCCGCCTCTCCGGGCGCCGCGCGACCGGCATGGTCGAGCGTGACCACCCGTCGTCCAAGAGGCCCCGCGACGGCGAGCGACATCGGCTTGCCGGCCAGGACAATGGAGCGCCGCTCCGGGGCCGCGCCGCGCAGGGCATCGGCGATCGTCAGGACGCTCTGACGGTCGAACAGGCTGACGAAACTGCCGCCGACGACCTCGCGCGGATCGCATCCGAACAGGCCGGCCGCGGCGTGGTTCAACGCGACGATGCGGCCGGCCCCGTCGACGGTGACGACCCCGATCTCCAGTGCGTTCAGGGCCGCCTCGGCACGGGCCGTCCGTTCCGTCTGGGCGGCGCGGGCGAGGCGCTCGGCGGTGAGCGCATCCGCGACATCGGCCTCATCGACAGGGCGTGCGATCAGGCACGTCGCAGCGGCGCCTGCCCAGCTGCAGGCGCCGCTCAGAAGTTCCACCGGACGCGTATGGCCCTCGACCGACTTCACCGTGGTCCGGCGTGCCGCGTCGCCAAGCGCATCGCCAAGCGCGTCCGAAGGCGGCAGACCCGGGAGAAGTCCGGAGAGCCCGGTGCGGGCGAGGCTCGGCAGGTCGGGATGGCCTGTCAGATCCAGAAAGCCGCGATTGGCGGCGACGATGGTGCCGTCGTGGTGGATCAGCGTCGGCAGCGGCAGACCCGCGAGAAGGTCGGCCTGCGGAGGAGCGGCCACATCGACGGGCTGCTCGACACTGGCCCCGTCGGTTTCCGTGCTGGCCTCCTCGGAGACCACGGGGAGTTCCACCGGATTGGTCTGCGGCGCGGGGAACGGCATCACCGCGCCGCTCTCGGCCTTCGGCGCCCCTGATTCAGGATCGACCTCGTCGCCGGCATAGCGTGCGCCCAGCGCCCGGGCGATTTCCCGGAAGGCGGCATGCTCATCAGTCGAGAGCGGTGTCGCGATGAGATCCGGCGCAGGCGCGACCGGGCTTTCGGCTTCGACGGGCTCGGGGAGAGGCGACGCGGGCGCCGAAACCGACGATTCCGGCGGCGGCGCCGCGGGCTCGGCGACGACCTTGATTGCGTTCGGCGCGCTCCGGATCAGGCCGAACCCGCCGAAGCCGGAGAACGCAGCATCACCCCGCCCCAGAGGGGCGCCGGAGAGATCGACCCGGAACGGCCCGGTGCCGCCATCGAGTACCGCCGATTCGCCGCGGAAGGTTCGCCGGTCGCGCAGGGCCGCCAGCACGGAGTCGGCTTCGGACAGGAGGCCTGTCGCCGCCATGTCCTGCCACCGCTGCCCCACGAGGCCCGCGAGGGCCTCCGGCCCGGTGAGGGTGGTCAGGACACCCGCGGCATCGATGCGCCACAAGAAGCGGTTGTCCCGCCCCATCGAGGATGGCGTCGCCTGCGGATGCGCCGGCGGCGCGCTTGCGCTCGCCGGGGGCGCGACGGGGCGGACCGGCCGGGCGCGGGCGGCCGTCACGGGCGTGGTCGGTACCACGAGGATGGCGGGACGACCGTCCGCCTGAGTACCGCGCGCCAGCCAGCACAGTGCCGGTGGGGCGATGCGGCGGACATCCAAACGGAGGCGCGCGAGGCGGGGCGCGGCGTCCCCTGCGGTCGCGGCAACAATCTGACGGATCAAACCGACGAGCGCGGAGCCGGTCAGGGTCTCGGCCAAGGGCGCCGCCGCATCGGACGCGTACAGGATCTGCCCCGCCGACGGGTCGACCACGAAATGCACGGTGTCCCGAGCGCCGAGCGTGGCGGCCAGGGCCGGCACGCGCGCCCAGGCCGCGAAGGCAGTCGCCAGCCCGGGCTGGGCTGCACCGGCCATCGGTGTCACTGTCGTCTCCAAAGCCCGCGACCTCGAACCCAAACGCGATCCGTCACGTTCCATGGGCTCGCTTTGCCCGAGAAACGCCCGTGACCGTAGCCCTATTGTAAACTCCCTTGCGCCGCGACGCTGGACTCTGGGCGCAACCGTCACACGTTTACGTCATGGCAACCTTAACGCCATGGGCGTGGGTGGCATAAGGCGGCGAATCAGATATTGTGCACCGCACAAAGCGCCATCCACAGAGCAATCAAGAGAGGAGACGTAGAATGAGCAACCCCCCGAATTACGAAGTCCCGGCCGAGATGCGTGACTTTGCCGAGAAGAGCGTCGAGCAGGCCCGCAAGGCCTTCGACAGCTTCATCGGCGCGGCCCGCCGCACGGCCGATACCGTGCAGGGTTCGGCCGAGATGGCCCGATCCAACGCGCTGGACGTCTCCTCGCGCGGCTTCGAGTATGCCGAGCAGAACGTGAACGCGGCCTTCGATCTCGCCCAGAAGCTGGTTCGCGCCAAGGACGTTCAGGAGGCCATGCAGCACCAGGCTGAGTTCGTGCGCAGCCAGTTCGCCGCCATCCAGGCGCAGGCCAAGGAGTTCAGCGGCCTCGCGCAGAGCGCGATGCAGCAGGGCGCCGAGCGTGCCAAGTCGGCGATGCAACAGGGGGCCGACGAGGCCCGCAAGGCCATGGAGCAGGGCCAGGACGCCGCCAAGCAGACGGCCCAGGACGCCCAGGACGCCGCCGAGCGCGCGACGCACTGAGGCTCGCACCGATCAACGGGGCTGCGACCCGTTCCCGGGCTCCGGGGGCGGGTCGTCTCGTTTTCGCCGGTATTGCCGCCGAGAGCCGCCGGGCGGACGCGTTGAGTCCGCGCCGAGCGAAGGAATCAGGGATGCGCCTTACTGTTTCGGGCCGATCCGGCCTGCGTGGTCCGTTCCGGCTCGCGATCGCCGCGCTGGCGCTCGCGGCCGCGTTGCCGGCCGGCGCGGCGCGGGCCCAATATTACGACGATCCGGGTTACGACGGTGAATACCGGCCTGTCCCCCGCCGGGCGCAGCGCGCCCCCGTCGGTTACAACTGCGATGCGGTCCAGCAGGGCATCACCGGACCGAAGCCGTTCTCGTGTCCTCTGCCCGGCCCGCGGCCCCTCGGCGTGCGCTGCTTCTGCGACATGCCGATCGCCTCGTTCAGCCCGCCGCAGACCGCTGTCGGGCGCGTCGTCCCGTAACGAAACGGGCCGCGCATTCGGATGGGTGGCGCGGCCGGTCTCGTGGGGGCGGGGTCCGGCGAGGATGGTCCCGCCGGATCGAACTCAGTTCAGAACGACGACCTTGGCGCCGACCTTCACACGCTCGTAGAGATCGGTGACGTCGTCATTGGTCATCCGGATGCAGCCCGACGACACCGCCTGACCGATCGTGTCCGGCTCGTTGGAGCCGTGGATGCGATACTCGGTGCTGCCGATGTACATGGCACGGGCGCCGAGCGGATTCTCGATGCCGCCGGCCATGTAGCGCGGCAGGTCGGGACGGCGGGCGATCATGGCCTTCGGGGGCGTCCACGACGGCCACTCGCGCTTGGCGGTGATCTTGTTGGTGCCGCTCCAGCTGAAGCCCGGGCGACCGACGCCGACGCCGTACCGGATCGCCTGACCATCGCCCAGAACGAAGTACAGGCGGCGCTCGGCGGTGGAGACCACGATGGTGCCGGGCGCGTAGGGCGCGTTGAACGCCACGACCTCACGGGGGATCGGCTGGACCTGCGCCTGCGGCGCCGCCTGCACGCCCTGACCATAGCCCGGGGCGTAAGTGCCCTGGTAACCGTACTGTCCCTGATCCGAGTAGTACTCGTCGGAGCCGTCCGTACCGAAGGGATCGTACGACGAAGCGGCGAGGGCTGGCGTTGCGGCAAGAACAGCCACGCCGAGGAGCGCGCCGAGTGCGGTGACCGAGGTCTTCATGAGTGGCCTGCCTGTGCAATAACCTTTGCCTTTACAAGCGTGAGCATAGGCAGGCAGTTCCACACATCCGCCATGAATCTGCTGTTGGGCGGAATACGCAGGGCCGCTCGACCGTACGGTGCGCCGCGGCTCGGGCCAGGGCCCGCGGCTTGCTCAGGTCACCTCGTCGGTGTGGATGTCGAACCGTGCGAGGTGGGCGTAGCCGAAATTGGTCGAGATCGCGCAGTCGGTGGCGTCGCGGCCGCGGGCCATGACGATGCGGCCGATCCGGGGCCGGTTGTGGCGGGCGTCGAACGTGTACCAGCGCGGTCCGTCGGGCCCGTGGAGGTAGACCTCGAACCACGCGGAGAAGTCCATCGGCGCCGGATCCTTCGGCACGCCGATGTCGCCCAGATAGCCGGTGGCGTAGCGCGCCGGGATGTTCATGCACCGGCACAGGGCGATCGCCAGATGCGCGAAGTCCCGGCACACGCCCTCGCGCTGCATGAAGGCGTCATGCGCACTCCTCGTGGCATCGGCGCGTTGGTAGTCGAAGCGGATCCGCTCGTGCGTGTAATCGACGATGGCCTGGACGCGCGCCCAGCCCTCCGGCGTGGTGCCGAACAGTGACCACGCCGTCTGCGAGAGCCTGTCGGTGTCGCAATAGCGCGAGCCCAGCAGGAAGATCAGGACATCGTCGGGCAGATCTTGGACCGGGATCTGGCGGGCCTCCGGCACGACCGGATCGGGCAGCCCCGTATCGTCAACGGTGAGGTCCGTCGAGATCGTCAGCTGTCCGGGCGGCGCGACGATCCGGTGGCAGATGTTGTCGAAGGCGTCGCGGTATTCACGGGCCTGGAGCGGCGGATCGAAGCCGATTCCATGCGGGGTCGTCACGTCCTGCATCCGTGAAGGATGGACGCTGAGCATCAAAATCATCGGTGTTGGCTGCGACAGCGTGAACGCAATCTCGAAACCCGTCCTGATCTTCATCGCGGCCACCTTGCTCTGTCGCCTTCCGCGCGCACTCGCCGCGCATGCCTGTCCCGGATCCGGATGCTCACCCGTGCTCAACGCGCGAGGGGCGGCGGCAGCCCTTGCAGGCTGTGGGCCGTCGTCCCGTCGGTGGGCAATTCCACCACGTTGACATCGACGCGCATGCCGAGATCGTCGCTGCTGAGGCCGAAGAAGGAGCCGTGCAGCGGAACGGCCTGAGCGGGGTCGCGGGCCACCGCCACGCGGATCAGGTCGCGGTTGCCGACGATGCCGTTGGTCGGGTCGAACTCGACCCAGCCCGCGCCGGGCAGGTAGACCTGCAGCCACGCATGGGTGGAGCCGCCGCCCACGTGGCGGGCGCGGTCGTTCCGGGGATTGTAGAGATATCCGGAGACGAACCGGGCGGCCATGCCCAGCGCGCGCACGCCCTCCATCATCAGCACGGCGAAGTCCCGGCAGGATCCGAGCTTCGTGCGCAGCGTCGTCAGCGGATCCTGCACGCCCTTCTCGGCACGGGCCAGATAGGTGAAGTTCGCGCGTACGCTGCGCGTCATGGCGGCCAGCAATTCCTGCGTGGGGATGCGTCCCTGAGGCGGCAGGAAGCTTCGCGCCCAGGCATCGACCTCGTGGCGCGGGTCGGGCCATTGCCGCTCGATCGAGCGGGCGAGATCCGGCATGTCCTCGGCACCGTAGCCGAACGGATAGTGCGTCGCGTGCGGTGCGAGCGGGAACACCGGCGCGTGTTCCGGCGTGTGGTCGAGGGTGATGCCGCAATCGAAGGTCAGGACTTCGGCGCGGATGTCGAAGGTCGTGACGGCCACACAATTTCCGAACACGTCGAACAGCCAGCGCTGCGAGGCCGGTTCGGGCGTGATGTCGAGGGTCGCCGCGATCAACCGCTGATCGTAGCTGTCGCGCGGCCGGAACATGATCCGGTGCTCACCGAAGGCGACCGGACGTCGATACCGGTAAGTCGTGCGGTGGCGGACAGACAGGATCGGCAACGTCACAGTCTCCCGGCTCGTGCCGACACGACCGGCGGTCATGCAAGGGCCGGGCCTTCCCGATCCGCATCGTGCAGCGACGATACGGGTCCGACGGCCCGCACAGATCCGGGTTCACGATCCGTCCGGACTTCCGGCCCTGCCGTCAGGCGCGGGTGACGCGTCCGGGCTCTGCCGGATGGTTCGAAAGCGACGATGAACGGACTCGGGGGAGGCCGCCGGCTCTCAAACGACCGGAGGAGCCGGATCGGAAGTGGCGCGCTCGGCTTCGACCAGCACGTCCAGGGGGCGCCAGGGCTTGGCGATGAACACGGCCTCGGGCGGCATCTCCGGCCGCGGCAGGCCATGCCCGGAGGTGATCACCAGCCGGGCCCGCGGCCACAAGGTCGCCACCGCGCGGGCGAGCTGGAGGCCGTCCATATGGCCGGCCAGCCGGACATCGGCGAAGACCAGGGCGACGTCGCCGCCGCGTGCCTGAAGGACCGACAGCGCGGCCTCGGCGCTGTCGCAGCCGACCACGTCGAGTTCCGTCTCTTCGAGCAGGGTCTCGGCCAAGGCCCGAATCGCGGGATCGTCCTCGACGACGAGGGCGACGCGCCGCGGATCGGTTTCGGCCGCCACGGCGACCGGCCCGGCTGCGGCGACCCTGTCGTCCTCGGTCTGCCGGACGCGGCGCACCAGCGCGGCGAGGTGCTCCGGCATGCCCTCGGACACCAGATCATCGTAGAACGACGCCAGTGTCTGACCGATCTGGTCGAGAGGAATACCTGGCGACAGCGTATCATTGAGCGGCAGGGGCGCGCTCGTTCCGTGCTTTTTCAAGGACTTCCCCCGAAGTCGAACGTCGTGCCGCTCAAGGAGGCGGCGCTTGAGGAGGAAAGTCGGCAATCCGCCCCTGGTTGCGCGCGACGTTGGGAATCCCGCATCGCACCCGCCGCCCGTTACGGCGTGGCGAGGCCCAGGTCGGCGTCGGCGTAAGCCATGATCCCGGACACTTCGCGGACGTTCTGATAGCGCGTGCCGCGGGTGCTCATCATCGCCTCGAACTTCTCGTGGACCTGTGCCACCGACAGGCTCATCGGCTTGCGGTGACGTCCGCGCCCGACGAAGCGCCCGGCGGCGAAGAAGATCGAGCGGTTGGCCCGGGCCGGGCCCGGGAGCAGGGCCGCCGCGGCGGCGGCCGGCTTGTTCACGACGTTGGCGAGGAACTCCCCGGCATCGTCCGGCCCGAGGAAGTGGGCGAGGTAGACCTCGCCGAGGGTCAACTCGCGGCCGATGCGCAGGGCGATGCGGGCGGCGTCGCGCTTCAGCATCTCGCCGGCCATCAGGGCCGACAGGTACGGGTCGCGGCGCAGCTCCAGCACACGGGCGCGTTCCGCCTGATCGGCGATCACCGGCCGGTCGTTGGCGTCGGACGTGATCGACGCGGCCTCCTTCTCCAGCCCGTATTTGGGCCCGAAGTCGCGGACCACACCGAGCCAGGTCCGCTCAATGAACTGAAAGAGGCCCGTCGCCGAGGAAGTCTTGGCCTGAACGGCCGTGACGAAGCTCGACTCCTTGTCGGCAACTGCCATCAGCAGCACCGGATCGGTCTGAACGGCCTGGGCCGCCCGCACGATCGTCTGCACCAAGTGGCGCCGGATCTTCATCGGGCCGAATTCGAGAATGTCGTTGGGGTCGCCGGCGGCGCTCTCGGAGAGAAGGAAGTCGTACGACACGCGGTCGACCGTGTTGGAGCCGAGATCGGTGTCGAGATCGTGCACGGGGGCGAAACTGGAGGCGGCGCGGAGCGGCGTCTGGTCGAGCTCGGTATTCAGGGCGACTGTGTGGATGCGCGGGCGCGGCATCGGGAGTTCGGTAGCGGCTTCCGCCGTGGACACGGCCGGCGACAGGCCGACCTTGGCGAGATCCACGCCCGATCCGATCAGCGCGGCGCTGAGGCCGCCGGCGATCATCGACACGGTGAGCAGCGAGCGGAACAGCGCGGGGCGGCTGCCATGGGCACGGCCCAGCATGGGCTGTGCGGCGATCACGTCGGCGCGGTTCGAGCCGAAATGGCTCTGCTTGCCGGTGATGGTCCTCGGCGATCCGACCGTGCGGCCCTGCATCGTTATCCCGACTCTCCACACGCCGTTGTGGCGCTACGGACTCACCATCGCTTGACAGATGTGGCGACAACACGGCCGTGCTTGTGGCCGAGTTGCGGCGTCCCGGGGAGATTTCGGGGCAGGCCGCCCGTGACTCGCGCGGCATCCCTCCTTAAGAGGGCGCCATGCGGGCGCCGGGCGGATGACGCGCGGCCGCCCTTTCCCGTCCGTCCTGCCAGAGTCAGCCCCGATGAGCGGCGTCAACGAGATCCGGTCGACCTTCCTCGACTACTTCGCCAAGGCGGGACACGAGGTCGTGCCCTCCTCGAGCCTCGTGCCGAAGAACGATCCGACGCTCATGTTCACGAACGCCGGCATGGTGCAGTTCAAGAACGTCTTCACGGGGATGGAGAAGCGCGCCTACGACCGGGCGACGACGGCGCAGAAATGCGTGCGGGCCGGCGGCAAGCACAACGACCTCGACAATGTCGGGTACACGGCACGTCACCACACCTTCTTCGAGATGCTCGGCAACTTCTCGTTTGGCGACTACTTCAAGGACCGGGCGATCGAGCTGGCCTGGACCCTGATCACGAAGGAATTCGGCCTCAAGTCCGACAGGCTCCTCGTCACCGTCTACGCCGACGACGACGAGGCCGCCGGCCTGTGGAAGAAGATCGCCGGCTTCCCGGACGAGAAGATCATCCGGATCGGGACCTCCGACAATTTCTGGCAGATGGGCGATACCGGCCCCTGCGGTCCCTGCTCGGAGATCTTCATCGACCAGGGTCCGGCGCTGCAGGGCGGGCCGCCCGGCTCTCCGGACGAGGACGGCGACCGGTTCCTGGAGTTCTGGAACCTCGTGTTCATGCAGTACGAGCAGCTGGAGCCGGGCGTCCGCAACCCGCTGCCGCGGCCGTCGATCGACACCGGCATGGGCCTGGAGCGCATGGCGGCGATCCTCCAGGGCGTCCACTCGAACTACGACACCGACCTGTTCCGCGCCCTCATCGACGCCGTGGCCCACGCCGTGTCGCGGGCGCCGGAGCCGGCGACGCTCGCATCCTACCGGGTGATCGCCGACCACCTGCGGGCGGCCTCCTTCCTGGTGGCCGACGGCGTGCTGCCCGGTAACGAAGGGCGCGGCTACGTGCTGCGCCGGATCATGCGCCGCGCCATGCGCCACGCCGAGATCCTGGGCGCCCGCGAGCCCACCATGTTCCGCCTCGTCCCGACGCTGGTGCGCGAGATGGGCCAGGCCTATCCGGAGTTGATGCGGGCCGAGAGCCTGATCGCCGAGACCCTGAAGCTGGAGGAGACCCGCTTCCGCCGCACCCTCGAGCGGGGCCTGTCGATCCTCGACGCCGAGAGCCGCGACCTCAAGCAGGGCGACAAGCTCTCCGGCGAGACCGCGTTCACCCTTTACGATACCTACGGCTTCCCCCTCGACCTGACGCAGGACGCCCTGAAGGCCCGTGGCATCGGCGTCGATACCGACGCCTTCTCGGCGGCGATGCAGCGTCAGAAGCAGGCGGCCCGCGAGGCCTGGAAGGGCTCGGGCGAGGCGGCCACCGAGACGGTGTGGTTCGGTTTGCGCGAGCGCGTCGGTGCCACCGAGTTCCTGGGCTATGAGACCGAGACGGCCGAGGGCATCGTCACGGCGCTGCTGCGCGACGGCGCCGAGGTGCAGAGCCTCGACGCCGGCCAGACCGGCCTCGTCCTCGTCAACCAGACGCCGTTCTACGGCGAATCGGGCGGCCAGGTCGGCGATACCGGCCTGATCCTGGCGCCGGGCGTGCGGGCGCGGGTAACCGACACCCAGAAGAAGCTCGGCGACCTGTTCGTCCACCACGTGACCGTGGAGGAGGGAAGCTTGGGCCTCGACCAGCCGGTAGAGCTCAAGGTCGACCATGTCCGCCGCAAGGCGATCCGGGCCAACCACTCGGCCACCCATCTGCTGCATGAGGCTCTGCGGCAGGTGCTGGGTGATCACGTCGCGCAGAAGGGCTCGCTCGTGAGCCCCGATCGTCTGCGTTTCGACATCAGCCACCCGAAGCCCATCGAGGCGGATGAACTCGCCCGGGTGGAGGACATCGCCAACGCCGTGCTGCTGCAGAACGCGCCGGTCGTGACCAAGCTGATGGCCGTGGACGACGCCATCGCGTCGGGCGCCAGGGCGCTGTTCGGCGAGAAGTACGGCGACGAGGTGCGGGTGGTCTCGATGGGGCTGCCTATCGACGAGGAGGCCGCGCAGGGCCGGCCGAAGACCTTCTCGGTCGAACTGTGCGGCGGCACCCACGCCGGGCGCACCGGCGATATCGGAGCGATCACCATCGTGGGCGAGAGCGCGGTGGGGTCCGGCGTGCGCCGGATCGAGGCTCTCACGGCCGACGCGGCGCGACATCATCGGGCCGAGGAGGCCCGGACCCTGGCGGCGCTGGCCGGCATTCTCAAGGCCCCGGTCTCCGAGGCGCCCGATCGTCTGACGTCACTGATGGAGGATCGGCGGCGCCTTGAGCGTGAACTGGCCGAGACCCGCCGGAAGCTCGCCATGGGCGGCGAGGGTGGTCCGGGCTCCGGCGCTCAGCAAACTGAGATCGGCGGCGTGGCCTTCCGCCGCTCGGTGGTGGAAGGGCTCGACATGCGCGACCTCAAGCCGATCGTCGATGAGGAGAAGAAGCGTCTGGGCTCCGGCATCGTGGCGGTGGTCGGCGTCGCCCCGGACGGCAAGGCGGGTCTGGTCGTTGGGGTCACGGACGACCTGACCGGGCGCTACGATGCCGTCGGGCTCGTGCGGGCTGGAGCGGGCGCGCTCGGCGGCAAGGGAGGCGGAGGCCGGCGCGACATGGCGCAGGCCGGCGGGCCGAACGGAGCCGGAGCCGAGGCCGCCCTTGACGCAATCGCGCAGGCTCTCACCGAAGCGGCCTGAGACGCGCCCGCAAGGAACTGCGCCGTCTCCGGTGCGGCCGTGGAGGCGAGCGGCGGGATGGTCGGGGTCCCGCCCTCGGCGGCTTACGTGTTTCCGCCGACGCCGCCGCCCTGTGGTGTCGCCCGCGACGGGGGATTGGCGTTGCCCGCTGCGGCCAGATCGGTCGCCATCCTGTCGCCCGGCCGACCGGTGGGGCAGTAGGTCCCGGTCGCGGCGTTACCGGTAGCGTCGCTCTGCTTACTCACAACGCCCGAGGCGCGGGCGCGACTGTGCCTGGACTGGGTCCGGCGCGAGGGCGGGCAGGCCAACGAGGCGGGCGAGGAGGGGCTGGGTCATGAGCCCCCGTTTCGGTTTCTGACCCACGCGACCTCAGCGGCGCAGACCCGATCCTGCATCGTTGCGGCGCCGGCGCCGGCCTGCGGGGGCCTCGGTTATTTGACGCGCGTCCAGGTCTGCTGCTTGCAGAATACGCTCATCACGCAACCTGAGACTTCGAGCGTATCCGGGCCCGTGAGCTTCAGCGAACCGGAATAGGTCTTGCCGTCGTTCGGATTGTAGAGGGAACCCGAGTAGCCGCCGCCTTGGGGCTGACGCGCGTCGAGGATTTGAACGCCCACGACGCTGCGACCGCGCAAGGCCGGATCCGGGTTCTTCGCGTCGAGTCCCTTCCCCGGTGCGCTGACGATCGTCCCGCAGAAGCCGCTCCCGCAGGGCGTGATCCGAACGCGGGAGCTGCCGGTCTCCGTGAGCCAGAAGCCAGCCGGGTCGGCCGCCAGAACCGGACCGCACGCCGTGCCCATCGCGAGCAGTGTCAGAATCGAGCGACGAAGCCTCGAACCCATCCCTGGTCCTCTCCTGTCCAGAATGCGGATGGGTACTTAGCGCGATGCTCGGGGCAGCGCACTGCCCAGATAAGTCTCGACCACCTCGCAGAACGGCTCGCCGGCGGCAGTTGAGAGCACGGCATCGATCTCGAAGAGCGGATCGTCGGGGCCCGGATCCGTGCGCTGGTCCGGCGCGCGAACCGCGACGGTGTCGCGAACCGGGGCGAGGGGACGCACGACCCGGCCGAAGGGCGTCCGCGTGCTGTCCAGCGTCGCGTTCATCTCCGGCGTGAGGCGTGCGGGCACATACCAATTGTCCGCTTCCGACAGGACGCGGTCGCCGCAGGCGAGGCGGACCCGCCGATAGCGCACGGGCTCGTCCGGCCCGATCGCCAGCCGCGCCCGCTGCACCGCCGTCAGAGGCTTGTCCGCCACCGGTATCCGCTCGGCGACGAGGTGAGGATCCCCCGCAAGCTTGTGGTCGGCACACCAGCTCTCGAGGGCGAAGGTCGCGCTGTGAGCCGCGAGAATGCGGCTCCGCAGCGAGGCGATGAGCGCCTGCGGGCTTTCAGCCGGCGCCGGCGCGGCGGCAGGACCGGACACGGACGCCCCATCGCGCGCAGAACTTGGCGACCCGGTCATCGGGACAAGCGCCGCCAGAGCCACGCGCAGCGCCCACCGGCGGAATGCGGGCTGCCGGGTTCGACGGCCGTCGCGCGTCGATCGATCCCGTGCCAAGTATGGCGAAATACAAAGGGCATGGCGGAAAGACTTTCCGGTGTGCCACAGCATCTCGAGCCATGTCCTCCCAGTCGAAATACCAGGTCTTCGCCGATCGCCGCAGCGTCGAGGCCCGGCAGAACGTGCTGACCGGGCTGTTTCCTGGCCGAGTCGGCGACGCGGGCCAAGATCTATACAAGACGCGTCCATCCGTCGAGCTGCCCGCCGCCTGGCGGACCCGTCCCCGGGCGAAGATGATCCTACCGGCGCCCGACCGGCGGCAGGTCGGTGCAGAGCCCGAGGCCGGCTTCGGCCGCGAGGCCGATCGTCTCGCCGAGGGTCGGATGGGGATGGATGGTCCGGGCGATGTCGGTGGCATCGGCGCCCATCTCGATTCCCAGCGCGACCTCGCCGATCATGTCGCCCGCGCTCGGGCCGACGATGGCGCCGCCGACAACGCGCTTGGTCTGCGCATCGAACAGCAGCTTCGTCAGACCGTAATCGGCGCCGTTGGCGATGGCCCGGCCCGAGGCCGCCCAGGGGAAGCGGGCGACCTCCACGGCCCGCCCCGAGGCCTTGGCCGCCGTTTCCGTCAGGCCCACCCAGGCGATCTCGGGATCGGTGTAGGCCACCGAGGGGATCACGGCGGCATCGAAGCCGGCCTTGTGGCCGGCGGCCACCTCGGCGGCCACGTGCCCCTGGTGGACGGCCTTGTGGGCGAGCATTGGCTGCCCGACGAGATCACCGATGGCGAGAATATGCGGCACGCTGGTCCGCATCTGCGCGTCCACGGGCACGAAGCCGCCATCCAGCACCACGCCGGCGGCGTCGAGGCCCAGGTTCGCGCCGTTCGGACGACGCCCCGCGGCCTGGAGTACGAGGTCGTAGGTCTGCGGCTCGGCCTCGCCAGCGATAGATACGGCGATGCCCTCCGGTGTCGCCTCTGCCGCCATCACCTCCGTACCCGTGCGAATTCGGTCGAACCGATGCGCGTTCCGCTTCGTCCAGACCGCCACGAGATCTCGGTCGACGCCCTCCAGCAGGTTCGGCAGGCGTTCGACCACGTCGACCCGGGCGCCCAGTGCGCTGTAGACGGTCGCCATCTCCAGGCCGATGATGCCACCGCCGATCACCAGCAACCGGCGCGGCACAAAGGGCAGCTCCAGCGCCCCCGTGGAATCCACGATGCGGGGATCGTCCGGCAGCATCGCCAGCGCCACCGGCGACGAGCCCGCGGCCACGATGGCGCTGGCGAAGGTGACGTGGCGCGTGTCGCCACCATGCAGCGCCACCGAGACCGCGCTCGGGCCCGTGAAGCGTGCGGTCCCGCGGATCACCTCGACCTTGCGCTGGCGCGCCATCTGGGCGAGCCCGTCGGTGAGGCGCCGGACGGTGCCGGCCTTGAAGCTCCGGAGCTTTTCCAGGTCGACCGTCGGTGCGCCGAAGCTGATCCCGTGCGCGGCCAGCCGGACGGCCTCCTCGGTCACCGCAGCCACGTGGAGCAGCGCCTTCGAGGGAATGCAGCCCACGTTGAGGCAGACGCCGCCGAGGGTCGCGTCACGCTCCACCAGGATCACCCGCTGCCCGAGATCGGCGGCCCGGAAGGCGGCCGAGTAGCCGCCCGGTCCGCCGCCGATCACCAGGAGGTCGCAGCCCGCCTCCGCCTGCCGCTTCGGTGGCGGCGCGGCGGGGGCCGGCACAGGTGCCGGCTCGGTGCGCACCTCGGGCGCCTCCACCGTGAGGCGGGCGACGAGGGTGCCGGCCGAGACCGTGTCGCCGAGGCCGACCAGCATCTCCACGAGGCGGCCCGCCGCCGGGGAGGGGATGTCCAGCGTCGCCTTGTCGGATTCGACCACCAGCAGGGTCTGGTCCCTGGCGACCGGCTGGCCGGGCGCCACCGGGATCTCGATGACGGGCACGTCGGCGTAATCCCCGAGATCGGGGACGCGGATGTCGAGGGTCTCGGGCATGGCGGCGGCGGTCACAGGAGGGCGCGGCGGAGGTCCGAGAGGACCGACGCCACATGGCCGAGGAAGCGGGCGGCGGCGACGCCGTCCACGACGCGGTGGTCCCAGGAGAGGCTCAAGGGGAGGATCAGGCGCGGCTGGAAGGCTTTGCCGTCCCACACCGCCTCGGTGCGCGAGCGCGCCGCGCCCAGGATCGCGACCTCGGGGGCGTTGATGATCGGCGTGAAGCCGTCGCCGCCGATGCCGCCGAGCGACGAGACTGAGAAGCAGCCGCCCTGCATGTCCGAGCCCGGGAGGGTTCCTGCCCGGGCCTTCTCGGCCATCGCGGCCATCTCGGTGGCAATCTCGATCAGGCCCTTGCGGTCGCAGTCGCGCACCACCGGCACCATCAGGCCCTTCGGCGTGTCCACCGCGAAGCCGACATGGACGTAGTCCTTCAGGACCAGCTCGCCGCCCGCCAGGGAGGAATTGAAGCGCGGGTAGGCGCGCAGCGCCGAGGCCGCCGCCTTGATCAGGAAGGCCACCATGGTGACCTTCGCGGGCGGCGTGCGGGTCTCCGTGTTCAGGCCGACCCGGAACGACTCGATCTCGGTGACGTCGGCCCGGTCGAAATTGGTCACGTGCGGGATCGTGAGCCAGTTGCGGCTGAGATTGGCCCCCGAGAGACTCTGGATGCGCGACAGCGGTTCGCGCCGGACCGGGCCGTATTTGGCGAAGTCCACGTCCGGCCAGGGCGGCAGGCCGGCGCCGATGCCGGACGCGGCGGCGGGCGCCGGGACCGGCGCGCCGAGCGCCGCCTTGACGAAGGCGTGTACGTCCTCGCGCAGGATCCGCCCTTTGGGCCCGGTGGCGGCGACGCGGTCCAGCTCCACGCCGAGCTCGCGGGCGAGTTGGCGGACGGACGGGCTGGCATGCACCGCGCCGCGGTTCGCCTGGATCGGATCGGCCTGTATCGGCTCCGGCGAGGCGCGACCGGCTCCCTCTCCCGTCCGGGAGAGAGTTGGGGTGAGGGGGGCGCCGTCTCCGGACAACCCTGATGCCTCACTCTGTCCCTCTCCCGAACGGGAAAGGGGACCCGCGCTCCGCTCGGGGGACGACGCGGCCGCGGCAGCGGGGGGGGCGTCCGGCACCGGTGCGGCCCCGCTGCCCTCCGCGGGCTCCACCGTCAGGATCGGGGTTCCTTCCGACACCTTCGACCCCACGGAGACCAGCAACTCGCGGACGATGCCGGCGACCGGGGAGGGAACCTCCATGGTGGCCTTGTCGGACTCGATGCTGAGGATCAGGTCGTCCACCGCGAGGCGGTCGCCGGGCTTCACCAGAAGCTCGATGACCGGCACGTCCCGATAGTCGCCGATATCCGGAAGGGCGATCTGCAGCGCGGCGCTCATGCGGGTGGAATTCCGGTTGCTGGAAGGCTGTTACGGCCTGTCCGCGTGCGGGCAGGGGAAGAGAGGCGCGATGTCGTCGACGCGCCGGATCTCCCAGCCACGCCCTCATCCTGAGGCGCCGGAGCGCAGCGGAGGCCTCGAAGGAGGGCTCCAGGGATCGCACGGCCGGCTGGAGAGCTCCTTCGAGGCGCGCTGCGCGCGCACCTCAGGATGAGGTCGCGGGTGGGTTCGCCGATTGGCCTCAGATCGTCCAGGGCGCGGGCGCGTCCGCCGCGATGCCGTAGCGGCGGATCGCGTCCGCCACCGTGGCGCGCGGCACCGTCCCGGCTTCCGCCAGGGCGTGCAGCGCCGCGATGACCACGTGCTGCCGGTCGACCTCGAAGAACCGGCGGAGCGCGTTGCGGGTGTCGCTCCTCCCGAACCCGTCTGTGCCGAGGGCGACGAAGCGCGCGCCGACATAGGAGGCGATCAGCTGCGGGTAGGCCCGGACGTAGTCGCTCGCCGCGACGATGGGCGCCGTGCCCGGCAGCAGCGCCGCCACGTGGCTGACCGGCGCCTCGGCTTCCGGGTTGAGCATCGCCTGCCGCTCGGCCTCGCGGGCGTCGCGGGCCAGCTCGCTGAAGCTCGTCACGCTGAACACCTCGGCGGCGACGCCGAAATCCTGCGCAAGCAGCTCCGCCGCCGCGATCACCTCCGGCAGGATCGCCCCGGAGCCGAGGAGCCGCACGGCGGCGCCCCCCGTCCCTTGCCCGACCTCCGGTCCCGACAGCCGGTACATGCCCTTCAGGATCCCGGCCTCCGCCCCCTGCGGCATGGAGGGCTGGGCGTAGTTCTCGTTCATCGCGGTGAGGTAGTAGAAGGCGTCCTCGCCCTCCTCCATCATCGCCCGGGCGCCCCGGTCGACGATCACCGCCATCTCGTACGCGAAGGCCGGATCGTAGGCCCGACAGTTCGGGATCGCGGCCGCCTGCATGTGGCTCGACCCGTCCTGGTGCTGAAGGCCCTCGCCGCCCAGCGTGGTCCGGCCCGCCGTGGCGCCGATCAGGAAGCCGCGGGCCCGTTGGTCGGCCGCCGCCCAGATCAGGTCGCCGACCCGCTGGAAGCCGAACATCGAGTAGTAGATGTAGAACGGCAGCATCGACAGGCCGTGGACGCTGTAGGCCGTGGCCGCCGCCGTCCAGGACGAGATCGCCCCGGCCTCGGTGATGCCTTCCTCCAGGAGCTGACCGTCCCGGGCCTCGCGGTAGTAGAGCATCGAGCCGGCATCCTCCGGCTCGTAGAGCTGGCCCTGCGGCGCGTAGATCCCGACCTGCCGGAACAGGTTGGCCATGCCGAAGGTCCGGGCCTCGTCGGCGACGATCGGGACGATGCGCGGCCCGAGATCCTTGTGCTTCAGGAGGTTTCCGAATAGGCGCACCACCGCCGTGGTGGTCGACATCTCCTTGCCGCCCGCTTCGAGCGCGAAGCCCGCGTAGGTCGAGAGGGCCGGCACCGAGACGGTCGGCGCCGTGCGGCGGCGGGCCGGCAGGACGCCGCCGAGCGTCTCGCGGCGCTCGCGCAGGTAGCGCATCTCGGCGCCGTCCTCGGCCGGCTTGTAGAAGGCCAGACCCTCCACCTGGGCATCCGACAGCGGCAGGGCGAACCGGTCGCGGAAGGCGCGCAGCGCGTCCACGTCGAGCTTCTTGGCCTGGTGGGCGGTCATGCGCGACTCGCCCGCGCCGCCCATGCCGTAGCCCTTCTTGGTCTTGGCCAGGATCACCGTCGGCCGGCCCTTGGTGGCCTTGGCGGCGGCGAAGGCCGCGTAGAGCTTGCGAAAGTCGTGGCCGCCGCGCTTCAGCCGGTCGACATCGGCGTCCGACATGTGGGCGACGAGCTCGCGGACCTCCGGATCCTCGCCGAAGAAGTGGGCGAGGTTGTAGGCGCCGTCCTTGGCGCCCAGCGTCTGGTACTTGCCGTCCACCGTGTCGGCGAAGCGCCGCAGCAGGGCGTGGTTGGTGTCGCGGGCGAAGATCCCGTCCCACTCCGAACCCCACAGCACCTTGATGACGTTCCAGCCCGCGCCCCGGAACAGGCTCTCCAGCTCCTGGATGATCTGGCCGTTGCCGCGCACCGGTCCGTCGAGCCGCTGCAGGTTGCAGTTGATGACGAAGGTCAGGTTGTCGAGATTCTCGCGCGCTGCCAGCGCGAGGCCGCCGATCGATTCGGGCTCGTCCATCTCGCCGTCGCCGAACACGCCCCAGACGTGGCGGCCGGACGTGTCGGCTAGGCCCCGGTCGGCGAGGTAGCGCATGAACCGCGCCTGATAGACCGCGTGGATCGGCCCGATGCCCATCGAGCCGGTGGGAACCTGCCAGAAATCCGGCATCAGCCAGGGATGCGGATAGGAGCACAGACCGTCGCCGGCGATCTCCTGGCGGTAGTGCTTCAGCTGCTCCTCGGAGAGCCGCCCCTCGAGGAAGGCCCGGGCGTAGACGCCGGGGGCCGAGTGCGGCTGGAAATAGACGAGGTCGCCGTCCGTCCCGCCCTTGAAGAAGTGGTTGAAGCCGACCTCGAACAGCTCCGCCGCCGAGGCGTAGCTGGCCACGTGGCCGCCGAGCTCGCCGTAGGCCATGTTGGCGCGCACCACCATGGCGAGCGCGTTCCAGCGCATGATCGAGGTCAGGCGCTCCTCGATGTCGAGATCGCCGGGGTAGCGCGGCTGCTTCTCCAGCGGAACCGTGTTCCGGTAGGGCGAGTAGGGCAGGGCCTCGTCGAGGATGCCGATCTCCTTCGAGCGCCGCTCCAGGCGGTCGAGGATGAACCGCGCCCGGGCCGCGCCCTCGGTGCGGAAGACGGATTCCAGCGCGGCGAGCCAGTCCTGGGTCTCGGCCGGGTCGTGATCGACCTCGGCGGACCGCGCGATCGTGGCTTTCGGCGGTATGGCGTTCATCGACGCGGCCTCCCTTATTCCCCCGATCATACGGGGATCGGGACGGCGGGACATGCCGAAGATTTGCTTCCATCGCGCCGTGTCCGGATTGATATTCCGCAATTTGGGCGATAGGCGGCAAAATATGCCTCTGTCGCGAGCCCGGAGCGCCTCGCGCGTCGTCGTCGGAGGCTGCGCTTCGCGGCGGCCAGATTGGAGACCGAACCGATGCCCGCACGACCGGCCCCCCTCGACGCCGCGAGCCTGCGCATTCTCGAATGTCTGCAGCAGGACAGCGAGATCAGCATCGCGGATCTCGCCGAGCGGGTGGGCCTGTCGACGTCGCCGTGCTGGCGCCGCGTCAACGACCTGAAGGAGGCGGGGGTGATCCGCGGCTGCGTGGCGGTGGTCGACCCGCTGAGCCTCGGGCTCGCGGTCAACGTGTTCGTCCACGTGTCGCTCGAGAAACAGACCCAGGCCGCGCTCCAGGCCTTCGACGAGGCGGTGCGCAACCGCCCCGAGGTGATGGAGTGCTATCTGATGAGCGGCGAGGCCGACTACATGCTGCGGGTCGTGGTCGAGGATCTCGGCCAGTACCAGAAGCTCGTCCTGGACCACCTCACGCGGATCCCCGGGGTGGCCAACATCCGATCGAGCTTCGCCCTGGGGCAGGTCAAGTACGCGACCGCGCTGCCGCTCGGGCACCTGACCCGCTGACCGGACGCGGCCGCCCACGGCGCATCAGTGGCAGCGGGGTCCGCTCGCGACGGCGAAATCTGGAAAGTCTCGTTCTCGGGTGCGGAGGCCATGGTGGGCCGCATCGCGCGCGAGATGAATGGTGGAGCCTAACGGGATCGAACCGATGACCTCTTCCATGCCATGGAAGCGCTCTCCCAGCTGAGCTAAGGCCCCATAATTTTTACTGCGTTTCGCGTCCAGTGGAGCGCCGCGTCACGCGAGAGTGGGATGGTGGAGCCTAACGGGATCGAACCGATGACCTCTTCCATGCCATGGAAGCGCTCTCCCAGCTGAGCTAAGGCCCCACTTTTAGCATCCACCGCGGGTTGGGTCCCACGGGGTCTCGCCGGTCTAAATCGCGTCCGGCGAGGCCGGTTCTATAGGCGGCTCGCACCGCGGACTCAACCCCCTTTTTCGCTGCCGCCGGGGGTTTTTGATCGGGGAGGCGACGACCGCCTCAGCCCTCTTCGTCGTTCTCGATATCGCCGTCGATCAGGTCGGAGACATCGTCGTCGCCGGCGTCCTCTTCCTCCAGGAAGGTGTCGTCGTCAGCGGTATCCCCGTCCTCGACCGAATCGTCCTCGGGCGTCGGATCCGCATCGTCCTCGGCGGCTTCGACCTCGTCGAGGGAAACCAGCTCCGGACCCTTCTCGTCCGTCTCGTCCTCATCGTCGTTGCTGGCCGCGCTCCGCGACAGCGCCGGAGGCGCTGCACGGCTCGAGGTGGCCACCGCCTGATAGACCGCGCCGCATTTCGGGCAGACGGCGGGATCTCGGGCGAGGTCGTAGAACTTCGCGCCGCAGCTCATGCACTGGCGCTTCAAGCCAAGTTCCGGTCGGGCCACGGGCGGACACCTCGTCGTCAGTTCTGTCTCGGGGGAGGGGCCCCGTTAGTCGCGGTGGCGGCCCCTGTCAATCGAGCCCGTGAGGGGCGTTCCGGGCCGCGTCCTACGGAGGATCGGCGCGAGGATCGTGCGGAGGATCGGCCGGAGGATCGACGAAGACATCGGATTGATGACGCCGGCCGGTACCCGTGTTAACCGCCCGGCGATTTCACCGTCCGATTGCAGCGCCGCGGCCGAGCCGCGCGACGCGCCGGATCCAGGCCCACTCGTCAGAGCCCGAACGGACGTCCCGTGTCGCACGATTCGACTCCACAGCCCCTCACCGCCGCGCCGGGCACCCCGCTGCGCGGACGCCTTCGGCCGCCCGGCGACAAGTCGATCTCGCATCGGGCGATGATCCTCGGCTTGCTCAGCCAGGGCGAGACGCGGGTCGAAGGGCTGCTGGAGGGCGATGACGTCCTGCGGACCGCCGCCGCCGCGAAGGCGCTCGGCGCGGGCGTCGAGCGCCTCGGGGCCGGACGCTGGCGGGTCCGGGGCGTCGGCATCGGGGGCCTCGGCGATCCCGCCGACGTCCTCGATTTCGGCAATGCCGGCACCGGCTCCCGCCTCATGATGGGCGTGGTCGGTGGGCAGCCGGTGACCGCGACCTTCGACGGCGACGCCTCCCTGCGTTCGCGGCCGATGCGCCGCATCCTCGACCCGCTCACCCGGATGGGCACCCAGGTCCTGGCCGAAGCCGAGGGCGGCCGCGTGCCCCTGACCCTGCGGGGCCCCAAGGAGGCGATCCCGATCACCTACGAGACCCCGGCGGCCTCGGCGCAGATCAAGTCGGCGGTGCTGCTTGCCGGCCTCAACGCGCCCGGCGTCACCACCGTGATCGAGGCGGCCGCGACCCGCGACCACACCGAGCGGATGCTGCGCCTGTTCGGCGCCACGGTCGTCGTCGAGCCGCATGGTCCCGGCGGCCACGGCCGCAAGGTCGCGCTGACCGGCCAGCCGACCCTGCGCGGCACCGATGTCGTGGTGCCGGCCGATCCGTCTTCGGCGGCCTTCCCCCTGGTGGCGGCGCTGATCGTCCCCGGCTCCGACGTGGTCATCGAAGGCGTGATGATGAACCCGCTGCGCATCGGGCTGATTACGACGCTCCTGGAGATGGGCGCGCAGATCGAGCGCGTGGCGGAGCGGGAGGAGGGCGGCGAGACCGTGGCCGACCTGCGCGTGCGCGCGAGCCGCCTGACCGGCGTCGACGTCCCGGCCGAGCGGGCGCCCGCGATGATCGACGAGTACCCGGTGCTGGCGGTGGCGGCGAGCTTCGCCGAGGGCCGGACCCGGATGAACGGCCTGCACGAGCTGCGGGTCAAGGAATCGGACCGCCTCGCCGCCGTGGCGGCGGGGCTGGCCGCCAACGGCGTCCGCCACGCGGTGGAGGGCGACGACCTCGTGGTGGAGGGCGACGGCGCCGCCGCGCCGGGCGGCGGAACGGTCGCGACGCATCTCGACCACCGCATCGCCATGGCGTTCCTCGTCATGGGGCTCGCCGCACGGAACCCGGTCACGGTGGATGACGGCGCGATGATCGCCACGAGCTTCCCGAGCTTCCTTCCGACCATGCAGGCCCTCGGCGGCCGGATCGAGGCGTGACCGGCATGCCGCTCGTCATCGCGATCGACGGACCGGCCGCATCCGGCAAGGGCACGCTCGCCAAGCGTCTGGCCGATCATTACGGCCTGCCGCATCTCGACACCGGGCTCCTCTACAGGGCCGTGGCTATGGCCCTGCTCGATGCAGGCCTGTCGCTGGAGGATGCCGCGGCCGCGGCGCAGGCGGCCCAGGCCCTCGATGCCGGCAAGCTCGACGACCCGCGGCTGCGCGACCGGGCCATGGGCGAGGCGGCCTCGCGCGTCTCGTCCGTGCCGGAAGTCCGGGCCGGCCTGCTCGCCTGGCAGCGCCGCTTTGCCGCCGATCCGCAGGGGGCGGTGCTCGACGGGCGCGACATCGGCACGGTGGTCTGCCCCGGGGCCTCGGTGAAGCTGTTCATCACGGCGTCCTCGGAGGAGCGCGCCCGCCGCCGCCACCGGGAACTGGTCGGCCGCGGTGAGTCGGCGACCTTCGCGACGATCCTCGCCGACATCGAAGCCCGCGACGCCCGGGATGCATCTCGCAGCGCCGCACCCCTGCGCATGGCCGACGACGCGATCCGGCTCGACACCACGGAACTCGATGCCGACGCGGCCTTCGCCGAGGCCCGGGGCATCGTGGAGCAGAGCCGCGGCGACGCGGATTGAGGGCGGATTGAGGATTGTCCACGTCCCTTATGTTGACCCCCCGGGCCCGCTCACCTATTGCGGACGCGCCGTCCCCGACGGGCCACCGCGATCGGCCCGGGACGCGAGCGCGTAGCTCAGCTGGTAGAGCAACGGACTTTTAATCTGTAGGTCCTGGGTTCGAGTCCCAGCGCGCTCACCACACCCTCGGTGATCCCCATCGGACGCGGCTGACCGGCAACGGCGAACCGCCCTCGGTCGTTGATGGGTACTCCCTTTCAGATTGGCGGTGCGTTGCCGATTGCGCTGGCGCTCGCAGAACCTGCGGTGGAACCTCTTTGCGGCGTATTGGGTTGGGGCCCCAACGTAACCGTGAAGGATTCATCGATGCGAAAGCTCGCACTCATCTCCGCCCTGAGCCTCTCCATCGGAGCTCTCGGCGCCACCAGCGCGGACGCGCAGGGCTATGGCTACGGGCGGCATCACGGATACGGATACGGCCACGGATATCATCGCGGATACGGCCCGCGCCGGGATTACGGCTACCGTCGTCATCGCGGGATCTCGACCGGGGCTGCGGTCGGTCTCGGCATCGCCGGTGCGGCCGCCGGAGCCGTTGCGGCGGGCGCCCTGAGCCGGGGTCCGGGTTACTACGGCTCCGGCTACTGAGCCGAGCCACGGATTTTGACGCAGAGCCCCGTCGCCCCCGCGACGGGGCTTTCTCCTTTTTTCACCGCCGCATCGATGAACCGGCCTTGTGCGCCGAGTCGATGATGCGAGATTTCGGGGTTGGCGCCATCGTATGGGGCGGCCGAAACCGACGATGGCGTCCGCGTGATCGTCTCACCGCAGCCAGCGCCGGATCTGTTCGCGGAGGGTCGGGCGGACGGCACGGCGCGCTCGGGCCTCTGCGAAGCGATCGATGTGGATCCTGTCGTTGGGGACCTGACGCAGGAAACGCTCCGCGATCTCGAAGATCACGACATCCGGCCGAACCGCCTCGACATAGCGCCAGTCGATATTCGCCGACCAGATCGCGTGCACCTCGTGGAAGGTCTCGGCCAGCATGGCGGTGAGACGCGCCCCCGGGCTGTAGATGTAGGAATCGCCGAACAGGATCACGCGCCGCGGATCAGGGGCCGTTTTGTTCTGCAGCACGACCCGCGACCCGACGAACAGACCGCGCGGTCGCACGGCGCGTCCGGACTCGCGAACCTCGACCAGCGCGTTCGCGTCGATCCGTTCGGCACGGCGCGGGAAATCGTAAGCCACATACGCTTCGTCGACCGGAGGGACGAGCTTCTCGCCGAGATCGAAGGTGAAGGTCTCGCGGGTGCTGGTGCCGGCAAAGACATGGTCCGCCACCGGTGCGTTCAGGGCTTCGCAAAGGGCGCGATAGGCGATGAGATAGCCGCGATAGGTCCAGTGCGTGTCCGTCCGCAGGTAGACCGGCTCGCCGTCCCGCGCGGCCACGAGAGGCGTCTGAAGATCCGCCATCGGAGCTCCGCTGTCGGCGGCGACCGATCGGGCGAGGCGGACGCCCGGTGGGTCGTCGAGCCCCGGAAAGGGGCGGCCGAGCAGGTCGGGATAGATCGCCAGCTTGTCGGGGACGACGGTATGCACGTGGCGGATTCCGAGGGCGTCCAGGCGGCGTGCCCGTTGCCCGATCAGCCGGGTCCAGCGTCTGAGGATCCGTCGCGAGGTCGCGGTGTCGCCGTAGAAGGCCTCCACCTCGCCGGCGCGCCCGACCCAGTACAACCAGCCCTCATGTCCCACGGCCACGCCGCTGCCGCTCGCCTTCAAAGGTCGAAGTCCCCCCGTTCCCTGCGACAATCCTCAACGATGCCGCTTGCTTCCGCCTCGACGGATCTGCGCGGGATTGCAACCCCCTGACCCTGAGGGCACGCGCTCGGCACGGGTCTACGGTGGAGATGCCGGCGCGGCGCCGCCCTGCGGTCGTGTCCGGAGTGCAGGGACCTGTAGGCGCCCGGGTGGTGATTTTCGCGATCGGCGGACCTGCGGTGAAACTTTACGCCTCCGCGGCGGGTACTGCCGGGCAGGCGCACGCTTCCGTGCGGCGTTCCGCAAAGGGGCCGGGTCATGTCCGCGCTTGTCACGTTTATCGGTTGCGGCTTGGTGCTGTTCGGCTTCGCAGCCGAGAAGTTCGCCGAGCATCGCTGGCTCGCCGCGAGCCGGCCGGCACCGCTCGACGCCCTGGCCATCCTGGCGCTGACGCTCCCGGCATTCGGACTGATGCTCATGGCGACCTTGGCGACCTGAGCCCGGACGGCGCGTGCCTCAATCGGAATCCGGACCGAACGCCACGCCGACCGTCTGCTCCGTCCGCCAGATCAGGCGAACCGCGTGCCGCGTTTCTGAACTCGTCAACACCAGATCGAACGCGTTCTCGAGCAGCGCCGCCTGCTGGCCGAGGAACTCCAACATCGCGCCGCGATCGGAGATGTTTCTGACCTGACACGGATAACGCGCGCCGTCCCGTTGCTGAGCAAAGGCCAGCAGGGCGGTGGGCTTCCGCACGGTCGCCCGTCGCTCCGCCAGGGCGCTGTAAGGGCGTGCGGTGCGGGACACGGCCGAGGTTCCTGCCTGGATCCGTTGATGGGCGCGATATCAGTAAAAATGCGCGATAGTTACTAATAGATGATTGATGGTCCCCGATCGTCTGGCAGAAGGACAAGACGTGGCGCGTCTATCGGTGGGAGTTCGCATAATCACCGCGGGCCCTTTCCGGGCGATGGCGGTCCCTTGCCGACCTTGATGAACCTGCCGACCAGGAGGCCCAGCGGGATCGATAACAGGAGCCAGATTCGCAGGAGACGAAGGGCTTTCATGGGTCCGAACCGGTGGCGAAATCCGGCCTGCATCAGATCACATCGGGATCCAGGCACCGAATCCGCAACCCGCCCGGTCGATCGGGGCTGATGTCGCCGCGACGCTTGGCAGAGCCTATCTCGCACCGAGGGGCGGCCGCCCGTCCGGTTCCGGGCGCGGCCGTGCCGTACGGATATCGGAGACGATCATGCGCATCCGCCCTGGCTTGGTCCTGCTGGCCAGCATCGCGGCCGGTCTGCCGCTTTCCGGCGCCGCCGAGGCACCCGGACGGCCGCCGTCAGCCGCGCCTGTCCCCGATCAGTCTTGGCTGCCGACCTTCTCCCGGAGCGTCCAGGGAACCGGCGTGCCGGGGCTGGACGGCGGCCACGTCTTCCTCTGGAACCGGCCGCAGGCCTTCGATCCGGTCTCGACCCTTCGGGTCGACCGGCACGTGCCCGAAGGGTCGGGTGAGGCCACCCACACCTACAAGGCGATCTGGGCGCTCGGCTCCACCGGCCCGCACAATGCCGGCTACGAATGGACGATCACGGGCGAACTGCACAATCGCGCCCTCGCCAGCACCGGGGCACAGAACGTCGCCGTCAATGGCACGATCTTCAAGGAACCGAACGGGTTGGGGCCGGTGGGGCCGTCCTGGGCCGGCAACTTCAATTGCGTCGACATGACCGACGAGGCCGACCCCGTGGCCTCGTGCATCGGCGCCGAGATCGACGTCTCGGCGCAATCGCCGACGACGGATCGGAACCGCCAGCGGGTCGGTCTGCAGATCTCCACCGGCGGCGTGCCGGGGGCCCATACCGGCTACGGCATCCTCATGGGCAATCTCACCGGATCCATCACCGACCGGGCGATCTCGTTCCAGGGGGAGGGGACCTACGGCATCGGGATCGACGCTGCCGCGGCGCGGTTTACCGGCGTGCCGATGCTGCTCGCGGCCGGACAGGCGATCGGGCTCGACGGCAACCGCGACGGCGGCTTCTCCCGCAGCCTCGGCTTCGACGGGCGCGATCTGGTCTATGGCACGGGAGCCGGACCGGTCCTGCGCGTCAGCGACACCGGGCAGATCGAGGCCGCCTCTTTCCGCGAGACACAGCCGCGGCCGCCCGCGAGCAGCCGCGCACCCTGCATCCCGGGGGACCACGCCTGGGACGAGGCCTACGAGTACCGCTGCGTCGCGCCCGATCGCTGGAAGCGCGCGGCGCTCAGCGACTGGTGAGCCGCGCGCCGCGGGGCGTCAGCGATCGAGGATTCGCACCACCGCACGGGTCTCGGGGTCGACGACCACGATCTTGTCGCCCGGCGCCACGAAGTAGCCGAAGCGCCGCAGGCGCGGATTCGGGGCCTCGGTGAAGGGGGCCAGACGCACGTCGGGCGGCACGATGCTGCCGGGACGCAGCGGGATCGATCCGACGATCGGCCCGGGCCCCACCGGTCGGCGCACGATGTAGTCGCGCACCACCACATCGTCGTCGGGGCCGAACTCGTCGGGGGTCACGATCACCGCCTGCGCGAAGGCGGAGCCGGTGAACAGCGCGGCAAACCCGAGGGCTGCGGCGAGGCTGGCGCGTGTCGACATGTCGGACTCCGTAATGTCCTGGGCCGCCGGAAACATCAGGGTTCGCGCTTCGGTTCCCGGTCGGCGTCGGTCAGCGGCCGACCTGCCCAACTTCCGCGAGGGGCACCGGCGACCAGCGGGTCAGCTGAACGTAGCCGTCGAGGGCCGCGACCACGACGTGGCGGCGGTGGCGGTGCACCACCGTCCCGGGCGTGTGCGCGTGGCGTTCCGGCCAGCCCTGGGCCTCCGCCACGAACACCCGGGCATCTCCCAGCCGCGCGATCGTCTCCACCGTGCCGAAGGCCCGCACCCGGCGCAGGACCGTCGCGACATCCTGCCGGAAATCGAGCGTCCGGTCGAAATCGGTGGCACGGGGCCAGTAGGAGCCGTCGCCCTGCGGCTCGGATCTCCGCCATCGTGCGGGCAGTTCACGGCCGAGCGGGCCCGCGGCGAGACGGCGGGCCGCCATCTGGCACTTGGCCAGCAGGGTCTCGTGGCTCTCGTGCGAACTTAAGCCGAAGATATCCTGCGCGAGGATGTCGCCGGTGTCGAAGCCGTCGGCAAGGACATGGGCGGTGACGCCCCAGCTCTCGTAGCGGTCGAGGACGGCGCGGAACAGCGGGTAGGGGCCGCGGCCCGTCGGAAGCGGGGAGGGGTGGATGTTGAGTCCGTAGGCGGCGCGGCCCTTCCAGTCCTTGATGAGCCAGGGATATCCCGCGACCACGAGCGCCCAATCCCGGCCGTGCTCGGCCTGGAGCGCCTCGATATCCCGTTCGCGGATCCGCGACAGCTGGATCGGCAGCCGCAGCGCCCGGGCGCGGGCGACGATGACTTCGTTGTGGTCGTAGATCCCGTCACAGGGGCGGGTGAACAGCTTCACCGGCGTCCAGCCGGCATCCAGCAGTCCCTCGAAGACTCCGCCGAGGAAGTCGATGCCGGCGAACGCGAACTTCATCCTTGCCGCCTGCGACCTTGTGCACGTGGAGGGCGCGGATCCGCCGTCTGCCCGGGAGCGTCCCTCGCCTTACCTTGATCGGGCCAATGCGGGTAGCAAGGGGTTCGGCGTGCGTCGGGTGATCATCTACGGCGGAACCGGAGGCATCGGTCTTGCCACGGCGCGTGCCCTCCGCGCCCGAGGCTACGCCCTGCATCTCGCGGCCCGGGACGCGGATCGCCTGTCTAAGGTCGCCGAGGATCTGGGGGAGACGCGCATCACCGCGGGCGACGTCACCGATCCGGACTTCGCGTCCGCCGTGACCGAGGCGGCGGGCCCGGACCTCGCGGGGCTGGTCTACGCGGTCGGCACCATCAATCTGCGCCCGCTGAATCGGTTGACGCGGGCCGATGTCGAGGGCGACTTCGCCATCAATGCGCTCGGCGCCTTCTCGGCGGTGCAGGCCGCCGCGGGCGCGCTGAAGGCCGGTGCCGGCGCGGCGGGGGCCGGGATCGTCCTGTTCTCGACGGTGGCGGTGGCGCAGGGTTTTGCCGCGCATGCCTCCGTCGCCATGGCGAAAGGCGCCGTCGAGGGCTTGGCGCTGTCCCTGGCGGCCGAACTCGCGCCCCAGATCCGCATCAACGTCGTGGCGCCCTCGCTGACGCGCACGCCGCTCGCTGCGGGGATCACCGGCAACGAGACCCTCGCGCAGGGGATTGCGGCCATGCATGCCCTCCAACGGCTCGGGCGTCCGGAGGATGTCGGCGCCCTGGCCGCCTTCCTGGTCTCCGATGAGGCGGCCTGGATCACCGGCCAAGTCGTCGGCGTGGATGGCGGCCGCTCCGCCCTCCGGACCAAGGGCTGAGACGATGGCCGGAAGACGCCGCGGCGCCGCCGCACCGCGCGGCACGCTGCGTTTCGTCCTCGGCGATCAGCTGACGCGCCGGGTCTCGAGCCTCGTCGACCTCGACCCCGAATGCGACGTGGTGCTGATGGTCGAGGTCCGGGACGAGGCGACCTATGTCCGCCATCACAAGCAGAAGATCGCCTTCCTGTTCGCGGCCATGCGCCACTTCGCGGCCGAGTTGGAGGCGGACGGGATCACCGTCGACTACGTGCGCCTCACCGAGGCGGGCAATACCGGTAGCTTCACCGGGGAACTGGAGCGCGCCGTCGCGCGGCACCGGCCGGAGCGGATCGTCGTCACCGAGCCGGGCGAGTGGCGCGTCTGGGAAATGATGCAGGATTGGCGCGAGAGGCTGCCGATGCCGCTCGAGATCCGCGCCGACAACCGCTTCCTGTGTCCGCGTGAGGATTTCGCGAAATGGGCAGACGGCCGGCATCACCTGCGGATGGAGACCTTCTACCGGGGCATGCGGCGTCGGACCGGCCTTCTGATGGATGGCGGCGAGCCCGCCGGCGGCCGCTGGAATTACGATCCCGAGAACCGCAAGCGCCTGCCCAAGGGGCATCGTCCGCCGGACCGGATCGGCTTCCAGCCCGATTCCGTGACGCGCGAGGCCATCGCCCTCGTCGAGGCGGAATTCGGCGACCATTTCGGCGATCTCTCCGGCTTCTCCTGGCCGGTGACCCGGGCCGACGCCCTCGCGGCGCTCCGGCACTTCCTGGCCGAGGCCCTTCCGACCTTCGGCGACTATCAGGACGCGATGAAGACCGGCGCGCCGTTCCTGTACCACGCCCTCCTGTCGCCCGCCCTCAACGCCGGCCTGCTCACCGCCGAGGAGGTCTGCTGGGCGGCCGAGCGCGCCTACCGCGACGGTGCGGCGCCGCTCCACTGCGTCGAGGGCTTCATCCGGCAGATCCTCGGCTGGCGGGAATACGTGCGCGGCCTCTACTGGGCGCGGATGCCCGCCTACCGGGACACCAATGCCCTGGGCGCGCGCCGCGACCTGCCGTGGTTCTACTGGTCGGGGGAAACGGCGCTGAACTGCATCGCGCAAGTGGTCGCCGAGACGCGCGCCCACGCCTACGCCCACCACATCCAGCGCCTGATGGTGACCGGCAACTTCGCCCTCATCGCCGGCCTCGACCCGGCGCAGGTGGAGGAATGGTACCTGATCGTCTTCGCCGACGCCTACGAATGGGTCGAGTTGCCCAACGTTCACGGCATGGTTCTGTGGGCCGATGGCGGCGTGATGGGCTCCAAGCCCTATGCGGCCTCGGGCGCCTATATCGACCGGATGTCCGATTACTGCGCGTCCTGCGCTTACGACGTGAAGGTCAAGTCTGGGCCCGAGGCCTGTCCGTTCAACTATCTCTACTGGAACTTCCTGATCGAGAACGAGGAGCGGCTGGCCGGCAATCAGCGCTTGGCGATGCCGTACCGGACCCTGCGCGGATTCGGCGATAAGCGCCGCGCCGAGATCCGCCGCGACGCGGCCGCCTTCCTCGATGCCCTCGAGGCCCGGCCGAGCGCCGATCAGAGGGGCGACCAGACCGACAGCGTGACGTAGGGACAAGCCCGGGCCCGGCGCGACTCGGTCTGAAGGCCCACCGACGCGCGGAGGCTGTACCGGCCGAGGGCGAAGTCGGTCCCGTGCAGGCCGAGGCTCCACTTCGCGTAGCCGGTCGCGTCGGTGTAGAGCGCCGCCTCGGGGCCGAGATAGGTCTCCCAGAGCCGATAGCCCCAGGCGAGGCGCGCCCAGAGACTGTCCCGGGCCGAGCCCGCGACGGCGGTCGCCTGAAGCAGCGTCGCAGCGGTCGGACGTGCCCAGACCTCGCCGTGCAGGCGCAGGCCGAAGCGGGTCGGCAGGGCGTCGCGTGTCGGCCCTGCGATCAGCATCTCGCTCGTGGTCTCGAGGCCGGCATAGGCCGCAACCACCCCCCAGTCGAAAAACCACTGATGCCCGGCGAGTGCGGCAGCGGCGACGGTGTACCGTGCGCGGGGACCGTCCGCGCCGCTTTCCGTGCGCCGTCCGCCGCCGACGGTCGCCAGCGCGACGAAACCCTCCTGCGCGAGAGAAGTAAGGCCGACCTTCGCGCCGAGGGTCAGGAACGTGTCGCCGCCCGCGTCGAGGCTGCCGAACAGCAGCGTGTCGATCTCGCTGGCGTGTGGCGTTGAAGCAAAACCCACGATGCCTGCCAGAACAATCAGAGCCGTTGGCCTTAGCGTGTGGATCTTTGGGGCTGTGCGATAGCTTTGCACGGTCGATCCTCCGGCCTGGAAGGATCAGATTAGGATAAAATTAACCGTGTTGCATCGATTGGCGCGATGGCATCCCCGGATTTGTTGGCGCCATGATCCGGAAGCCCGGCAAAAGCGTGCCGCATGTCCGCCGGCGTGCGCTGTGACTTTGGGAATGCTTGGCCGGGCTGCCGGGCGCGGCGCGGTGCGCGGCCACATGCCGGCCGCCATCGCGCTGTCGCGAATCCGCCGTGCTTGGCGTGCCAGATGTTCTCGGCTAGAGCCCCCGCGGGTTAGCGAAGGTTGGCAGATCCTTGACCTCCGGTGCACGAACGTCGGACGTCCTCACCGTGCTGGCGAGCCAGGAGGGCGAGCGCCTCACCGTGGGCGACATCGTCGCGGTCCTACGGGATCGCGCCTTCGCGCTGCTCGTGGTCCTGCTGGGGCTGCCGAACTGCCTGCCGATGCCGCCGCCGATCCCACTGATCTGCGGCCTGCTCCTGCTGCTCGTGGCGATCCAGATCGCCGCCGGCATGTCGGCACCGTGGCTGCCGCGGATGCTGCTGGGCCGCTCCATCGCCTTGACGGATGTCCGGCGCGCTGTGACCCGCGCGGTGCCGATCCTGCGCCGCCTGGAGCGCTGGTCGCGCCCCCGCGTCAGCGTCTTCGAGACCGCGCTCGGCATGCGCGGCATGGGGATCGTCCTGCTGGCCCTGGCGCTGGCGCTGATCGTGGCCGCGCCCATCGTCGGGCAGATCCCGCTCGGTCTCGCCGTCTGCCTGGTCGGGCTCGGCCTCGTCGAGCGCGACGGTCTCGTCGTGCTGGGCGGCCTCGTCATCGGCGTGTTCGGCGTCGCCATCAATGCCGGCTTCGCCTATGCGGTGATCGCCGGGGTTGCCGGGCTCCTCAACCTCTGAGCCTCAGAGGCGGTAGCGGATCTGGTCGGTCCAGAAGCGCTCCAGGCGGCCGAGCGCCTGATTCAGGCGGGCGAAATCGTCCTCGGAGATCCCACCGATCGGCGTGATCGTCCGGGCATGCTTGTCGTACAGCCCCTGGATGATCTCGTGGACCTGACGGCCCTTGTCGGTCAGGCTGATCCGCACGGAGCGCCGGTCCGTCTTCGAGCGGGCATGGTGGAGGTAGCCCGCCTCGACCAGCTTCTTCACGTTGTAGGAGACGTTGGAGCCGAGATAGTACCCCTTGGTCCGCAGCTCGCTCGCGGTCAGTTCCTTGTCGCCGATGTTGTACAGCAGCAGCGCCTGGACGCTGTTGACGTCCTCGCGGCCGCGGCGCTCGAACTCGTCCTTGATCACGTCGAGCAGGCGGCGGTGCAGCCGTTCCACGAGGTGGAGCGCCTCCAGGTAGGAGCCCTTCGCGCCCAAGCCTTCCTCGGGAGCTTCGATCTGCGCGACTCGGGCGTTCTGGGTCTTCATCTCTGCCTCGCCATCCGATGATCCGGCACCCGTTCGATGCGGCGCCGTTGATGATGGCTAAGCTAGGGCTCGGGAATGAAAGGCGATTTAAGCGACAGGATGAATTCGCGATTTACTCTTCGCGGTAAAGACAAACTGAATGAAGATAAGAACGGTTCGTTCACCGTGCTTCCTGCGCCGCCAGCCAGGACAGCAGGAAGTACAACGTCACGACGCAGCCCCCGAATACGAGCAGCGGCACCGATAACGGCAAGAGTTGCGGTGTCAGAACCGCCAGCGTCATCGCCGACGTGACGGCGAGCAGCCAGATGACGCCGCCCCAGGCGCTCGTCAGCCACAGGCCGATCGCCGCGGCGGCATCGATCACCGCGAAGTAGACGATGGCGGATTGGCGGCCGAAGGGCTCGGCCTCGAAGGGGCGGACACCCGGCACGACGTCGAGGATGGTCGCCCAGGCGAAGACGCTCTTGAGCAGCCAGACGAGGGCCGTGAGCCGCATGAACCAGATCAGCACCGTATCCCACGTGCCGGGTGCCGGCCCCTGGACGCGCTCGATCCGGTCGCTGGGGATCCCCCCGGGCCGGGGCGTCCTGCGCCGGATCGGAAAATAGCCGGGCACTATCGGTGACTCGCGGAGATGATGGGCCGGCTCATGGACAGGGAACAGGATCCTGGTCTTCGGGAACGCAACGCGCCGGGTTGAAGCCGTTCCGCCGTCCTGCGTCAACGGTCGGGTTTCGCCGCACAGGTCCGGTGTGGTAGTCGAACGCCTCCGGCGCAGGGGCGCCGCGCGATCCGCGGCGTGGTCCGCGCGAACGGTAGCGAAGCCGCATGTCAGACACCCTGCCAGAGCCGCGCCCTCTCGCCGTGGAGGCCGCCCGCGAGGGCGCCCGCGTGGAGGGTCTCAAGATCACCCAGCGCCCGCGCCGCAACCGAAAATCGGAATGGTCGCGCCGGCTGGTCCGCGAGCATACCCTGACGGTCGACGATCTGATCTGGCCGATGTTCGTGATCGAGGGCGAGGGCCGGCGCGAGCCGATCGCCTCCATGCCCGGCGTCGAGCGGCTCTCGGTGGACGAGGTCGTCCGCGACGCGGAGCGCGCGGCGCGCCTCGGCATTCCGGCCATCTCGTTCTTCCCCTACACGGATGTGGCGCTGCGCGACCCGACCGGCTCGGAGGCGCTCAACGCCAACAATCTCGTCTGCCGGGCGGTGCGGGCCGTGAAGCGGGCCGTGCCCGAGGTCGGGATCATGACCGACGTGGCGCTCGATCCCTACACCAGCCACGGCCATGACGGCCTGATGAAGGACGGCGCGGTCCTCAACGACGAGACCGTCGCGGTCCTCGTCGAGCAGAGCCTGATCCAGGCCGAGGCCGGCACCGACATCATCGCCCCCTCCGACATGATGGACGGGCGCGTGGGCGCGATCCGCGCCGGCCTCGACAAGGCGGGGTTCCTCGACGTGCAGATCATGGCCTACGCGGCCAAGTATGCCAGTGCGTTCTACGGGCCGTTCCGCGACGCGATCGGCACAAAGGCCGCCCTCGTGGGCGACAAGCGCACCTACCAGATGGATCCGGGCAACTCGTCCGAGGCCCTGCGCGAGGTCCGCCTCGACCTCGACGAGGGCGCCGATTCGGTGATGGTCAAGCCGGGCCTGCCCTATCTCGACATCATCCGCCGGGTCCGCGACGAGTTCCAGGTCCCGACCTTCGCCTACCAGGTGTCCGGCGAGTACGCGATGATCGAGGCGGCCGCCCGGAACGGCTGGCTCGACGGCGACCGCGCGATGGTCGAGGCGCTCCTCGCCTTCAAGCGGGCCGGAGCCGACGGCGTCCTCACCTATCATGCGCCGCGGGTCGCGGAGCGCCTGCGCAGCCATCCGTGACACGCGGGCACCGCTGGCTCCTCGGGGCCGCGGTCGTCGCCGGCTTTCTCGGCGGGCTCGCCGCCTGTCAGGACACCCTGCGCCGGGATCGCGTCGCCACCTGCCGGCGGGCGTTGCCGGCCGTGGCGCCGCAACCTGGGATCCGGCTCTTGCGGGCGGCGCCGGGACCGGCGGCGAATTCGGTCCGGGTCGATTATTCCGACGGGACCCGGCCGCACTGGCTGACCTGCCGGTTCGATGCCGGGACGACCCTCGTCGCCCTCGCCACCGAGGGGACGACCCTGTCGGGGCCCGCGCTCTACATGCTGAGGCGATTCTATCTCGACACGCCGGACGCCGCGGCCGGCGACCCGGCCGGACGGTAAGGCAGTCCTGCAGCAGCGCGAAGCTGAGGCCGGGCAAACGCATCCTCTTGCGGCCTGAGCGGCGCGCACCCACCTTCTCGCCCGCAGCCTCGCTGGCAGGACGCGACATCATGCAGAACCCCCAACCCGGATACGCGCAGCGCTTCGACACGGCACCCGGCTATGCGGCGTCGCTGCCGGTTCCGTTCGTGCGGGCGAGTCTCGGCGGCCGGACGGTCGCCTATCTCCTCGATATCCTGTTCATCTTCGGCTTTACGGCCCTGCTGACTTTGCTGATCACCGTGATCGGCGTGGTCACGTTCGGCCTCGGCTGGACCCTGTTCGCGGTGCTGCCGGCGAGCGGCATCATCTACAGCGCGATCACGGTGGGCGGGTCGAAGCAGAGCACGATCGGCCAGCGGTTGATGGGCTTGCGCACCATCGCACCCGAGAGCGGCGCGCGGGTCGACGTGATCACGGCCGCGGTCCACGCGCTGTTGTTTTACGTGGCGATCTCGACCTTCCTGCTCTGGTGCATCGACATCGCGTTCGGCCTGATGCGGTCGGACCGGCGTCTCGGTCACGACCTGCTGCTCGGCCTCGCCGTCGTCCACGCCCGCTGAGCGTCGAACCCCGCGATGAAAATCTGACGGTGCGACCGGTCGGGCCATTGAGCCTCGGCCGGTCGCCTGTACATTGACATGCCGGCGCCGAGAGGACGAACCCGGCGCAGGGCCTGTGAGAAGCGTGACCAGCCATCCGCGCGACACACCGCAATTCTACCTCACGGCCCCCTCGCCGTGCCCGTACCTGCCGGGACAGGAGGAGCGGAAGGTCTTCACCCACTTGGTCGGGCGGCGCGCCCGCGACCTCAACGAGATCCTGACCCAGGGCGGCTTCCGTCGCTCGCAGACGATCGCCTACCGTCCCGCCTGCGAGACCTGCCGCGCCTGCATCTCGGTGCGTGTCGTGGTCGATGAATTCGTGCCGAGCGCCAGCCAGAGACGCATCCTGGCGCGGAGCGCCGACTGGATCGGCACGCCGGAGCCGAACCGGCCCGCCTCGGAGCAGTATGCCCTGTTTCGCCGCTACCTCGACGCCCGCCACGGCGACGGCGGCATGGTCGACATGACCGTGCTCGACTACGCCATGATGGTCGAGGACAGCCACGTCGACACGCATCTGGTGTCGTACCGGCGGCACGGGCCGGACACGGCGGTCACCGGCCGCGGCTCCGGGCCGCCGCTCGCCTTCTGCCTGACGGACGTCCTCTCCGACGGGCTGTCGATGGTGTACTCGTTCTACGATCCCGCCGAAGCCGCGCGCTCCCCCGGGACCTTCATGATCCTCGACCATATCCGCCGGGCCCAACGGCTCGGCCTGCCGTATCTCTATCTCGGCTATTGGGTCGAGGGGTCGCGGAAGATGGACTACAAGTCCCGTTTCCGCCCGCAGGAGCGCCTGATGGGCCAGGGCTGGGTGCGGATCGACTGATCCCGCTGCCGCCGACGGTCCACATCCGTTGCCGCCCCGTCATGGCCGATGCGCATTGAGCGGCCGGGCCGGCGCATGCTACCGGCCTCGCACGCAATACGGACCGTGCCGAGGCCCCCATGATCCCCCGCTACAGCCGCCCCGCGATGACGGCGATCTGGTCGCCCGAGAGCCGCTTCCGGATCTGGTTCGAGATCGAGGCCCACGCCACCACGGCGCTCGCCGAGATCGGCGTCGTCCCGAAGGAGGCGGCCGAGACGATCTGGGCCAAGGGTAAGGACGCGGTCTTCGACGTCGCCCGCATCGACGCGATCGAGGCGGTGACGAAGCACGATGTCATCGCCTTCCTCACCCATCTCGCCGAGATCGTCGGTCCGGAGGCGCGCTTCGTCCACCAGGGCATGACCTCGTCGGACGTGCTCGACACCTGCCTCAACGTCCAGTTGGTGCGCGCCGCCGACATCCTGATCGCCGACGTCGATTCGCTCCTCGCCGCCCTCAAGGCCCGGGCCTTCGAGCACAAGCTGACCCCCACCATCGGCCGATCGCACGGCATCCATGCCGAGCCGGTCACCTTCGGGTTGAAGCTCGCCCAGGCCTATGCCGAGTTCGAGCGCAACCGCCGCCGCCTCGTCGCGGCCCGCGAGGAGGTCGCCACCTGCGCCATCTCCGGGGCGGTCGGCACCTTCGCCAATATCGACCCGCGGGTGGAGCAGTACGTTGCCGAGAAGATGGGCCTGACCGCCGAGCCGGTCTCCACCCAGGTGATCCCGCGCGACCGGCACGCGATGTTCTTTGCCACCCTCGGCGTCGTCGCCTCGTCCCTGGAGCGCCTGGCGATCGAGATCCGGCACCTGCAGCGCACCGAGGTTCTGGAGGCGGAAGAGTTCTTCTCCGAGGGGCAGAAGGGCTCCTCGGCCATGCCGCACAAGCGCAACCCGGTCCTCACCGAGAACATCACCGGCCTCGCCCGGATGGTGCGCGGCTACGTCACCCCGGCGCTGGAGAACGTCGCCCTCTGGCATGAGCGCGACATCTCGCACTCCTCCGTCGAGCGGATGATCGGCCCCGACGCCACCGTGACCCTCGACTTCGCTCTGGCCCGCATGACCGGGGTCATGGAGAAGCTGCTGGTCTACCCGGCCAACATGCAGAAGAACCTCGACCGGCTCGGCGGCCTGATCCACTCGCAGCGCGTGCTTCTCGCGCTCACCCAGGCCGGCGTGTCCCGCGAGGATTCCTACCGGCTGGTCCAGCGCAACGCGATGCCGGTCTGGCGCGGCGAGGGCGATTTCCTGGCCCTGCTCAAGGCGGACCCGGAGGTCGCCGCAGCGCTCGCGCCCGAACAGATCGAGGCGTGCTTCGATCTCGACTACCACTTCAAGCACGTGGACACGATTTTCGGGCGGGTGTTCGGCGACCGCTGAGCATCCCGCACGATTCCTGCTTGGGCCCGCGACGAACACAGGATAGCTCTCCGTGACCGCTCCCCGCATCGTCTACCTCAACGGCCAGTTCCTCCCCTTCGAGGAGGCGCGCGTGCCGATCATGGATCGCGGCTTCCTGTTCGCGGACGGCATCTACGAGGTCTCGGCGATCATCGACGGCAAGCTCGTCGACAACGCCGCGCATCTCGCCCGCCTCGACCGTTCCCTCGGTGAGATCGGCATCCGCAATCCGCACGATGCGGCAAGCTGGGAGCGCCTGCAGACCGAACTCGTCGCCCGCAACGGCGTCACCGAGGGGCTGGTCTACATGCAGGTGACCCGGGGCGTGGCCGAGCGCGACTTCGCCTTCCCGAAGGCCGGCACCGAACCCACCGTGATGATGTTCACGCAGGCCAAGACCGTGCTCGCCAACCCGCTTGTCGAGAGCGGCGCCCGGGTGATCACCGTCGAGGATCTGCGCTGGAAGCGGCGGGACATCAAATCGGTGGCCCTGCTGGCGCAGGTGCTCGCCAAGCAGCAGGCGGCCGAGGCCGGCGTCGCCGAGGCGTGGATGGTCGAGGATGGCGCGGTGACCGAAGGGTCGTCCTCGACCGCGTTCATCGTCAGCCGCGACCGCGTGCTCGTCACCCGGCCGCTCTCCACGGCGCTCCTGCCGGGCATCACCCGGGCGTCGGTCCTGCGCCTCGCCCAGGAGGCGGATCTGCGGATCGAGGAGCGGCTGATTCCGGTCGAGGAGGCCTACGCGGCACAGGAGGCCTTCTACACCAGCGCCTCGGCCTTCGTGATGCCGGTCATCGAGATCGACGGCCGCGCCATCGGCGAGGGGCGTCCGGGGCCGCTGACCCGGCGCCTGCGGGACCTGTACATCGAGGCCGCGCGTCGGGGCTGAAGCCCATCGGTTGGCCGGATACCGTCCGCAGGTGGACCCTCCGGCCTTCCAGGCCCGCAGGAACGGATTCCATCTCCGACTGTTCCTCCCCGAATTCGTATCCCGAACCGGGGAGGCTCTCATGCCGAAGAAGACCCTGATCGCCGCCTTCGCGGCGACCCTGGCGGCGGTGCCCGCCTATGCTCAGACCACCAGCCCATCTCCGACGCCGCCCGAGCGCGTGCGCCCGAACGCGGATGCGCCGCCGCAGGATCAGTCGCTCAGCGACAAGCTTCAAAAGAACGACGGGGTCATCAAGCCACCGGATTCCGGGACGACCGGGACCGTGGTGAAGCCCGATCAGTCCGGGACCATGCCGGTCATCAAGCCGCACGAACTCCCGGGCCGGACGCCCGGAACCGAGGCCAAGTAGCCGCGCCGGGCCTATCGCCGGACCGCAGAACGGGTCGCCCGTGCGGTGTCTTGCTTGATTTCGCTGGCTGGATCGCGGAAACGGCACACGACGTGCGCCGCCTGCACCCGTGGGCGGCGCCGTCCCGGTTTCCGTCGCGGGTAAGCAGGCAGGCATGGCCAACGTCGTCGTTGTGGGCGCCCAGTGGGGCGACGAAGGCAAGGGCAAGATCGTCGACTGGCTCTCCGAGCAGGCCGACATCGTCGTCCGGTTTCAGGGCGGGCATAATGCCGGCCATACGCTCGTCATCGACGGCGTCACCTACAAGCTGGCGCTGCTGCCGTCGGGCGTGGTCCGCGGCGGCAAGCTCTCGGTCATCGGCAACGGCGTCGTGGTCGATCCCTGGCATCTCGTGGACGAGATCGACCGGATCAAGGCCCAGGGTGTGGAGGTCTCCCCCGCGTCCCTGCGGATCGCCGACAACGCCACGCTGATCCTGCCGCTCCACCGGGAGCTGGATCATTTCCGCGAGACCGCCAATGCCGGCTTGAAGATCGGCACCACCAAGCGCGGTATCGGGCCGGCCTACGAGGACAAGGTCGGGCGCCGGGCGATCCGGGTCGTCGATCTTGCCGATCCCGACGCCTTGCCGGCCAAGATCGAGCGCGTGCTGACCCATCACAACGCCCTGCGGCGCGGCCTCGGGATCGACGAGGTCAATGCCGAGGCGCTGCTGTCGGAGCTGAAGGCCATTGCGCCGAAGATCCTGCCTTTCGCCGACACCGTCTGGGCGCTGCTCGACGAGGAGCGGCGGGCCGGCAAGCGCATCCTGTTCGAGGGCGCGCAGGGCGCGCTACTCGACGTCGATCACGGCACCTATCCGTTCGTCACCTCCTCCAACATCGTGGCCGCGCAGGCGGCGACGGGCTCGGGCCTCGGCCCGGGTGCGATCGGCTACGTGCTGGGCATCGCCAAGGCCTACACGACCCGGGTCGGCGAGGGGCCGTTCCCAACCGAGCTGTTCGACGAGATCGGCGAGACCATCGGCAGCCGCGGCCGCGAGTTCGGCGTCAACACCGGGCGCAAGCGCCGCTGCGGCTGGTTCGACGCCGTGCTGGTGCGCCAGACGGTCCGGACCTCCGGCATTCACGGGATCGCGCTGACCAAGCTCGACATCCTCGACGGCTTCGAGGAGATCCGCGTCTGCACGGGCTACATGCTGGACGGGCAGCCGATCGACCATCTGCCGGCGAGCCAAGCCGCTCAGGCGCGGGTCGAACCGGTCTATGAGGTGATCCCGGGCTGGTCGGAGACGACCGCAGGCGCTCGATCCTGGGCGGACCTGCCGGCGCAGGCGATCAAGTATGTTCGCCGGATCGAGGAGTTGATCGGGGCGCCGGTCGCCCTGCTGTCCACCTCCCCCGAGCGGGACGACACGATCCTCATGCACAACCCGTTCGAGGACTGACGCGTCGCGCGCTATCCCGTTGACGACGCGTGATTCCGGCTGCGCTGCCTGTATCCAGTCCGCGCAGGCTTGATCTAGAACGGGCTGGCGGTCGGGCCCTCATTCTCGCGAATGATCCGCCGTATGCGGCGCAACCGGCGTGCGGGCACCGGTCCGTGCGGCGGAATACGACAAACCGGCCGACGGCCGCGACCGGACCTGTCCGGCGGGAGCGGCCATCGGTCCCCGGCCTTCGACCGGCGTTGCCGGACGGCGGCCGAAGGGGCGGACCAGGGTATTATGGCCGATTACTATCCGCTTCTGGCGCGCGCGCTCGATGCGCTACCGGATCGAACGCCCGCTCTGCGCAAGGCGGTCTACGACCGTGCGCGCAACGCGCTCATCAGCCAGTTGCGCTCCCTCGACCCGCCGCTCTCCGAGGCGGATATCGATCTCGAGCGGCGCGCCCTCGACGCCGCGATCGAACGGCTCGAGGTCGATCATGGCGGTCTACCGGCGCCGGCCAACGATGCGGTTCAGGCCACTCCGGGACAGGCGCCTGCACCGGTCGTCTCCGAGCCCATCGCGGTCGCGCCGGCGGTGCAGCCGGAGCCGGAGATCCCCGAACCGTCTCCCCCTGAGCCGAGCGTCGCGTCGAAGCCCGATCCGGTGCTTCCTGCCGCCAAGGCGCCGTTCGCAGTTCCGGGTCGGGATAGCGATCCCGCATCGGAGTCCGGACCGCGCGAGGCACCGATCCCGATCACCTCGAGGCGCCCGGGCGCCTCCGCCGCTGCTGCGCCCGAAGGGCTACCCCCTGAGGCGGCGGCTTCGGCTCGCCCATCGGTCGAGGAGCAGGACGCCGGCGAGGCCACCGCAGACGTCGGATCGGGCCGTCAGCGCCCGCGGATCGAGGTGGTGCCGCTCCGAGCCGGGCGCTCGCGCGTGCTGCGCAACGTCTTTGTCGGAAGCGTCCTTGCTGTCGTGATCGGCTTGATCGCCGTCGCGGCCTTCCTGCTGCGCGACCGCCCACAGAACCTGCCATCCAGCGGTGCGGAGATTGCGGATTCTCAGCAGTCCGAGGCCGAGTCCAAGTTCGGCGATCGGGTCGGCGGCGATGCGGCGCCGGTGTCGAAGACGCCCGCGCGCGCGGACGGTGCTGTTCCGTCTCGGACCAACGCGCCACCCGCCGAGGCGGGCGTCTCGGTCGCCCAGAGGGCTGAACTCGTCGAGGAAGGGGCCGGCGCAGAAAGCAGCCAGCCGACCGTCACGCAGGGGCGGGTGACGTGGCGCCTGGAGACGGTGAACGGGGAGCAGGGGCAGCCGGTTCAGAACGCGGTCGTCGCGACCGTGACCGTTCCGGAGGCCGGGCTGACGCTGGTGATGACCATCCAGCGCAACCTCGACACGACGTTGCCGGCCTCCCACACGGTGAGCCTCGCGTTCAGCCAGACCGGCAGCAGCGGCACCGCGCGGACGGTCCAGGATGTCGGATTGCTGCAAGCGAAGGATGAGCAGAGCGCCCGCGGTTCGCCAGTCTCGGGCCTGCCGGTCCGTGTCCGCGACAACCTGTTCCTGATCGGCCTGTCGTCGCTGCAGAACGACGTGGAGCGAAACACTGACCTGCTCCTGCATCGGAACTGGTTCGACATCGCGCTGCGCTACACCTCCGGTCGCCGGGCGGTGCTGACCTTCGAGAAAGGGACCGCCGGCGCCCAGGTCATGCAGAGCGCCTTCGACGCCTGGCAGTGATGAACGGGATCGTCCCCGGCGCTCAGTTACGCCGGGGACCTGCTGTCAGCGGGCTTCAATGCCGGTCCGCGGCAGCTCGCGACTGGCAATGTTGCGCTTGACCGCTTCCTGCACCTTTTCGAAGGCCCGCACCTCGATCTGACGAACGCGTTCGCGGGAGACGCCGAACTCGCCCGAAAGATCTTCCAGCGTGATCGGATCCTCGGCGAGACGTCGCGCCTCGAAGATGCGCCGCTCGCGGGCATTGAGGACACCGAGGGCATCTTTCAGCGCGGAAAGGCGGTTCTGGCCCTCCTGTTCGCGCGCGAGCACGGTCTCCTGGCTCGGGCTGTTGTCCACGAGCCAGTCCTGCCACTCGCCTTCGCCCTCCTCGCGCAGGGGCGCATTGAGCGACGTGTCACCGGACAGACGCCGGTTCATGTCGATCACGTCCTGCTCGGGCACGCCGAGGCGCGTGGCGATCTGCGACACCTGGTCGGGTTTCAGATCGCCCTCATCGAGGGCGGAGATCCGTCCCTTCGCCTTGCGGAGGTTGAAGAACAGCTTCTTCTGGTTGGCCGTCGTGCCCATCTTCACCAGAGACCACGACCGCAGGATGTATTCCTGGATCGCTGCCTTGATCCACCACATGGCATAGGTGGCGAGACGGAACCCCTTGTCGGGATCGAAGCGCTTGACCGCCTGCATCAGGCCGACATTGCCTTCCGACACGACCTCGCCGATCGGCAGGCCGTAGCCGCGATAGCCCATGGCGATCTTGGCGACGAGGCGCAGGTGCGACGTCACCAGGCGGTGCGCCGCTTCGCGGTCACCGGCATCACGCCAGGCCTTGGCGAGGGTGAATTCCTCCGACGGCTCCAGCATCGGAAACTTGCGAATCTCGTCGAGGTAGCGCGAAAGGCCACCTTCGTTGGCGAGCACGGGAAGCGTACCGGCCATGGCTTTCTCCTGAACCTGTGTCCCCCTGCCGGGCGGACGCGACGGACAACAGTGCCGTCCACTCGGGCCGCTCTTGAGCCGACCCTGCCGGCCACCCATCTCATGCGGGTCGCCGGGGAGCCGGTCACGGTCGATGACACCCACGTCGCCAACAACGCGCCACCGGCGATTTTGATCGTACCATGTCACGATGTGACGCGGTACGGGGTGTTCTTTCGCACGCCGCAAGGGGCGGTTACAGGCGCGCCGGGTCGCCTGCGTCGGCCCGGAGTGCCAGGATCAGGGCAGTCATGTCGGTCGGCAGCGCACTCTCGAAGCGCAGCGTCTCACCCGTGCGCGGGTGACTGAAGCCGAGCAGTTCCGCGTGGAGCGCCTGCCGTCCCAGGGCCGTTAGAGCGGCACGCGCCTCCAGACTCAGGCGGGCCGCCTTGGTGCGGAAGGCACCTCCGTAGACCGTGTCCCCGAGCAGGGGATGTCCGCGATGGGCGAGATGCACGCGGATCTGATGCGTGCGACCCGTCTCCAGGCGACACCGCACGAGGGTAGCCTCGCGATAGGACTCGGCGACGGCATAATGCGTGACCGCATGGCGGCCGCTGTCGTCGGAGACGACGGCGATCTTCTCCCGATGGAACCGGGACCGGGCAAGGCTGGCCCGGATCGTCCCCGCCCGCGGCTGGGGCAGGCCCCAGACCAATGCGGCGTAGGCGCGTTCCAGCGGCCCGGTCCGGCCGTGATCGGCGAATTGCGCGGTGAGGCCCTGATGCGCCGCGTCGTTCTTGGCGACGACGATCAGGCCGCTCGTGTCCTTGTCGAGGCGATGGACGATGCCGGGGCGGCGCACTCCGCCGATCCCGGACAGGCTGGCCCCGCAATGGGCGATGAGGGCGTTGACCAGCGTCCCGCTCTCGTGGCCCGGCGCCGGGTGGACCACCAGGCCGGCCGGCTTGTCGATGACGATCAGATCGTCATCCTCGTAGACGATCGGCAGGTCTGCGGCTTCGGCCACCGGCTCGGCCGGTGCCGGAGGCGGCACGGTGAGGATGATGGACGCGCCGGCGGCAACTTTGGCGGCCGGATCGCGCGCCGGGAGACCGTCCCGCTTCACATGGCCTGCGCGGATCAGGTCCTGCAATCGGGCCCGGGACAGATCCGGGAACAGCGTGACCAGCGCTCGATCGAGCCGCACGCCTCCCTCGGCCACGATCCCGGCTTTTTCGACGTCTCCGTTGTCCACCACGATCCTTGTCCGCGCCCGATCTGACCCGCCGAGGCGGATTTCCTGACGAAGGCTCTTGCTCCGCCGCCGGGTCGTGGCTATAGCACCCCCGCGCCGCCGGAAAGCTCCCATCGTCTAGCGGTCTAGGACGTCGCCCTCTCACGGCGAAAACAGGGGTTCGATTCCCCTTGGGAGCGCCACCGGCGCATTTTTCATAAATGTTGGCAGCATTTCACCCCATGGTGGGTGCCCGAGCCCGCAACTCCAGCGGGCCGCGCTGTCCCGCCTCGAAGCCTTTCCACGCGATGTCAGCAATCCGTGCTTGCTACGCCTCGTGCGTGCAGCCGCGCTCGGCGCGTTAGCCGCGGTCGCCTGTCGCAGGCCTTGTGGCCGTGCCGACGTTCCATCGCTCAAAGACGCAGTTCGTCGTCAGGGATATGCCGAGAATTTGGCGGGTCGGGCGGCAGGTCGCCGACCTGATGCGCGATCGCTCTATCCTGCAGGACGTGCGCAAGCGGGAGGGGTGAAGGCCCGCCGCTCGCCGCGCGATCGCTGGCTCCCTGCCGGTGGCCTGCGGCATCAGCAAGCGCGTGGCCGCATTAGCCAGCGGCTTCGGCCATTCGTCCCAGTGCGAGCGTAAGCGTTCGGGTCCACAGGCGGCGCTGCGCATGCGGCTGGGCGGTGCAAACGCTTCCGGGTGAACACTCCCGTGCCAGACCACCTTGGACCCCGCGGTGAATGGCTGTGCAGGGCTTTCGCTCGGTCGCAGCTTGAGCTTGATCCGGACGTGCTCGTCCGACCCGTCATCCCCGAATGAAAGCTCGAAAACGGAACCGTCCCCTGTCTGCACGGCACAGACGGTTCCGTTCCTCGCGCGTGCTCCCCTGATCAGCGGCAGCGATGGCGCCGTCCATCCCGGCCGAGATAGGTCCCGGTCTGCGGATCGTAGGACCGGAAACGACGCGCGCAGTAGCGGTCATCACCGATGGTGCGATCCGAATCGACGTCGTCGTAGCCATAGGTGACCGGAGCGTAGCCGCCGCCATATCCGACGTCATAGCCGTAGCCGTATCCCGGATAACCGTATCCGCCGTAGAGGCCTCCCACGGCCACTCCAAGGCCGAGCCCGCCGAGACCATATCCGCGTCGTCCGTAGCCGTATCCGTAGGGACTTCCGTAGAAGCCTCGGTTCACGCCGTAATGCCGATGCAGGCCGTAACCGCGGTGGGCGCCGAGGTCATGGGCGAGCCCGCGATTGGGGAACCCGTGGCCGACGCCTGGCCTGCCGAGATGAGGGTTGCCGAAGCCCCGGTTGGCAAACCCACCACCACCGGCCGCCGCGGCTCCGAAATTGTGATTGCCGAAGCCCTGGTTGACGAAGCCGCCGCCGCCCGCTGCAGCTCCGAAATTGTGATTGCCGAAGCCCCGATTGGCGAAGCCGCCGCCACCCGCTGCAGCTCCGAAGTTGTGATTGCCGAAGCCCTGATTGCTGAAGCCGCCGCCACCGGCGGCTGCGGCCCCGAAGTTGTGGCTGCCGAAGCCTTGGTTGGCGAAACTGCCGCCGGCCTGTGCCCGGGCACCGGTGGGTGCCGCCAAGAGGGCGCCGGCGAGGATTGCCGATGCAATCGCTGTGACCGTCTGGTTCATGGTCGCCACGCTCGCTGTGTTGAGTCTATCTGGATCAACGTCGCGCCAGCGGCGGCCAATCCCGCTTCCTTTTGTCCTGCGACCAGATCGCTGGTCGATCCGACCGATGATCGGGGGCGTGCGATTGTCCCGGCCCGGTTACCCTTCGCCATTTCAGCCCCGCAGTCCTGGCCGCACCGGGCATTTTTTGCGCTGTATCGTGATAGCTTTGATCGCGGATCCGCGTGTTCTCGACACCTGAGCTTCGGGTCTGGAAAGACCCGCCCGGTTCACCGGCGCGGGCCTCTCACGCACGTCGGCAGTCTTCTCACCGAGACCCGTTCCCTCAGTACCGGACGGTGCGGATACCGCCGCCACCGCCACCCACGACGCTCCGGATCACCTCCTTGGTCGACGGGCTGATCCCACCATCGCTACGCAGACGACGCCCATCCGCTCGTTCGAGGCGCGCGACATCGTCTGAGCATCGATCCAACGCATCCCTCACCTTCGACGCGAGGGGACCGCCGCGGTGCGCGCCGGCGCCGCTCATCTCGAACCGCAGGCAGGATGCCAGGTAGCCTTTCAGGTCGTCGAAGGCGGCGGCTTGCGCGCCCGTCGTCATGACGATGAAGAGCAGTGCGGATCGGGCGAGCATGGGGCAATCCGGGAAACGACAGTTGTCACAGACAACGTGCGAGCGGGCCATTGGTCGCTTCAAGGCTCACCCGGCGGAGGCTGGTGTGCGTCTGCGCTGCCGGTTCGGGACGCCCGTGCGCCCGAGGCTGGCGCCCCGCCGTAACCACCCCCTGCGATCCCATCCCGGGCCGCGTTGCTGTCGGCTCACCGCTTATGGGTTCAAGTATCCTGACCCAAGCAAGCCATCAGACGCGCACTTAATTCATGTGCCGGCGCCGAGCCTGAACCTCCTGCTGAGCGAGCTTGCGTCCGACCTCCAACAGCAGCGCATCGGCGCGTGCTTTCAGATTCGGATCCTGTAACTGCGCGAGAGACTGCTGCGCGGCCAAAAGGAGTTCGGCTGCTCGTTCTAAAGGTGGCATGCAGAGTGGGTGCAACTCACCGCCCGTCGCCGCTCTCGTGCCGGTGCGCGACCGCGTCAGATCGATGATGATGCCCCGTCCCCGGATCGGACGCCCCGATGCGTCGCGAACGGTATAGCCACGGTCGAGAACCCATCGCGTAACACCATCAGCCGAAAGCACCCTGTACTCGGCAACGAAAGGGGTGTCTTCGTCGATGCTGCGGCGGATCAAGGCGTGGACATGCTCCTGATCATCCGGATGCATGCCGTCCACAAACTCCGATAGCGGAACGCCTGTGGCTGCGGCGTCCGGATCGACGTTGAACATCAATGCCACGAACGTGTCTGCACGCACCGAGTCCGAGACGATGTCCCAGTCCCAGGTGCCGGCCACCTCGACGGCGTCCAACGCCTGCTGCAATGCAGTGGGGCGAGTCTGGATGTCAACGAGCTTGAGCTTCGGCACCGAGACGCTCACGATTGCTGCGGGACCAACCTTCAGTTGCGAATGTATAAAAGCACTCACTCCGGCTTCAAGCGATATCGAGAACAATATCAACCGGAGCGTGTAATTGGTGCCGGATACGGCACGGATTGTGGTAAGAAGCAGCCGAACTGGCGTTTTTCGCGCCAGCGCGGAGCGAGCGATGGGACAGAAGATGCCGCTTCAAGCGAAGGCCGGGTCGGATGGTTCCTGGGAAAATCGCAGCGACAGCCGCCCCTCAGCTTCGGCCGGCGATGACGCAAGGCGTCTCGTGACCCGCATCGCGGGGGCGCTTCAGGTTCAACCCGACGTCCTTTACGCTCCCGACGCAGCCAATGCGCGAACTCACAGCGCCACGGATGGCGCCGACCTCGATCAGCAGTGCGAGGCGCTGCTGCACGCCTACAGGCGTATCCGAGATCCCGAGGAACGCCTTCGGTTCCTGCTGCTCGTCCAGGATGCGGCTGAGGAGATCGAGGCTCTGATCGGACGCTCTTCCGCCTCGTGAGCAGACCCGCGCGGGGCCGAGCGGCCGGTTTTCGGTCATGAATAGGTTGAACTGACGGCACGCGCCGAGAGATGCGAGGCGTGTCCCGGTCTCGAGACCGGACCACTCAGATACAAGCCTCGCGCAATGATCGCCCTAGGTGTCCGGTGTGGGGAAGGCGACAGGAAGGACGAGGACGAGAGGCCGCGTAACCTATCTCGACGCATCGCTAGAACGTATTGCGGACTGTCATGCGATTTGACTCCGCAGTATAGAGCCGATTAATCCCATCTCCGTGGTCGCAAAACCGTTTTAGGCGTAAAATCAATGACTTTGTAGTCGTATGAATATCGATTGCCTGCGGTGATGGGTTTCGTGGCGACCATAATGTCTTGGCGGTCGTATTGGAGGAATCCAGGACGCGCCGGATGCATGACAGCGCTGTTTCAGAGAATACAGTGCCGCACCTCTGTCGCCCGGTCATTCGGGATTATAGATCGGCTTTCAAAATTCTACGTTAGGCTCATATGTATCATGTGGGTGCCACAGGCTTCAGCAGCCTTTCGGATACACCGAAGACCTGCATGACGGATCGATTCATCGGGTAACAGGGGGACGGTGGCAGCTTTGTTGGACTCGGCGTGTCCGTTGTTGGGCGTCGTGAGGAGCCAAGAGTTCCCTCCGAGCCCCCCATCAGGCCAATGCCAGCCGTCCTACGATCCGTCGGCCGATGTCGCGCGCGCCAGCTTTGGTCGGAAGGCCTCGAACTCAGTCAGAGACGCCCGCATCAGCAACGGATCAACCGTTTCGGAAAAGCGATGATCGCGATCATCCGGATCGAGGAACCCGGGCTGACCCAGCAAGGGGCTCACCAGGCCGCCGTCCAAGGAAGGCGTCGTTCGAGGTATCCGATTGACTGGCCGATCCGAGCCAGCCGCGCCGCGTCTTCAAACGGCATCACGGAACTTGCGGCGCTGGAGAAGGCGATCCGGTTATCGCTGCCCTGTTCCGAATGGGCGGGCGACCATGGACGTCCGGCTCCAAGGCGGCGCCGTTACCAGAACCAGATGACGCGGCCGGATACCGCGTAGATGACGAACCAGAGCCCGACAGCCAGAGCAATCGACGCGACGACGAGAGCCGGATGAGGCTTCTTGCGGGTGCGAAAGGACGCGACGGGAGCGATCTGGTCCATGGGGATGGCGTGTTCGGGCCTCGTACCGATCGCATGCATCGAGGTTCCTCGGGCGGAAGACGGAATGTCCGGTGGATGCGGTCAGCGACAACGGCGCCTTAGCAGCAAAACAAAACCCCCGCGTCCTCATCAAAAGATGGATTGACGCCGCGGTGGCCGGTGTCGGATTGCGCACGGCGCACGCATCCGCGATCACCGCCGGGTCTCCCATCTGCGATTGGCGGGAATATCGGGGACGTTCCGGAACGACGGTGGCGGAGTTTGGCCCCGCATTCCCTGCGCAGGCTCAGCCTTATGCCGCCGCGCCGGCCATTGCGCAGCGCGCCGCCCGGGCCAGTCGGTCCCCTGTCGGCGGATCGTCGGGCGGCCTCCTGTCGCTTGTTGCACTCCTCGAATGATCGCCACGCCTGGCGGACAGGCGTCCGCGCGACCGTCGAGGGACGCCATTGCATGCGGCACGGCTGTTCCGGAACGTTGGCCTTTCCCGCGGCCCAAGTTCCCGGCTTTGGAAGAATGAGCGAGGTCCGACACGTCGCTGGGCAAGGGCAGCGCGCCCCGATCACGCTTCTCCGAGATCCCGCAGGAGTCTGTCGCGCGCGCGGCTGACCCGGCTCTTCACCGTGCCTGCGGGGCACCCGATCACCGCGGCGGCGGCCTCGTAGGGGAGGCCGTCGATGGCGACGAGGAGGAGCGCTTCGCGATAGGCCGGCTCGAGGCGGTCGATGGCGGCCTGAACCTCCTTCAGTCCGAGGGCGTGGTCCTGCGCGGCCGGTTCGGAAACGGTGGCAGCGTGGAGGCCGTCAGGATCCGCGATCTCGAGGCGCCTCTTGCGCCGCCCGTTGATGAAGCCGTTGCGCAGGATCGTGAATAACCAAGCGACCAATCGGGTGCCGGGCTCGTATCGCTCGCGATGCTCCCAGGCCTTGAGCAGCGTGAACTGTACGAGATCATCCGCTTCGGCTCCATCGAAGGTCAGCGACAGGGCGTACCGCCTGAGACGCGGCACCAGCGCGATCAGGTCGTCCTTGAATGCATCGGGAACCTGCCCGCCGGCTTCGGCTGCATCGAGGGCCGCGGACAATCGATCCAGCACGGCGGCGAGCCGCGAGCCGACATCAACCGCCACGACCTCTGAGTAGTATTGCCGCAGCCGATGACCGAGCTGCGCATGGACATACGAGATGACGGGATCGGACGCGTCGGCCAGATCCCGCTTTTCGTCGGCGGGCTGCACGGTAAGCTCTCGTGTCGATGGGATGGAAACATTGTCGCAGCGGACGACACGTCCGGCGGAAGGGCGCGAACTTATCTCTGGTCGATAACGACAGCGTCAATGATGCAGGTATACCAGTGTAAAACGCGAGCGCAGTGGAACCTGCTTGTGCGCAACCCGTTTGTGCCCGGCTGCCGGAGGGGCGGCGAGCGCGGCATGGGGTGCGAGAGCTGTGACGGCGGGCGTCGACAGGCATGAACTCCGGCAGATCATCGCCGGCCTGAGCGAGGGCGTGATCCTGGTCGAGCCCGACCAGACCATCGCGTACGCCAACGCCGCCGCCCTGGCGAT
>NZ_JBEPLA010000013.1:0-154230 GCF_040545035.1 Methylobacterium sp. 1973
TGGCCGCCGGTGATCGACACCGCGTCGATCATCTCGGCGCGCACCGCCTCCGCAACAGCCGGAAGATCCGATTCCGGAAGACGCCGCAGCGCCGCAGGATTCGGGACACGATCGAGAAGCGCACTCTGCTCGGGGGTAATTGCCACGGCATCAACCTCTAACGGATGGGATCGGTTTGACCGCCGAGCCTCAGGACATGTCGAGTGGGGCAACGCCCTCGGGCCGCCCATCGGAGCCCAGCGTGATCCGCTGGATCCGGGCCTCAGCCCGCTTCAGCAGCGCCTCGCAATGCTTCTTCAGCACCTCGCCGCGCTCATAGATCGCCACCGATTCGTCGAGGGGCACGTCGCCCCGCTCAAGCCGGCGAACGATTTCCTCCAGCTGTTCCAGCGCCTTCTCGAAGGGCAGGTCGCCGGCGGCGGGGGCCCCCTCGGGTCTGCTCGCGCTCATCCCAGATACTTCCTTTGGGGGTGGTTGTACGGCGCGAAACCCGGTGCCCACAACCCGGGGAGCCAATCCGCTGGCCGGATCCGCACCGTTTTGGAGCCACGCGGCGGCGTTTGCGCCACACTTCGGCTCACGTCAGCGCCAGGCTGAACGGCGTGCCCTCGAAGGCGTCGGCGCCGCGACCGATGCGCGCGATCGCCGCGACCATGCGGCCGTCTCGGCCGAGCATGCGGTCGGCGATGGCCACGAACAGGGGGTTGGGCGTCGCCGAAGGCGAAGCTGCGCGCAGGGCCTCGGCGATCGCCGCCTCGTCGCGCTCCGGCGCCAGCGCGCAGGCTGCGATATAGGCGGCGGCTGTCGACCGGCTGATCCCGGCATAGCAGTGGATGACGAGCGGCTTCTCCCGCGGCCAGGCCCGAATGAAGTCGAGCACCCGGGCCACATGTTCTTCAGCCGGCAAAACGTGCCCGTCGCGCGACGCGGCGATGTCGCTGACCCCGATGACGACGTGGTTCTCCGCCGCAATCGCGGCCGGCCGCTCCAGCGGCGTGCCGACATTGATCAGCGTGAGCACGTGGCTCGCATCGGTGGCGGCGACCGTCTCGGGCAGACGCGAGAGGGGACAGACGTGGAGGGTCGGCATGGTCTGGCGCCAGTGACCTGCGATCGTGACGGATCGAGGGCGGAGATTCGTCAGGTCGGACACAGAGCGTGGAATCGCGCGAGAAACCGCGCCTCGGCCTCGGCGGTCGGCCACGGCTCGGCCAGGACCAGCACCGGTTCGGGCAGCGCCCTGGCGGGGCCGAAATAGCGTTCGGCCTCGTCCCGGGCGAAACCGGCGAGGCGCACCGCCTCGACATGGGCTGCGATCCGGTCGGCCTGCTTCACCAAACGGGCGAGCGCCGGCACCGGGGCGGTCAGGCCGAAGCGGCGGCGCACCGCGGCGAGCAGACGCAGCTCGATGCCGCGATAGGCGTCGCCGAGGGCGGCCTTCAGGGGCGAGATGATGTCGCCCACGACATATTCCGGCGCGTCGTGCAGCAGGAGTTCCAGCCCGTCCGGATCGGTACAAGCGGCGTCGAGATGGCGGCCCACCGCCTCGACCAGCAGGCTGTGCTGGGCCACCGAGAAGACGTGCGGCCCATGGGTCTGGCCGTTCCAGCGGGCGACCCGGGCGAGGCCGTGGGCGATGTCGGCGATCTCGATGTCCCCGGGCGCCGGATCGAGGAGGTCGAGGCGCCGGCCGGAGAGCATGCGCTGCCAGGCGCGCGGCGGCTCGCTCATCGGGGCCGGCCCAGTTCGGCGCAGGGTCCGTGCCGGTGGCAGCCGACGAGGTGGTCGTTGACCATGCCCACCGCCTGCATGAAGGCGTGCACGATGGTCGGCCCGCAGAAGGAGAAGCCTTCCGCCTTCAGGGCCTTCCCGATCGCCCGGGAGGCCGGCGTCTCGGTGGCGATCCCCGCACGGGTCCGGGCTTTGCCCTGGATCGGCCGGCCGTCGACGAAATCCCAGAGGAAGCGCGAGAAGCCGGGGCCCTGGTCCTCGATCCGCAGCCAAGCCCGGGCGCCCGCGATGGTGCCCTGGATCTTGGCGCGGTTGCGAATGATGCGGGTGTCGGCCATCAGCCGCGCGACATCGTCCTCGGTGAAGCGGGCGATCCGCTCCGGATCGAAACCCGCGAAGGCGTCGCGAAACCCGTCCCGGCGGCGCAGGATGGTGATCCAGGACAGGCCGGCCTGGAAGCCGTCGAGGATCAGCTTCTCGTAGAGGGCCCGGCCGTCATACTCGGGCACGCCCCATTCGGTGTCGTGATAGGCGACATAGAGCGGGTCGAGGCCGGCCCACCAGCAGCGGGGGCAGCCGTCGGAATGGTCGATCAGGCCAGTCTCGGACATCCGGCCACGTTAACGAGAACAGGAGCGGAACGCCATCGTCGGAATGGGGAACGCGCAGCGGCTGTCGCGGCGCGCTCCGCTCCGGCTTCACGCATGGGGGATTGATCCGGTCGCAGGGCCGGCGCGCGCCTTCTGCGACGTCAACCCGGTCACGCCCGGTGAGTGCAAGTCTGAGAGATCGAGCGCGAACACGTGGCAGGGCGGCGAGCACGCATGCGGGCCTGCACGATGAAGCGCCAGCAATGCGCGTGTCTGCTCGCGAGACAGATCGTCCTCTTCGATTTCGAGCATCCTCTCCTGGTCGTCTGGAGGGTCTCCTCAACGCTTGCAGGCTGTCCGCTCGAGGGATGAAAGGCAAGGCACAGGACTGGCGTTGTCGGGGCGGGAGGGAAACGCCCGCTCCGGCCGGACAGCGGTCTCGGTCGTCGTTCTCGTTGGGCGGGCTTCAACGCCTCCCGATATGCTGGCAGAAGTTTCCAAGAATCGCCGCCCAGCCGTCGCGCTGGTGATCGATGGGGACGTGTTCGTCGGGATCGAACGCAATCTTTACGTGCGTTTGCTCGCCCGATGGGGTGAACTCGACCACCGCATTGCGATCACCAAACGCATATTCGATTCGCGTGTTCGGAATAATCTTCGTGTAAGTGCCCTCGAAATCGAAGCCCATGCTTCCGTCCCTCGCCTCCATGCGGGACGTGAACTTGCCGCCTTCCTTCAGATCGACGCTTGCGGCTGGGCAATGCCAGTCGTCGGAGGCAAAGTTCCACTGCATGATCTGGTCGGGCGATGTATAGGCCTTCCAGGCGACATCGAGGGGGGCGGGAGCCGTTGCTTCCACGGTGATCCGATTCTGAGTCATTTGTGGTCGCAATCCCGTCGATGTCGAGCTTTCGAGGGGCGCACCTCATCTCAGATCAGTTACGGCGGCAACCTCCGAAATGATGTCGACGACGGCCGCGGGTGCAAAGGCGCGTATGTCGGCGAGGGGTGGATGTGCGAGGCTTCGCTCCAGAGCGGCAAACGCACCGGAATGGACATCGCCGTCGCGCCTGCTCGCGACCCTTCCGAGATTGTCAGCGCTTCCGCTTTCTCGCGAGGCGCCTGAGCAACAGGCGTCCTGTGTGGCGTCGAGCGCCCGACATTCGCAAATCAGAGTTGCGCCCCTCGTGCGGCCCATGCCGCCATTTCACCGTCAGCGATCGTCAACGATACGCGCCAGCGGTCGGAGCGGCGCAGAATGTAGACGTGGTCCCACTCGGCGACGAGTGCGTCTCCCTCGCCCCGCATCCGATAGGTCATCCGAGCCTGGGCGACGTTCGGGAAGAGTTCCACCGCCGACCGGAGTTCGCCCAGGGGCTGGACGACCCCCTGCTTGCGATAGAAGTCCATGAGCGTCACGCAATGGTCGCGAAATGCCTCCCTCGGCAACGCGAAGTTGCCGGTCGAAGACGGGAACAGTCCGACCGGCTCCCACAGCTCGCTCAACGCATCGGCGTCGCGGCGCGCGAACGCCTCGACGTAGCTGGCGAAGAACGCTGCGATCTCGTCCTGGAAGGTCATCGTCGTCTTCCTCGATGTCCCCGCCCATGCGACCGATCTGGCCGTCGCTGCGGCCCGGAGGCGAGCATCCGCTTCAGGGCAGAAGGTCCGGGACGGCTCCCGATCGACCCCGGGCCGGCCTGGGATGCCGGCCGGAGGGTGCCGGCTCCTGGGAACCTCTAACGATCCCGGCATGCCGCCCCGGGGTCGCAAGAAGCCACCCCACGCGCCAGCTGATCGTGCTCCGATGCGAATGCCCGGGATCGGGCTGTGATCGGTAACGCGGGGCCCCTGTCCCGGAGTATGCGGCGCCCGCGGAATGCGATCCGGCCTCAGCCCGCCGCACTCGTCGCAACATCCGGCATCGCGAAGGTCGCGTAGGCCGGGCGCTCCAGCGTCACGGGGCGTTCGCCCGCCCGCGGGGTCTCGCCGGCCGCCAGCGCGTCGCCCAGGCGGTCGATGCGGACCAGGGCGAGGCCGCGGGTTCCGGCGGCGCTGCCCGTGGTGCCGAGCCCCTTGCCGCCCGCCGTGATCTCGGTGCCGGGCTGGGGCGCGGTGTCGGGATAGGCTGCGGCCAGGATGCGGGTCCGGGCCGTGCCCCGGTGCTGCATCCGCGAGACCACCTCCTGGCCGACATAGCAGCCCTTGCGGAAGTCGACGCCGCCGAGCTGGTCCATCAGCGCCTCGTGCGGGAAGGCGTCGCCGAAGGCGTAGTCGCGTCCGCCTTCGGGCACGCCGAGGACGATCCGGTGCGCGTGGTAATCGGCCTCCGTCGCGTCCGTCGAGAAGGCGCCCGCGGCGGCGTAGAGGCGGGCGCCGAGATCGGCCGCGCGGGAATCCGCTACCGCCTCGGCCGCGGGCGGGACGGCGCCGGCCCAGACGGCCGCCACCGCGACGGTCGGGTCGGCGGCGATCGTCGCCTGCGCGCGCAGACGGTAGAGCGTCAGGCGCTTGGCGAGGTCTGCAGCCTTGTCGGCCTGCACGTCGAGCCGGAAGCCGTCCGGAATCCGCGAGACCAGGAAGTCGAACAGGATCTTGCCCTGCGGCGTCAGCAGGGCGCCGAGGCGCGCCTCACCGGGCTGGAGCGTCTCGACATTGCAGGTCAGGACGCCCTGGAGCAGCGTCGTGGCGTCCGGTCCCACGACGGTGACCAGAACGCGGTCCGGCAACAGGGCAACGGGCATGGGCGGCGGCTCCTCGGGCGGCGGGCGGTCCGGCGCGCCGAACCGCAGACCCGGGACGTAGTCGCTGACCGCCCGTGCCTCAACCGTCCGCGCTCACACGCTCAATGCTGCAGGGTGGTGGTGAAGGCGCCCCCGCGGATGCGCTCCGGGAATCCTTCGGCGTACCGGGCGGTGGCTTCCTCGCCGTACGTGGTCACCAGTTCCTGAAACGCCGCGAACAGGGCGGCCTGGGCCATGCAGTCACCGTCGAGACCATCGAGGCAGCCTTCCGCGAACGCTTCCGAGACGTAACTCAGCGCGACGCGTTTCTCCTCGACATCGACCTCGATGGGGGCGGTGTGAGAGCTGTGCTGCATAGCCGGATACTTCCATTGCGCCGGACACGGGGCCCGGCGGACACAATGGATGATAGGCGGGTCCCGGCGGCTCGGCCAGCCGAGAATTTCGGATCGGTTAACACGGGCGCTCAAATCCGATGTTTCGCCGGCATCGCCGGTGCGTGTGTTGCGCCTGCATCACCCTCCGAAACGGCCGGCCAGGGCATGCGACAGCCGGTCGCCCTCGGCGACGTACCGGGCGGCGGCCTCGTGGGCCGCCGGCGTGCAGACCCGGTAGGTGAGCGCATAGCCGCGGTAGCCGCGGTTATAGGCGCCGGCCAGGCGGTCGCGGCGGACCGGGGTCACGCCCTCGGACTCGATCAGGGCCTTCATGCGGGTCGGCCAGTCGGACGCATCCGGCGCTCCGCAGAGGTTGCGCAGGAAGGCCAGGGCCCCGATGATCTCGGACATGCGCAGCAGGTCCCGGTCGTAGGGGGCGGGCACGTCCGCGGGGGCGTTCGCCTCCTTGGGGGCCTCCTTCGCGGCTTCCCGGGCGGTTTCCTTGGCAGGCGCGGCCCCTCGGCCGGAACGCTGCTGGGCCAGGGCCGGCCCGGAGACCAGGCCGGTGAGGAGCGCCAGCAGGCACAGGATCGTCGTCGGCCGCCTCACGCCGTCGCCTCCCCGCCGCCCGTCCGCGCAGGATGTGCATCCACATGTGCATTCACGCGCGCGAAGGCCTCGCGCAGGGTGTCGACCAGTCCCGGGGTGGTCGGAAGGGTCGCGACCTCCGCGAGCGTCGCCCACCGGGTCCCCAGCGCCTCGGGGCCGGCCACGGGTTCGCCGCCGCGCCACAGGGCGGCGTGCGGGTGGACGACGTAGTGATGTCGGGCGCGGCCGGCTTCGTCCCGGAGAATGATCTCGGTGGGCGCGAGCACGCCGACAACCTCCGCGGGCAGGCCGACCTCCTCGGACAATTCGCGCAGGGCCGCCTCGGCCAGGGATTCCCCCGCTTCCACGAGACCGCCCGGCAGGGTCCAGACGCCGCGCATCGGCTCGTTGGCCCGCGCCGCCAGAAGGACGCGATCGCCGCGGATCACCGCGATCGACGCGCCCACGAAGGGCCGCGCCGGGAACAGGCGGCTGTCGGAATCCGGTGCGCCCGCACTCACGGCGTGCCTCCATCGGGTGCCACGACGGCCACCCGGCCGTCGGCGAGGCCGACGAGCAGCCGCGCCACGGCGCCCTCGCCGAGGACGACGATGCCGGTCTCGGCGGGAACCGGCAGGGGCACGCGCGCGCGCTCGCGCAGGCCGCCCTTGGCTGCCACGAAGGCGATCTCCGGGCGGCCCGCCACCGGCAGGACGAGTTCGGGGCCGCCGCCGGCCGGGGTGGTGACGGCGAGATCCGAATCGCCGTCGCCCGCCGCGTAGCCCTCGGCCTCGCCGGCCGCCTCGATCCGGTCGGGACGGAGCGTCCAGAGCTGGAGCCTGCCCTTGGCGCTGACCGTCGCGGCCTGGCTTTCGCCGGACCCGGAGAAATCGGCGATGCCGACGATCTTCAGCGGTGGCCCCGGCTGGGCGGGCGTGCGGGCGGTGACGGCCCAGGCCGCGCCCGGATCGCCGGCGGGCCGGTCGATCAGCGCGAGACCCCCGGCATCCGCGCCCGACAGCGTCGCCGCCAGGAGCGCCGGCCGGCCCCCGAGGCGCAGCAGGCGCGGCCGCAGGGGCGCGAACACCGCCTCGCCCCCCGCCGGCACCGTCACGGTGGCCACGGGCACGGGCTTCGGATCGGTGCTGACCGCCATCGGCTGGCGCTCGCGGATCGTCAGGACCGCGGCGGCCGGGCCGCCGTCGGGGGCGCGGGTGCGCCCGGTGAGATAGGCGCTCAGGGGTCCCGAGAGCGTCCGGCGCGAGCCCGGCAGGGCCCCGCGCGGCGTCTCGGCGGCGGTCAGCCCCTCGACGGCCTCCTTGCCGATCGGCCGCACGGTGACGCGGCCCTCGGCGAGGGCGAGCACGGCGCCGCCCTCGTCGCCCCAGACCACGGCGATCGGCGCGCTCTCCTCGTCGCCGGCCTGTTGGCCGCCGGTCTGCGGACCGGTCTTGGCGCCGGTGATCGGCAGGAGCCCGGAGGTCGCCACCGAGACCGCCGCCTCGCTGCGCGAGCCGCGCAGCGCCCGCACCTTGAAGGGCAGGTCGAGGATCCGGATCCCGGGCTCGGCCCGCGCCCCCGCGACGGGCGCGACGCCCACGATGAGGCCCAGGACGACGGCGCGCAGCCTGCGGCCCGGCGCCGGGTGCCGGCGCGCGGCCGTCGTGCCCGCGGATGCGCCAGAGGAAGCGCCCGATCTGGTCAAACGTGCTGGCCGCCGTTGATGTGGAGTTCGGCGCCGTTCACGTAGGACGAGGCCTCGGTGCACAGGAAGTAGATCGCCTTGGCGACCTCGTCCGGCGTGCCCAGCCGGCGCTGCGGGATCTGCTCGACGAGCTTCTCGGTGCCGGGCGACAGGATCGACGTGTCGATCTCGCCCGGCGAGATCGCGTTCACCCGCACGCCGAGCGGCCCGAAATCGGCGGCCATCTCGCGGGTCAGGCCGGCGAGCGCCGCCTTGGAGGTGCCGTAGGCCGCCCCCGCGAAGGGATGGACGCGCGAGCCTGCGATCGACGTCACGTTGACGACCGAGCCCTTGGCCCGGGCGAGTTCCTCGCGCAGGCCCCGGGCCAGCAGGATCGTGGCGAACAGGTTGACCTGGAACACCCGCTGCCACGTGTCGAACTCGGTGGCCAGGGCGCCGAGGCGCTCGCCCTCCGGCCCCTTCGGCGAGATGCCGGCATTGTTGACCAGCGCGTGCAGAACCCCGCCCTCGGCGGCGAGCCGGCCCCGCACCTCCTCGACGGCGCGGGCCGTGTCCTGCGCGTCGGAAAGGTCGACCTGCAGGTGGTCCTCGGGCCCCATCTCCCAGGGGCAGTTCTCCGGGAAGGCGTGGCGCGAGCAGGTGATCACCCGCCAGCCCGCGGCCGAGAAGCGCTTGACGGTGGCGTGACCGATGCCCCGGCTCGCGCCCGTGAGCAGCATGATGCGCCGGCGTTCGTTGACGGGGAGGGCCAAAGCCGTAAGCCTCGCTGGCGTTCAGGGGTCGCGGCCCGGTCGGGCGCGGTGCGTGCCGGTGAGCCTCAATGGTCTAGGCGCACGGGGGCCGGAAATCCAGAGCGCGCCGCGGGTCGGGGTCGAGGCAGGGGAGAGAAACGCATGGCCAGCGGGCAGACCAGCGCGGAGCGCATGCCGAAGATCCCGGCCGACAGCCTGTCCCCGGCGCAGACCGCGGCCGCGGCCGCGTTCCAGGCCGAGCGCGGCGTCCCGGTCTTCGGGCCGTTCGTGCCGCTCCTGCGCAGCCCCGAACTGATGCTGTGCGCGAGCCGGATGGGCCAGTACCTGCGCTACGGCAGCGTCCTGCCGCTCCGGGTCAGCGAGTTCGCGATCCTGGTGGTCGCGCGGGAATGGAGCCAGCCGGTGGAGTGGGCCATCCACCACCCCATCGCCCTGAAGGCCGGGGTCGCCCCCGAGACCGCGCAGGCGCTCGCCGAAGGACGCCGCCCCGACACGATGAGCGCCGACGAGGCGCTGGCCTACGCGTTCTCGACCGAGCTGATGCGCAACCGCGCGGTGAGCGACGCGACCTACGCGGCCCTGGTGGCGCGCTTCGGCGAGCAGGGGGCGATCGACCTCACCGGCATCAACGGCTACTACGCGCTCCTCGCCATGACGATGAACGTCGCGCGCACGGCCCTGCCGGCGGGCGGGCCCGCGGCGCCTCCGCTGCCGCCGCTGGTGGGGCCGGCTTCGGCGCCGCTCGCGCGACCAGGCCTGAGCCAAGATCCCGCACCGCTTGTGGCGCCGGCCGCTTCGGTCTAACCGTCCTCCCCGTGCGGGCGCCCGACGTGCCGCCCGCCCATTCCCGAAAACCCGGCCGGACGAGAGCCATGGTCGCCCATACCCGCGCCGACTCGGCGCCCAAGCCCACCGACCCGGCCCTCGCCGGCGCCCGGATCCTCGTTGTCGAGGCGCGCTACTACGACGCGATCGCCGACGAACTCCTCGCCGGGGCCCGCGCGGCCATCGCGGCCGCCTCCGCGCAGGCGATCGTGGTGACCGTTCCGGGCGCCCTGGAGATCCCCGCCGCCGTGGCGATCCTGCTCGACGCCGAGCCCTACGACGCGGTGGTGGCGCTGGGCTGCGTCATCCGTGGCGAGACCGGCCACTACGACATCGTCGCCGGCGAGAGCGCCCGGGCGCTCATGGACCTGTCGGTGCAGCGCCGCGTGCCCCTCGGCAACGGCATCCTCACGGTCGAGACCGAGGCGCAGGCCCTCGCCCGTGCCCGGGTCGCCGAGATGAACAAGGGCGGCGGTGCCGCCGAGGCTGCCCTCGGCGTGCTCGCTTTGAAGCGCGCCGCCGAAGCCGCGCGCACCCGATGACGGATACCCCCATGACCGGGACCACCGACACCCAGCCGGAGACGGGCGCCGAGCCCGCCGGCAAGCCCGCCAAGATCAGCCTGCGCAGCGGCGCCCGCCTCGCCGTGGTGCAGGCGCTCTACGAGATGGACATCTCCGGCAAGGGCGTCCTCGACGCGCTCGCCGAGTTCGAGGCCTTCTGGATCGGCCAGGAGGTCGACGGGATCGTCCATCCCCCGGCCGAGACCGCCTTCTTCCGCGACCTCCTGCGCGGCACGGTCGAGGAGCAGCGGGCCATCGACCCGAAGCTCGATCAGGCCCTCGTCCAGGGCTGGCCGCTGCGGCGCATCGAGATCGTGCTCCGGGCGATCCTGCGGGCGGGCGCCTACGAGCTGATGTTCCGCCGCGACGTGCCGGCGGCCGCGGCGATCTCGGAATATGTCGACGTGGCCCACAGCTTCTACACGGCCGACGAGCCCGGCCTCGTCAATGCCGTGCTCGACCGGCTCGCCCGGGAGGTCCGGCCGGGGGAGGTCGGGGCTCAGAAGGCGTCCGGCAAGCCGGGCTCGTCGAAGCCGCTTCCCGGTAAATCGTCCGTCGGCAAACCGTCCTCCGGAAAGCCATCCGCCGGAAAGCCGCCCGCCGGGAAGGCCTGAGCCTTGGCCGGGTCGGCCCGTGCTTCCGAGGAGGGGCTGATCGCCCGCTACTTCGCCCCCCTCGCGGGGCCGGGCGCCCACGGGCTGCGGGACGACGCCGCCACGCTGACGCCCACGCCGGGCCACGACCTCGTCCTCACCACCGATGCCGTGGTGGCGGGGATCCACTACTTCGCGGAGGATCCGCCGGCTTCGATCGCCCGGAAGGCCCTCGGCGTGAACCTCTCCGACATCGCCGCCAAGGGCGCGGTCCCGCGCGGCTTCCTGCTCACCCTGGCGCTCCCCGATGACTGGACGGAGGCTTGGCTCGACGGCTTCGCGGCGGGGCTCGGCGCGGCGGCGGCGGAGGCCGGCTGTCCGCTCCTCGGCGGCGACACGGTGCGCTCCGGTGGCCCGGCGCTGATCTCGGTGAGCCTGTTCGGCGAGGTGCCGACCGGCACCATCGTCCGCCGCACCACCGCGCGGGTCGGCGACCGGATCTGCGTCACCGGCACGATCGGCGATGCCGCCCTCGGCCTGCGGCTCCGCCTGGAGCCCACGGCGCCCTGGGTCGCCGGGCTGGACCCGGCGCTCCAGGCCGAACTCGCCGACCGCTACCTGCATCCGCGCCCGCGGCTCGCCGCTGGGCCGGCGGTCCGCCGCTACGCCTCGGCGGCCATGGACGTGTCCGACGGCCTCGCGGGCGATCTCGCCAAGATGCTGGGCGCGGGTCGCGGCGCCCGGGTCGCGGCCGCCGCCCTGCCGCTCTCGGATGCCGCCCGGCGCGCCTGCGCGGCCGAGCCCGCGCTGATCGACGCGGTCCTGACCGGTGGCGACGATTACGAGATCCTCTGTACCGTTGCTCCGGAGAATGTCGCGGCCTTCCAGGCCGAGGCGGCGGCCGCCGGTCTTACCGTCTCGGCCATCGGCACCGTCACATCAGGCGACGGCCCGCCGCGCTTCGAAATGCGCGATGGCGCCGAGCGCGTATTCGCGGCTGGGTCCTTCAGCCACTTCTGAGATCTGAGCCGGCCCGGATCGTGCGACGCCGCGGCTGGCCGCGGCTCCGGCCGGATGCCCGATCTGACGACGGACCTCGTCGATCATGTCCGCCGCGACGACCGGAATCCACGGGCTCACCGGATCCCGGCCCATGCCGGGCGTCTGGGAGAGGGCGTCCTGCAGCGCGGAGATCAGGTCATCCTGGATCGCCACCGGTTGTGCCGCGACCCGTTCGGCGATCAGGAAGCCGACTGCACCGCGCAACACCTCAAGCGTGGCCGCCAGCTTGGCGGCGTGGTCACTGCTCATCGCGAGCCCCGTCAAAGTACAACTAAAAATAGAATACCGGAGGGTTAAAAGAACGTTAATCGACCGCCGGCTCAGCCCGCGGCTGCGGCGATGCCCGGTTGCCATCGACGCCATGCCGCCGGGAAATGCAAAATAATGCGAAATCGTGCGCCTGCGAGGACCGCTCGCGCGGGCGCATGAGATCCGAGGCCTGAGCGTATTCTCCCGCGCGGCGTTTGCGCTCACCGGCGAAGTTTGGCAATCAAGGTATTGTTCTGGGAAGGAAAGCCCCGAATCTGAGCACCGCGTCCCATGGCCGTCGTCCGGCGGTCAAGCTCGACAATCACAAGCCCACGCCAGGCACGATAATGACAAGGACGGTCGAATGATTCCCTTGCTTCTGATCATCGTGGGCGGGCTCTGCGCCGTCGCCTACGGCATCGTCACGATCCTCGACGTGATGCGGCGCGATGCCGGCACGCAGCGCATGCAGGAGATCGCCGCCGCCATCGCCGAGGGCGCGCAGGCCTATCTCCGGCGGCAATACACGACGATCGGCCTCGTCGGCGTCGTCCTGTTCGTCCTCCTCGCCGTCTTCCTCGGGATCAAGGTCGCGGTCGGCTTCCTGATCGGCGCCGTGCTGTCGGGGGCGGCGGGCTTCATCGGCATGAACGTCTCGGTCCGGGCCAATGTCCGCACGGCCCAGGCCGCCTCCACCTCGCTGGGCGGCGGCCTCGACGTCGCCTTCAAGTCGGGGGCGGTGACCGGCATGCTGGTGGCGGGCCTCGCGCTCCTTGGCGTCGCCCTCTACTACCTGTTCCTCACCCGCGGCGCCCATCTCGACCCGTCGAGCCGCGAGGTGATCGACGCGCTCGTCGCCCTGGGCTTCGGCGCCTCGCTGATCTCGATCTTCGCCCGGCTGGGCGGCGGCATCTTCACCAAGGGCGCCGATGTCGGCGGCGACCTCGTCGGCAAGGTCGAGGCCGGCATCCCGGAGGACGATCCGCGCAACCCCGCCACCATCGCCGACAATGTCGGCGACAATGTCGGCGACTGCGCCGGCATGGCGGCCGACCTGTTCGAGACCTACGCGGTGACGGTCGTCGCCACGATGGTGCTGGCCGCGATCTTCTTCTCCGGTCCCACGGGAAGCGGCCGCGACGTCCTCGAGCCGATGATGCTGTACCCGCTGGCCATCGGCTCGGCCTGCATCCTCACCTCCATCGCCGGCACCTACGCGGTGCGGCTCGGGGCCAACCAGTCGATCATGGGCGCCCTCTACAAGGGCCTGATCGCCGCGGGCGTTCTGTCGATCGGGGCGATCGCGGCGGTCAACATGACCCTGCTCGGGGGCTTCTCGACGACCTTCACCACCTCCACGGGCGTCACCTTCACGTCGGGCGGCCTGTTCGGATGCGCGGTGATCGGGCTCGCCATCACGGCGCTGATCGTGGTGATCACCGAGTACTACACGGGCACCAACTTCCGCCCGGTGAAGTCGATCGCCGACGCGTCGGTGACCGGCCACGGCACCAACGTGATCCAGGGGCTGGCGATCTCGCTGGAATCGACCGCGCTGCCGGCCATCGTGATCGTGGCCGGCATCATCAGCACCTACGCGCTCGCCGGCCTGTTCGGCATCGCCATCGCGGTCACCGCAATGCTGGCGCTGGCGGGCTTCATCGTGGCGCTCGACGCCTTCGGGCCGGTCACCGACAATGCCGGCGGCATCGCCGAGATGGCGGGCCTGCCCGCGGAGGTGCGCAAGTCCACGGACGCCCTCGACGCGGTCGGCAACACCACCAAGGCGGTGACCAAGGGCTACGCCATCGGCTCGGCGGGCCTCGGCGCGCTGGTGCTGTTTGCCGCCTACACGTCGGACCTGAACTATTTCATCGCCAATGCGAGCCCGACACAGTACCGCTTCTTCCAGGGCGTCAGCGTCGATTTCTCCCTGTCCAACCCCTACGTCGTGGTCGGCCTGCTGCTCGGCGGCCTGATCCCGTTCCTGTTCGCCGGCATCGCCATGACGGCGGTCGGGCGCGCGGCGGGCGCGGTGGTGGAGGAGGTCCGGCGCCAGTTCCGGGAGAAGCCCGGGATCATGCAGGGCACCGACCGGCCGGATTACGGACGGGCGGTGGACATGCTGACCCGCGCGGCGATCAAGGAGATGATCGTCCCCTCGCTCCTGCCGGTGCTGTCGCCGGTTGTGCTGTTCTTCGTGATCCAGCTCATCGCCGGAAAGAGCCAGGCCTTCGCCACGGTGGGGGCGAGCCTGCTCGGCGTGATCCTCACCGGACTCTACGTGGCGATCTCGATGACGTCGGGCGGCGGCGCCTGGGACAACGCCAAGAAATACATCGAGGACGGCCACCACGGCGGCAAGGGCTCCGAGGCCCACAAGGCGGCGGTGACCGGCGACACGGTGGGCGACCCCTACAAGGACACCGCCGGTCCGGCGGTGAACCCGGCGATCAAGATCACCAACATCATCGCCCTGCTGCTGCTCGCGGTGCTGGCACACAGCTGATCGATGGATGGCCGAACCGAAGGTCGGCTTTCCGACCTCTCGGTTCCGCTTGCGGGCCATCTGAGGGATCACCGGCCGCACCGGATCCGGGCGGCCGCCTGCGGCCGATCCGCTTCCGGCCCGCACGGAGCCGGGCGGATCCTGCGGATGTGTCATCGCCGATCCGACAGGGCGAAGGGCGCGGCGCACCCGATCGGGCGGTGCCGGGGTTCGACTCTCGGACCGTCGCGGTCGGCGCAGCCACCTGCAGGACGCTGCGCCGACCGTGAACGACCGCGGCAATCCGTCATGTCGAGACCTCGCGACCGCCGGCCATCATTTTAGCGGGAAGTGTTCACTCTTGAACGGACGCGGCGGCCAAGCTGGGCTATGCCGGCTCGTAGCGCCAGCCTGCCGCGACCGATGCCGCCGAACTCACCGTCCCCGCTGGAGCGGAACCTCCTGCTCCGCTCGCTGCCACCCGTCGAACGGTCGAGGCTTCTCCCCCATGCGGAGGTGGTCACACTGGTGCGCGGCGACGTCCTGTTCGAGCCGGGGGACGAGGTCACCGCGATGATTTTCCCGCTCGACGGGACGGTGGTCTCCCTGATCGTGCCGCTGGAGGAGGGCCGCACCATCGAGACCGCGACCGTCGGTCGGGAGGGGGCGCTCGGCGGCGTCGTGAGCCAGGGCTACCTCCCGGCCTTCAACCGCGCCGTCGTTCAGATGGGCGGGGCGGCGGTGCGGCTGGACGCGGCGCGGATGCAGGCGGCCAAGCGCACCTCGCTGCCGATCCGCAACGCCCTCGTGCGCTACGCCGACTGCCTCCTCGCGCAGGTGGTCCAGTCCGTCGCCTGCAATGCCGCCCATCCCATCGAACAGCGGTGCGCGCGCTGGGTGCTCGCCCTGCACGACCGGCTCGCCACCGACGTCCTGCCGGTCACCCAGGACATGCTGGCGGAGATGCTCGGGGTGCGCCGGACCTATCTCAGCGGCATCCTCAACCGGCTCCAGGCCCAGGGGCTCATCGAGATGGGCCGGGCCAGGATCACGGTCCGCGACCGGCCGGCTCTGCAGGCGGCGTCCTGCGAATGCCATCGCCGGGTGCAGGAGCACTTCGCCCTCGTCCTCGGCGCGACCTTCACGCCGGCCGGAACCCTCGTCGCGCTCGACCCCGACGGCGCGCCCGATCCCCTGGCGACGCACGGGGCCATTTCCGCATGACCGTGATCGACATGGAAGGCGTCGAGCATCTCATCGCCGCCGACCTGCGTCTCGCCGCGCTCAAGGCCTACGGCATCCTCGACACCCCGCCCGAGGCCGCCTTCGACGGCATCGTGCGGCTGGCGACCCGGCTGTGCCTGACCCCGGTCGCCCTCGTCAGCTTCGTGGCCGCCGACCGCCAGTGGTTCAAGGCAAGGATCGGTTTTCCTTCGTGCGAGACCGACCTCGAGCGCTCGGTCTGCAAGTACGCGCTGGCCGAGCCGGACCTGCTGATCGTGCCCGACCTCGCGGCCGACCCGCGCACGGCCGACAACCCCCTCGTCACTGGGGAGCCGTTCATCCGGTTCTACGCCGGGGCGCCCCTGCGCGCGCCCGACGGGCAGGTGCTCGGCTCGCTCTGCGTCATCGACACGGTGCCCCGGCCCCAGGGGCTGACCCCGGAGCAGCAGGAGGACCTGCGCATCCTGGCGGCCCAGGTCGTCACCCAGCTGCAGATGCGCCGGGCCGTGGACGAACGCGATCAGGTCCTTGCGTTCCAGGCCGCCGAGCTGCGGCGGGCGCACCGGCTCGACGTCATCGCCACCGCCTCCACGGCCCTGCTCACCGCCGACGACCCCTCCGCGGTCCTCGAACCCATTCTGAGGGACGGGGCCGACGCCCTCGGGTTCGACCGGGCCTGCCTCTACGACGTAACGCCGGACCGGCAGCACCTGCGCCTGACCCACGCGGTCAACATCTCTCCGGACGGGCGCGAGCGCCTGAAGCGCCTGCCGTTCGGGACTCCGCTCTGCGGCATCGTCGCGGAGACCCGCCAGCCCCTGATCCTCAGCGGGTTGCAGGCCAGTCTCGATCCGCGATGGGAGGTGGCCCGCGGCAACGGCCTCGACGCCTATGCCGGGTTCCCCATCGTCAGCCGGGGCGAACTCTGCGCGGTCATCGCCTTCGCCTCGACGCGGGTGGCCGCCTTCGACCGCGAGACCGTGGCGTTCTTCGAGACGCTCGCCCGCCTGATGGCGGCGGTCCACGAGCGCCTCGACGGCGAGGACGCCCTCGCCGAGAGCCGGGCCTACTGGCGCAGCCTGTTCGAGCGGCTGTGCGAGGGCTTCATCGTCGGCGAAGTCATCCGCGAGGCCGGACAGGTGACCGACTGGCGCTACGTCGAGGTCAACCGTGCCTGGGGCGACCTCGTCGGCATCGACGTGAACCAGGTTGCCGGCCGGACCATCCGCGAGGTCTTCCCCGGTATCGAGGACGCCTGGGTCAATGAGTTCGCACAGGTGGTGGAGAGCGCGGAACCGCGCGAGTTCCTGCGGCGGGTCGGGACGCTCGACCGCTGGTACGAGGGCCGCGCCTTCGCCATCGGCGCCGACCGCTTCGCCGTCACCTTCCTCGAAGTCACCGACCGGGTCCAGGCCGAGGCGCGGCGTACGGCCCTGCTGAGCCTCGGCGACCGGTTCCGCGACCTGACGGAGGCCCCGGAGATGATCCAGGCCGCCGCCGAGATCGTCGGCACGACCCTCGGCGTCACGCGGGCCGGCTATGGCCATATCGACGGCGACGTCGAATTCGTCGACATCGAGGAGGGCTGGACCGCACCGGGCGTCGCCAGCATCGCCGGGCGGCACCGCTACGCCGATTTCGGCGACATCCGCGAGCACCTTCGGCGCGGCGAGCCGCTGGTCATCGAGGACGTGCGAACCGATCCGAGAACGTCCTCGGATCCCCGGCTGATGCTCGACGTCGGCATCGGCGCGCTCGTGAACATGCCGGTTCGCGAGCGGGGACGCACGGTGGCGGTGTTCATTGTGCAGGACGACAAGCCCCGCCGATGGTCGCCGGAAACCCTGGCCTTCGTGCGCAACGTCGCCGAGCGTCTGGAGTCGGGCGTCGCCCGGCTCGAGGCCGAGGAGCAGCAGCGCATCCTCAACGAGGAGATCTCGCATCGCCTGAAGAACATGCTCGCGATGGTGCTGTCGATCGCCACGCAGACCCTTCGCGGTGTCCCCGACCGCGCTCCTGTGGAGGCCTTCGAGCGGCGCATCCACGCGCTGTCGACCGCCCACAACGTGCTCCTTCACAAGACATGGAGGAGCGCCCCGGTCCGCGAGGTCGTCCATGCGGTCCTCGGCGCCGCGGGGCATGGCGACCGCATCACGGTCACGGGCCCCGATTTCGATCTCGGACCGCGCGCGACGCTCTCGGTCTCGCTCCTGCTGCACGAATTGGCGACCAACGCCGCCAAATACGGGGCCTTGTCGGTCCCCGACGGGCGGGTCGCCGTGACGTGGCGCCTGGATGACGGCATCGGGGAGCGTGAGGTCGTGCTCGACTGGGTCGAGCGGGGCGGCCCGCCACCTGTGGCCCCCGCGCACTCCAAGCGCGCCGGGTTCGGCTCGCGCCTCATTCGTTTGGGATTGGCCGGATCCGGCGGCGTCGACCTTCGTTACCCTTCCTCTGGCTTCGAAGCGACGCTGCGTGCGCTGCTCGTCCAATTGCAGCATGGATAGGGAGCGAGCCGTGGCTGCAGGGACTGCGAGGCGGAATGCCATCCTCGTCATCGAGGATGAGCCGGTCATGCGCCTCATGGCTGTCGACCTCGTCGAGGATGCGGGGTTCGAGGCCCTGGAAGCGTTCGACGCCGAGGAAGCGGTGCGCCTTATGGAGGCGCGGCCCGACATCGTCCTCGTCTTCTCCGACATCGACCTCGGCATCGGCATGGCGGGTCTGGACCTCGCCCATGCGATCCGGGACCGTTGGCCGCCGGTCGAGATCATCATGACCTCGGGGAAGATTCAGCCCGAACCCGGGGATCTGCCAGAGCGCGGGCGCTTCTTCGAGAAGCCCTACCGCCGCGACGAGGTCGCCGCGGCGATGCGCGAACTCGCAGCCTGACCGGACGTCGGGGCGATCGGCCGAGCCGGATCCTGCCTCTCCGGGATCGGCCGCGCGGCCCGGCATGGAGACCGACACCCAGGCCGGACCGGACGAACCGAAGCCGCATGGCCGGCGTCGACTCCGGATATCCGGAGACGCGCGGCGACGACACGGGCGCATCGGCGCCGACCCGGCGACCGACGGCGGCATCGGTGAGCGCCTTCTCGTCGACCGGCCCGAACGGTGACCGCGGACCGCACGGTGCGGATCAGTCGACAGGGCCGGGTTCCGAGGGAGCCCGGCTGTTCACCATTCACCGTGTGCGCCCCCGCACGCGCCTGTCAGCCCTGCTGCGCTGCACCTTGGCATCGCGGCGGCGCAGCGCCACCTCGGCGCGGGAATAAAACCGGACGCGGCCTGCGCCGCACCACAACGAGGTACCTCATGCCGTCCCTGCTCGACCCGATCCGTATCGGCGCCATCGAGGCGAAGAACCGGATCTTCATGGCGCCCCTGACGCGCGGCCGCGGCACCCGCGAGCACGTGCCGACCCCGATCATGGCCGAGTATTACGCCCAGCGCGCCGGCGCCGGCCTGATCCTCACCGAGGCCACCGGCATCAGCCAGGAGGGTCTCGGCTGGCCCTACGCACCGGGGATCTGGTCCGACGCCCAGGTCGACGCGTGGCGGCCGATCGTGAAGGCCGTGCACGACAAGGGCGGCAAGATCGTCTGCCAGATCTGGCATATGGGGCGGCTGGTCCACCCGGACTTCCTGGGCGGCGAGAAGCCGATCTCGGCCTCTGCCACGACGGCGCCCGACCAGGCGCACACGTATTCCGGCAAGAAGCCCTATGCCGAGGCGCGCCCGCTGGAGGTCTCGGAAGTGCCGCGCCTGCTCGCCGATTACGAGCGGGCCACCGCCAATGCCCTGGCGGCCGGCTTCGACGGCGTGCAGATCCACGCCGCGAACGGCTACCTGATCGACGAATTCCTCCGTGACGGCACCAACCACCGCACCGACCAGTACGGCGGCTCCATCGAGAACCGCGTGCGGCTGCTGCGCGAGGTGACCGAGGCGGTGGCGAAGGTGGCCGGGCCGGAGCGCACCGGCGTGCGGCTCTCGCCCAACGGCGCGATCCAGGGCTGCAACGATTCCGATCCGGAGCCGCTGTTCGTGGCCGCCGCCCAGGCGCTCGCCGATGTCGGGATCGCTTTCTTGGAGATGCGCGAGCCGGGGCCGAACGGCACCTTCGGCAAGGCCGACCACCCGCCGATCGCCCCGGCGATGCGGCGCGTGTTCCGCAACCCCATGATCCTGAACGCCGATTACGACGGCATCAGCGGCCAGAAGGTTCTGGATGCCGGCGAGGCCGACGCCATCGCGTTCGGCCGGACCTTCATCGCCAATCCGGACCTCGTCGAGCGGATCGCCCAGAAGGCGCCGCTCAACAAGGACGACGCCGCGACGTGGTACAGCCAGGGCCCCGAGGGCTACATCGACTACCCGACCCTGACGAAGTCCCGGGCCGCCTGACGCGCCCCGGCCAGCATCGTCTGCCGGGCCCCGGCGGGCACGGCAGGAAAGCGCGGCGGTCCCTAGGCAGGGCGCCGCTGCGCGCCTATGTGAGGGCAGGACCATGGATGTGCCTGCACCTCACGCGCTCGCGGAAGCCGGACCGACCGATGGACGCTGGAGCGCCGCGGATCGGATCGCGGAACTTCGTGATCTCGCGATCCTCGATTCGGAGCCGGAGCCGCTCTACGACGATCTCGTGCGGGTCGCAGCCTATGTCTGCCGCGCGCCGGTCGCCCTCGTCAGCCTGGTGGATGCCGAGCGGCAGTGGTTCAAGTCGGAGGTGGGCCTCGGCAAGCGCGAGTTGCCGATCAACTGCTCGGTCTGTGCCCATACGATCGAGGCGGGCGATCTTCTCGTCATCCCGGATCTGACCACCGACCCGCGGACCACTGAGAACCCCCTCGTAACCGGGGCGCCGGCCTTCCGCTTCTATGCGGGCGCGGTGATCCGCGGCAATCATGGCATTCCGATCGGTGCCCTGTGCGTGCTGGACCGGGCCCCGCGGCCGGACGGCCTCGATTCCGAGCAGACCGCGACCCTGCTGGCGTTGGCACGTCAGATCTCGAGCCTGCTGGAGCATCGCCGGACGCTGGCGCGGGTCGCCGCCCGCGAGGCGGAGATCGCCGCGAGCGAGCGCCGCTTCCGCGTGATGACCTCCGCCATGCCCCAGATGGTCTGGACCACCCGGCCGGACGGGTTCCACGATTATTACAACGACCGCTGGTACGAGTTCACCGGCGTGCCCTACGGCTCCACCGACGGCGAGGGCTGGAACGGGGTGTTCCACCCCGAGGACCAAGAGCGGGCCTGGGCGCGGTGGCGCCACTGCCTCAGGACGGGCGAGCCCTACGAGATCGAGTACCGCCTGCGCCACCACAACGGCGATTACCGCTGGACGCTCGGGCGCGCCATGCCGATCCGGGACGCCGAGGGGCGGATCGAGCGCTGGTTCGGGACCTGTACCGATATCGACGACCTGAAGCGTGCCGAGGCCGAAGCCCGCAAGCTCGCCGTGATCGTCGAGACCTCCAAGGATTTCATCGGGCTCTGCACCCTCGAGGGCAAGATCACCCATCTCAACGAGGCCGCCCTGGCCCTGGTCGGCCTGCCCGACCTCGCCGCCGCCCGGGCGTGCACGGTGTCCGACTTCTTCACCGACGACAGCCGCCGGATCCTGGCCGAGACCGTCATGCCGGCGGTGCGCCGGGACGGATTCTGGGAGGGCGAGCTGGCCTTCCGGCACTTCGTCACCGGCGAGCCGTTGGCGGTGCTCTACAACATCTTCCCGGTGCGCGATCCGATGGGGACGGAGGTGGGATACGCCACCGTCACGCGCGACCTGCGCGAGGCGAAGCGCGCCGAGGAGGCGCGGGACCTTCTGATCCGCGAGCTGTCGCACCGGATCAAGAACATCTTCGCGGTGGTCGGCGGCCTTGCCGCGCTGACCGCCCGGAGCGATCCTGCGGCCAAGCCGTTCGTGGCGGCGTTCCGCGAGCGACTGGGCGCCCTGGCCCGGGCCCACGAATATGTTCGCCCCCATTCCCCCGACAGCGCCCCGCCGGTGGCCGGTCAGACGGTGCTCGGGCTGATGCGCCTGATCATGGCCGCCTACGAGGAGAACGGACGCGCGCGCGTGGTGATCACCGGGGACGATGCCGAGATCGGCGAGCGCACCGCCACCGCCCTCGCCCTGATCATGCACGAGCAGGCGACCAACGCGGTCAAGTACGGGGGGCTCTCGACGCGGGAGGGCGGCGTCTCGCTGAGCGGGGCCCGGGAGGCAGGCCGCTATACGCTGACATGGCGCGAGGAGGGCGGCCCCCAGGTTGCCGGCGCGCCGCTCCGGAAGGGGTTCGGCACCGTTCTGGCCGAGCGCAGCGTCGCCGGCCAGCTCGACGGCGTGCTGGAGCACGACTGGGCGCCGGGCGGTCTCCTGATGCGGCTCTGTGTCCCGCTCGAGAACCTGCGGACCTGACATGACCCGGCCGCCGGCCGCTCCACGGCCGCGTCTCGTCGTCCTCGATTTCGACGGCACCCTGGCCGACAGCTTCCCGTGGTTCTGTTCGGTTCTGAACGGGGTCGCCGACCGCTACCGCTTCCGCCGGGTCGAGGCCCATGAGGTCGAGGGTCTGCGGCTCCTGGGCGCCCGGGCGATCGTGGCCCATCTCGGCATCCCGCGCTGGAAGCTGCCGCTCATCGCCCGCCACATGCACAGGCTGGCCGCGCGCGACGCCGGCCAGATCGCCCTGTTTCCCGGCGTTCCGGCGATGCTGGCCGCGGTCGCGGAGGCGGGCGTGCCGCTGGCGATCCTGTCGTCGAACCGCGCCGACACGGTGCGGCGGGTGCTCGGACCGAACAATGCCGACCGCATCGGCACCTATGCCTGCGGGGCCTCGGTCTTCGGGAAGGCGCGTCGGCTGCGGACGCTGCTCGCACGGACCGGCGTGGCGCCCGACCGGGCTCTCTGCATCGGCGACGAGATCCGCGACCTCGAGGCGGCGCGCGCCCTGGGCTGTCCCTTCGGCGCCGTGGCCTGGGGCTATACCGATTCCCGGGCTCTCGCGGCCCTCGGCCCCGAGCACCTGTTCTCGGAGCCGCCGGAGATCGCCCGCCTCGTGGCGGGCGAGGCCGATCACATGCCGCGATTGGCGCCCGGCACGACGCTGGTGCCGCTGCCGCTGCCGAACGGCTCGTAGCGGGTCAGGCCGCGGAACAGCTGGCTGAGGAAGGCGCGGTCGGCGCCGCTCGTCGGCGTCGTGCGTTCGATGAAGTCGAAGATCCGGCCGTCCTGGAGGCCGTAAAGCGCCACCCGCTCGACCTTGAAGGCGGGCGAGAAATAGACCGCCGTCACCTTCTGATCCTCGACCTGCTCACCCAGGAACATGATCGTCCGGCGGGTGTTCTGCGAGATGTAGTACCAGGACTTGTTGCCCACGGTGGACACCGTCGACGGCGTGCCGAGGATCTGCAGGACCTGCTCGGGGCTCATGCCGGGCTTGATCGTGGCGAGGGCCGCCTGGTCGACCTGATAGCCGTGACGCAGCTCCTCGCCGATGCAGCCGGACAGGCCGGTTCCCGCAAGGCCGAGCAGGGCGAGGCGCGCGAAGGACTGGACGAGACGGCGCCGCATCGGGCCCCCAGAGAGCGTGTTGACGGACGGGGCGCAACCGTCGTCGCCGACACGGGGCTCCGACGGCGCTTGCGCCCTGGGCGTGGGTTGCCGTACCGCGGGGTTATGGCTTTGACAAGGCAAGCTTGGCCACAGATGGCCGGGGTTCGGCACCGATGATCGCCGGGTTGTTCCGGCGCGCGAGCGCGCGGCGCCGCGCCGTCGAGGGGCTGCACGTGGCCTTGAGCATGGCCGCGCGCCGGCCGGGCCTCTACACGCGCCTCGGCGTGCCCGATACCGTGGAGGGCCGGTTCGAGGCCCTTTGCCTGCACGCGATCCTGGTCCTGCGCCGGCTGAACCGGTTGCCGGCGCCGGCGTCCGAGGTCGCCCAGGATCTCGTGAATTCGGTCTTCACCCAGCTCGACGCCTCGCTGCGCGAACTCGGTGTCGGCGACATGGGCGTGTCCAAGCGGATGAAGAAGCTCGGCGCCGCCTTTTACGGCCGGGCCGAGGGCTACGATGCCGCCCTGGAGGCCGGCGACGCGGCGGCGCTGCGCGCCGTTCTCGTCCGCAACGTGCTGGGCGGCGAGGGTGACGGGCGCGGTCTTGCCGCCTACGTGCAGTCCGCCGACGCCGCCCTCGCCGGCGCCGATCTGGACGGGCTGCTCGGGGCTGGGCCGCCCTTCCCGGAGCCGGACGGCTTCGCGCCGGCATCGGTCCACGCTGGAGATGGAGGAAATTCATGACCCGCCACGCCGGCCAGGAGGGCTTTCCCCTCGCGCGCTGGGTCAATGTCGAGCGCCTGCCCCAGGGGCGCGGCGCCGTCACCGTGGAGGCGAGCCCGGCCGAATGCGCGGCGCTCGCCGCCGATTTCGGCATCCCCGGGATCCGCGATCTGGTCGGGCGCTTCGCCATCGAGGGGCCGACCAGCCGGCTCACCGTGACCGGCGCGGTGGAAGCCCTGGTGACGCAGGTCTGCACCGTGAGCCTCGAACCCTTCGAGGCGCCGGTCCATGAACCGGTCGAGGTGGTGTTCACCGATACCGACCGGCTCGCCGGCACCGAGGCCGAGGAAGCCGACATCCCCGACCCGCTGGTCGGCGGCCGCATCGATTTCGGTGCGCTCACCGCCGAGTTCCTGGCGCTCGGCCTCGATCCCTATCCGCGCAAGCCCGGCATCACCTTCGAGCCGGTGGTGGCGGGCGACGATGCGGGGCCCCTCGACGGCCTGCGCAAGCTCCGCGACGGCGGAGCCTGAGGCCGTCGGCGACCGCCCGGAAGCCCGCGCCGCCCGAATTCATTTGCCCGCCGGGCCGGTATCGCTATGGTCCGCCGCGCCCGGCGGGCCCCGTCCCGCCGACGTCTGAACCCTTTCCCGCCGAGACCCGCGACCCGCTACCGACATGTCCCAACGCGTGTGCATCTCGCTCGACGCCATGGGTGGCGACCACGGGCCCACCACGGTCGTGCCCGGCGCGGCCCTGGCCCGGGAGCGTCATCCCGGCACCACCTTCCTGATGTTCGGCGACGAGGCCGTGATCGCGCCGCTGGTCGCCAAGGAGCCCCGGCTCAAGGATTGCGTCGAGATCCGCCACACCAGCGTGGCCGTGGCCATGGACGACAAGCCCAGCCAGGCGGTGCGCCAGGGCCGGGGCAAATCGTCCATGTGGCAGGCGATCCAGGCGGTGCGCGACGGGCAGGCCGATGCCTGCGTGTCGGCCGGCAACACCGGCGCCCTGATGGCGATGTCGAAGATCTGCCTGAAGACCATGTCGGGCATCGAGCGTCCGGCCATCGCCTGCCTGTGGCCGACCGTGCGCGGCGAGAGCGTCGTGCTCGACGTCGGCGCCACCATCGGCACGGATGCCGAGCACCTCGTCGAGATGGCCGTGATGGGCTCCGCCATGGCCCGGATCGTGTTCGACCTCGACCGGCCCACCGTCGGCCTGCTCAATGTCGGCACCGAGGAGATGAAGGGCAACGAGGCGGTCAAGGAGGCCGCCCGGATCCTGCGCGAGATGGAGAGCCCCGGCCTCACCTATCACGGCTTCGTCGAAGGCACCGATCTCGGGCGCGGCACCGTCGACGTGGTGGTGACCGAGGGGTTCACCGGCAACATCGCCCTCAAGACCGCCGAGGGCACCGCCAAGCAGATCGGCACGTATCTCCGCGCCGCCATGACCCGGACGCTGGCCGCCAAGATCGGCGCCTTGTTCGCCCGGCAGGCCTTCAAGGCCCTCAAGGACAAGATGAACCCGAGCCGGGCCAATGGCGGGGTGTTCCTCGGCCTCGAAGGCATCGTCATCAAGAGCCACGGTTCGGAGAATGCGCAGGGCTTCGCCGCGGCGATCGATCTGGCGCACGACATGGCGCGCCATGACATGATCCGCACGATCCGCGAGATGCTCGACCAGACCGCGGCGCTGGCGCCGGCGTGACGCCGGTGCCGGACTGAGCCCCGTCGACGGATGGGATGGAAATCGGACGGCTGCGGCTTCACAACTGGAAATTGTGAATCTGGCGTCGTCCGGGAAGGACAATGATGGCAACCCTCCGCACTGACCCCGAGCCGCACCGGCGCGCGCCCCCTCTGCGCTCGGTGGTGGTGGGGACCGGATCGAGCCTGCCCGCACGGGTGGTGACGAATGCCGATCTGGCCGAGCAGATGGACACCTCCGACGCGTGGATCGTCCAGCGGACCGGGATCCGCCAGCGGCACATCGCGGCCGCCGACGAGACCACCTCGGTCCTCGGCGCGCGCGCGGCCCGGGCCGCCCTGGAGGATGCCGGCCTGACCGCCGACGACATCGACCTCGTGATCTGCGCCACCTCGACGCCGGACCACACCTTTCCGGCGACCGCGACCCAGATCCAGGCGGCGCTGGGCATCCATCAGGGCGCGGCCTTCGACCTGCAGGCGGTCTGTGCCGGCTTCGTCTTCGCGGTCTCGACCGCCGACAAGTTCCTGACCACGGGCGCGGCCCGCCGTGCGCTGGTGGTCGGCGCCGAGACCTTCTCGCGGATCGTCGATTGGGAGGACCGCACCACCTGCGTGCTGTTCGGCGACGGGGCCGGCGCCATCGTGCTGGAGGCGCAGGACGAGGCCGGGGACCGCGGCGTGCTCAGCGCGAGCCTGCGGTCGGACGGGCGCCACCGGGAAAAGCTCTATGTCGACGGCGGTCCGGGTTCCACCGGCACCACCGGCCACCTGCGCATGGAGGGCCGCGACGTGTTCCGGTTCGCCGTGGGGCAGGTCACCGACGTGATCGTCGAGGCTTTCGCGCAGGCGGGCGTCACCGCGGAGGAGCTCGACTGGTTCGTGCCGCATCAGGCCAATCGCCGGATCATCGAGGCCTCGGCCGACAAGATCGGAATCGCCCGGGAGAAGATCGTGCTGACGGTGGACCGCCACGGCAACACGTCGGCGGCCTCGATTCCCCTGGCCCTCGACGTGGCGCGGCGGGACGGTCGCATCCAGGCGGGCGACCTCGTGATGATCGAGGCGATCGGCGGCGGGTTCAGCTGGGGTGCGGCGCTGATCCGCTGGTGAGGCTTCGGGCGGGCGCCTGAAACGATTCGCGGCCCCGCTGCGGTTGACCGGGGGCGGAGCGCCGATTAGCGTGCCGGATCATAGGGATACGCCTTCAGCGTTTGGTGTGGCCGCGCGTGCCGCACCATGCGTCATGGGGCGAACGATGCGGGCGAGGGGACACGGCATGGCAGGCAAGACGGTGACGCGCGCCGACTTGAGCGAGGCCGTCTACCATCAGGTGGGCCTGTCGCGGACCGAGTCGGCCGCCCTCGTCGAGACCGTGCTGTCGGAGATCTGCAGCTGCCTGGCGAGCGGCGAGACGGTGAAGCTGTCCTCGTTCGGCTCCTTCGTGGTGCGCAGCAAGGGCAAGCGCGTCGGCCGCAACCCCAAGACCGGGGTCGAGGTCGCGATCGAGCCGCGGCAGGTGATGGTGTTCAAGCCGTCCAACGTGCTCAAGGCCAAGATCAACGGCCTGAACGGCACGGGCGTTCACGACGACGATTGAGCGGGTCCGCGTGCGGGTTCGCCTCCTGCGGGGCCTGCGCCCCGGAACGGGCTGCGGTTCATCCTTCCCCGCCTTTGTCCCGGATGCCCGGAAGGTCGCGGACGGTGAACGGGAGCCCGGCACACGACGCACCGCACAAGCGGCACCCGCTCCAAACGCCGCCGGATTCCTCAGCCTCTCAGGCTTGAGTGCGACCCTGCGACCGGTCAAGATCGGGGCGTTCCGAGCCCATTCGCAAGACACCCATGCCGCCAGCCCTCGCCGCCGCACAGACCGACGAACCGCCGACCGGGATCGGCGAGAAGAGCGCCCACGCGTTCCGGACGATCAGCGAGGTGGCCGAGGAACTCGACGTGCCCCAGCACGTGCTGCGGTTCTGGGAGACCCGCTTTGGCCAGATCCGTCCCGTGAAGCGGGCGGGCGGACGGCGCTATTATCGGCCCCAGGATGTCGAGCTGGTGGCGGGTATCCGGCATCTCCTGCACGTGCAGCGCTACACCATCGCGGGGGCGCAGCGGGTCCTCAAGGAGAACGGCGTCCGCTTCGTGCAGGCGGTCGGCCGCGGCGAGGCCGTGGCGGCCGAACCCCTGATTCAGGAGGTCGAGACGGAGGCGGGCGCCCGGTCCGTCACTCTCGGAGCCTCGGACCGGGCGTCCCTGGCCGAAGCCCTGGAGGAATTGCGGGCCTGCCGCGCCCTGCTCGATGGCCTGCGCGAGATGCCCGACCTGGAGGCCTGACCGGCCCAGCCTGACCGTGTCGGCACGACCGCGCGATCCGACACGCGGCCAGCGAACTTTCCGGCGACAACCTGCGTTGTCGCCCGCATGGCCGCGCCCAAACCCAAGTTGACGCCCAGCCAGGAACTGATGGCCCGCATCATGCGGATCGTCCGCACATGCCCGGAGGCGGCGTCCGAAGTCTTGGAACTGATGTTCCTCGTCAGCCAGATCGAGGCGGCCACCGGCGTCGACCGCGAGTACCGCGACGCCAAGCGCGTGATCAGCCGCCTGCGCAATCCGCTCTGGGAGATGGGTCCCACCGACCGGGAGAAACTCCTCGCGGCCGCCGAGACGATTCGCCGGGTCTGCCGTCTGGCCGAGGATGAGATTCCCCCCGCTCCGCTTGCCGATGCCGGGGAGCGCACGCGGGTCGAAGGGCGGCTCGCCGCCGCCCTGGCCGGCGAATTCGATCCCGCGCAGATCGCCCGCATCACCGGTATCGTCGCGGCGGCGCTCCAGAATTAAGGGGCCGTCCGGGCCCTCGACGCCCGTGCGCGGCGTCCCCACATGGTCTCCACCGAGGAACGGGGCATCCGGACGCGCGTCCGGAGACAGGTCCCGGCTCGGCACTGGAGAGACGCTTCCATGATTGCCCTTCGTCCGCTCGCCGCGCTGCTCGTCGGGAGCATGGCCCTCGCCGGCCCGGCGCTGGCCCAGGCGCCCGCCAGCCGAACCAAGACCGTGGCGCCCGGCAAGACCGTGCGCATCGAGATCGCGCCGAACCTCAAGAAGGATTGTTCTCCTGGGCCGATGCCCGAGTTCAAGGTCTCGGGGCCGCCGAAGAACGGCTCGGTGATCACCAAGGTCGGCAAGCTGAAGACACCGGCAAGCTATCGCTGTCCCAACAAGGAGGCGGCCGTCCAGGCGCTGTTCTACCAGCCCAACTCCGGCTTCACCGGAACCGACGAAGTGACGTTCGAGGTCAAGAGCTCCGACGGTCAAGTGCAGACGCAGACCGTCAAGATTACGGTCGCGGCGTCCGGTGCCAAATCGGGAGACGATGGCAAGAAAGAGGGCACGGATTTGTGAGCCTGGGCCCGCTTAGGCGGTATCTGCCCAGTTCAGCGGCTCGTGCAGCCGTTCGGGGGCCGCACGGAGTCTCATCTGTGCGGCCTTCAGCGCTCGGGAGTGTTGCAAGCAATCGACATGCCGGGCGCCACGCTCGCCGCACTGCGACAAAAGCGGGCCTGTCGGTTGCATCCAAGCCGAGACAGGATGAAGCTGTCACGGTCTGAGAGGGTTATCGAATGCCCATGCATGCGACGAACGACCTTTTCCAGAGCTTCGCCCGAGGGTACGAGGCCCGCCGCGACACGGAGATGACGCTCTCCGAGTACCTGGAGGCCTGTCGCGACGAGCCCCTGATGTACGCCTCGGCCGCAGAGCGCATCCTCGCGGCGATCGGCGAGCCCGAATTCGTGGACACCGCCAAGGATTCGCGCCTCGGCCGGATCTTCATGAACCGGACGATCCGGACCTACCCGGCCTTCCGGGAGTTCTACGGCATGGAGGAGACGATCGAGCGGATCGTCTCGTTCTTCCGCCACGCCGCGCAGGGGTTGGAGGAACGCAAGCAGATCCTCTACCTGCTGGGCCCGGTGGGCGGCGGTAAGTCGTCGCTGGCCGAGCGGCTGAAGCTCCTGATGGAGGTTCACCCCGTCTACGTCCTCAAGGCCGGGGACGAGGTCTCGCCGGTCTTCGAGAGCCCGCTGGGCCTGTTCGATCCCGAGACGATGGGCGAGGAGATCCAGCGCCGCTACGGCATCCCGCGCCGGCGGCTGACCGGCCTGATGAGCCCCTGGGCGCTCAAGCGCCTCGACGAGTTCAACGGCGACATCTCGCGCTTCAAGGTGATCAAGGTCCGGCCTTCCCGGCTGCGCCAGATCGCCATCGCCAAGACCGAGCCGGGGGACGAGAACAACCAGGACATCTCCTCGCTGGTCGGCAAGGTCGACATCCGGCGCCTGGAGACCCTGTCGCAGGCGGATCCCGACGCCTACTCGTATTCGGGCGGCCTGAACCGCGCGAACCAGGGCATTCTCGAGTTCGTCGAGATGTTCAAGGCGCCGATCAAGATGCTGCACCCGCTGCTCACGGCGACGCAGGAGGGCAACTACGTCGGCACCGAGAATATCGGCGCGATCCCGTTCACCGGCGTGATCCTGGCCCACTCGAACGAGGCCGAGTGGCAGACCTTCAAGACCAACAAGAACAACGAGGCCTTCATCGACCGGATCTACGTGATCAAGGTCCCGTACTGCCTGCGCGTCACCGAGGAGCAGCGGATCTACGAGAAGCTGATCTCCAGCTCGGAACTCTCGGACGCCGCCTGCGCCCCCGGCACGCTGGAGATGCTGGCGCGCTTCTCGGTCCTGTCCCGCTTGCGCGAGCACGCCAATTCCAACGTCTTCTCGAAGATGCGGGTCTACGACGGCGAGTCCCTGCGCGAGGTCGATCCCCGCGCCCGCTCGATGCAGGAATACAAGGATACGGCCGGCGTCGACGAGGGCATGGACGGGATCTCCACCCGCTTCGCCTTCAAGGTCCTGGCCGCGACCTTCAACCACGACACCACCGAGGTCTCGGCCGATCCGGTGCATCTGATGTACGTGCTGGAGCAGTCGCTCAAGCGCGAGCAGCTGCCGCCCGAGACCGAGAAGAAGTACCTGGAATTCATCAAGACCGAGCTGGCCCCGCGCTATGCGGAGTTCATCGGGCACGAGATCCAGAAGGCCTATCTCGAATCGTACCACGATTACGGGCAGAACCTGTTCGACCGGTATATCGACTATGCCGACGCCTGGATCGAGGACCAGGACTTCAAGGATGCCGAGACCGGGCAGCTCATGAACCGGGAGCTCCTGAACCAGGAGCTCACCAAGATCGAGAAGCCCGCCGGGATCGCCAACCCGAAGGACTTCCGCAACGAGGTGGTCAAGTTCGCCCTGCGCTCCCGAGCCCAGCATGGCGGCCGCAACCCGAGCTGGACCTCCTACGAGAAGCTGCGCGAGGTGATCGAGCGGCGGATGTTCTCCCAGGTGGAGGAACTGCTGCCGGTGATCTCCTTCGGTTCCAAGAAGGATGGCGAGACCGAGAAGAAGCACGGCGAGTTCGTCGAGCGCATGGTCGCGCGCGGCTACACCGAGCGGCAGGTTCGCCGTCTGGTGGAATGGTACATGCGGGTGAAGCAGGCCGGCTGAGGCGCGGGGTGTCCGGCCGGGTCCAATCCGGCCGGCACAGGGTTCGACCCTGAGATCCGACCCTTTGCCGCCACAGTTTCGGACGACCGGCCGGTGAAGATCTCGGCCCTGCTGCAAAAGAGGGATCCATCCCTCCGGTAACGGCATGGTACGACAAGGGTCCGGACCCGGCCGGAACACGCGGACGAGGGTTTTCGCAGCGGATGCATATCGTCGACCGACGTTTGAACCCGGGCGGCAAGAGCCTCCCGAACCGCCAGCGCTTCCTGCGGCGCGTGAAGGACGTGGCCCAGCGCGCGGTGCGGGAATCCGCCCGCGAGAAGGACATCAAGGATCTCGGCAAGGACGGCCGCGTCACCGTGCCGGCGGACGGCGTCCGGGAGCCCCGCTTCTCGCGCCAGCCCGGCACGGGCCTGCAGGACCACATCCTGCCCGGCAACAAGACCTACGTCGAGGGCGACACGATCGAGCGGCCCCCGGGCAGCGGCGGCGGCCGTGGTGCCGGTGAAGGCGGGGAGGGCGGCGAGAACAGCGAGGACGCGTTCCGCTTCGTCCTCACCCGCGAGGAGTTTCTGGAGCTCTTCCTCGAGGATCTGGAGCTTCCGGACCTCGCCAAGCGGCGGCTGGCCGTGGTGGAGACGGAGGGGCTGCGCCGGGCCGGCTACACGGTCACCGGCTCGCCGGCGAATCTCGCGCTCACCCGCACCCTGCGCAACTCGATGTCCCGGCGGATCGCCCTCAAGCGGCCGAAGCCCGAGGAAGTCGCGGCCCTGGAGGCGCAGATCCAGGCCCTGGCGGAGGGCGATCCAGAGCGTTCGGAACTGGAGCAGGCCCTGTTCCGGCTGCGCGAGCGGTCGAAGCGGATCCCTTACGTCGATCCGATCGACCTGCGCTTCCGCCGGTTCGAGCCATATCCGCGGCCGATCGCCCAGGCGGTGATGTTCTGCCTGATGGATGTGTCGGGCTCGATGACCGAGCACATGAAGGACCTCGCCAAGCGGTTCTACATCCTGCTGCACATCTTCCTGACGCGCCGCTACCGGCACGTGGAGATCGTCTTCATCCGCCATACCGACCGGGCGACCGAGGTGGACGAGGAGACCTTCTTCGGCTCCCGGGAGACCGGCGGCACCCTGGTCTCCTCGGCGCTCGTGGAGATGAAGCGCATCATCGCCGAGCGCTACGACCCGAACGACTGGAACATCTACGCCGCCCAGGCCTCGGACGGCGACAACGTCTCCTCCGACGGGCCGACCTCGACGGAACTCTTGCGGTCGCACATCCTGCCGGCCTGCCAGCACTTCGCCTATCTCGAGGTGGGGGACGAGAACGGCCCCCGCGCCGGCTTCGTGGAGCACCGCACCACCCTGTGGCGGACCTACGAGGCGATCGCCAAGGCCGGCGGTCCGATCGCCATGCGCAAGGTCAACCACCGCCGGGAGATCTACCCGGTCTTCCGCGAGCTGTTCGGCCGCAAGGAAGGCCGCGCCGAGGCGGAGGCGTGACACGGAGTGGCGCGACGCGTCCCTCCCGCCTCTGCGGGGGAGGGCGAGACGCGGAGTTGGCCGGATCCAAGCAATCGAACGGGAGGCCGCATGACGCTCGTCAAGGCACGGACGCCCCAGACCATCTCCGGGGGCCAGAAACCCCTGTTCACCGGTAACGACTGGGATTTCGACACGATCCGACGGATCCACGACGCCTGCGAGGCGGTGGCCGGACCGCAGCTCGGCCTGTCCTGGTACCCGAACCAGATCGAGATCATCACGGCCGAGCAGATGCTCGACGCCTACGCGTCGATCGGCATGCCGCTGTTCTACAAGCACTGGTCCTTCGGCAAGCACTTCGCCCAGCACGAGTCCGGGTACCGCCGCGGCCTCATGGGCCTCGCCTACGAGATCGTCATCAACTCCGACCCGTGCATCTCCTACGTCATGGAGGAGAATACGGCGACGATGCAGACGCTCGTCATCGCGCATGCCGCCTTCGGGCATAACCATTTCTTCAAGAACAACTATCTGTTCCGGCAGTGGACCGACGCCGAAGGCATCCTGGACTATCTCGACTTCGCCAAGGGCTTCATCGCCCGCTGCGAGGAGCGCTACGGCCATCAGGCGGTGGAGCAGGTGCTCGACGCCGCCCATGCGCTGATGAGCCAGGGGGTCCACCGCTATCCGCGCAAGAAGCGGCCGGACCTCGCCTCCGAGCAGCGGCGCGAGCGCGAGCGGATCGAGCACGGGGAGCAGATCTACAACGATCTCTGGCGGACCCTGCCGCAGAAGGTCGGCGCCGTCCGCTCCGACATGGCCGCCGAGCGGCGCAAGGCGCTGCTGGAGCTGCCCCAGGAGAACATTCTTTATTTCCTGGAGAAGGTCGCACCCCGCCTGCGCCCCTGGCAGCGCGAGATCCTGCGCATCGTCCGCTTGGTGGCCCAGTACTTCTACCCGCAGCGCCAGACCAAGGTGATGAACGAGGGCTGCGCCACGTACTGCCATTACCGGATCATGAACGCCCTGTCGGAATCCGGGCAGATCACCGAGGCCGCCTACCTCGAATTCCTGCAATCGCACACCAACGTCATCCGGCAGCCGAACTACGACGACCGCTCCTACGGCGGCCACAACCCCTACGCGATCGGCTTCGCCATGATGCAGGACATCGCCCGCATCGCCGAGCAGCCGACCGACGAGGACCGGGCGTGGTTCCCCGACATCGCCGGCACCGGCGACGCCATGGCGGTCCTGCGCGACTGCTGGGAGAATTACCGCGACGAGAGCTTCATCCAGCAGTTCCTGTCACCCAAGCTGATGCGCGACCTGCGCCTGTTCCACGTCGTGGACGATCCGGAGGAGCCGGAGCTGCGGGTCGAGGCGATCCACGACGAGCGCGGCTACCGCAAGCTGCGCCGCGCCTTCGCGCGCCAGTATGACGTCGCGTGGCTCGATCCCGACATCGAGGTGGTGGATGTGGATCTCGAGGGCGACCGGCGCCTGATCCTGCACCACAAGGCGATCAACAAGATCACCCTGCAGAAGGACGACGCCAAGCGGGTCCTGCAGCACCTTGCCGACCTCTGGGGCTACGACGTGGTGCTCAAGGAGATCGAGCCGGCCACCGGCACGGTGCTGGGCGAGATCACCGCCAGCGCACGGCCGATCTTCTTCTGATCGGAGCCGCGCGACGGTTGATTCCATCCGGACACCGCAGGATGCGGGGGGATGGACGGGAGGCGGGCTTCGGATTGCCTCCCGGGAGCGCCCGTGCTGCAAGGGCCCATGACCGCCACGATCCTGACCCTCGCCGAGACCCGTGACTTCCTCGACCGCGAGTTCCCGCAGATGCAGGCGGGCGGGCGGGCCTACCACCTCGAGGCCGTGGGACCGCTCTCGGCGCGGATGCGGCTGGAGGCCCACGAGCGCTTCCTGCGCCCGGGCGCGACGGTGTCGGGGCCGGCCATGATGGCGCTCGCCGACTATGCCCTCTACGCGGCAATCCTCGCCAATATCGGGCCGGTGGCGCTCGCGGTGACCACGAGTCTCAACTTCAACTTCCTGCGCAAGCCCGCCACGGGGGATCTCGTGGCCGAATGCCGGCTGCTCAAGCTCGGGCGGCGGCTCGCCGTCGGCGAGGTGGCGATCACCGCTGTCGGCAGCCCGGATCTCGTCTGCCACGCCACCGGCACCTACTCGATCCCGCCGCGCTGAGGACGCTCAGGCCCGCGCCTCCGCGAGCCGGGCGGCGTAGCGAGCGATCAGGTCGACCTCCAGGTTCAGGCGGTCGCCCTGGCGCCGCTCACCCCAGGTGGTGACCTGGAGCGTGTGGGGGATCAGCAGCACCGAGAACAGGTCGCCCTGGACCGAATTCACCGTGAGCGAGGTGCCGTCGAGGCAGACCGACCCCTTCTCGGCAATGAACTTCGCCAGGGCCGCCGGCGCCCGGAGCGTGAACCGCTCGCTCGGCCCCCAGGCGCCCGCCGTGACGCTCTCGCGCTCCACAATCTCGGCGAGACCGTCGACGTGGCCCGTGACCAAGTGGCCGCCGAGTTCATCGCCGATCTTGAGGGAGCGTTCGAGGTTGATCCGCGTGCCCGCCGCCCAGGAACCTACGGTGGTGCGCGCCAGGGTCTCGGCGGCCGCGTCCACCGCGAAGACGCAGCCGCCCTCGGCCGGCTCGACCGATACCGCCGTGAGGCAGGGGCCCGCGCAGGCGATCGAGGCGCCGAGCGCGATCGTCGCCGGGTCGTAGGAGGCGCGGATCGCGATCCGGCGCAGATCACCTTCGCCCGAGACCGAGACGACCGTGCCGACGTCGCTGACCAACCCCGTGAACATCGCTTACGTCCTGTTGCGCTCGTAGGTCACGGCCTCGTCGGGTCCGAACGTGAGCCGCTCGGCCTCGCGGAACCGGTCGCCCGCCAGGGCCTCCGCCAGGGCGGGCCCCAGCGCCGGAAGACCGCCCGCCGGTCCCAGTTCCACCGGACCGGTGACCAGCGTGCAGGTATCGATCAGATCGGCCCGTGCGAGCGCCTCCGCAAGGCGGGGGCCGCCCTCGCTGCACAGGCGGGTCAGGCCGCGCTCGCCCAGCTGCGCCAGGGCCGCCGGGAGATCGATCCCGCCGGCCGCGTCCGCCGGGACGGGCGCGACCTCGACGCCGAGCGCCTCCAGGGCGCGCCGCGCATGGGCCGGGGCCGAGCGGGTGGTGAGCACCAGGGTCGGCGTGTCGCGGGCGGTCCGCGCCAGGACGCTGGCGGGCGAGAGCCGCAGATGCGTGTCGAGCACGACCCGCAGGGGCGAGCGCCCGTCCAGGCCCGGCAGCCGGACGGTCAGCGACGGGTCGTCCGCCCGGGCGGTGCCGATGCCGATCAGGATCGCGTCGGCATGGGCGCGCCAGAGATGGACCGCCCCGTCCGCCACCGGGCCGGTGATGCGCAGGCGCTCCGGACCGGCGGCGGCGCAGAAGCCGTCGCGGGTGCGGGCGAGCTTGAGGTGCAGGGCCGGGCGGCCGCGTGTCACCCGGGTGATGTGGCCGACATGGTCGCGCGCCGCCGCATCCCGCATCAGCTCGGTCTCGACCGCGACGCCGCCCTGTCTCAGGAGATCGTGGCCCCGCCCCGCCACCCGCGGGTCGGGATCCTCCAGGGCACTGACCACCCGGGCGATCCCGGAGGCCAGGATGGCGTCGGTGCAGGGCGGCGTGCGGCCGTGATGCGAGCACGGCTCAAGGGTCACGTAGAGGGTCGCGCCGCGGGCGGCGTCCCCCGCGGCGGCCAGCGCCACAGGCTCCCCGTGCGGGCGTCCCCCCCGCGCCGTCGCCGCCGTCCCGAGGATGCGCCCGGTTCCGGGCTCGACCACCACGGCGCCGACCGACGGGTTCGGCCACGTGGTGCCGAGACCGCGGCGGCCCAGCGCCAAGGCGAGGCGCATGAAGTGGGTATCGTCACTCATGGGCGGCCGGCGCGGCGCCGCCCCGGTGCCTCGGGCTCCAGCTCGGCGTCCGGCCCCGGCACGGCCGCCGGCACCGGGCTACCGTCGCTCAGCGTGCCGAGCAGGTCCTCGAAGTCCTTCGCCTCGCGGAAGTTCTTGTAGACGGAGGCGAAACGCACGTAGGCGACGTCGTCGAGACCCTTGAGCCCCGCCATCACCAGTTCACCGATCGTCTCGGACGTCACCTCGGGCTCCCCGGCGCTCTCGAGCTGCCGGGTGATGCCGCTGACGAGCCGCTCGATCCGCTCCGGATCGACGGCGCGCTTGCGGAGCGCCACGTCGATGGAACGCTGAAGCTTGTCCCGGTCGAAGGGCACGCGCTTGCCCGAGCGCTTGAGCACCACGACCTCGCGCAGCTGCACCCGTTCGAAGGTGGTGAAGCGGCCGGCGCAGTCGGGGCAGACCCGGCGCCGCCGGATCGCGGCCCCGTCCTCGGAGGGCCGCGAGTCCTTCACCTGGGTCTCGGAGCCGCCGCAATAGGGACACCGCATGGATGGGATACTCGGGCATGGAAACGGCCGCGGACCGGTCGGATCCGCGGCCGTTTCCTAATCCACCGAAGGGCAGCCCGAAAGACCGGCCCCGCTCACGCCTCAGCCGTAGATCGGGAACCGGTCCGTGAGGGCATGGACGCGGCTCTTGACATCGGCCTCGACCGCGCTGTCGCCCGCCTCACCCTTGGCGGCGAGCCCGTCCAGCACCTCGACGATGAAGCCGCCGATCTGCTTGAACTCGGCGACGCCGAAGCCGCGGGACGTGCCGGCGGGGGTGCCGAGCCGGATGCCCGAGGTGATGGTCGGCTTCTGCGTGTCGAAGGGCACGCCGTTCTTGTTGCAGGTGATGTGCGCCCGCGACAGCGCGGCTTCCGCCGCCTTGCCGGTGAGGCCCTTCCGCTGCAGGTCGACCAGCATCAGGTGGTTGTCGGTGCCGCCCGAGGTGATGTCGTAGCCGCCCGAGATCAGCGTGTCGGCGAGCGCCTTGGCGTTCTCCACCACCTGGCGGGCGTAGATCTTGAACTCGGGCTTCAGCGCCTCGCCGAAGGCCACGGCCTTGCCGGCGATGACGTGCATCAGCGGGCCGCCCTGGATGCCCGGGAAGATCGCCGAGTTGAACTTCTTGGCCAGCGCCTCGTCGTTGGTCAGGATCATGCCGCCGCGCGGGCCGCGGAGCGTCTTGTGGGTCGTCGTGGTGGCGACATGGGCGTGCGGGAACGGCGACGGATGGACGCCGGCCGCAACGAGGCCCGCGAAATGGGCCATGTCGACCATGAAGTAGGCGCCCACCGAGTCGGCGATCTCGCGGAACTTGGCGAAGTCCCAGTGGCGCGGGTAGCCCGAGCCGCCGGCGATGATCACCTTCGGCTTATGCTCCTGCGCGAGCTGGGCGACCTGCTCCATGTCGATCCGCTGGTCCTCGCGGCGCACCGTGTAGGAGACCGGCTTGAACCACTTGCCCGAGACATTCGGCGGGGCGCCGTGCGTCAGGTGGCCGCCCGCGGCGAGGTCGAGGCCCAGGAAGGTGTCGCCGGGCTGCATCAGGGCCAGGAACACGCCCTGGTTGGCCTGGGAGCCCGAGTTCGGCTGCACGTTGGCGAAGCCGCAATCGAACAGGCGCTTGGCGCGCTCGATGGCGAGATCCTCGGCGATGTCCACGAACTGGCAGCCGCCGTAGTAGCGCCGGCCCGGATAGCCCTCCGCGTACTTGTTGGTCAGCACCGAGCCCTGCGCCTCCAGCACGGCGCGGGAGACGATGTTCTCCGAGGCGATCAGCTCGATCTCGTGCTGCTGACGGCCGAGCTCCTTGGCCACCGCCTCGGCGATCTCGGGATCGGTCTCCGTGAGGGGGGCGGCGAAGAAGCTGTTGGAGAAGTGCTTGTCGGCGGCGGTACCGGCGCTCATGGTCTGCCTCTGTTCTGGTAGGGGCGATGCCCGGCCTTTCGTCGGCGTGCACGGGCGGGCGTTCAAGGTGGGATTCCTACACGCGCCGACGGCTCAGGCCAAGCGCAGGCATTTTGCTCGCGCGCCAAGAATAATTTGCCGCAGGCCAGGCGCCTGCTCGGCCGGATGGGGCCGAAATGTTTTCCTAATTAAACCTGAGATCGCTTGATGGAAGGAAAATAATCATGGAATAAAACAGGAACAAGGACGGCGGGTTCTGGCGCGATGCGAGATCATGATCCCGATGTGCTCTGGGCGTATTCCCTCGCGGAGCTTCGCTTGAGCCGAGTCTTCGTTGCCCTTGAACTTCTGGACATCAAAGCTGGATTCAGACCGGATCAGCCACGGGGCCGCGATGGTCGGTGGTGCGGAGAGGGCGGGTCGCCCACCGTCGTTCGCAAGGACCGAACGGGTGATCCTCGGATCGATGCGAAGACCGATGAGATCCTCGATGTCCTGAAGGACATCGTCGCGAGCACCGAGCCGGGAGAGGGGTTCCTCTACGGGTTCCAGATCCACGCCAGCCTGGCGGCCCGCCTGTGCGCGCTGGATCTCCCCGGGATCGGCAGGCACGGTGTCGAGCAGAGCTTCGTCGCCGGCGACATCGTCCGCCACGGCCTGTCCGGCAGCAGACGCACGGATGTTCTTCTCCGGGATGGCCGGACCAGCGCAGCGCCGGTCCGGGCGATCTGGGACATCAAGACCGGCGAAACGGGTCTGTCGCCGCGCCGCATCCGTGCCCTGCGGGCCGGCGCAGGTGTCGACGACAGCGTCCCGGTCATCGAGATCCATCTGCTCCGCGGCATCTCCGTCACGAGCCGCATCTCTGTCGCCGTCACACTCGGGTCGTGCTCGCGTGAGTATGGAAGCGTACGCCCTGTGTCCGAGACCACTCGCCGGCGTATCGGATTGGCAGGCCGGCCTGGACGCCCTCGGTTTCGATCTGCAGCTTCGTGGAACGACGATTCCGCCGGCCTCGTCGGGGCATCTGCCGGCCGTGCGGCGCGGCCGGGCCTCGGGCTTCGAGTGCTCGATCGTGCCGTTCTCGGAATTGAAGGAAACCTATCCGGAGACCGACTTCGCCGGCTCCTGGCCATGCGTGTACGCGTTCTGGTTCGGCACCATCGCGCAATCCATCGGCGCCCTGATGGCGATCACGGCCTGCGTGACATCGGTCGGGGGCTCGCCTTCTTTCCCGAGGACGGTCGCTTGCTGACCGCCGATCAGGCCGTCCGGTACGCGCGCGAGACGGTGCCCGCGACTGAGGAACTGGAACGGCAACTCGGCCCCGGACCGGAATGATCCGTCCTCCTCCTCAGCGCTGAGCCTGAGCCGGCCGAGGAGTCCCGGCTGAACCAGCCACGCCCGCCGGACCTATGTCAGACCTGCGACGCGAGGTTCGTCTCGATCAAGACCGTCTCGGTCTCGAATTCGGCCGCGTGCCACGCCCCGGCCGGGAAGTGGAACACGCTGCCGGCCGAGAACGGCTTGCGACCCTGCTCGGTCTCCAGGACCCCGGAGCCCGCGAGCACCTGCACGAACTGCTCGTGGTCGTGACTGTGGGCCGGCGCCGAGATGCCCGCCGGCACCACCACGCGCACGAGGCTCGCACCCGCACCCGGGATCGCGCGCTTGGCGACGCCGTTCCCGGCGACGCTCTCCGTGCGATCGTCCCAGGCGGTCAAATGGTCGCTCATCGGCGGATCTCCTCGGCGACAGGTTGCCGCTTCGATCCGCGGGGTCAACGTCCGCCCGGGCCCTGTCCCTGCGTCAACCGGTCCCGCCGGACGGGCGACCGCGCCGGCCCTTGCCCGCCGCCGGATCGACGGGCGCCGGATCGGGACGTGCCGGGGTGCCGTCCGAGGACTGGGGCGTCGCGCTCCCGGAGGCAGGCCAGAAGGTCTCGAACAGCTCCTGCATCGCCCGGATGTTGTTGCCCTGAACCTCGGCCCCGGTGCGCATCATCTGCTGGAACACATCCGAGCCGGCTTCGCCTGCAGTTCCCTGCGACGGCTTCGCGGTCGGCTTGGCGGCCGGCTTCGGCGGCGGCGCCGGCGGCTGGACCGCGGGCATCATCGCCTTGGCCATCTCGGCCCAGGCCGGCCCGAACGGGAACGGAACGGGCGGCGGCGGGCTCGACCGCGCCTGCGCGGGCTCGGCCTGCGGCTGGTTCAGCATGACATGGACGATGCTCGCCACCACGGCCCCCGCCATCATCGGCAGCATCTGGCGCAGCACCTGCGCGCCGACGCCGCTCGTGGCCGAGGCCTGCCGCAGCACGGCCTGCATCAGCTGCGCCGAGCCGAACATCTGGCTGAGGGCCTCGAAGCCCTGCGGCGGCGCAGGCTTGGCGGCTTCCAGCCCGAACATCCGGGCGAAGCCGGTCGGGTCCACGCCGACGCTGCGCTGGAGCCCCAGGGTCAGGGCCGGCATCAGCGCCTCGAAGGCGCGGGCCGTCTGCTCAGTCGTCAGGCCGAATTGCTGGGCCATGGCCTGAAGGCCGGCCTCGCCCTGGGCCTGGAACATCTCGAGCGGGTTGAACATGACGCCTCGATCCTGCCCCGGCCGGGACAGGCCGAGACAGGGTATGGTGACCCGTCACGCGGGGAAATACCAGTTCTTCCCCGCGGAACTTGCGCCTTCTCCGCCGTCTCAGTGCAACGGCTCGGGATGGGCATGGCCCGGCGGCAGCGGCGCCGGCCTCTCCAGCACCGCCGCCGCAGCCTCGGGCTCACGCCCGCGCCGGCCGCTCCCTTCCAGGCGGTCCACCGTGCGGCGGGCCAGCAGGATGCCGAGGGCGCCGAAGACCAGGGATCCCACGCCCATCCCGGCGACCACGCCGCGGGGGCCGTAGAGCGCCGCCCCGAGCATCGCCGGGGGGACCGTGCCGAGGGTCGCGCGCCCCCAGTTCAGCAGCGTCGAGCGCAGGGGGAAGCCGAGATTGTTGAAGGCGGCGTTGCCGAGGAACAGCAGCCCGTTGAAGAACCAGATCGCGCCGCCGACGAGGCAGAAGAAGCTGAAGAGCTCGGCCGAGACCCCGTGCAGGCCGAACAGGCTGGCGAGCCATCCCCGGGTCAGCGCCAGGACGAACCAGACCACGGCGACATAGGCCAGCGTCACCCGGACCGCCGCGCGCAGCACGCCGCGCATCCGGTCGAACAGGCCCGCGCCCCAGTTCTGCGCCAGGATCGGGCCGATCGCCCCCGACAGGGCGAACAGGCCGCCGAAGGCCACCGGCGTCAGGCGGTCGATCACCGACGCGGCGGCGACCGCATCGGCCCCGTAGCCGGCGAACAGCCGTGCCAGGAACGCGCTCGCCACCGAGGGGGCGAGATTCGTGAGCACGGCCGGTCCCGCGACGCCGGCCAGGGCGGCGGCGTCGGCCGGCAGGTCGGACAGGTGCGGCCGGCGGAGGAGGCCGTGCCGGGCGACGCCGCGGACGCCCACCGCCACGAAGGTCGCGCGCGCGACGCAGACGGTGATCGCCGCGCCCGTGACGCCGAGGCCGGCCCCGAAGATCAGCAGCGGATCGAGCAGTGCGGTGACCACCGCTCCGGCCAGGGTGACCGACATCGCCTGCCTGGCTTCGCCCACCGCGCGCAGCAGGCCGGTGAACAGCATGCCGGCGGCGAGCAGCAGGTTCGACGGAAGGGTGATGTGGAGGAACAGGATCGCCACCCGCAGCGCCTCGCCCTTCGCGCCGATCAGGGCCAGGAGCGGGTCGGCGAGCAGCGCGATCAGCACCGCGATGAGGGCGGCCACGAGGCTGCCGAGGACCAGCGCGGAGGTCGCGAGGCGCCGCGCCGCCGCGCGGTCGCGCGCGCCGACGGCCTTCCCGACCAGGGCCCCGGCGGCGATCATCAGGCCGATATTCACCGCCGTGGCGAAGAACTGCACGATGCCGGCGAAGCCGACCGCCGCGGTGAGGTTCGGGTCGCCGAGCGTCGACACGTAGAGCAGCGACAAGAGGTCGACGACGAAGATCGCCATCAGCCCCACCGATCCGGTGGCGGCCATCACCACCACGTGCCGGAGGATCGAGCCGGTGACGAAGCGGCCCGCCTCCGCCGGGGGCGGCCCGTCGGACATGTCAGACATCCGGCCGGTCACGCATCCCGGGCGCTGCCTTCCGCTTCCAGCTCCGCCTCCGGATCGGCCTCGCCCTCGGCGGCGTCCGTCTCCTGCGGCGCCAGTGCGGGCTTCTCCAGCAGCCGCTCGGCCGCCTCGCGCCGGTCGCTGCCCACGAGGTCGCGGGTCTCGGTGCTGAGCGCCCGCGCCGGCCGGACCGGAATGGTCAGCGGCTCGGGCTTCAGACCCGCCGCGGCGCCGCGCATCCAGCCGGCGCCGTCCGGCAGGGCCCCGGCCTGCTGCAGGACGAGGCGGGCGATGTCGCGCTTGCGCACGTCGTCGGCCCGGGCCGAGGCGGCCTCCGGCGACAGGCCGAGCCCCTCCAGCGCCGACCGTCCGAAGGCGAGGGCGGATTCGGCGGTCTCGCGGATCTGGTAGTCGACGTCCCGGTTCATCAGCTCCACCGCGTGCAGGCGGTCGTAGGCGCGCACGAAGGTGCGCACGCTGGAGAACTCCTCGTGGACGATGTCGACGATCTTGAGGGCGCCCTCCCGGTCGTCGACGCAGATGCAGACCAGCTCGACCCGGCCGATCCCGGCGGCGCGGAGCACGTCGAGCCGGGTGCCGTCGCCGTAATAGATGCGGAAGCCGAAGCGCGAGGCGGCGCGCAGCTGCTCCACATCCTTGTCGATCACCGTGACGGGGATGCCCTCGGCCATCAGCACCTGGGTCAGCACCTGCCCGAAGCGGCCGAAGCCGATCACCAGCACCCTGGCGTCGCCGCTCTCGGTCAACTCGGTGGAGGGCGCCTCCAGCGCGCGGGTGCTGCGCGCGGTGCGCCGCTCGATCAGCTTGTCGAGCCCCTTGGCGGCGATCGGACCGATCAGCATGGTCAGCGCGGCGAGCGCCACCGCGAAGCGCGTCGCCGTGACCCCGGTGAGGCCGAGATCCTGGGCCTGGGGCAGCAGCACGAAGGCGAACTCGCCCGCGGGCGCCAGAACCGCCGCCCCCCGCAGGGCCCCCAGCGTGTCCGAGCCGAACAGCCGGAACAGGCCGGCCACGATGGCGACCTTGACCAGGATCGCCGCCAGGGTGGCGCCGAACAGGGCGGGCCAGACCTCCCGCACGAGGTTGCCGTCGATCGACATGCCGACGCTCATGAAGAACAGGCCGAGCAGCATGCCGCGGAACGGCTCGATATCGGCCTCCAGCTGGTGGCGGAAGTTCGACTCGGCCAGCAGGATGCCGGCGAGGAACGCGCCCATCGCCATCGACAGGCCGACCTGCTCCATGAGGAGCGCGGTGCCGAGCACCACCAGGAGCGCGGCGGCGGTCATCACCTCGCGGGCGCCGCTCGCGGCGAGCAGCCGGAAAAAGGGGTTCAGGCCGTAGCGGCCGACCAGCACCACCGCCAGGATCGCCGCGAGCGCCTTGCCGGTGGAGAGGGCCGCTTCCCCGAGCCAGGAGACGTCGGTCGCCTCCCCCGCCGAGGCCAGCAGGGGCATCAGCGCCAGGATGCCGACCACCGAGAGGTCCTGGAACAGCAGGACCGCGAAGGCGCGGCCGCCATAGGCGCTGGAGAGATCGCCCCGCTCCTCCAGGAGCTGCAGGGCCACCGCGGTGGCCGAGAGCGCCAGCGCGAGGCCGATCACCGCGGCGGCGCCCAAGCTGAGGCCCGCCAGGATTCCGGCGCCGCCGAGCACCAGCGCGCAGAGGACGAGCTGCGCGGTCCCGAGGCCGAAGATGTCGCGCCGCATCGAGACGAGCTGCGACAGGTGCAGTTCCAGGCCGACGATGAAGAGCAGCAGCACCACGCCGATCTCGGCGACGCTCGCCGCCGTCTCGGGCTCGGCGATCAGCGACAGGCCCGAGGGCCCGATCAGCACCCCGGCCACGAGATAGCCCAGCACGGCGCTCTGGCCGATCAGCCGGAAGATCGGCACGCCGATCACCGCCGCCGTGAGGAAGGTCAGGACCGGCGGCAGGAAGCTCGCATGTTCGACGGGGCTCGCCATGGTGATCGTCCCGGCGGTTCTACTTGATCGGCGCGGGTGGAGCCCCCCGCTTAGCGTGCGCGGGGCCGGGATGCGAGCCGTCCGCGGGTGCCGTTCGGCACCGACGGGTCCGCGCCGGGCGCGGCGCGGGCCGGGATCAGCCCAGGAGTCGCGTGCGGGCCCGGTGCGAGCCGTCGATGAACTCGAAGCCGCCGGCGGCGCTCAGCATGTGCAGGCGCGTGCCCGGCCAGGCCGCCCCGGGCCGCAGGCGCGTCTCGACCCGCTGCGCGTAGGCCTCCTCGTCGAGGCGCAGGATCCGGGCGAGGCCGAGCGCCGCGCCGTAGCCCTCGCGGCAATCCTGGACGGGCCGGATCAGGCCGCCGTCGCGCGCCACGATCGGGCCCGCGGCCCGGGCCGAGCCGATATCGATCAACACCGGGTTGTGCCGATGCGGGGTCCAGGGCCCGCGGAAATGCGGCGCGTGCCAGAGATGCAGGGTGTCGGAATAGCTGCCCCCGCCGGCCCGGACCGTGGCGAACATCCACCAGCGGCCGTTCTGCTGCAGCAGGGTCGCATCCCCGGCCACGACCCCGTCGAGGAGCACCGCCTCGTGGACCCATCCGCGCGGGAAGTCGGTGGCCCGGTAGAGGTCGATCGTGCCCGAGGCGTGGGATTCCGGGATCATCCAGACCTGCCCGTCCGCCTCGAACACGAACGGGTAGGAGAGATGGGTCTCGAGTTCGAGCACCGGCTCCGGACGGCCGCGGGGTCCGGTCTCCCCGAAGCCCACCGCGGCGATCACGCCCTTGCCGCGGCGATAGTCGAACTCCTCCACGAACAGGGTTACGGCGCCGTCCCGGGCGATCGCGAAGGGGTCGGCGTAGAAGCGCCGGCCGTCGTCGGGAAGGACCTGCCAGCCGCCCTCGGGATGCCGGCGCAGATCGATCAGGTCGGGGCCGACGATCCGGCGCCAGCCCACCCGCCAGTGCGGGCCGTGGAAGCAGAGGGCGTAGAGCCTGCGGGCGATCTGCCGGGCGAGCCCCCCGGCGGCCCGCCGCCGGGCGCCCAGGCCGCCGAGGTCGTAGGCGGTCGCGGGCTGCAGGGGCGCCCCGGCGCCGTCGGGAAGCTCCGTCGAGGCGGCGCCGTCGAGGGCGGCGAGGATCAGCGTGATGGTCCGCGCGAGGTAGCCCTCGAAGGCCGCGAGCATCACCGTATGCGATTCCGCGCCCAGGCGCCCCAAGGCCACCGGCTTGCCGTCCGGTCCACGCAGGGCCGCCACCGGGGCACCATGGGCGAACAGGGCCGCGAGCAGGCCGGCTTCGCCCGGCATCCCGTCATAGTCGAGCCGCCACGCCGGTGCCGATCCCGGTTCCGCAGGCGCGCTCGAGAGATCGAGGACGAGATCCTGGGCGCCGCTGCTGCGGAGCTCCTCGCCCGCGGGGCTCGCCTCGTAGGACGCGAGCGCCACCGGCTCGGCCGCCGTGGCCAGGCCCGGCCGGGGCAGGCCGTGGATGGTGGCCTCCAGCCGGAACAGGAGTTCCGCGTTCGGCGGCAGCCCCCCCGCGTGGTCGACCCATGCGACGCGGATCCGGTGGTCGGGCCGCTGCCCGAGCTGGTCGAGAAGGCGGATATGCCAGCCGCGCAGCGCCCGGCGGTCCAGTCGAACGGTGACGGTCCGGCTGCGGGGGAGCGTCCGCGAGGGCGAAGGCTCGGCCCGGGCGGGAGCCCGGCCGCCGGCCGCCGATGGCCGGTCCATGCCTCCGGTCGCCCGCTCCATCAGCCGGTCGGCCTCATGCCCCGCGTGCCGGCTTTCGTATCGACGTTCACGGCAGCCAGACCCGTTATGCGCCCGGCGGTGACCGCCGATACGGTCGCCGCGCAGGCTCGAATTCTGTTACGCCGCGCCACGATCAAGCACGGCCGGATCGATGTCTACCGGTTCAATCTTAACAGCGGAGACGATTTCTGGGCGGTGAACCGAAAAAATCGAAATTCAGGGCGTCGAATAGGCGGGTGTTGGCAGACGGTGATACAATGCCGTGAAGCCGCGGCGGTTCGCGCCAGAGTCCGCCTTTGAGGGAACCGCGCTTTCAGCTGGACCGTTCGCTTGGCAATGACATGGTGCGGAGACAGGACATGACGCGCAAGACGCTGACGGTGCCCCTCGCGGCGATGCTCCTCGCCGCCACTCCGGGGATGGCCTTTGCCTGGGGCGGCGGCGGTGGTGGCGGCGACAGCGGCAGCGGCCTCTCGCCCTACGCGGCGCTGAGCGGCAACGATCGTTCGGCCGGGGTCAACAACGGCAATTACCGCGACCCAGCCCTCGACCCCTACATCCGGACTTACGATCCGGAGGCCGCGGCCCGCTACGCCGCCCCGCCGGCGGCGCAGCCGCGGTTGCGCGTGCGGCCGTATTACGGCCACCCCTACTGAGAAACCTCGCCGGCTGAATGACTTGGCTGAGGCCGCCGGGCGCGGCGGCCTCGTTCAGGAGCGGCCGGCGCCGCTCGCGCTCCGGACGCGCTTCAGCGTCCATGGGCCGCCCGAGAGCTTGCAGCCGGTGCCGCGGACGAAGCGGCTGCGGGCCGGTCCGATCACCGAGGCCAGGAAGTTGCGGCAGATCAGGTCGTCCGAGACATAGGGCAGGCCGGTCGGGTTGACCGACCCGTGAAGCCCGGTCTCCGGATTGTCCCATTTCACGGGCCGCCCGTTGCCCTGCGGATCCAGGGCGACGCCCAGGGCGGCACGCGCCCGGCGCCAATCCTCCTCGGCGAGGTCGTCCCCGAAGCTCACAGGCCGCTTCTCGATGCTGCCGGTGACGGTGGGCTCCTCGACCACGCGCGGCGCCGCCGGGGGATCGCCCCGGAAGATCAGCAGAGGCTGGCTGCAGCCGCACAGGGCCATCGCCACCGACACGACCGACACGGACGCGCAGATGCGCGCCCGCCGGCTTGGCCCTTTACACGCGCATCGCCGCATTACACCTGACTCACGACGGGCTTTCCGCTCGACCGAACATGCCGATGTCGGTGCCCCCTCAGGCCCTTGACGCGGCAGGCAGGAGTCTTGGCGTGGATCAGTTAAGGACCGATGACCCGAAGAGCGCGGACTTCACACTGAGCGACGACCCCTTCGGGCTGTTCGCTTCCTGGATGAAGGACGCGGAGGCGGCCGAACCCGAGGACCCGAACGCGATGGCGCTCGCCACCGCCGGGTCGGACGGGCTGCCGGACGTGCGGATGGTGCTGCTGAAGGGCTTCGACGCCCGCGGCTTCGTCTTCTACACCAACACGCAATCCACCAAGGGAGAGGAGCTGGCCCAGAACCCGCAAGCCGCCCTGGTGCTGCACTGGAAGAGCCTGCGTCGGCAGGTGCGGGCCCGGGGCCCGATCACGCCAGTGACGGCCGAGGAGGCGGATGCCTATTTCCAGAGCCGCCGCCGCGAGAGCCGGCTCGGCGCCATCGCCAGCCAGCAATCACGCCCACTCGCCGATCGCGCCACGCTGATGAGCGCCGTGGCGGACCTCTCCGAGCGCTACGGCGAAGGGCCGATCCCCCGGCCGGAGCACTGGACCGGCTTCCGCATCGCGCCGGTCACCCTCGAATTCTGGCAGAACGGCGATTTCCGCCTGCACGACCGGGTCCGCTTCGCCCGGACCGGCGACGGCTGGAGCCGCGCGCGGCTCTATCCCTGACCGCCCGCCCGCCCGAACGAAGAGAGCCCCGGCAGGGCCGGGGCTCTCGAGAGTGCGGAGCAGTGCGACGAGGCTCAGGCCTCCTCGCCGTCCTTCTTCTCGTCCTCGGAGGTCTCGGCCTCGGCTTCGGCCTTCTCCTCGGCGGCCTCGGCCGACTGCGCCTCGGCGATGGCGGCCTCCTCGGCCTCCACCTCGGCGCCCAGCACGGTCGGCGGCACGATGTTGGCAACCGGATCGGTCGCCTCACCGGTGTAGGTGCCGGCCGGGATCTTGATGTCGGAGACGTGGATCACGTCGCCGATCGCGCGGCCGGTCAGGTCGACCTCGATCGCGTCCGGGATCTGATCCGGGGCGACGTCGAGGGCGAGCGTGTGGGCCACGATGTTGAGGGTGCCGCCGAGCTTCTTGATGCCGGGGGCCGCGTCCTCGTTGACGAAGTGCACCGGCACCTCGACGGTGACGGTCTGGCCCGAGACGACGCGCAGGAAGTCGACGTGCAGCGGCACGCCGGAGACCGGGTCGAGCTGGAAGTCGCGCGGGATCGCGCGGATCTTCTTGCCGCCAGCGTTGATCTCGAACAGCGTCGTCTTGAAGCCGCCCGCGTAGATCAGGGTGCGGGTGCGGATGAGATCGACCGCGATGGATTGCGGCGGCTGGCCACCGCCGTAGATGACGGCGGGAATCTGGCCCTGGCGACGAACGGCCCGGGCGGCCCCCTTGCCGACCCGGTCGCGTGCCACGGCCTCAAGCGTCTTGACTGCGCTCATGGCGTGATCCTTACGAATTGCTGGAGCCGGAACGCGAAAAGGCCGCCCTGTGCGGACGGCCAAGCCCTTCCCGACGCGCCCCTGCCTCCAAGGGTGTCTCGGGGGCGCGGGCTGCGCATACACGGATGGGGGTGGGTTGGCAATGTTGCGGTGGAGCCCCTACGCGGCCGCGAGGCCGCGGCGGAGGATGATGCCGATCGCCTCATCCCGGGTGGGACGCTCCGGCTCGGACAGGCGCCACGCATCGATCGCGTTCAGCACATCCACAGGGATGGAAGCCGCGTCGACCGGCTGGGGGGCGCCAACCCTCACACCGAAGCGGCTCAATGCGAAAGGCGATTCACCCTCGGCGGTCAGGTATAGGGTGGTCGCGACCTTTTCTCCGCTCGCCAAGCGATCGACGATGTCGTGCGCCTCGTGCAAGTCCAGGCCGAATGCCATCAGGGCCTTCACGAGGTCGACGGGCTGATCGTTCGAGGCCGAAATCTGAAGCACGAGTTCAACGGGGATACCGGAAGGGTGGTGGCCGGCGCCCCCGTTTCGGTCCCGCTCCTGTCGTTCGAGCGCCTCCTTCAATGACGACCGCATCGACTTCAGCCTCTCTCAGGATCTCCGCGCCGATCGCGTTCAGCCCCGCTCGCCCAAGGGCACCCTTGTGCAGCCCCTGGATGTGGGCGCGACGAAAATACAAGGTTCGGCCGATCTGCTCCAGTTCGCCGACAGCCTCCAGCCGTCCGGCAGGCGTCTCGATCTCGATCAGAACCGTATTGCCGCGGCCGTAAGCGAGGATCGCGATCGCAACGGAACCAGCTGGCCACACCCGCGAACCTCGTCGACTCGACGGCCTCCAGGGTGAGCGGGTAAGCGCCCTACCGCAACCCCGCCATGGCCCGCCGCGCCCGGCGCTTCTGCAGCCACAGGGTGAGGCCGAGCGCCGTCCCGATCACCAGGGCCGAGACGGCGGTGGTCATCGTGCCCAGCGCATAGATCTCCGGCGTCGTCACCGTGGTGGTCAGGCCCTGTAATTCCAGCGGCAGGGTGTTGCGGCCGCCGATCGCCTGGCTGGTGCGGGCGAGTTCGTCGAACGACAGGGTGAAGCCGAACAGCGCAACGCCGACGAGCGCGGGCGCGAGGATCGGCACCACCACGTGGCGCAGCGTCTGCGGACCGCTGGCGCCGAGGTCGCGGGCGGCCTCCTCGTAGGCCGGGTCGAACCGGTTGAAGACCGCGAACATGATCAGCAGGCCGAAGGGCAGCGTCCAGGTCAGGTGCGCCCCCAGCGCCGAGGTGTAGAGGCCCATCAGCGTGCCGTGATCCTCCAGGAACCCCCAGCCGGTGGCGGCGGCGAGCGCCTTGATCGCATCGTCGAGGAGCCGGAACTCCAGCCCGATGCCCAGCGAGACCACGATCGAGGGCACGATCAGGCTCGACACCGCCAGGGCGAAGACGAGGCCGGCCCCCCGAAACCCCTTCCGGAAGGCGATGCCGGCATAGAAGGCGATCGTCACGGTGAGTGCCATCACCACGAGGCCGAGCGCCAGGGAGCGCCGCAGAGCCGCCCAGATGTCGACCACGCCGACGCCCTCCCAGAGCTTGGCGAACCAATGGGTCGACACGCCGTTCATCGGGAAGGTCAGGCCGCCGGAGGGCCCCTGGAAGCTCAGGGCCAGGATGGTCAGCGTCGGCCCGTAGAGGAACAGGACGTAGAGGGCGAAGACGCCGGCCAGGAGATAGAAGGCGAGGCCGCGGGGCCGGTCCATCGCTACAGCTCCCGCCGGAGGTCGATCATCCGGGTGAGTCCCAGGATCATCAGCAGCACGGCAGCCAAGAGCACCATGGCGTTGGCCGCGGCCGCCGGGAATTGCAGGTAGGCCATCTGCACCTGGATCACCTTGCCGACGCTGGCGATCTGCTGGCCGCCCATGACGCCGACGGTGACGAAGTCGCCCATCACCAGGGTCGTCACGAAGATCGTCCCGATGGCGATGCCGGGCTTGGCCAGCGGCAGGATCACGGTCCAGAGGATCTGTGCGCCGGACGCGCCGCAATCCCGCGCCGCCTCGATCAGGCGCCGGTCGATCCGCGCGAGACTGTTGAAGATCGGCACGATCATGAACACCGTGTCGAGGTGCACGAAGGCCAGGACCACCGCGAAGTCGGAGTAGAGCAGGCCCTCGATCGGCGCGCGGATCAGCCCGAGGGCACGGAGCGTGTCGTTGACGAGGCCGTTGCGGCCGAGCAGCGGGATCCACGAGATCATGCGGATCACGTTCGAGGTCCAGAACGGGATCGTGCAGAGCAGGAACAGCCCCATCCGCACCGTGCCGGAGCGGATATAGAAGGCCAGGAAGTAGGCGATGGCGAAGCCCAGCGGCAGGGTGATCGCCAGCGTCAGCGCGACGAACTTCACCGTCGAGAGATAGGTGCGCAGCGTGGTGCAGAGGTCGGCGGACAGGCAGCCGTCGAAGACGTCGGCGTAGTTCTGCAGGGTCAGCGCCGGGATGATCTCGTACTCGTTGTACTCCCACAGCGAGACGATCCCGGTGAGCACCAGCGGCACCACCAGGAAGACGAGGAAGACGAGGGCCAGCGGCGCGGCCTGGAGATAGGCGAGGGTGCGGCGGCGCGGGCGGCCCGCAACGGTGGGCGCTGCGGTCCGCGCGGCGGTCTCGGCGGCGGGCAGGGCGAGATCGGTCATCGGATTCACCCCACGCGCGCCGCCGCTTCCCTCCCCCTCTGCGGGCTCCGATGTTCACACATCGGCTCCCGCGAGGCGCACCGCGCCCCCTCTCCCGTGCGGGAGAGGGGGCGCGCGTTCCATCCGGCAGCCGCGTGGCCGCGCAGGACGGGCGTCTCCGAGGGCCCGCGGAGGGAGAAGGACGGGGAGGGGGCGCCCACCGCCCTCACGCCGCGATGAACTCGTTCCACTTGCGCACCATGTAGGTGTTCTCGTCCATCACGGCGTTCCAGCAGGCGACCGCGCCCATCCGCGCGTCGAAGGAGCCGCCGTCGCGGGTGGCGCCGGCCTTCTCGATCAGGGTGCCGTCGGGACCGAGGATGTCCTTCTCGGCGGGCTTGCCCTCCATCCAGAAGGCCCATTCGTAGGGCTGCATGTTCGCCTGTGCGGTCTCCAGCACCGCCGAGTAGTAGCCCTGCCGGTTCAGGTAGGCCCCGGCCCAGCCGGACAGGAACCAGTTGATGAAATCGTAGGCGGCATCGAGCTTCTTGCCGCTCAGGGTCTTGGGGATGCCGAAGCCCGAGGCCCAGGCCCGGTAGCCCTCCTTCAGCGGCTGATAGGTGCAGGGCACCCCCTGCGCGCGCACCTTCGTGACGGCGGGCGACCACATCGACTGGATCACCGTCTCGCCCGAGGCCATCAGGTTCACGGATTCGTTGAAATCCTGCCAGAAGGCGCGGAACTGGCCGGCGCGCTTAGCCTCGATCAGCACCTTGATGGTGCGGTCGATCTCAGGGCGCGTCATGTTGCCTTTGTCGCCGTAGGTGTAGTCGCCGGTCGCCTCCACCACCATCGCGGCGTCCATGATGCCGATGGACGGGATGTTGAGGATCGAGGCCTTGCCCTTGAAGGCCGGGTTGAGGAGCTCCTTCCAGCTCGTCACCGGGATCTTGATCAGGTCTGGCCGGATGCCCAGCGTGTCGGCGTTGTAGACGGTGGGGATCAGCGAGATCCACTCGGTCTGTTCGCCGGCAAATTTTTTCGAATCCTGGCCCTCCAGATAGAAGACCTTCCGGGGGGCCGTGCCCTGGTCGCCGATCTTCCGGCCCCCCACCTCGCCCTTGGTGAAGATCGACGAGATCTTGTCGGCCAGTTTGATCCGTTTGGCGTCCATGCCCTGGAGGTTGCCGGAGGGCAGGATCTTCTTGAGGCTGAAATACTCGGTGTCGACCAGGTCGAAGGAATTCGGCTGGGTGACGACGCGCTTGGTCACCTCGTCGGTCACCACCGGTATGTACTCGATGGTGAGGCCCAGATCCTCCTTCACCTTCCTGGCGATGTCGGCGGACTGGTTCACCGCGGTGCCGAGGTAGCGCAGGGTCACCGGCTCGGCGGCGTGCACCGCCGGGAAGCCGGTGACAGGCGTCGCGGCCAGCGCGGCGGCCCCCTTCAGGAGCGTGCGCCGGCTCGGCTTCGAGAAAGCATCCATCGTCGTCTCCGTACCGGTTACGCGTCGAGGCGGTGGGCGGCGGCCGCGTCCCAGCCGACCGGAATCGTGTCGCCCGGGCGCAGCGGGCGGGCCGCGAAATCCGCGTCGCTGAGGATCGCCGTGAGGGCGGCGGGGCTCTCAGGCGCGCGCTCCAGCCCCTCTGCGTCGAGGCCGACATGGACGCTGGTGCCCTGGTACTCGACAGCCACCACCCGGGCCGGCCGCGCGGCGGGGCCGGCCTCGGCGCCGAGGCGCATCCGGTCCGCCCGCACGGCGATGAGCCCGTCGGGCAGGCGGATCACGTTGTGGCCGCCGATGAACCGGGCCACGAAGGCGGTCGCCGGCCGCTCGAACACGGTGCGCGGGTCGGCAGCCTGCTCGATCCGCCCGGCATTCATCACCACCACGAGGTCGGAGAGCGCCATCGCCTCCTCCTGGCTGTGGGTGACGTGGATGAAGGTGAGGCCCAGCTCGGTCTGGATCCGCTTCAACTCGACCCGCATCCGGACCCGCAGGAACGGGTCGAGCGCCGAGAGCGGCTCGTCGAGGAGCAGCACCTTCGGGCCGGTGACGAGGGCGCGGGCGAGCGCGACGCGCTGCTGCTGGCCGCCGGAGAGCTGGGCCGGCAGGCGCCCGGCGAGGTGGCCCATCTGCACGAGGTCGAGCATCGCCATGGCCTTGGCCCGGCGCTCCACCTTGCCGCTTCCGCGCATCCGCAGGCTGAAGGCGACGTTGTCCCGCGCATCGAGATGCGGGAACAGGGCGTAGCTCTGGAACATCATGGCGGTGCCGCGCTCGGACGGCGCCGCGTCGCCCACTGCCTTCGGGCCGATCACCACGTCGCCCGCGCTGGCGTGCTCGTGGCCGCCGATCATCCGGAGCGTCGTGGTCTTGCCGCAGCCGGAGGGGCCGAGCAGGCAGCAATAGGCCCCGGACGGCACCTTCAGGTCGATGGCATCGACCGCGGTCGCCGCGCCGTAGCGCTTGGTCAGGCCGATCAGCTCGACATTCATGTGAGGCTCGCCTGCTTCCGGCGATGTGCAAGATACAAGAGTGGCACGATCACTCTTGAAGGCCGCGACACGCCCCCTCTCCCGTGCGGGAGAGGGTAGGGGTGAGGGACGAGAACGTTCAGGACGGGGCACACCCTTGCCATGCGCGCCCTATCCGGAAGCCGCACGCCCCTCACCCTGTCCCTCTCCCGCACGGGAGAGGGGACCCGCGCTCGATCCGGTCGACGCCGCGTCCGCAACATCGATTCCCCCTGTGTCGCCCGCCATCCGACACCGGAGAGCAAGCGGCGGGCCAAGGCTACGCCTCCCGCCGCTCGGCCGGATCGACCGCCCGGTCCAGCACCCGCCCGCGGCCCGGCTCGGACAGGACCCGGCCATCCTCGGCGATGACCTGCCCGCCCGCGATGGTCATCACCGGCCAGCCGGTGACCTCGAACCCTTCCCACGGCGTGTAGTCGGAGCCGTGGTGGAGGATCTCCTGGCGGATGGTCTCGCGCCGGTTCGGGTCCCAGAGGGTCAGGTCGGCGTCGAAGCCCGGGGCGATCGAGCCCTTGCGCGGGTACAGCCCGTAGAGCTTCGCGTGGTTCGTGGCGGTGAGCGCGGCGAACTGGTTGAGGCTGATGCGCCCCTTCGAGACGCCCTCGGAGAAGAACACCGGCAGCCGCGTCTCGATGCCGGGGATGCCGTTCGGGATCCAGCGGAAGGAGGTCTTACCCCGCGGGTTCAGCTTGCCCTGCGGGTCGTCGTAGCGGAACGGGCAATGGTCGGACGAGACCACGTCGAAGATCCCGCGCCGGATCCCTGACCACACCGCCTCCTGGCTCTCGACATCCCGCGTCGGCGGCGAGCAGACGTATTTCGACCCCGCCATCGGATCGTCCTGGCCGAGCCCCTTCATGTCTTCGGCCGTCAGGGTCAGGTATTGCGGGCAGGTCTCGGCCCGGATCTTCAGGCCCCGTCCCTGAGCCCAGGCGATCTGCTCGGTGGCCTCGCGGCCCGAGACGTGGACGATCACGATGGGCAGGTCGATCAGCTCGGCGTGGCTGATGGCCCGGTGGGCCGCCTCCCGCTCGACGATCTCGGGGCGCGACAGGGCGTGGCCGTAGGGCCTCGTCTCGCCCGCCCGCTCCAGACGCTCGCTGAGGTAGCGGATTGCGTCGTAGCCCTCCGCGTGGACCATGACCCGGGCGCCCTGCCGCCGCGCGACGTGGAACACGTCGAGGAGCTGGCGGTCGTTCAGCACGAGGTCGTCGTAGGTCATGAAGACCTTGAACGAGGTGTAGCCGTCGGCGACCAAGGCCGGCAGCTCCTGGCCGAGCACCGCCTCGGTCGGGTCCGAGATGATCATGTGGATCGCCACGTCGACGTGGCACTGGCCCTCGGCCCTGGCCCGGTAGGCGTCGACCGCCCCGCGCAGGGAGGCGCCCCGGGGCTGGAGCGCGAAGGGCATCACGCAGGTGTTGCCGCCGGCCGCCGCCGCCCGGGTGGCGCTGGCGAAGTCGTCGGCCATGACGATGCCGGGGCCCGAATCCTGGGCGATGTGGACATGGCTGTCGATGCCGCCGGGCAGGACCAGCAGGCCGGAGGCGTCGATCACCCGGGCGGCGTCGGCGATGCCCTCGGCCACAGCCACGATCCGGCCGCCGCGCACGCCGACATCCGCCCGCACCGTGTCGCTCGCCGTGACCACGGTCCCGCCGCGGATCGCCAGGTCGAATTCGGGCATGATGCGCTCTCCTCCGCGCCCGCGGGCGCCTGTCGGGACGGGCGGATGCATCGTCCGCGCCGATTCGGACGATGCGAGGAGGGCACAGCCATCCGGCGGGGTCCAGAGCGTGGTCGGGGGATCCCAAAGGGCTCACCCCTTTGGCAGGGGTTCGGGGGCGGTGCCCCTGAGGCCCCAGGGCTCCGCCCTGGACCCGCGAAAGGTCACGGACCTTTCGAAACCAAGATTTGGGTTCGGAGATTCGAGGGCGCGGCGTCGTGGAACTGACGCCAGACCCGCCGCATGTGGCGGGCCGAGCCGAAGCCCGCGCGGTCGGCGACCTGCTCCAGGGCAAGGTCGGTCTGGGCGATCAGGTCCCGGGCCAGCGCGATCCGGGCGCGGTTGACCGCGTCGGTCACCGTCATCCTGGCATGGACCCGGAACAGCCGGGCGAGGTTGCGCGGGCTCGCCCCGGCGAGGCGGCCGAGGATCTCGGGGGACCAGGCGCGGGCGGGTTCGGCGGCGATCGCGTCCTGGGCGCGGTGCACCACCGGGTGCAGGTGGCTGCGGCCTTCGAGCCAGGGTGAGAGCTGCGGGTCGTCGGGGCCGCGCCGCATGTAGACCACCAGGGTCCGGGCCGCCGCCAGCGCCGCGGCCGGGCCGGCCCATTCGGCGACGAGATGGAGCATCAGGTCCACGCCCGCGGTCACGCCGGCGCTGCTGAACCGGTCCCGGTCCTGCACGAACAGCCTGTTCTCCAGCACCCGCGCCTGCGGCGCCAGGGCGGCGAGCCGGGCGCAGCTCGCGTGATGGGTGGTGCAGGCATAGCCGTCGAACAGGCCGGCCCGGGCCGCCAGCAGCGTACCGTCGCAGACCGTCACCACGGTGTGGCCCGGCCGGACCGCGCCGCGCAGCCAGTCGACGATCCGCACTTCGGCGGCGCCCTCGTCCGGATCGGCCTCGCCGCCGAGCACCCGGGCCGACGCGCCCGGCACGAGCACCACGGTGCCCGGCGCGATCGCCTCCGGCAGCGGCTCGGTGCCGCCGAGATCCAGACCGATCGAGCAGCGGGTGCGCGCCTGCGGCGCCACGTAGCGCACCGAGAACGCGACCCGCTCCTGAGCCGCCCCGGCGATGCGCAGGACCTCGACCGGTCCCGCGAGGTCGAGCAGCAGGGTGCGCGGCGGCAAGACCACGAGGACCGGGATGCGCCGCGCCGTCCCGCTCATGCCGCGACCGGCAAGTCCCGACCGGCGAGCGCCTGCTCCACCGTGGCGATGCGGGCGAAGCGGTCCATCAGCACCAGCTCGGTGCGGGCCTTGATGTCGTCCGCCGTGAACCGGCGTCCGGAGGGATGGGTCATCGCGAAGGTCAGCGTCGCCTCGGTGACGTAATCCACCTGCCAGCCGCTGTCGGAGGCGTGGCGGGTGGTGGTCTCGCAGCATTGCTCGGTGCGGATGCCGGACACGATCAGGCGCCGTATGCCGTGCTGCGTCAGCCAGCCGGGCAGGCCGCTATCGACCAGGGCGCTGTGCCGGCGCTTGTGGAAGATCGCCGTCGGCGCGATCACGATCGGCTCCAGGGTGCGGACATGGCCGGAGGCGGCGGCGAAGGGGCCGCTCTCGGCGAGGTGGAAGATCTGCAGGATCGGAATCCGGCGCGCCGCGGCACCGTCGATGAGCGTCTGCAGGCGCTCGGTGAAGGGCGGGACATCGGCGTCGTTCCAGAAGGGCCTGTGCCGGAAGGATTCCTGGACATCGATGACCAGCAGCGCAACATCGGACATTTCGTGTCTCCCGCTCGGTGAAGCGAGCCGCAGGATTCCTCGGCTTGACCCTGGGCGAAAGAAACCGCGCTGCCAGCCAGCGGACATATCCGGCCAATCTCAGGCGAGCAGGAGCACCGCATGACGGACCATCCCAGGACGATCTTCGTGCTGACCGGGGCCGGCGTCTCGGCCGAGAGCGGGCTCGGCACGTTCCGGGACCGCGGCGGGATCTGGGCGCGGTTCGACCCGATGCGGCTCGCCACCCCGGAGGCCTACGCGGCCGACCCCGACACGGTGCTCGACTTTTACGACCATCGCCGCCGCGGCGCGGTCGCGGCCGAGCCGAACGCCGCGCATGTCGCTCTGGCGCAGGCCGAGGCGCGGCTCGCCGCGCGGGGCGGGCGGCTGTTCCTGTGCACGCAGAACGTCGACGACCTGCACGAGCGGGCCGGCTCGCAGGCAGTCACCCACATGCACGGCGAATTGCTCAAGGCGCGCTGCTGCGCCTGCGGTGCGGTCACGCCGTGGCGCGCCGACCTGAGCCGGGCCGATCACTGCCCCGCCTGCGGCGCATCGGGCCGGATGCGGCCGGACGTGGTCTGGTTCGGCGAGATGCCGATGCACCTCGACGCGATCGAGGCTGCGCTCGCCGGGGCGGACCTGTTCGTGGCCGTGGGCACGTCGGGGGCGGTCTACCCGGCGGCGGGCTACGTCCGGCAGGCCCGGGCGCTCGGCATCCCGACCTGCGAGGTCAACCTGGAGCCGTCCGACAACGCCGACGCCTTCGACGAGGCCCGGTACGGGCCGGCGAGCGCCGAACTGCCGCGCTATCTGGCCGAACTCGGCCTCTAGGCGGGCGCGGGGGCGGCGGCGCGGGTCCATGAGGGTCCGTGAGAGTCCATGAGGGTCCATGCGGGGACTCGGGACGGGCGACGGCCGGGTCCGACCGCGCGGCATTCGCGACCCGGTTTGCCAAGATGTTGTGAGAAAAGGATTTTTCGATCCATGATCGCTCGGCTCCGGCCAGGATCAAAATCCTAAATGACGCGAATCACATCGGCGCGAGCTATCAAGAACTGGTCGGGCAGTTGCCCACGGGTTACAACAGTCAAGCTCGGGATCGGCGTCGCGGCCTACCCGGGCGTTCGTTGAAGCCACAAGGGGAAGCAACTACCCATGCAGCACTTCACCGTAACCGACCGCGAGCGTGACACCGTCCTGGCGGCGCTGCGCTATTACCAGTTCTACCGGATGCAGGGTCATCCGTTCGATCCCCGCCAGGATCACCTGATCGACACCATCGCCGGCCGGGCCGGCGAGGCGCTGGACCTCGCCGAGATCGACGATCTCTGCGCCGGCCTGAACGGCAACCGGCACGCCCTCGCCGCGGCGGCGGCGGCCTAAGCACCTTCCGGGGCGGCCGAGGCCGTCCTCGACGACCCCGCGGCCGGCCCAGGGATGGGGCCGGAGGACGGGCCACCTCCGAGATGAGCGGGCTACCGCCGCCGGAGCGAATCCTCCTCACCGGGGCCGGGCTTCGCGCCCGCACGACACCCTGCCGACGCGCATCCGGGCCTGCCCGCAGCGCGTCGGTCCGACGGGCGGGGCCGCGCGGCGGCCCCCCCGAAAGGCCGGTTTCGCGTCCCGTCGAAACGTGGCCTAACGGATGCGCGACGGCCGCAGGGCCGCGCCTTCCGGGAGCGCCGAGGCCGATGATGCGGACGGGTTCGGGATGGATCCGCCGCGGCGCGCTGCGGGGCGCCGGCCTCCTGCTCCTCGGGCTGGCGCCCGCCAAGGCCGCACCCGAGAGCGTCGCCACCGCGCTGGTCGTCTCGGTGGACGTGTCGCAATCCGTCGACGAATCCCGCTTCCGGCTCCAGATGGAGGGCATCGCGGAGGCCTTGGAGGATCCGTCGGTGATCGGCGCGATCACCGGCAATCCGGGCGGGATCCTGTTCGCGATGGTGACCTGGGCGGACCGGGCGAACCTCGCGGTCGGCTGGCGGCGGATCGCCAACCGCGTCGATGCTGCGGCGACCGCCGCACTCGTCCGGGCCACGCCCCGGCAGGCCGGCGAGTTCACCTGCCTCGGCCAGATGTTCCGCACGGTGGCCGACGCCGTGCTCCCGACGCTCCCGATCCCGGCCGAGCGCGTGGTGGTCGACGTCTCCGGCGACGGGATCGACAATTGCACCGACGCCGACAGCCTCGCGGAGGCGCATGCGGCGCTGCTCGCCACCGGCGCGACGGTCAACGGCCTGCCGATCCTGGTGCCCGGCGAGAACGACGTCGTCGGGGCCGGGGCCTATCGGGCGCCGGGCTACGGCCTGCTCCCGACCCCGCTGCCGCAGGAACGCACGAGCCTGGAGCAATGGTACCGCGCCCACGTCATCGGCGGCCCGGGGGCGTTCCTGCTGGCGGCCGCCGGCTACGGCGATTTCTCGCGGGCGTTGCGGCGGAAGTTCGTGATCGAGATCAGCGCGCTGGGCCGGTGAGGCGGCAAAGCCAGCCAGGGCTCACGTCGAACCCTTCCCCTCATCCTCAGGTGACCGCGCAGCGGGCCTCAGGATGAGAGAGGTGGATTGGATCGATGCGGGAGCGGCCAGCCTCGCGCATCGAACCCGTCAGCCCGTTTTATGAAGTGCCTCAGGGTGTCTTCTTCAACTGCTGCTCGACGCGGGACAGGGCCGCCTCGCAGCCCTTGGCGTCACCCTTCGAGTCGGCCGTGCGCGCCTCCTCGAGGGCGACCTGCGCCTGCTGGGCGGCATCCGCCCCCTGGCCGGCCTGGGCCGACTTCTCCGGCGGCGCCTCGGGGGATTCCTTCGCCCGCTGACCCTCCGTGCCGGTGACCCCCTCGCCGCCGCGCTTGGCGGCATTGCCCTGGCCGCTGGTCGAGGCGGAGATCGACTGCCTCATCTCGGACTGAACCCGCTTGGAAACGCTGTCGATCCGGTCGCCGCAGGGCGAGGCGAGGGCCGGGGCTGCCGTCAGGATCAGGGTCAGGCAGGCCGTCAGGGCGGGACGCATCATCGGGTCGGGTACTTTCCAAAAGAATGGGGCCGCAGGTTCCCCCTGCGGCCCCAACGTCTCGCGACGGGTGACGGTTCAGGCGCTCAGCTGATCGCGGATCGGCAATTGCCGGACCCGGCGGCCCGTGGCCGCGAAGATCGCGTTGGCGATCGCCGGCGCCACCGGCGGCACGCCGGGCTCGCCGACGCCGCCGAGCGGCCCGTCCCAATTGCCGGTCGGCACGAGGTGCACGCGGACCACCTTCGGGGCGGCGTCGATCCGGAGGACCTCGTAGCCGTCGAAGTTGTTCTGCACCGCCCGGCCCTGCTTGAAGGTGATCTCGGAGGTCAGGGCGAGCCCCATCCCCATGACCACGGCGCCCTCCATCTGCGAGCGGATGCGCTCCGGATTCACCTGCGGCCCGCAATCGACCGCGATGTCGATCGCCTTCACCTTCACCTGGCCCTTGTCGTCGACCTCCACCTCGGCCGCCACCGCCGTGTAGGTGACGAAGCTGTAGTGGCCGGCGATGCCGAGGCCGGTGCCCTTGGGCATCTGCCGCCCCCAGCCCGCGCCCTTGGCGGCCGCCTCGATCACGCCGCGCAGGCGGCCGGTCTCGATCGGGTAGCGCTTCGGGTCCTCGCCGTAGTTCCAGACGTCGCCGATCTCGGTCGGGCTGATCTTGCGATCGGGTCCGATGAGGTCGAGCAGGTACTCCTTCGGCTCGCGGCCGGCGGCGTGCGCCAGCTCCGACACGAAGGACTGGATCGCGAAGGCGTGCGGGATGTTCGACACCGAGCGGAACCAGCCGATGCGGACATGGGCGGCAGCCTCGGGGTTCTCCAGCCGCATGTTCGGGATGTTCAGCGGCGTGTTGACCAGCCCCATCCCGAGCTCGAACGGCAGCTCGTGCTTCGGATCGGGCGCGAAGATCGAGCCGATCGTCGGCGCCACCGAGCGGTGCAGCCACGCCACCGGCATGCCCTTGTCGTCGAGGCCGGCCTCCAGATGCTCCACCGAGATCGTGTGGTAGAAGCCGTGGTGCAGGTCGTCCTCGCGGGTCCAGGCGAGCTTCACCGGGGCGCCGCCCACGGCCTGCGAGCAGAGCGCCGCCTCGACCACGTAGTCGGGCTTCGACTTGCGCCCGAACCCGCCGCCGAGCAGCGTCACGTTCACCTTGACCTTGTCGTCGGGCAGCTTGAGCGCCTTCATCAGGCGGTCGTTGGCCGCCTGCGGACCCTGCGTGCAGGCCCAGGCCTCGCAGAACCCGTCCTTCACGCGGGCCACCGCGGCCGGGGGCTCCATCGGCGCCTGGGCGAGGTGGGGCACGAAGTACTCGGCCTCGACCCTGGTCTTGGCCTTGGCGAGGGCGCCGTCGACGTCGCCCTGCGTGCGCACGACCTTGCCGGGCTTGCGGGCCGCGGCCTCCAGCTCCTTGCGGAACGCGTCGGTGTCGTAGCCGGCGTTCGGGCCGTCGTCCCAGGTGATCTTGAGGGCGTCCCGGGCCTTCAGGGCCGCCCAGGTGTTCTTGGCCACCACGGCGACGCCGCCGAGCGGCATGAACTCGGACGGGATCGTGCCGCCGTCGATCTTGAAGATCTTCACGACGCCCGGGACCTTCTTGGCCTCGCTGTCGTCGAAGGACTTCACCGTGCCGCCATAGACGGCCGGGCGCGCGACGACCGCGTAGAGCATCCCGTCGAGCTTGGTGTCGAGGCCGTAGACGGCCTTGCCGGTGGTGATGTCGAAATTGTCGATCAGCCCGACCTTGCCGGTGCCGATGTAGCGGAAGTCCTTGGGGTCCTTCAGCTTGACGTCGGTGGGCACCGGCAGCTCGGCGGCGGCCTGGGCCACGGCCCCGTAGCCGAGGGTGCGGCCCGACTTGGCGTGGGTCAGGGTGTGGTTGACCGCCGTCACCTCGGAGGCCGGCACGCCCCATTGCTTGGCCGCGGCCTGGATCAGCATCAGCCGCGCGGCGGCGCCGGCGTGGCGGAAGTGCTGGAAGAAGTGGCGGGTCGAGCGCGAGCCGTCGGTGTCCTGGTTGCCGAAGCGGGTCTCGTCACCCCAGGCCTGGACCACCTTCACCTTCGACCAGTCGGCCTCCAGCTCGTCGGCGACCGTGAAGGCCACCGAGGTCCGGATGCCCTGGCCCATGTCGGAGCGGTGGTTGGTCACCGTGACGGTGCCGTCCGGCGCGATGGCGACGAAGATCTTCGGATCGTCGCGCCAGCCGTGCGGCATGCCGTCGGCGCCGAATTTTTGGGCCTTCTGCTCGGCGGTCTGGGTCTCGTCGGCTCGCGCCGGGCGCAGCGAGAGGGCCAGAACGAGAGCGCCGGCGCCGCCGAGGATCCCGCGGCGGCTGACATTGTCGAGGGCCGGCTTGGTGCCGGCGGCGAGCTGGGCGCTCATCTTCGCGTCGTGGATCACAGGCGCTCTCCCTTGGTGGCGGGCGCCGGCTGGCCGGCAGCCTGATGGATCGCGGCGCGGATGCGCGGGTAGGTGCCGCAGCGGCAGATGTTGCCGCTCATCGTGTCGTCGATGTCCTGATCGGACGGCTTCGGCGTGTCCTTCAGGAGCGCGGCGGCCTGCATGATCTGGCCGCACTGGCAGAAGCCGCACTGGGCGACGTTCTGCTCGCGCCACGCCACCTGCACGGGGTGGTTGCCGTCCGGCGACAGCCCCTCGATGGTGACGACTTCCTGGCCGGCGGCGGCCGAGACCGGGGTGATGCAGGCACGGGTCGCCGTCCCGCCGAGATGGATGGTGCAGGCCCCGCAGAGCGAGACGCCGCAGCCGAACTTCGTGCCGGTGAGCCCGAGTTCGTCCCGCAGGTACCACAGCAGCGGCATGTCGGGGTCGCCGTCGAAGCTGCGCGCAGCCCCGTTCACGGTGAGTTTGATCATCGTTGCGTCCTGTCTGGCGGCGCCGGAGCGGCGATCAGTCGGGTCTGAGCCGGGCCGGAGGCCAAGGCCGGATTTGCCAGCTAACGTTCACCGATGCGGCCGGGCCGCCGGGCTAACGCTCAAGCTCAGAATAATAAGTATTCTAAATCAGGCCTCGGGCCGGGCGCAACGCAGGGACGGGGCCGGTCATCCGCGAGTGGTTGCGCTCAGGACATGCCGCGTGCGGCGGCGCACATCGTCAGGGCGTGCGATCACAGGCAGCATGCCTCACGCGGGGCACGACGTGATCCACGACCGCGCGCACCCGGTGCGCGTGGCGTGCCGGGTGGCTTCGCTCCGCTCGCACAGGGAGCCCAGTGCCCCCGCTCCTCGAGACCTTGTCCGCGCCGATCGGACGCGCGTGGCCGTTCTACGGAATAGGAGAGCCGGCCCATGCCCGGGCTTTGCCCCCACCCGGGTGCCGGTCTCGTGGGCCACGCTGACCTTGAGGTCGATGCCGGTCCTCTGCATCGCTAAGTGGACGGCCCGCAGCGCATCGACGCCGGCCCCGAAATTCTCGCACGGCTCTTCGGGCCGGCCGATCGTGAAGCGGCAGATCCCGTGCCCGTCCGTGTCTTCCGGCGCTCGAGCCGGACCGCGCCGGGAATGTCCGCCACCGGCCCGCGGATCGTCAGGATGCGCGTGCCGATGACCATGGCGGCGTGGTCCTCACACCGTGACCTGCGTGCCGACCTCCACGACCCGCCCAGTGGGGATCTGGAAGAAGTCCGTGGCGTCGTTCGCGTTCTTGGCGAGGGTGATGAAGATCCGGTCCTGCCAGAGCGGCATGCCCGAATGCGCCGCCGGCCGGATCGAGCGGCGCGACAGGAAGAACGACGTCGCCATGATGTCGAACTTGAAGCCCTGGCGGCGCAGCAGCACCAGCGTCTTCGGGATGTTCGGCGTCTCCATGTAGCCGAACTTCATCACGACCCGGTAGAAATGCGGGCCCACCGGCTCGATCCGCACCTTGTCGGCCTCGTTGGAGCGGGGCGTGTCCACCGTCTCGACGGTGAGGATCACGTTCTTCTCGTGCAGCACCTTGTTGTGCTTGAGGTTGTGCAGGAGCGCGGCCGGGGCGATCTCGGGATCGCTCGTCAGGAACACCGCGGTGCCGCGCACGTGGTGGGGCGGGCTCTTCTCCAGCATGCCGACCAGTTCCACGAGCGGCACGTCGGTCTTGCGGGTCTTGTTGAACAGGATCGTGACGCCCCGCACCCAGGTCCACATCAGGATGATGAGGCCGCCGGCGAGCAGCAGCGGCACGTAGCCCCCTTCCACCACCTTGATCAGGTTTGACAGCAGGAACAGGAACTCCAGGACGATGAAGGGCAGCATCACGGCGGCCGCCGCCACCGGCGACCATTTCCACATGCGCCACATCACCAGGAAGGTCAGCGAGGCGGTGAGCAGCATCGTGCCGGTCACCGCGATGCCGTAGGCCGAGGCCAGCGACGAGGAGGTCTTGAACAGCACCGCCAGCAGGACGACACCCACCATCAGCAGCCCGTTGATCTGCGGCAGATAGATCTGCCCGGCATGCGACTCGGAGGTATGGCGGATCTCCAGTCGCGGCAGCAGGCCGAGCTGGATCGCCTGCCGGGACAACGAGAAGGCGCCGGTGATCACCGCCTGGCTCGCCACCACGGTGGCGATCGTGGCGAGGATCACCATCGGCAGCAGGCCCCAGGCCGGCACCAGCTGGAAGAACGGGTCGGCGGTGTCGGGCTTCTCCAGCACCAGGGCCGCCTGCCCGAGATAGTTGAGGGCGAGCGCCGGGAAGACGAGGCCGATCCAGGCCAGCTGGATCGGCTTGCGGCCGAAATGGCCGAGATCGGCAAACAGCGCCTCGGCCCCGGTCACCGCCAGGAACACCGCGCCCAAGGCCACCAGCGCCCCGGTGCCATGGCCGAGCAGGTAGTTCACGGCGTGCCAGGGATTGACGGCGCGGAACACCTCCGGGTGCAGGCCGATATGCGGCAGTGCCGCCAGCGCCATGGCGAGGAACCACACGATGGTCACCGGCCCGAAGAAGGCCGCGACCTTGCCGGTGCCGCGGTTCTGCACGAGGAACAGCGCCACGATGATCACCACGGTGATCGGCAGCACGTAATCGTCGAGGGCGGGGGTGACGAGCTTCAGGCCCTCCACCGCCGAGAGCACCGAGATCGCCGGGGTGATCACCGCGTCGCCGTAGAACAGCGAGGCGCCCATCAATCCCAGCATGAACACGATGCGCGAGCCGCCCAGCGCCTTCCGGGCGAGCGCCATCAGCGAGAGGATGCCGCCCTCGCCGTTGTTGTCCATGCGCAGCAGGATCGCGACGTATTTCACGGTCACGATCATGAACAGCGCCCAGAGGATCAGCGAGACGGTGCCGATCACCTCCTCGGGCAGCAGGATGCCGTCGGTGCGGGCGGGGACCAGCGCCTCGCGGAAGGCGTAGAGCGGGCTGGTGCCGATATCCCCGTAGACGACGCCGACGGAGCCGACGAGGAGCGTCCAGAAGCCGGCATGGCCGTGGCGCGTCTCCGCCTTCTCGGGGGCATCGAGGGTGCCGGAGGTCGCCGGCCCGTGCATGGGCGTCTGGCCGGTCGTCTCGTCGGACGCCGCGGCGGCCTCCCGCGCGGCGTCGGGCGCTGCGGGCGCGGGCTGGGCTGCTACGCCGGGTGCGAAGTTGTGGCTCATGGGGATGTCGGAAGCTCGGGCGTGGCCGGCGCTTCGCGGTTCGGCTCAGGGGCCAGTCGGGGCCGGGCAGAACACGCGAACACTCCGCCGAACCGTGCGGGCCGGCCACCGGGCCGACCGCTCGCGGGATCGTGTGGCCTTGCTATCATGCCCTCGTGCGGCCGGAAACCGTGTGCCTCTGCGAAGATCGCGGAGCTGGGTCTCGGTGCGATTCAGGTCCGAATGCGATGCGCCGGAGGCGCGACACGCTCGCATGCCGACCCGATGCGCCGATGGATCAAGCGCCTGAACCGACGCGGGTTCTTGTTTCCGGGCCCGCTCGCGGAGCCCCGGAATGCCGGTGCGGTGGGAGGCGTCCTCTCGGGCGAGGACAGACTTCACCGAGCCGCGACGGGAGCGGGCCGGGGGTGTTTACCCCCGCACCGCGCCTCACTCGGCGGCGGTGCGCGTCCCGCCCTGCTGACCGAATCGGCGCTGGATGTAGTCGATCACGATCGTCTCGAAATCCTTGGCCAGCGTCGGGCCGCGCAGGGTCATGGCCTTCTTGCCGTCGATGAAGACCGGCGCGGTCGGGGTCTCGCCGGTGCCGGGCAGCGAGATGCCGATATCGGCATGCTTCGATTCGCCCGGGCCGTTCACGATGCAGCCCATCACGGCGACGTTCAGCCCCTCGACGCCCGGATAGGACTTCTTCCACTCCGGCATGGAGGTAACGATCCAGTTCTGGATGTCCCGGGCGAGTTCCTGGAAGGTGGTCGAGGTCGTGCGACCGCAGCCCGGGCAGGCCGCCACCATCGGCACGAAGGTGCGGAACCCCATCGTCTGCAGGAGTTCCTGGCTGGCCTTGACCTCGACGGTCCGGTCGCCGCCGGGCTCTGGGGTGAGCGAGTAGCGGATCGTGTCGCCGATGCCCTCCTGGAGGAGCACGCCGATGGCGGCGGAGGCGGCCACGAGCCCCTTCGAGCCCATGCCGGCCTCGGTGAGGCCGAGATGGATCGCGTAATCCGAACGGCGCGCCACCTCGCGGTAGACGGCGATCAGGTCCTGCACGGCCGAGACCTTGGCCGAGAGGATGATCTTGTTCTGCGGCAGGCCGAGTTCCACGGCGCGGTCGGCCGAGCTGATCGCCGAGCGGACCATCGCCTCGCGCATCACCGCCCGGGCATCGATCGGCCGCGGCGCCTTGGCGTTCTCGTCCATCAGGTGGGTGAGCAGCTCGCCGTCGAGCGAGCCCCAGTTGGCGCCGATCCGCACGGTCTTGTTGTGCTTGATCGCCTGCTCGATGATCGCCGAGAACTGGGTGTCCTTCTTGTCCTTGAAGCCGACGTTCCCGGGATTGATCCGGTACTTGGCGAGCGCCTCGGCGCAGGCCGGGTGGTCGGCGAGCAGCTTGTGGCCGATGTAGTGGAAGTCGCCCACCAGCGGGACGTGGACGCCGATCCGGTCGAGGCGCTCGCGGATCTTCGGCACCGCCGCCGCCGCCTCGTCCCGGTCGACCGTGATGCGCACCAGCTCCGAGCCGACCCGGGCGAGCTGGGCGACCTGCGCCACCGTGGCGTCGATGTCGGCCGTGTCGGTGTTGGTCATCGACTGGACGACGATCGGCGCGCCGCCGCCGACCGTGACCGCGCCTTCGCCCTCGCCGACCGTCACGCCGACGGTGCGGTGGCGCGGCGCGGGGCCGGCGATTTCCGGGCCGCCACCGGCCAGCGGGTTGTCGGCGGCAGGGCTTTCGGAACGGGTGGCTTCCATGACTTCCATCGTGGACCTTCGCGGGCGCGCCTCACGGGACGCCGGAGCCTGAGGGCTGCCGGGTCTGTCCCGGGACACGCTTCGCCGGAACTTCGGGGCTGTCGCGGGTTAGCTGCGGACGACCCGGCGCCGCGTCAAGCCGGCGCCACGCAGGACAGCATCGCGCATGACAGCATCGCGGCTGTCATGTCGTATCCGGGCGCGGATGTCGAGTTTGCTGCACGTCCGCGCGGCGTTTGCCTTCGGCGCCATCGGGATTTCGTCCGCCTCTGTTGCCGATTCGCTCGGGTCGGCGGGGGCGCGGGCCGCGGGCCGCAGGCACGGCCGACGGTTGATGCTGCAATGCAGCATCCCATCTAAGCGGCCGGACCAGGAGGCCGACATGAGCGAGCAATCCGGCGGCGAGCCGCACAATCCGGCCACCGCCGTCCCCGAGTCACCCGTCTCGGACGTGATCGAGGCGCAGTCCGCCCAGGGGTCGGGCCACGTGCTGGCCGGGCCCAAGGCGGAGAAGCCGGTGGCCCTGGCGCTGCAGGGCGGCGGTGCGCACGGCGCCTTCACCTGGGGCGTCCTCGATGCGCTGATCGAAGATGGGCGTCTGGGCTTCGAGGCGGTCACGGGGGCGAGCGCGGGAGCGATGAATGCCGTCGTCCTCGTGGATGGCTGGCTCAAGGGCGGCCCGGACGGAGCCCGCGAGGGTCTGGAGCGGTTCTGGCGCGAGGTCAGCCTCGACGGCGACCTGGGCCCGGCCCAGCGCAACTTCGTCAGCGGCCTGTTCAGCCTGTGGAAGGGCAATCCGGTGGCCGAGTTCTGGGCCAAGATGCTGGCGCCGAGCCCCTACGTGTCGAACCCGCTCAACATCAACCCGCTGCGCAAGGCGCTGGCCGAGCAGGTCGATTTCGACCGCCTGCGCGAGGCCGACACGGCGGGCCTGTTCGTCTCGGCCACCAATGTCTGGACGGGCAAGCTCGCGGTCTTCGAGCGTGAGCGGCTGACCGTCGATCACCTGATGGCTTCGGCCTGCCTGCCCACCGTCTTCCAGGCGGTGGAGATCGACGGCGTGCCTTATTGGGACGGCGGCTATCTCGGCAATCCGCCGCTCTACCCCCTGCATCGCGGCGCCCAGACCCGCGACATCGTGCTCGTCCAGATCAACCCCGTGGAGCGGCGGGAGACCCCGCGCACGGAGGCCGAGATCCGCGACCGGCTGAACGAGATCACCTTCAACGCCAACCTGATGCGGGAATTGCGGGCGATCGACTTCCTCGACGGGCTGATCGAGGAAGGCGTTCTCGGCCAGGGCCAGTATCGCCGGGTCCTGGTGCACCGCATCGACGGGACCGACGCATTGGAGGACTACAACGCCGCCTCCAAGCTCGACGCCCGCTGGACCGTCTTCAAGCGCCTGCGCGACAAGGGCCGCGCCGCCGCGCAAGCCTGGCTCGCGGAGAATTATGACGCAGTCGGCCGAGACTGTACGGTCGACCTGCAGCAGGCATATCAATGAGGTGATCCCCCGTCCGACCTGGCCCGTTGCGGCCGCGGGACGTCCGAGCCGGAGACCTGCCATGACGCTGCTGCGCCGCGAGGCTCTCATCCTGATCGGTGCCGGCCTTGCCGGCACCGCCCGCGCCGCCGAGGCCATGCGGGCCACGGACTTCGCCTTCGAGACGCCCGAGGGCGCGCCGATGCCGCTCTCGGCCTATGCGGGAAAGCCGATCCTGGTGGTCAACACCGCCACGGCCTGCGGCTATGCCGGGCAACTCTCCGGGCTCCAGACGCTTTGGACGCGGTTCGGCGACCGGGGGCTCACGGTCCTGGGCGTGCCCTCGCCGGATTTCGGCAATCAGGAGCCGCTGGACGGGCCGGCCATCGCGGAGGCTGCCCGGAAGAATCACGGCGTCACCTTTCCGCTCACCGCCAAGACCCGGGTGAAGATGCCGGGCGCCCACCCGTTCTACCGCTGGGCAGCGGCCGAGCGCCCGGCCGAGACGCCGCGCTGGAATTTTCACAAGTACTTGATCGCCCGGGACGGCACCCTGGCGGCGGCCTTCGCCACGCAGGTCGAGCCGACGGATCCGCGGGTGATCTCGGGCATCGCGGCAGCCCTCGATCAGGCCTGACATCCGAGACCCGGCCGACAGGCGGGATTAAAAGGCCGCTGCCTCGCGTTTACATCCCATGGCATCGGACAAGAACACGCGCCCGGACCTCCTCGACCTGATGGTGCCCCTGCGGCGCTACGCGCGTTCGCTGACCCGCGACGCGCTGCGGGCCGACGATCTCGTGCACGATACCCTGGTGCGGGCGCTGGAGATGCAGGGCACGCTCCGGCCCAACACCAATCTGCGCACCTGGATGATGACGGTGTTGCACAACGCCTTCATCGACGAGCAGCGCCGCCGGCAGGTCGAGGCCCGTCACGCCGACACGCTGGTGCGGATGACTGAGGACATGGCCCCGCCGGCCCAGGAGGGGCAGGTGCGTCTCGCCCAGATTCGGCAGGCGTTCCTCAAGCTGCCGGAGGAGCAGCGCGCCGCGCTCCATCTCGTCACGCTGGAAGGCATGGCCTACGCCGATGCGGCCGCCGTGCTGGGCATTCCGATCGGCACATTGATGTCCCGTCTCGGCCGCGGCCGGGCGGCCCTGCGGGCCTTCGAAGAGGGGACGCGGGCCGACCGGGCCTCCGGCGAAGGGGAGCCGTCCCGGGCACCCGAGACGCGCCGCGGGCCACCCTCAACCCTCCGGCTCGTCGTGTCCGACGAGGCGAAAAGCGGGTCCAACTGGCACCTCCGACGCGCCGTCGGCGAGAGCTGAGGACCGCTCCGACACAGGTCCGGCGCCTGCGGGCGCCGGTGCCGATTGAACGATTGCGACCGGCGGATCGCCTCCGGGCACGCTGGATTCGAGGACTTTCACGATGATCGATCCGATCACAGACGACGATCTCATCGCCTTTGTCGACGGGCAGATCGACCCGATGCGCCGTCTCGACGTCGAGGCCCATCTCGCGGCCAACCCCGAGGCCGCGGCCCGGGTGATGGCCGAGATGCACGATCGCGACGCCCTGCGGGCCTGTTTCGAGCGCGTTCCCGGGCCCGGGCCGGACCGGAACGTCGTTCTGGCGCGTCGCTTCGACCGGAATTTGCGCTGGCGCCGGGTCGCCTCGCGCCTGAAGCGGGCCGCGGCCATCGCGGTGCTCGTGGGGGCGGGCTGGCTCGCCCATGACGAGATCGGCCGCTTCGGCGTTCCCGACACCCAGGCGGCGACGCCGGACCCGGCCCTGATCGCGGATGCGCGCCAGGCCCGGGTCGTCGCGCAGCTGCGCAAGAGCATGGGTGGCCAAGCCGACGATCCGGTCTACGACCGGCCGCGCCTGCGCTCGGCGACGGGTATCGATCTCCCGGCCCTGCCGGATGGCTGGCGCGTCCGCGACATCCAGGTCTTCCCCGCCCGGCACGGCACCGGGATCGAGGTCGCCCTGGAGGCCGGTCGGTTCGGCGAGGCGTCGCTGTTCGCCACCCGCGGCATCCGCGGCGGTCCGACGACGCTCACCGGCTCGGATGACGGCGACGTCGTGTCGTGGAATGCCGGCGACACGGCCTACGCCCTGAGCGGCCCGCGGGACGACACGGATCTCCGGCAGGCGGCGCGCCTCCTCGGCGCGGCGATCCGCTGACGGCGTCCCGGCGGTACCCGGCCGGAGGGCGCTGACCCCGCCCCGGCCCCTTCGACAGGCCCCCTCGACAGGCCCCCTCGACAGGCCCCCTCGACAGGGCGCCACGGCGGGTGCCAAAGATCGGCCATGCAGGCCGCGGATTCAGCACGGGACGATGACGGGCTCGCCGCCCTGTTCGAGGCCGCCCGGGCGGTGCGTGACCGGGCGCATGCGCCCTATTCCCGCTTCCCGGTCGGTGCGGCGCTCCGCGACGAGCGCGGCGTCATCCATGCCGGCTGCAACGTGGAGAACGCCGCCTACCCGGTCGGGACCTGCGCGGAGGCCGGAGCGATCGCCGCCATGGTGGCGGCCGGAGGCCGGCGCATCGCGGCGATCCTGGTCTGCGGCGACGGCGTCGGCCTGGTGACGCCCTGCGGTGCCTGCCGCCAGCGGATCCGCGAGTTCGCCGGACCGGACACGCCGATTCATGCCGCCGGACCGGGCGGCGTCGCCCGCAGCTTCACCTTGGCGGAGCTGCTGCCGGAATCCTTCGGCCCGGAGACGCTGGGTGAGTGAGGCGGCTGCCTGCGACGCCCTGCGCGACGCCGGTTTCGCAGGACCCTACGCCTGCGCGGTGGTCACCGGCACCGGCCTCGGCGGCATCGCCGCCGCCCTCACGGATGCCATCGTCCTCGACTACGCGGCGATTCCCGGTTTTCCGGGGCCGGGCGTCAGCGGTCACGGCGGCCGGCTGCACCGCGGTCGCCTCGCTGGGCGGCCGGTCCTGATCTTCGAGGGGCGGGCCCACGCCTACGAGCGCGGTGATCCGGCGGTGATGCGGGTGCCCCTCGCTTGCGCCCGGCACCTCGGCGCCCGGCGTCTGCTGCTCACCAACGCCTCCGGATCGCTGCGGCCTGGGACGGGGCCGGGCAGCCTCGTGCTGCTCGCCGACCACATCAACCTGTCCGGCCTGAACCCGCTGATCGGCGAGGCCAGCGACGCCCGGTTCGTGCCGATGACCGCGGCCTACGATCCGGATCTGCGGACGCGGCTGCGCGCGGCGGCGGCGGCCTGTGGCCTGCCCCTCGGGGAGGGGATCTACGCGTGGTTCTCCGGCCCGAGCTTCGAGACGCCCGCGGAGGTCCGGATGGCCGGCATCCTGGGGGCCGACCTCGTGGGCATGTCCACGGTGCCCGAGGTGATCCTCGCCCGATTCCTCGACCTGCCGGTGGCGGCGGTCTCGGTGGTGACGAACCTCGCGGCCGGGATCGCCGGGGGCGCGCCGCACCACGCGGAGACGAAGGCGGTGGCGGCGCGGGCCGCGGAGGATCTCGGCCGCCTGATCCGGGCCTTCGTGGCCCATCTGCCCGATGGAGAGACCGCCGATGACTGAGTCCGAAGCCGGCGCGGTCGCCCGCCGGGCCCTGCCGCTCCTCGACCTCACCGATCTCGGCGAGACCTGCACCGAACCCAGGATCGACGCCCTCTGCCGGGACGCGAAGCGCGGCGGCGTCGCGGCGATCTGCGTCTGGCCGCGCTTCATCGAGCAGGGCGCGCGGGCGCTCGCGGGCACCGGCATCCGGATCGCCACGGTGATCAACTTCCCAGACGGTGGCGAGGATTGCGCCCGCGCCACCGACGACACCGCCGAGGCCCTGCGCGACGGGGCGGACGAGATCGACCTCGTCCTGCCCTACCGCGCCCTGTTGCGGGGCGAGGCGGCGATCGCCCGCGACATGGTGGAGGCGGTGCGCGACACCTGCGGATCCGCGATCCTCAAGGTGATCCTGGAGACGGGCGAGCTCGCCGATCCCGATCGGATCCGGGAGGCCAGCCGGATCGGCCTGGAGGCGGGCGCCGACTTCCTGAAGACCTCCACGGGCAAGAGCGCGGTCTCGGCGACGCCGGAGGCTGCCGAGGCGATGCTGGATGAGATCCGGGCGAGCGGCCGGCCCGCCGGCCTCAAGGTCTCCGGCGGCCTGCGCAGCATTGCCGACGCAGCCACCTACCTGGCTCTTGCCGACCGCCTCATGGGTCCCGCCTGGGTGAATCCCAAGACCTTCCGGCTCGGGGCGAGCAGCCTGTTCGCGGCCTTGATCCAGGCCCGGGAGTCGTGAACGTGCGGCTGCCTCAGGAGACGATCCGGGCCAAGCGCGACGGCCTTCCCCTCGACCCGGAGGCGATCGACGCCTTCGTCCGTGGCCTCACCGACGGCACGGTGGGGGAGGGGCAGGCGGCGGCTTTCGCCATGGCGGTGTTTTTCCGCGGGCTTTCCCTTCCGGAGCGGGTGGCCCTGACCCGCGCGATGGCCGAGTCGGGCCGCGTTCTCGCCTGGGATCTCCCGGGGCCGGTCCTCGACAAGCACTCGACCGGCGGCGTCGGCGACGCGGTGAGCCTGCCGCTGGCGCCGATGGTCGCGGCCTGCGGCGGCTACGTGCCGATGATCTCGGGGCGCGGCCTCGGCCATACAGGCGGGACGCTGGACAAGCTCGGCAGTATTCCGGGCTATGACGCGACGCCCGGATTGGACGCGTTCCGCAGGGTCGTCCGGGACGTCGGCTGCGCGATCATCGGCCAGACCGCCGACCTCGCCCCGGCCGACCGGCGCCTCTACGCGATCCGCGACGTGACCGGCACGGTCGAGTCCCTCGACCTGATCACCGCCTCGATCCTGTCGAAGAAGCTCGCCGCCGGGCTCGACGGGCTGGTGATGGACGTCAAGCAGGGGGGCGGGGCCTTCATGGCGACGCTGCCGGAGGCGCGGGCCCTGGCCGAGAGCATCGTCACGGTGGCGGAGGGCGCCGGCCTGCGCACCGCCGCGCTGATCACCGACATGGATGCGCCGCTGGCCAGTGCGGCCGGCAACGCCGTCGAGGTCGCCTACGCGATCGCGTATCTGACAGGCGCCCGCCGCGAGCCGCGCTTCCACGCGGTCACGCTGGCACTGGGAGCCGAGATGCTGGTCGTCGGCGGTCTGGCGCCGGACCGCGACAGCGCCGCCGAGCGACTGGAGCAGGCGCTCGCGTCGGGCCGGGCGGCCGATTGCTTCGCCCGCATGGTCAAGGCTCTCGGCGGGCCGGGTGATCTGCTGGAGAGGCCGGCAACCTATCTGCCCGCGGCGCCGGTGCGGCGGCCGGTCCACCAGGATGGGACCGTTGCGGCGGTCGCCACACGGGCCCTCGGCCTGGCGGTGATCGGGCTCGGTGGCGGGCGGACGCAGCCGGGGGACTCCATCGATCCGCGTGTGGGCTTCACGGATCTCGCCGGCCCCGGTGCGTCCGGTGGCCTGCTGGGGGTCGTCCACGCCGCCGATGAGGCCTCGGCGGATCGCGCGGAGGCTGCCTTGCGCGCCGCCTACCGGATCGGCGACGCGCCGTCGGAGCGGCCGCCCGTCATCGAACGGGTGAGGGCGGCATGAGGGCCGGCGTGAGGGCCGGCGCGCGCCCCGCCTGAGCGAGACGCACGCCGTCAGTGCTTACCAGCGGCCGTAGCCGTGGCGATGGCCCCAGCCGCCGTGATGGTGGTGACGCGGGCCGAAGCCATGGTTGCGCCAGCCGTAATGGCGTCCCCGTCCCCAGCCGCCATGATGATGATGGCGCGGACCGAAGCCATGGTGGCCCCAGCCGCCGTGACGGGGACCGTAGCCGTAGCCATACTGGACGGTCTGGATGTCCCCGCTGTCAGCCTGAAGCCCGGCGTCGAGGCTCAGCGGAGCGGCCATGGCCGGGGCCGCAAAGGCCAGCCCGCCGAAGGCAAGGGCGGCTGCAAAGCGGGTCCGTGCAGTCTTGGTGAACATCGGCGCTTTCCTGTTCCACGCCGGCCGCGTTGGCGCGTCCGGCCGTGTCTCAGGTATGTGCCTTTCAAGTTGACGCAAACGTGACCTGTTCGCTCAGGCCGTGTTCATGTCAGGGTCGGCGATAGACCCAGACCCGGGCCGGGGGCAGGTTCAGCCAGACCCGGTTGGAACGGTCGGCGGTATAGCTGCCGGCTTCGCAACGGGCCGGGATCGGCGGCACGACCGCGTAGGTGAACTGCACGAACGGAGCCCCCGGCCGCATCAGGTCGTGGGCGGTGTTGAGCAGGTCCAGCCGCTGCTCCAACGGCTTGGTGAACAGCGGCAGGCTCGAGATCGTGGCCGCCGCGGGCTGCGTCAGCACGTCCTGAAGGCTCGCCCGCATGTTGTAGGCATCGCCCTGAATGACCCGCACACCGGGGAAGCGGTGGGTCAGGAGGCGGCAGAAATCGGGATTGAATTCCACGAGGATCAGGCGCTCCGGCGCAACGCCGCGCCGGATCAGCGCTTCGGTCACGGGACCGGTGCCGGGGCCGAGTTCGACCACCGGTCCTTCCAGGCGCGGGTCGACATAGGCGGCCATGGTGCGCGCGAGCATCTTGCCCGACGGCGTCACCGCACCCGTGACGAGGGGCCGCTCGAGCCACGAACGCAGGAACCGGGCCTCGTCCTCCAGGGGGTCGCGCCGCGGCCCGAAAATCGCGCTCCTGCCGACAGGAGCCTTCGCGTTGGGACGGCGGAGCGGCGGCAAGTCCTGGATTCCTTGATGCCGAATGAGAATGAAAGGCTGAAGAACGGCGTTGTCTTACAGTCAAGGCGGCGCGTCGCCTAGGGGACCCAAGCCACGCCGGCCGCTTGCATAACGGGTCTTCCCAGGATTCGGATCCGGCTCACGGCCGGACCGCGCCCCCGAAGAAGTCTCGGACCTTCGAGAAGAAGCCGGCGGATTCGGGATGATTCTCCGGCGAGGCCGACTGATCGAACTCCTGGAGCAGCTCGCGCTGGCGCTTGGTCAGGTTCTGCGGGGTCTCGACGAAGACCTGGATGTAGAGATCGCCGACCTCCCGCGAGCGGAGCACCGGCATGCCCTTGCCCTTGATGCGGAACTGCTTGGCGGTCTGCGTGCCCGCAGGGATGCGCACCTGCGTCTGCGAGCCGTCGATCACCGGCACGGTGATCTCGCCCGAGAGGGCGGCCGTCACCATCGAGATCGGCACCCGGCAGAACAGGTCGGCCCCGTCGCGCTGGAAGAATTCGTGCTGCTTGATCGACAGGAAGACGTAGAGGTCGCCGGCCGGCCCGCCGCGCAGGCCGCTCTCGCCCTCGCCGGCGAGTCGGATGCGCAGGCCGTCATCGACCCCCGCGGGCACGTTGATGGAGAGGGTGCGCTCGCGGTTGACGCGGCCCGCGCCCTGGCAGGACGTGCAGGGATCGTCGACGATCTCGCCGCGGCCGTGGCAGTTCGGACAGGTACGCTCGATGGCGAAGAAGCCCTGGGCGGCCCGGACGCGGCCGTAGCCCGCGCAGGTCGGGCAGGTCCGGGGCTTCGAGCCCGGCTTGGCGCCCGAGCCGTCACAGGCCTCACAGGTCACCGAGGTCGGGATCCGGATGGTCTCGGCCTTGCCGGTGAAGGCCTCCTCCAGGGTGATCTCGAGGTTGTAGCGCAGATCCGCCCCGCGCTCGCGGCCCGGTGTGCCGCCGCGCCCGCGCGCGCCGCCGCCGCCGCCGCGGCCGTCACCGAAGAAATTGTCGAAGATATCCGACATGAAGTCGCCGAACTCGTTGCCGAATCCGGGACCGCCGCCCCCGCCCTGGCTGAAGGCCGCGTGGCCGAACCGGTCGTAGGCGGCACGCTTCTGGCCGTCGGAGAGGCACTGATAGGCCTCGTTGATCTCCTTGAACTTGATCTCGGCGTCCTTGTCGCCGGGATTGCGGTCGGGATGAAAGGTCATCGCGAGCTTGCGGAAGGCGACCTTCATCTCGCTTTCCGTGGCGGTCTTGGTGACCCCCAGGATCTCGTAATAGTCCCGCTTCGACATCCCAACCCGTCTCCGGACAATCCATCCGCGCCCTGTCTCGGGGCGCGGCGCGGCCGCCTCGCAGGAGGCGTCCAGACGGCGCCGTGATCCCTGGACCCCGCCGCGCCGACGCCCGCCGCGGCGGGGCTTCGGGACGCGGGTTTGCGCAGGATGTGCGGACCGATGCACGTCGCGATTCGCGCTCTAGCACGGGCCGGCAGCCCGCGGCTCCGATCCGGGCGATATCCCGCGTCCTGCGGCGCCTGCGCAACAGCGCGTGTAAAGCAAAGGCGGGGCCGGATCGCTCCGGCCCCGCACGGTCGTTTCCGACCTGCGCCTCAGGCGCGCTTCTTCTGGTCCTTCTCGTCGACCTCCTGGAAGTCGGCGTCGATGACGTCGTCCTTCTTCTCGGAGGCCGCCTCGGCACCGGCGTCGGGGCCCGCCGCCTGATTGGCGGCGTACATGGCCTCGCCGAGCTTCATCGAAGCCTGCATCAGGTCCGTGGTGCGGGCCTTGATGGCTTCGACATCCTCACCCTCGAGGGCGGTCTTGAGCGCGGTCATCGCGGTCTCGATGGCGCCCTTGTCGGCGGCCGGGACCTTGTCGCCGTACTCGGTCACCGACTTCTCGGTGGCGTGGATCAGGCTCTCGCCCTGGTTCTTCACCTCGACCAGCTCGCGGCGCTTCTTGTCGGCCTCGGCATTCGCCTCGGCGTCCTTCACCATCCGGTCGATGTCGGCGTCCGACAGGCCGCCCGAGGCCTGGATGCGGATCTGGTGCTCCTTGTTGGTCGCCTTGTCCTTGGCCGTCACGTTGACGATGCCGTTGGCGTCGATGTCGAAGGTCACCTCGATCTGCGGCATGCCGCGGGGCGCCGGCGGGATGCCGACGAGGTCGAACTGGCCGAGCAGCTTGTTGTCGGCCGCCATCTCGCGCTCGCCCTGGAAGACCCGGATCGTGACGGCGTTCTGGTTGTCCTCCGCCGTCGAGAAGGTCTGGGACTTCTTGGTCGGGATCGTGGTGTTGCGGTCGATGAGCCGGGTGAACACGCCGCCCAGCGTCTCGATGCCCAGCGACAGCGGGGTCACGTCGAGGAGCAGCACGTCCTTGACGTCGCCCTGGAGGACGCCCGCCTGCACGGCGGCGCCGATGGCCACGACCTCATCCGGGTTGACGCCCTTGTGGGGCTCCTTGCCGAAGAAGGACTTCACCACCTCCTGGATCTTCGGCATGCGGATCATGCCGCCGACCAGCACCACCTCGTCGATCTCGGAGGCCGAGACGCCGGCATCCTTGAGCGCCTTGCGGCACGGCTCGATCGTCCGCTGCACCAGATCGTCGACCAGCGACTCGAACTTCGCCCGGCTGAGCTTCAGCGCGAGGTGCTTCGGGCCGGTGTTGTCGGCGGTGATGTAGGGCAGGTTGATCTCGGTCTGGGTGGCCGAGGACAGCTCGATCTTGGCCTTCTCGGCCGCCTCCTTGAGGCGCTGGAGGGCGAGCTTGTCCTTGGTCAGGTCGATGCCCTGCTCCTTCTTGAACTCGGAGGTCAGGTATTCGACGATCCGGTTGTCGAAGTCCTCGCCGCCCAGGAAGGTGTCGCCGTTGGTGGACTTCACCTCGAACACGCCGTCGCCGATCTCAAGGATCGACACGTCGAAGGTGCCGCCGCCGAGGTCGTAGACCGCGATCGTGCCAGCCTTCTTCTTGTCGAGGCCGTAGGCGAGCGCCGCCGCGGTCGGCTCGTTGATGATGCGCAGAACCTCGAGGCCCGCGATCTTGCCGGCATCCTTGGTGGCCTGGCGCTGGGCGTCGTTGAAGTAGGCGGGGACGGTGATGACCGCCTGCGTCACCGGCTGGCCGAGATGGGCCTCCGCGGTCTCCTTCATCTTCTGCAGCGTGAAGGCGGAGATCTGCGACGGCGAATACTTCTTGCCGTCCGCCTCGACCCAGGCGTCGCCGTTGTCGCCGCGGGCGATCTTGTAGGGGACGAGGCCCTTGTCCTTCTGGGTCAGCGGATCGTCGTAGGTGCGGCCGATCAGCCGCTTGATGGCGAAGAACGTGCGCTCGGGGTTCGTGACCGCCTGGCGCTTGGCCGGCTGGCCGACGAGCCGCTCGCCGTCATCCGTGAAGGCGACGATCGACGGCGTGGTGCGCGCGCCTTCCGAATTCTCGATGACCTTGGGCTGCGTGCCATCCATCACGGCCACGCAGGAATTGGTGGTGCCCAGGTCGATGCCGATAACTTTACCCATGGCGGGATCCCTCTTTTCGTCGCGTTCAAGCAGACCGCCGAGCCCCGAAGCAGCTCGGCCCATGGCGGTGTACGGAGGTGATGTGAGTATGGGACCCGGGCCGGATCAAGGGCCGTGAACGGCTGAAACCCAGCGCGCAATCCCGCGTCGAGGGCGATATAAGAACCCCGTTCCGGGCTCGCAAGGCGAAGCCTGCGCGGCGGCATTCATCCCGCACAGGCGCGCCATATCCTTGTCATTCCGGCAGGATCTCGCCGCAGGGCCGCCCTCTGCCCGGCGGCGTGACTGCATTTTGTTGCTTCGCTGCCACGTCGGCGCCATCGACGCCGTGTTAACGCTTCGACAAGGGGTTGCGCGTGGCCCCGCCACTTCGTGTCCCCGTCGTAGAGTCCGATGCGCCCGATCCGCAGTCTCCTGCTTCCGATCCTGGCGGTCGCCGTCGCGGCGCCCGGGATGCTCGCCGCCCCTCCGGCGCAGGCCCAGAATTTCTTCGAGCGCCTGTTCGGCATCAAGCCGGAGCGGCCGCCGGTGCCGCCCCGCGGCCTCCCAGAGGCGCCGCCGGCTCCCGCCGCGCCGGGCGAGCCGGGCCCGCCCGCGGCCCCTGAGGCGCCCCGGCCCGCCCCTGCGCCGGCCCGCCCGATCGTTCTGAAGACGCCCTCCGAGGACGGCGTGATCGGCCAGGATCTGCAGCTCAACGGCCTGTCCGGAACCCTGAAGCTGGAACGGTCCGGCACCGCCGTCACGGCGCGGATCAAGCTACCGGGGACCAAGATCTCGCAGCCGGCGGAATCGTGCACGGTTCCCCTCGCCGGCGGCAACCCGGTGACGCTCAGCGCCGAGGGCAAGCCCGAGGGCGTGCCGCGCTTCGAGGCGGCCGGGGCCGAGTGCCCGCTGCGCTTCGACGTGACCGAGGGCGGCGTCCTGGTCTCGAGCCTCGGTGCGGGCCCGATCTGTACCTTCTCGGCGGCGGATTGCGCCACGACGCCGGTGGGCCTCTGGGGGCCGGCCGCCGCCACCCTGATCCCGCGGGCCGGCGAGTTCGACACCGCCCGGGGCGTCGCCGACAAGGCCGTTCGGGACAATTACAAGCTGATGACCCAGCGCGCCCGGCGCGAGGACGTGCGGCCGATCGTCAGCGAGCAGGCGGCCTTCTCGTCGGATCGGGAGCAGCTCTGCCGCACCTATGCGCGGGAGGGCACGCACGGGTTCTGCCACCTGCGGGTGACGGAGAACCGCGCCCTGGCCCTGGCGACCCGGCTCGGCGCCAACACGGCGACGCCCACGGCCGCCGTCGCGCCGCGCAGGCCGCGTCCCAAGCCCGCCGTCGAAGGCATGAACCCGGACGCGGCCGGCGGCGGCGACGTGCTTCCGGAATAGGTGGAGGCGCGGCGCGCCGGGTCCGTCGGCCCGGCGCTCTGACGCCCGCGGCATCGCGAGCGCAGGGCAGCGGCCCAGGGCGGAAGGAAGCCGGACAGCCTGGGACCGGACAGCCTGGGCCGGCGGGATTGCCCCGCTCGCAAGCACCGGGGCGCCGCAAATCTCCGAGGTCGATGTCGATCAGGCCCGGCCGGCGGTCATCGACAGCATCGCCGGGTCGATGCCGTTGGCCCGCAGGGCGAGGTCGTACTTGGCGTCGAGGTCGGCGTTGAAGATCAGGGCCGGGTCGGCCGGGCAGTTGAGCCAGCCATTGGCCATGATCTCGCTCTCCAGCTGCCCCGCCTGCCAGCCGGCATAGCCCAACGCGAGCACGGCGCTCGCCGGCCCCTCGCCGCTGGCGATGGCGCGGAGGATCTCCACGGTTGCGGTCAGGCAGATGCCGTCGTCGATGATCAGCGTCGATTGCTGGATGTGAAAATCGTCGCTGTGGAGCACGAAGCCGCGCCGTCCTTCCACCGGACCGCCCATCAGGACCGGCATGTGGCCGACCCGCTCGCGGAGGCGAATCGCATCCGCCTCGGGCGCCACGTCGAGCTGGACCAGAAGGTCCGGCATGCTGATGTCGGTCGCCGCCTTGTTGACGATGATGCCCATCGCCCCGTCGGCGGAATGGGCGCAGACATAGATGACCGAACGGGCGAAGCGCTCGTCGGCCATGCCGGGCATGGCCACGAGGAATTGCCCGTCGAGGAAGTTCGGACCCGACAGCTCCGTCTGAAGCGGCGACGCGGCCTTGCCGGCCAGCGAAGACGCTGCCGACGGGGGATCGGGCCTGCGGTGCGGAGGGTGCGCCATACGTCCATGCTACGCCCCGTCTCCTGGTTGTCCAGCGGGCAATAGGGACGCAGCAAGCCTCCCCCAAGCTTGTGCGCGTCGCAATCCGTGTCCCGCAATGCCGAGGACGGTCCGGGTCGCGGCCGGCGCGGTTGCGGCCGCGGCCCGATGGTCACGGCGGGTGTCGTGCCCTCTCCCGCTCTCGACGTTGGGGAGCAGAGGGCGCGGATCGAGCGGTCTCACAAGATCAAGCGCCTCGGCCCGTGCGTGTGGTTCAAGCCGGACTGGGCCGCATCCTCGACAGGCATCCCCTGCCACGCTAGGTCAGGCGCGCTGCTCACGCGTGCCATCCCAGCGCGCGACAACGAGGGACCCGCGATGATCCAGGTCGGCGACCACCTGCCCCAGGCCACCTTCCGGGTGATCGGCCCCGAGGGCCCGATCGCGCGCACCACCGACGACGTGTTCAAGGGCCGGCGCGTGGTCCTGATCGGCGTGCCGGGCGCGTTCACCCCCAGCTGCCACCGCAACCACCTGCCGGGCTTCGTCACCCACAAGGACGAGATCCTCGGACGCGGCGTCGATGCCATTGCGGTGACGAGCGTCAACGACGTGTTCGTGCTCGACGCGTGGTCGAAGGCGAGCGGCGCGGAAGGGCTGGAATTCCTGGCCGACGGCAACGCCGATTTCGCCAAGGCCATCGGCCTCGAGATGGACGGCACGGGTTTCGGCCTCGGGATGCGCTCGAAGCGCTACTCGATGCTGGTCGAGGACGGCGTCGTCCGGATCCTCAACGTCGAGGAGACGCCCTCGAAGGCGGAGGCCTCGGGCGCCGAGGCCCTGCTGAAGGTCCTCTGACCGCGCCGCGCTCCGCGGATCGGCCCTTTTAAGGCCACGATCCATCCGCTTGTGTCGCCGGGCTTTGCCCGGAGACCGGCCCCGAGGACCGCATGGCCTTCCTGAACGATCTGCCCATCGCCGAGCTGATCGCGAATTACGGATACATCGCGATCTTCGTGATCATCACCCTCGAGAGCGCCGGCGTGCCATGCCCGGGCGAGACGGTGCTGATCTCGGCCGCCGTCTATGCGGGCAGCACCGGCAATTTGAATATCGGCCTTGTCATCGCCGCGGCCGCGGCGGCGGCGATCCTGGGCGACAATGTCGGCTATTGGGCGGGGCGGCGCTGGGGCATGCCGCTGCTCCTGCGCTACGGTCACCTCATCGCCCTCGATCACGGGCGGCTCAAGCTCGGCCAGTATCTGTTCCGCCGGCACGGCGGCAAGATCGTGTTCTTCGGCCGCTTCACCGCGATGCTGCGCGCCTACGCGGCCGTGCTCGCCGGGGTCAACCGTCTGGATGCCCGGCGCTTCTTCGCCTTCAACGCCCTCGGCGGCGTCGTCTGGGCCGGCAGCATGGGGATCGGCTCCTACTATTGCGGGCGCCAGATCGAGCACATCGTCGGCCCGGTCGGCCTGACCCTGCTGGCGCTCGTGGTGTTCGGAGGCCTGGCCCTCTGGCTGTTCGTGCGTCGGCACGAGGCGCGGCTGCTCAGCGAGGCGGAGACCGCCATCCCCGGGCCGCTTGCCTGACGACCGTCACGCCTCCGCGAGGTCGTGCGCGTCGAGGGTGTCCAGCGCCTCGTGATGCATCAGGAGCACGCCGGTCGCCGTGGCGAGCCGGCGCGCGGCCGGGGTGAAGCCGGCATTGGAGACCACGGCGGCCCGGTCCCCGTCCCAGTAGCGCAGCGCCGCGGCCGCTTCCTGCACGGCGGCGTTGCCGACGGGCTTGCTCAGCCGCTTGCATTGCACCACGAGGCGCAGGCCATCCTGCACCGCGACGATGTCGGCGCCCTGGTCGCCGCTCGCCGGCGTCCGGTGCGTCCGCCAGCCCGCCCGGGTCAGGCGCTCGGCGCAGTAGCGCTCGTAGTCCAGCCCGTCCCCCGGCGCCTCGTCCTCCTCCGGGAGGGCGACGGCCGCCGCCTCGGCCTCGATGATCGCCAGCATCCGCGCGTGCTCCACCTCGGCGAGGTCGGCGAAGCGGGGGCCGAGCTGCGGCAGGACGGTCCGGTCGAGAAAGTAGTCCCGCTCGCGCAGCCAACCGTCCTCGATCCAGTTGCCGTAAGGATCGCAGTAGCTCTCCTGACGCCGCCGCAGCGCCAGCGTGTCGGCATGCGCCCGGGCGATCCGCCGCACCCGGGCACGGAAGCGGCGCTTGCGCCCGAGATGCCGGATCAGGACCAGGACGAGGGCCAGGCCCGTCGCGGCCAGGGCCGGCCGGCCGTACCAGAGCCCGAACGGAAGGCCGATCACGGCCGTCCAGAACAGGCGGGCAACGGGATTGGGCTTGCCGGGCATCGGGTCTCTGAGGCGCTGACGGGCCCCTGACCCTCGCAAGCTTGGCTTGCCCGATGCCTAACCCGGATCCGAAAGCTGTGGACGCGCTCGGCGCGCCCTCAGCCCTTCCGCCGCTGGTGGCCGAGGCCCATGCTCTTGGCGAGACTGGAGCGCGCCGCGGCGTAGTTCGGCGCCACCATCGGATAATCGGGCGGAAGGCCCCATTTCGTCCGGTATTCCTCGGGCGTGAGGTTGTAGTGCGTGCGCAGATGGCGCTTGAGCGACTTGAACTTCTTGCCGTCCTCCAGACACACGATGAAGTCGGGCTGGACCGAGCGCCGGACCGGCACGGCCGGCCTCAACTCCTCCGTCGGCGTGATGGCCGGCTCGCCGAGACCGTGCAGCGTCGCGTGGATGGCCGCGATGAGCCCGGGCAGCTCCGGCGCAGGCACCGGATTGTTGCTCACGAAGGCCGACACGATGTCGACGGACAGCGCGAGATAGTCCGGTTGCCCTTCACCCGTGGCGTCCATCCCATAACCTCCTGTCGATCCCGGCTCGCCGCCAACCCGAGGTGCCGGCCGGAATCTGTCTCTGCTCAACCCGATACAGGGTAGTTAAGCAGCAGTTACTATGGTGGTGGGAATTTAATAGCAAGACCAATCTACACACGCCCACAACTGCCGTCTTGGAGTGGATAAAGCGCGCTGGATATTGGACAAAAGGACGTCGCCAACGATGCCGTCGGGGCGATCGTTCGGTGTCCCCATGTCGCGTGCCGCTCGGGCGTTGCAGGCGCGCCGGATCGCGCCATCTGAGGGAGCGGCGGGCGTTCCATGAGCCGTGCCCGATCGGACGAAGCGGGGGACCAGATGCGTGCCGGCACGAACGGCCTGCGGAAGCTCATCCCGTGACGGCGGCGCCGTGAGCCGCCGGTCATGAGCACATACCGGTTCGACAAACTGCTGGCGCCCCGGTCGGTCGCCCTGGTGGGTGCGGTCGCCCGCGTGGGCTCACTGGGGCGCAGCGTGTTCGACAGCCTGCGCGCCGCGGGCTTTCCCGGCGCGATCCTGCCGGTCCAGCCCGATCAGGCGACGGTCGAGGGGCTGCCCTGCGTGCCCAGGGTCGCGGATCTCCCCGTCGCCCCCGATCTCGTTCTGATCGCGGTGCCGCCGCCGCGCGTGCCCGAGGTCGTCGCGCAGGCCGCCGCGATCGGCGCCGGGGCGGCGGTGATCCTCACCGCCCGGCTCGGGTCCGAGCCGGACGATCCCGGCCCGGTCGCCCACCGGATCGCCCGCGCCCACGGCCTGCGCCTGCTCGGTCCCGACAGCGCCGGCCTCGCGGTGCCGGGTGCCAAGCTCAACGCCAGCCTGTTCGCCCATGCCCCCGCGTCCGGCGACCTCGCCCTCGTCTCGCAATCCGGCACGGTCGCGGCCGCCATCGTCGCCTGGGGTGCCCGCCACGGGACCGGCTTCTCGGCGGTTCTGTCGCTCGGCAGCGTCCTCGATATCGGCGTGGCCGATTGCCTCGACCACTTCGCTGCCGATTATCACACCCGCGCGATCCTGCTCTGCCTCGACAGGGTCGCGGATGCCCGCCGCTTCATGTCGGCCGCCCGGGCCGCCGCGCGGGCCAAGCCCGTCGTGGTGCTTCGGGCCGGCCGGCACCGCCCGGACACGCGCGCCGCCGCCACCCATACCGGCGCCCTGGCCCGTCCGGATGCGGTCTACGCGGCGGCGTTCCGGCGGGCGGGCCTGCTGGCCGTGCCGGACCTCGACGCGATGTTCTCCGCTGTGGAGACCCTGGGGCGCCAGCGGCCCTTCCCGGGCCACCGGCTGGCGATCGTGTCGAACGGCCGCGGCATCGGGCTGCTTGCCGCGGATCGGCTGATCGAGCGGGCCGGGACCCTGGCGGCGCCCGCCGAGGCGGACGGCCGCGCGCCGGGCAACCCTCTCGACCTCGGCATCGATGCCGCCGGGCCGGCCTTCTCCGCCGCACTGGCACCCTTGCTGACCGATCGGACGAGCGACGCCGTGCTGGCGATCCATGTGCCCACGATTCGTTCGGAGGCGGGCGCGGTGGCGCGTGCCATCGCCGAGACGGTCGAGACCGCCCGGGCCGGCCAATCCCGCAAGAAGCCCGTCTTCGCGGTCTCGCTGGGCGACGCGGAGGCGGGGCGCGAGACCTTCGCGCAGGCCGGGATCCCGCACTTCACCACCGATTCCGAGGCGATCGAGGGCTTCCTGCACCTCGTGCGCTACCGCGAGGCGCAGGACGATCTGATGCGCACGCCGGACTCGCTGCCGCGGGACTTCTCCCCCGACACGGCGCGGGCCCGCTCGATCGTCGCCGGGGCGCTGCAGCAGGGGGCCGCCTGGCTCGACCCGGTGGCGGTCAACGGCCTCTTGGAGGCCTACGGGATTCCGACCGTGCCGATCACGCTGGCGCCCGACAAGGACGCGGCGGCGGCGGCCGCGTGGCCGATCATCGCGGCGGGCGGAACGGTGGCGCTGAAGGTCGTCTCGCCGGACGTGGTGCACAAATCCGACATCGGCGGCGTCCATCTCGACCTGACCAGCGAGGCCGACGTGGCGGACGCGGCCCGCAGCATCCTGGCCCGCGCGCGCCGGGAGCGGCCGGATGCCCGGGTGACCGGTTTTGCCGTGCAGCCGATGGTCCGCCGCGGCCAGCGCCGCGAGCTGATCGCCGGGCTCGCCGAGGACGCGGTGTTCGGCCCGGTCGTGGTCTTCGGCCGGGGCGGCACCGCCGTGGAGGTGATCGACGACCGCGCCCTCGGCCTGCCGCCGCTGGACTTGACCCTCGCGCGCGACCTCATCGCCCGCACCCGGGTCGCGCGGCGCCTCGAAGCCTACCGCGACGTGCCCGCCGCCGATCTCGGGGCGATCGCGCTGACGCTGGTGAAGCTGTCCCAGCTCGCCGCCGACCTGCCGCAGGTGCGCGAACTCGACATCAACCCGCTTCTGGCCGACGAGACCGGCGTGCTCGCCCTCGACGCGCGGGTCCGGATCGGGCGCGCCGAGCGCGGAGCCGACGGACGCGGCCATCCGCGCTTCGCGATCCGGCCCTACCCGGCCGAATGGGTCCGGACGCTCAACCTCAAGGACCGGACGGTGCGGGTGCGGCCGGTGCGCCCGGAGGACGAGGGCCTGTTCCTGACCTTCTTCAAGGGACTCGACCCGGAGGATCTGCGGCTGCGGTTCTTCGGCCCGGTACGCGAGTTCAGCCACGCCTTCCTGGCGCGTCTGACGCAGCTCGACTACGCCCGCGCCATCGCCTTCGTGGCCACGGAGATCGAACCGGGCGGCGGCGAGCGCATGCTCGGCGCCGTCCGGCTGCATGCCGACGCCAACCATGAGAGCGGCGAGTACGCGATCGCGGTCGGCCGCGATGCCCGGGGGACCGGCCTCGCCTTCGCGTTGATGCGCCTCATGATCGATTGGGCGCAGTCCGAGGGCATCGGGCGGGTCGAGGGTACGGTGCTCGCCGAGAACCGGCCGATGCTGGCGGTGTGCCGCCGCCTCGGGTTCACGCAGGGGCGGGATCCCGACGACCCGGGACTCGTGAAGGTGCACCTCGATCTCGCCGGCAGTTAGCTGCGGCGCGACGAGGCCGGACCCGACATCGGCCGTGCCGATGCCGGGAGGCGCGGCTCAGTGGCCGCTGTCGGTCGCGTTGCGGGTGGTCTCGTAGAGGAACCACGTGCGCTCCTCGGACTGGTCGATCCATTCCTCCAGCTGCGAGGTCGTCGCAACGTCGCCCGCCTCATCGGTCACGCCGTGGAGCGTGCGCATGTTGGCGGTGAGGGCCTTGTTGTCGTCGCGCAGCTCCTTGAGCATGTCGAGGGGCGAGACATACTCGGCATCGTTGTCGGCCACGCGGGTCAGGCTCTTGGCCTGGCCGAGCGAGCGCAGCACCGTGCCGCCGATCTTGCGGGCGCGCTCATTCACGGCGTCGATGATCTCGAAGATCTGAGCGGCCTGCTCATCCAACAGGAGGTGGTAATCGCGGAAGTGGGGTCCGCTCATGTGCCAGTGAAAGTTCTTGGTCTTGATGTAGAGGGCGAACAGGTCCGAACTCAGGATCGTCAGGCCCTCGGCGATCGTCCGCACGTCGTTCGGATCGAGGTCGGTCGGGGTGTTCAGCCGCGCGCTCTCGATGCGGCTGCTCGGCTTGGCCTTGGCCATGGTGGTCTCCAGTCTGATTCCGTGGCTCGGCGCGTCGCCCCGTCTTGCTGAAAACGGGCCGATGCGCGTTCCCTGAGCCAATGACGGGCCTGCCGGGAGGTTCCGGTGGACCGAGAATCGCATGGCTGGGTTGGGCTTAGCGGATAGGTTCGACAGATTCCAAACTATGGCGCTCGGCGGCCGAGCGGCCTACCGCGGGCTTCGCGGGGGTGGGTTTGACTGCGGCGGGCTTGGTCGCAGCGGCCCGCGCCGGGGCCGGCTTCGCGTCGTGGGCGGCGCCGGGCCGGGGCGCGGTCGGCGCGGCACCGGCGGAGGCCGGCTTCGCGGAGGCCGCGTCCGCACCCGGGGGTGCTGCGGGGGGGATCGCGCCGGTAGCGGCCGGTTCCGGAGCCGGCGTGTCGAGGGCGTAGATGTCGTCGCGGAAATGCGCCTTCCCGTCCGGCGTGGCGAAGCCGGTGAGATACACGAAGACGACCGGGACCGGCTTGGCGAGCTTGATGTCGCGGCGCTCGCCGTCGGCGATCCCGGTTTCGATCTCGATCGGGCCCCAGTTGGTGCCCGGCCCGTTGGGCCCGTCCGTGCCCTGGAGCAGCCAGCCGACGAGCTCCTTCACCTGGCCCACCCGGACGCAGCCGTGGCTGTGGAACCGCACGCTGGCGGCGAAGAGCGATTTTGCCGGCGTATCGTGCATGTAGACGGCAAAGCGGTTCGGCATGTCGATCCGCACCTGACCCAGCGAATTGTCGAAGCCGGAATCCTGCCGCAACGTGTAATTGACCGCCTTCTCGCCGGCCCAGTCGATCCGGGTCGGATCGACCTCGCCTGAAGGGCCGAGGATCCGGATGTGGTTCTTGGCGAGATAGCCCGGATTCTTGCGCATCTGCGGGATGATCTCGTTCTTCACCACCGAGGCCGGGACGGTCCAGGTCGGGTTGAAGTTGATGTCGGTGATCCGCGTCTCGACCGGCGGCGTCGCCTTGTCGGGGGAGCCGACCACCGCGACGTAGCGGCGCGCAACGGCGCCGTTCTCCACCGCCTCCACGGCGGCGGACGGGATGTTGACCACGACGTAGCGATCGCCGAACGGGAATTTCGAGCCCATCAGCCGGGCCGCGGAGGCGGCGAGCTGGCGCTGGCGCACCGCAGCGGGCACGTTGAGCGCATTGATGGTGAGCCGGCCAAGTATGCCGCTGTCGGGGAGGCCGTGGCGCGCCTGGAACGCCGCGATCGCCGCCACCAGGGGCGGGTCGAGGCGGTCGTTCGGCGGGGCATCCGCCGGCAGGTCGCCGGTCAGCGTCAGATGGTGGCGCAGGGCGGGGATCGCCGGATTGCGTTCGCCGGGCTTGAGGCGCGCGAGGTCCTCGGGCAGCCGCTCCCAGCCGCCGGCCTCCGCGAAGGCCGCGTAGCGCTCGGCCGCCCGGAGGGTGTCGAGGAACGTCCGGGGGGTCAGCGTCGGGTTCGGGTCGGTGGAGACCTTGGCGTAGACCAGCGGGGCCGGCTCGCGGGATTTCTTGGCCGCCTCCTGAGGCTTGGCCTGCTGGGTTTTGATGTCCGACGACTTGGTGTCTTGAGCCTTGTTGTCCGGGGATTTGGCATCCTGGGCCTTGGCATCCTGCGCCTTCCCCTGCGCCGGGACAGGCTCCGGCGCGGCCTCGGCCGGTTTGGTTTCAGGGCGCTTGGCATCCGCCGCCTTGCCGGCCGTGCCCTTCGCCTCACCCTTCGCCTCCGGCATCCGGGGCTCCTGGCCCTTCGCGGCCTCCCCTGTGGCGGCGGGCGGCACCGCGACCGGCACGGCGAGCGGCGGCACCGGGCTGCCCTGCACCGCGCCGGCGCCCTGCGCCAGGGCCACGGCTGGTGCGCCGAGGAGCGCCAGCAGCGACAGGCCCGCGCCCAGGGCGGCGTGCGGGCGGGCGTGACGGCGGGGCGGGACCGGGACCATACGCAACACTCCCGACGGCGCCCGAGACAGGGCGGTCGGGCAGGATCATGGACGGCCGTGGTTACCAATCTCCTCCGGTGTTGCCGGGGCCTTGAGTCCCCGGATTCACCATCCGGACACTGGTCCAGCCGCTCAGCGTGCCGTGCGGATGTCCGTCCGCACGGAAAGGGCGCTTATGCTGGGCCCCCGACGCGACAGGAGATCGACCTCCGCCATGCCGGATTCCGGGTTTCTGGTCCCGAAGACGATGCCCTACCTGCCTCAGCTCGACGGGGTGCGGGCACTCGCCATCCTGATCGTGTTCGCGGCCCATTGCGGCTACAGCCACGTGGTGCCGGGCGGCTTCGGCGTCACCGTCTTCTTCTTCCTCAGCGGCTACCTGATCACCACGCTCCTGCGGATCGAGCGGGCGCAGACGGGCGCGGTGTCGCTCCCGGCCTTCTACCTCCGGCGCAGCCTGCGCATCCTGCCCCCGATGTACCTGACCCTGCTCGCCTCCGGCGCCCTCTACGGGGCGGGATGGCTGGACTGGATGCACGTCGAACCGGCGGCGATCCTCGGACAGGCGACGTTCCTGACCAACTATCCCGGCCTGTTCGGCACCGAGGCGGTGCTGCCGGTGCCGCTGTGGAGCCTCGCCATCGAGGAGCACTTCTACCTCGTCTTCCCGCTGGCCTTCGTGCTCTGGCTCGGGCGCCTCCGGCCGCGCCGTGCGGCTCTGGCCTGCCTGGGGCTCTGCGCGGTGGTGCTGGCGATCCGGTGCGAGAACGTCTGGCGGCTGCCGGATTACAGCCTGAACTACAGCTGGACCCACACGCGGATCGACGCGATCCTGTTCGGCTGCTGCCTCGGGTTGTGGAACAACCCGGTGGTCCCGGCCGACCGGGCGTGGCGCCCCACGGCCTGGCACGTCGCGGCCAGCCTCGCGGTGATCCTCGGAACCCTGGCGGTCCGCGAGCCCGCCTTCCGGGAGAGCCTGCGCTACACGCTCCAGAGCGCCGCCCTGTTCGTGCCCTTCGCGTACCTGCTGCACGGCGAGGGGCCTATGGTCCGGCTGCTCGCCAGCCGGCCGATGCGCCAGCTCGGGCTGTGGTCCTACAGCTTCTACCTCGCACACATGACCGTGGTGGCGCTGGTGCTGCACGTGAGGCCCGGGCTGCACGGCGTCGGGCTGATGCTGGCGGCCTTCCCGGTGACGCTGCTGTGGTGCTGGGGGATGTACGCGGTCGTCGAGCGCCCCTGCGCGCGCCTTCGCCGCCGGCTCCTCGCGGACCGGCCGCCGGAGCCGAGCCTGGCCGAGGACGGACGCCGGGCCGGCGTCACGCCCGCCTGAGCGTCTCGCGGGCGGTTTTGTGATCCGGCGCGGCCTCGAAGGCCGCCTTCATGGCGTGCCACAGGGGCTTGCGCCGGAACTGCGCGTCGAGGGGGAGGGCCCGCTGCGGCAGGCCGTCGGGCCGCTTGCGGTAGGGATGGTCGTTCAGCCACGTGTCGGGGTCGTAGATGTCCCAGGTCAGGACGTCGAGGCAGGCGGGCTCGTCCAGCACCACGTCGAGGTAGCGCCGGGCGTAATCGGCCACCTTCCGGTCGCGGGTCGCCACGTCGGACGGGAAGGCGCGGTCGTCGATGTCGAGTTCGGTGATCGCGATGCCGAGCCCCATCTGGCCGATCTCCCGGAGGAAGCGCCGCAGCTGGCCCTGGTCGATCGGGATCGTGCTGGTGAGGTGCGATTGAAGCCCGAAGCGCCGGATCGGCACGCCGCGGGACCGCATCGCCTCCAGGCGGCGCAGGACCTTGGTGCGCTTGGCCTCCATCCAGGGCACGCCCTGCTCCACCGCGTCCTCGTTCCAGGTGCCGGCGGCCGCCGGGTCGGTCTCGTGCAGGATCCGGAACGCGAGATCGACGTAGCCGGGGCCGATCGCGGCGAGCCAGGGCGAGTCGCGCAGGCCCCCGCCGCGGTCGGGATCGGCCTCGTTGCCGAAGATCTCGTTGACCACGTCCCAGGCGACGATCTGGCCCCGGTAGTGGCCGGCCACCGTCTCGATCCAGCGCCGCATGAAATCCTCGGCCTGGACGGCGCTCGCCCGGCCGAGCAGCGGGCCGACCCAGGGCGGCAGCGCCGCGTGCCAGACGAGGGTGTGGCCGCGCATGCGCTGGCCGTTTCCCCGCGCGAAGCGCAGGATCGCGTCGCCGCGGGCGAAGTCGGTCTTGCCGGGCGCGGGCAGGACCTCCTCCATCTTCATCTCGGTGCCGCAGACGAGGATGCCGCATTCCCGCGCCACCGCCTGCCGGTAGGCGGGCGTCGAATCGAAGCGGTGGAACGGGACCTCGCAGCCGTAGAGCAGACCCTTGGCGGCCGCCGCGGCCTGGAGGCTGTCGCCCGACCAGGACGGACGGCCGAGGGGACCGAACCCCGCCGGGCCGGCCGCACGCGCCGCATGGGCGAGGCCGAGGGAGGCCGCACCGGCGAGGATCGACCGGCGGCTCGGGGGAGGGGGCATCCGGGTGCTTCGTTCCGAAGGGTGTCCGGTCATCCTAGCAGAAGCCGCCGCCGCGGCGATCCGCGGGTTCTGCCGGGTCGCGGGATCCGGCTCGAACTCGCCTTCCGTCCGGCTCGCCCCATCTGAAGGGCGCCACGCCTCCGAGGATCCGTCATGAGCCAGAACCCCGCGATCAGCCCCGGCCGCAGCGCGGTCGTCACCGGCGCTGCGAGTGGCATCGGGCTCGCCGCCGCGCAGGCCTTCGCGCGGGCCGGCATGAACGTCTGGCTCGCCGACCTGCCGGGGCCGGCCCTGGACGCGGCCCGCGCCGCCGTGGCCGAACTCGCCGCCGTCGAGGTCCGGGCCATACCCACCGACGTGTCGGATCGCGGGGCGGTGGAAGCCCTGGCGGCTGCCGTCGCCAAGGCCGGGCCGCCGGCCCTGGTGATGCTGAATGCCGGCATCGAGGCCGGTGGGAAACTGTTCTCCGACGCCGACACCTGGACGCGGATCCTGGGCACCAATCTCGGCGGCGTGGTCAACGGCATCCACGCCTTCGCGCCCGGCATGATCGCGGGCGGCAAGCCTGGGGCGATCATCGTCACCGGCTCGAAGCAGGGCATCACCACGCCGCCGGGCAACGCGCCCTACAACGTCTCGAAGGCGGGGGTGAAGGCGGTCACCGAGGCGCTCGCCCACGAGCTGCGCAACCGCGAAGGATGCCGGACCACCGCCCACCTGCTGATCCCGGGCTTCGTCTATACGGGCCTCACCAAGGCCCGGGGCGTCGCCGAGAAGCCCGCGGGAGCCTGGACGCCCGACGAGACCGTGGCCTTCATGCTGGAGCGGCTCGCCGCCGGCGACTTCTACATCCTCTGCCCCGACAACGAGACCACCCGGGCGCAGGACGCGAAGCGGATCGCCTGGGCGGCGGGCGACATCATCGAGAACCGGCCCGCCCTGTCGCGCTGGCACCCGGATTTTTCCGAAGGCTTCAAGCGGTACATGGAGGGGTGACCCATACGGCCTCGCGCGGCCCTGGGTCACTTCGCTCCGCTCGTGATGACGGAGGAGCGAGACGGGTCGCGTGACTGCGCGCGGGTTGCCGCGTTCACCGTCCTTGCGAGCGCAGCGAAGCAATCCAGGGAGCCGCGACGCCGGACCTGTTCACGCGAGATCTGGATACAGGTCGTTCCAATCCGGATTCATCGCCTCGATCAGCGCGAGCTTTTTCTTCCGTGAGCCCGCCTTGATCTGCTTCTCGCGCGTGATGGCCTCATTCATCGTGGGATAGCGCTCATACCAGACGAGGCGCTTGCAATCGTAGCGGCTGGTGAAGCCCTGGAGCAGCGCCTCGCAATGCTCGTAGACCCCGCCGGGCGAGGTTGGATGTCACGCCGGTGTAGAGCGTCCCGTTGCGGCGGCTCGCCATGATGTAGACGGCCGGCTCACGCATCGTGCTGCCTTTCGGCGTCGGCGCGCGGCCCTGGGTTGCTTCGCCGTGCTCGCAAAGACGGAGCGTGACGTCATCGGGTTGCCCAAAGCTGTCGCGGCCGCGCCCCGGCCCGGGCAGCGCTGGTCCGCGCCCCGAGTCTGGCGAAGCCCTTGCACACGGGCTAGGTCAGTGCGACGCAGCCGCCGCACGAGACCAGCGCACGACAACCGGGAGCCGCACTTGGCCACGATCATTCCCGTCGCCTCCTTCGACTGCGTCGTGTTCGGCGCGACCGGCGATCTGACCGCGCGAAAGCTTCTGCCGGCCCTGTTCTACCGCTTCCGGGACGGGCAGATCCCGGAGACGAGCCGGATCATCGGTGCCTCGCGCTCGGAATTGTCCCTCGACGCCTTCCGCGAGCATGCCCGCGACGCCCTGAAGCGTTTCGTCCCCGCCGCCGACCTGTCGGAAGACATGCTCCATCGCTTCCTCGACCACGTCGACTACGTCGCGGTCGACGGCGCCGGCGACCGCGGCTGGACGGACCTCGTGGCCAAGCTCGACGAGCGGCCCGACCAGGTCCGGCCCTACTACCTCGCCACCTCGCCCGACCTCTACGGCTCGATCTGCCGCAACCTCGCCGCCCACGGGCTCGTCGGCGAGAAGTCCCGCGTCGTGCTGGAGAAGCCGATCGGCAAGGATCTGAAATCGGCCCGGGCGATCAACGACGCGGTCGGCGAGGTCTTCCCCGAATCGCAGATTTTCCGGATCGACCACTATCTCGGCAAGGAGACGGTCCAGAACCTGCTCTCGCTCCGCTTCGCCAACACGATCTTCGAGCGGCTTTGGACCTCGGACGTGATCGACCACGTCCAGATCACGGTCGCCGAGACGGTGGGGGTCGAGGGCCGGGCCGGCTACTACGACACGTCGGGCGCGATGCGCGACATGCTGCAGAACCACATCCTGCAGCTCCTGTGCCTCACCGCCATGGAGAGCCCGCTCAACCTCGAGGCGAACTCGGTCCGCGACGAGAAATTGAAGGTGCTCCGCGCCCTCAAGCCGATCACCACGCACGATATCCAGAGCGTGACGGTGCGCGGCCAGTACGTGGCGGGCGCCGTCGACGGCAAGCCTGTCGAGGGCTACCTCTCCGAGCTCGGCCACGAGAGCCGGACCGAGACCTTCGTCGCCATGAAGGTCGAGATCCAGTCCGGCCGCTGGGCCGGCGTGCCGTTCTACCTGCGCACCGGCAAGCGCCTGCCCCGGAAGCTCTCGGAGATCGTGGTGCAATTCCGCGCCTCGCCGTTCTCGATCTTCCCCGAGGAGGCGTTCGGCCGCGAGCCGAACCGCCTCGTGATCCGCCTGCAGCCGCAGGAGGGCATGAAGCTCGAGGTGATGACCAAGGATCCGGGCCCCGGCGGCCTGCGCCTGCGTCCCACCGATCTCGACATCTCCTTCGAGGAGACCTTCAAGCAGCGCTATCCCGACGCCTACGAGCGCCTGCTGATGGACGTGGTCCGCGGCAACGCCACCCTGTTCATGCGCCGCGACGAGGTCGAGGCCGCCTGGGCCTGGGCGGACGGCGTGCTCAAGGCCTGGGCCGACCGGCCCGAGGCGCCGCGGCCCTACCCGGCTGGGAGCTGGGGGCCGACCGCCGCCATCGCGCTGATCGAGCGCGACGGCCGGACCTGGCACGAGGAACTGCGGTAACGACGGTCTTCGGCTTACGGCCAAGCTGCCTTGATACGGTCAAGCCAGATGTGAAATCTGTCTGCGCCGTCGGATACCGCCCCGCGAGAGGGCGGATACGGCGCAGCACGAGGGATCATCAATGCTGGACAATCATCACGACGCGGCCGCTCAGGCCGAGCGTCGCCTGGAGCGTTCGGTCGCCGCCGCCCTGCGCGTCATCGCCGCCGCCCATGTCGAGCGGCAGGCCCCGCCGGTCTCCGCCGCCCGTCGCCGCCTGAGCGAGGTCTACGGCGCCACCCGCCTGGCCCGCCGCCTGGAGCAGGAGCGCCGGACCGCCTGAGCGTTCGCGGCCCGAACCGTCGCGCCGCGCCCCGGTCGGAGCGGCGAGACCCGACGTCGCGCTGCCCCGGGTCGCTTCGCGTCGCGCGCGATCACGGGGTTACAGGGCGGCGTCCCAGGTCTCGCTGAGGGGCGTCGTCCCGCGGACCAGCCGGGCGCGCAGCACGACGTCGCCCGCCGGCATCGGTTCCGGCGGGCGCCACTCGACATAGATCCGCCAGCCGCCGGTCTGCGGCACGAAGTTGGCCACCGGCTCGTGCATCGTGCCGGCACTGGCCGAGACCTCGGCGGTGACCGCCTCGTCGGCAGATTTCGGCAGGCCCGGACCCTCGAAATCGATCACGCAGAGCCGCCGCTGCGGGCTCGGCGGGGTGATGGGGCGCAGGCGTTCCGCGGACCCGAATCGCGTCGAGGTCACCCGGGCGAGGGCGGCGTCCGGGATCGCCGGCACGGGCTCCGCCCCCACCGTGGTCAGGCCGTAGGCGAGATGCAGCGGCGCGCCGGGCTGCGCCGGCGCCGCGGGCACGAAGGCCGCCACGATGTTGTCCATGTACTCTTCGCCCGACGGGATCTCGAAGAGCTGCACGGCGCCGTTCGCGAAGGCGCCCCCGGCGGGATCCGGGGCCACCCACAGGCCCGGCCGCGCCTCGTGCCGCGCCTCGACGTCGAGATAGGCCGCGAAGGTCCGCTCCCGCTGCAGCAGCCCGAAGCCGGCGAGCGGCCGGGCCGCGAAGGCGGAGATCTGCGGCTGCTTGCGCCCGTTGACCAGGGGCCGCCAGATCCGGTCGACCCGCGCCGAATCGGCCCCGGCCGCGACGCAGAGGCCGTCGGAATCGTGGACCTGCGGCCGGAAGTCGTCGAACGGCTTGGCCCCCCGCGCCCCGGGCCCGTTCTGCCCGTACAGGAACATGCTGGTGAGGGGGGCCAGCCCGAGCTTCGCGATCGACCGGCGTGGATGGAGCGCCGCGGTGACGGCGATCCGCGCCGGGTCTCCGGGGCTGATGGCGAACCGGAAGGCGCCGGCCACGCTCGGGCTGTCGAGCAGCGAGAGCACCGTCAGGGTGCGGGCTTCCGGCTCCGGTTCGCAGATCCAGTGGGCGACGAAGTCGGGAAATTCCTCGCCCTCCGGCGCGCCCGTGCCGATGGCGAGCCCCCGGGCCGAGAGCCCGTATTCCTGATGGGCCGCGCGCAGGCGGAAATAGGAGGCCCCCAGGAAGACGAGAAACTCCTCCTGGAAGCCCTTCGGTCGCCACGCCGGCATGTCCGGGAAGGCGTAGTGCAGGCGGAAGCCCGCGAAGCCGAGATCCGGCGCGAAGCTCTGGCCGGCGAGCCGCCGGCCAAGATCGAACAGGCGGGTCTCGTAGGGGATCGGGCGCGCCGGCCCGCGCCGCGGCTGGAGGTAGAGCGCCACGCGCTTGCGCTGCAGGAAGCCGCGGTGGAACAGCTGGGCGCTGAAATGGTCGCCGAGGTGCAGGCTCTCGGCCGGACGGAAGGTGATGGCGCGGTAGCCGTCGTAGTCGAGGGCGGCGAGCGCCGGCGGAAGATCCTCGGGCGGGGCGGCATAGGGGGCCGCGGCGAGGCGTGCCGCCTCCGCCGACAGGGTTTCGAAGGTCATCGCGCCCCCCTGCGGCGGAAGCGCCGGCCCGGCCCACGTTCTGGACCCATTCAGATCAGCCGCGCTAGGTAGAACCGTGCCGGCAGCCGCGGCCAGAGCTGTTCGAAGAACGCGGCGTCGGGAGGGGGGATTGATCCGTTCGGCTTCCGGCGGTCTGCGCTGCCGGGTCGGCTCCGTGTCCTCACCCCGCACATCGGTATCCACGGTCATCGGTTCCCGGCCTCCGACGGCCGGGCGGCCGGCAGCCTTCCACGGTCGAGTTCCTCGCGCCATGTCCTCACGCGTCACCTCCTCCGCCGAGCGGTCGCACCGGAACGCGGATCCCGCCATACCCGATCCCTCGGACGCCGCATCCTGTCGCGAGGTCTGGACCGGCGCGCGCCGCGGCGCCCTGCGCGCCCGGCGCCTGGCCCTGGCCGTCCCGAGCCTCGGCACCGCCGGCGGTCTCGTGTGGCTCGCCGCGCTCGCCTATCCGGCGGGCGTCAGCCCGCTTGCCTGGGCGGTGTTGGTTCTGTTCGGCCTCGTGATGGGCTGGCAGGCCTTCGTCGCCTGCCAGTACGTCTACGGGTTCGTCGCTTCCCTCCTGGGCGACCGGGCGAAATCCGCGCTGGAGCGCCGCTCGGAAGCGGCGGGTGCCGGGCCGGCTGGGACCGGACGCACCGCCGCCGTGGTGGCGATCCACGCCGAGGACGCGGTCGCGGTGTTCGCCCGCCTGCGGGTGATGGCCCGCTCGCTGGCCCGTACCGACGCGCAGGGCATCGACATCTTCGTCCTCTCCGACACGCGGGACGGGGCGATCGCCGCCGTGGAGGAGCACGAATTCGCGCGCATCCAGGCCTGGGCGGCGCAGGATCCGGCCCTGCCGCGGATCCGCTACCGGCGCCGGACGGAGAATGTCGGCCGCAAGGCCGGCAACATCGGCGAGTTCTGCCGCAGCTACGGTGCCGAATACGCCTTCATGATCGTGCTGGATGCCGACAGCCTGATGACCGGCGCGGCCATGACCCGGCTCGTCGGGCTGATGCAGGCGAGCCCCCGCACCGGCCTGATCCAGACCGTCTCCTACGCGGCCGGTCGCGACACGCTCTTCGCCCGCATCCAGCAATTCGCCGTCCGCCTCTACGCGCCGCTGGCCTTGCGCTGCCTGGAGACCTGGCAGGGGCCGGAGGGCAGCTACTGGGGCCACAACGCGATCCTGCGGATCGAGGCCTTCGCGGAGAATGCGCAGCTCCCGAAGCTCCCGGGCCGGGAGCCGCTGGGCGGCGAGATCCTGTGCCACGACATCGTCGAGGGCGCGCTGATGGTCCGCGCCGGTTGGGAGGTGCGGCTCCTGCCCGAGATGGGCGGCACCTGGGAGGAGATGCCCACCAACCTCATCGACCTGCTCGGCCGCGAGCGCCGCTGGTGCCAGGGCAATCTCCAGCACCTGCGCGTACTGCCCTGGGCGGGCCTGCACGCGGCGAGCCGCTGGCATCTCCTGGTCGGGATCCTCTCCTACGGGATGCTGCCGCTCTGGATCGCCTTCCTCGGCCTCGCCGCGTGGCAGGCCGCCCGGACCGGCGATCTCGGCCTCCTGGCCTACGGGCTGACCGGGCAGGGCGCGGCCGCCCACGCTCTGGCCGCCCTCAGCCTCGCAATCCTGGCCCTGCCGAAGCTCCTCAGCCTCGTCCATGTCCTGGCATCGCCGGAGCGCCGGGCGGCCTTCGGCGGCACCCGGGCGCTGCTCGCGAGCGCCGCCCTGGAGCAGGCGGCGTGGGTGTTCCTGTGGCCGGTCCTGACCCTGTTCACCGCCGGGGCCGTGGTCTCGACCTTCTTCGGCCGGGTGGTGCGCTGGGAGACGCAGGATCGCGACGATCGGCAACTGTCCTGGGCGGAGGCCTTCCGGCTCCAGGCGGACGCCGTGGTGGTCGGCGGGCTGATGGTCTTCGCGCTGCTCCTCGTCGGGAACGCGTGGCTCGCCCTCTGGATGGCGCCGCTGGCCCTGGCGCTCCTCACGAGCCCGGCCCAGAGCGTCTGGACGAGCCGGGCCGATCTCGGCCGCGCCGCCCGGGCGCGCGGCCTGTTCCTGAACGCCGACGACACCGCGCAGGCGCCGGAACTCGCCGAACTCGCCCAGCTCCGCGGCCTGCCCTCCGCACCGGCTCCGCTCCGGACGGTCCCCCGCGAGCCGGCTATCTGGCTCGCCGCCGACGAGGCCTGATCCGGGCGCCGGTCGCGGGCCGTCGTTCGAGCCGGCCCTCGCCGTCGTCGCGCGCAGCGAAGCGCCCCAGGAGCGTGGGACAGCAGGACCTGCCACGCGCACGAGATTGCTTCTCTCGGCGCGCAACGACGGTGGTGCCGGCGCCATCGACCGGAGGCGGGATGCGAGCAGGCCTTCGCCGGCGGGGCGAAGGCACCGGACGCCGGGACCGTCGGCATTCATCCCGGGGCTACGGCCAAGCTGCCACAGTGTTGCCATCGAGTCACGGGCGGGCGGAACCGCCCGGGCGGGGCGGTTTCAGGCTTGGATTCGAGGCGCGAGCGTTTACCCCTTGGCGAGGATCGGCACGGCATCGTGCCCCGGTATTCGCCGCGTTCCCGCCATAGTCCGCGCCTGCCCCGAGAGGCTTTGATGCGTCGTTTTCTCCCCGCCCTGATCGGGCTTTTCGGCGTGGCCGCCTCCGCCGCGCCGGTTCTGGCCTACGAGATCGACCCGCTGACCCGCCAGCCCCTGAACGACGCACTCACCGTGCGCGTGCGCCCGCAGGCCGTCGAGACGGTTGCGGTGGCGGTGGCAAACGCCTCGCTCAACCCCGCCGACCCGCTGAACGCCGACGCCGCGGTCCCGCAGATGTCGGCGATCCCGCGCGAGACGGTGGCCTATAACGGCCCCTACGGCGCCGGCACGATCGTCGTCTCCACTGCCGAGCGCCGGCTCTACTACGTGCTGGGCGGCGGTCAGGCCCTGCGTTACGGCGTCGGCGTCGGCCGGCCGGGCTTCACCTGGGGTGGCGTGCAGACCATCACGATGAAGCGCGAGTGGCCGGATTGGCGCCCGCCGTCGACCATGCTGAAGCGCCGGCCCGACCTGCCGCGCTACATGAAGGGCGGCCTCGAGAACCCGCTGGGCGCCCGCGCCATGTATCTCGGCGGCTCGATCTACCGGATCCACGGCTCCAATGAGCCGGAGACCATCGGCACCGCCGTCTCGTCGGGCTGCATCCGCATGACCAACGACGACGTGACGGACCTCTACACCCGCGCCAAGGTCGGCACGAAGGTCATCGTCCAGCGCTGAGGCGTTCGGACCTTTGGGAGGGGCCGGCCGTCACAGGTCGGCCCTTTCGCGTTCAGGCGCCCGGCAGGGTCACCAGCGCGTCCGGGCGCTTCACCTCGATCTCCACGAAGGCGATCGGGTGGTCCGAGCCGTTCATCACGTCGTGCCGGATGCCGGCCGGGCGCATGTAGGATTGGCCGGCCGCGAGCGCCGTCTCGCTGACCGCCGTGCCGTCGTGGACGCGCAGGATCCCATCCATCAGCATCACCACGAAGTAGGGCCAGCCGTGCTCGTGCCAGCCGGTCACGGCGCCCGGCGGGAAGTCCCAGCGGGTGATGCGCACGGTGGCGTCGTCCTGCTGGACGGTCGGGACGGCGGGGATGGTGCAGGCGAAGGCCATGGCGGCTCCAAGGGAAGCGGTCGGTCGGTGTGCCGTCATGACGATGCAAGGCTTCGGCCTACCGGGCGGCGCAGTGACCCACGCCGTCCTCGCGAACGCGGCGCGACGCCCCCAGGGTGGCGCGGCTTCAGCCGCCGAGCCGCGCCGGAACCGGTGCGGCGGGAAGCGTCCGCCGCGGCCCTCAATGGCACCCGCACGAACCCGAGCCGCAGCCCCCGCCGGACTTGACCGAAGCCTGCCGCGCCGTGTCGCGGTCGAGGCCGCGCTCGGCGAGTTCGCCGAGATAGGTTGTCCAGCGCGTCTCGTACTCGCGGCCGAGGGTGTGAAGGTAGCCCCAGCCGTAGATGCCGGTGTCGTGCATGTCGTCGAAGCCGAGCTTGACCGCGTAGTTGCCGATCGGCTCCACCGCCAGGATCGCCACGGACCGCTTGCCGCCGATCACCTTGCGCTCCAGCGGCGAGTGGCCCTGCACCTCGGCCGAGGGGCTCGACACGCGCAGGTACTCGGCCGGCAGGGCGAAGCGCGCCCCGTCCTCGAAGGCGACGTTGAGCACCCGCCGATCGGCCGACAGGCGGATCTCGGTCGGCCACAGATCCTCGCTCACGGGTCACACTCCTCACGCAATCTGGGGCTGCGGCGCGGGACCTGCTTGCCCGCGACCGTCCGGGACATCATATGCCGGACGATGCTCGATGACAGCTCCCTGACGCCGCAGACGTCCGCGGTCGGCGTGCCCGCCGGGCCCGCCCCGCTGATCGACCCGTTCCAGCGGGCGATCTCGTATCTGCGCATCTCGGTGACGGATCGCTGCGATCTGCGCTGCGCCTACTGCATGTCCGAGCACATGCAGTTCCTGCCCAAGCGCGATCTGCTGACCCTGGAGGAGCTGGACCGGCTCTGCGGCGTGTTCATCGCCCGGGGCGTCCGCAAGCTCCGGATCACCGGCGGCGAGCCGCTGGTGCGGCGCGACATCATGCACCTGTTCCGCCGCCTCTCGCGCCACCTCGATTCCGGCGCGCTGGAGGAGCTGACGCTGACCACCAACGGCACGCAGCTCACGCGCTACGCGGACGAGCTGGCGAGCCTCGGCGTGCGCCGGATCAACGTCTCGCTGGACACCCTCGACCCCGACAAGTTCCGGGAGATCACCCGCCGGGGCGATCTCGCGGTGGTGCTCGACGGCATCGCGGCGGCGCGGGCCGCCGGGATGAAGGTCAAGATCAACGCGGTGGCGCTGCGCGACGTCAACGCCGACGAGATCCCCGACATGATCGCCTGGGCGCACGGCCTCGGCATGGACATGACGCTGATCGAGGTCATGCCGCTCGGCGAGATCGAGGCGGACCGGACCGACCAGTTCCTCCCCCTGTCGGTGGCCCGGCAGCGCCTGGAGACCCGCTACACCCTCACGCCGCTGCCCGACCGCACCGGCGGCCCGGCGCGTTACGTGCGCGTCGAGGAGACCGGCGGGAAGCTGGGCTTCATCACGCCGCTGACCCATAATTTCTGCGAGAGCTGCAACCGGGTGCGCCTGACCTGCACCGGCCAGCTCTACATGTGCCTCGGTCAGGAGGATTCGGCCGATCTGCGGGCGGTGCTGCGCGCCTCCCAGGACGACGCGGTGCTGGCCGCGGCCGTGGTCGAGGCGATCACCCGCAAGCCCAAGGGCCACGACTTCGTCATCGAGCGCCAGCGCCCGGCCGCCGTGCCGCGGCACATGAGCGTGACGGGCGGCTGACAGACCAGCCCCGGCACCACGCGCGCCCTCTCCCGTGTGGGACAGGGAACCCACGCTCGTCCCTCGAACGGTGTGGAGCCTGCCGGCGCAGGCCGTCGTTCGACGACCTCACATTTCCTCGTCGGCGTAGCGCGCCTGTTGCCGCCCGCGCTGCCCGGAGCCCTTCCGCGGCGCGCCCGCGCTGATCCCCGCCACCAGATCGGCGATGTGGCGCAGCGTCTCCACCGACAGCGCCTTCTCGCCCTCGCCCCGGCCCTGCGGGATCAAGGCCTTGGCGAAGCCGAGCTTCTGGGCCTCCTTGAGCCGGGATCCGGCCTGGGCCACCGGCCGGATCGCCCCCGACAGGCCGATCTCGCCGAAATACACGGTCTCCGGCGGCAGCACCGCCCCCGACAGGGAGGAGACCAGGGCGGCCGCCACCGCCAGATCCGCCGCCGGCTCGGTGATGCGCAGGCCCCCCGCCACGTTCAGGTAGACGTCGTGGCTCCCGAGCCGGATGCCGCCATGGGCCTCCAGCACTGCGAGCACCATCGACAGCCGGTTCGGATCCCAGCCGACCACGGCGCGCCGGGGCATGCCGAGTGACGATGGTGCCACCAGCGCCTGGATCTCCACCAGCAGCGGCCGGGTGCCTTCCATCCCGGCGAAGACCGCGGTGCCGGCCGCCTGATGGTCGCGGCCCGCGAGGAACAGGGCGGACGGGTTCGGCACCTCGCTGAGGCCCGCATCGGTCATCTCGAACACGCCGATCTCGTCGGTGGGCCCGAACCGGTTCTTCACGGCGCGCAGGATGCGGAAATGGTGGCCCTGGTCGCCCTCGAAGGAGGCGACTGCGTCGACCATGTGCTCCACCACCCGGGGGCCGGCGATCTGCCCGTCCTTGGTGACGTGGCCCACGAGAATCACCGCCGTGCCGGTGGTCTTGGCGAAGCGGATCAGCGCCTGGGCCGAGGAGCGCACCTGGGTCACCGTGCCGGGGGCCGATTCCACCGTCTCGGTCCACATGGTCTGGATCGAGTCGATGATCGCCAGGGCCGGCGGCCGGCCCTGGCTCAGGGTCTCGACGATGTCCTCGACATTGGTCTCGGCGGCGAGCTGCACGGGGAGCGCGCTGAGCCCCAGCCGCTCCGCCCGCAGGCGCACCTGTCCCACCGCCTCCTCGCCCGAGATGTAGGCGACCCGCTCGCCCGTCCCCGCCATGGCGGCGGAGGCCTGCATCAGCAGGGTCGACTTGCCGATGCCGGGATCGCCGCCGAGCAGGATCACCGAGCCGCGCACGAAGCCGCCACCGGTGACCCGGTCGAGCTCGCCGATCCCCGAGGGGATGCGCGGCGCCTCCTTGGCCTCGCCGGTCAGCCCCTCCAGCGGGAAGACCCGGCCGCGGTTGCGCGACGGCCTTGTCGCCGCCGGTCCGGACTGCCCGGGAGCCGAAGGCGCCTCCTCGACGATCGTGTTCCAGCCGTTGCAGGCCTCGCAGCGCCCGCGCCAGCGGTTGTAGACCGCCCCGCAGGACTGGCAGACGAAGGTCTGATGGATCTTGGCCATTCGAATCCGGGGCGCCGTCGGTCCGGCGGATCAGCGGGGAGGTGCGTCAGCCTACATAATCTCGAACATAACGAGAACCCAGCCCGGTCAGGATCTCGTAGCCGATCGTGCCGGCAGAGCGCCCGACCGCGTCGATGTCGAGGCCGTCTCCGATCAGCACCGCGGTTGCGCCGCGCGTCGCGGCGGGCGCCGCAGTGACGTCGAGGATGATGAGATCCATCGAGACGAGGCCGAGGATCGGGCAGGGCACGCCGCCGACCAGCGCCTGCCCGCGCCCGCTGATCGCCCGCGGGAACCCGTCGGCGTAGCCGAGGGAGAGCGTCGCGAGCCGGCTCGGCCGGGGCGCGGTCCAGCGGCCGTTATAGCCCGCGGTCGCTCCGACTGCGACGTCGCGTACCTGTGCGATCAGCGCCTCCAGCCGCACCACCGGGCGCATCGGGTTGGCGCCCCCCGGAATCGGGTTGCCGCCGAACAGGGCGTAGCCCGGCCGCAGGAGATCGTGCCGGGCCCCGTCGAGGAAGACGCCCGACGAGTTCGCCAGCGAGGCCCGGAGTTGCGGATACGCCGCCCGGACGCGGGCGAAATCGGCGATCTGCCGGGCGTTGACCGGATCCTCCGGCTTCTCGGCGCTGACGAAGTGGCTGAGGAGCAGGTCGATCCCGGCCGCGGTGATCCGCCCATCGCCCGCGAGATCGAGCGCCTCCGGCACGGGCAGGCCCAGACGGTTCATGCCGGTATCGACGTGGAGTGCCGCCGATAGGCGGCCGGACGAGAGCGCCGCCCAGTCCGACAACTCCGCGATGCTGCCCAGCACCGGGCGCAGCTCGTGCGCCGCGAAGGCTTCCGCGGCGCCCGGTGGCAGACCGTTCAGGATGTAGATCGCCGCCTCGGGCAGGGCGGCACGGGCCGCGACCCCTTCCGACAGATGGGCGACGAAGAAGGTCCGGCAGCCGGCGGCCCACAGGGCCGGCCCGACGCGACCGATGCCGCAGCCGTAGGCGTCGGCCTTCACCACGGCGGCGCAGTCGGCGCCCGCGCCGCGGGCCGCCAGGATCCGCCAGTTGGCCACGATCGCCCCGAGGTCGATCGTGAGCCGGGCGCCGTGGGCGCCGATCTCCGTCACAGGTCCGGCCTCGGCCACGCAGACCGCCTCCATCCATTCGCCACCGGGGCTCCGGAAGCACAGACCGGACCCCAGGCCGGACCCATAGCACCGGTACGGCGCCCGGGTGGAGCCGGGCTCTCGGCGCGGCGGCTCGCGCCCTGGTGAACGGCGCGGCTGATGCAAGGACGGCACAGCGCGCGATCAGGCGGGCTCGCGAGGGTGACGGCCGAGATCCGGCTTGGTATAAATCCACCGCGGTCCGGGGGAGCCGCAGGTCGGACACGGCATCCCCGCGGGTACCAAAAAGTTTAACGATGCCGTTTACCGTCCTGGATCTCGCCGTGCTCGGCATCGTCGCGGTTTCCGCGCTGCTCGCGGCCGTGCGCGGCGTCACCCGCGAGGTGCTGGCGATCGTCGCCTGGGTTGCCGCCGCCGCGGTCGCCTGGACGCTCCATCCGATGCTGCTGCCGACCGTGAAGCAGCACGTGAACAGCGACACCGTCGCGCTGGTCGCCTCGATCGCGGCGATCTTCCTCGGCACCCTGATCATCGTGTCGATCATCACGGTCAAGATTTCCGACGTGGTGCTCGATTCGCGGATCGGCGCCGTCGACCGTTCCCTCGGCTTCCTGTTCGGCGCGGCCCGCGGCTTCCTGATCTGCGTGATCGGCTGGGTGTTCCTGTCCTGGCTGGTCCAGGGCAAGGTGCCGGACTGGGCCGCCCAGGCCCGCACGCGCCCGATGCTGGAGAAGTCCGGCGACGCCCTCGTGGCGCAGCTGCCCGAGAATCCGGAAGGCTTCCTCAAGCAGTTCAAGAAGCCGAAGGTCGCCACGCCGCCCAATGAGGCGGCCGACGCCCCGGCCGAGACCGACGCGGCGCCCCAGCGCCGGACCGAGACCGCGCCGACCCCGACGCGACGCTGATCTGCGGTATTCGCCGTAGGACTCGTCGTGCGGAACGCCTAGATAGCGGTTCCGGTGGTGCACGGATTGCTTCCGCGACGACCGGCGCGTCGGCCCTTCGCCGCCGGGATCTGTGAGTGATCGACCGCCTCATGTCACACGCCGCCGCCTCCACCGACGCTTTCAATTTCGATCTCGATGGCGACACGCTCCGGGAGGAGTGCGGCGTCTTCGGCATCTTCGGCCATCCGGAGGCCTCGGCCATCGTCGCGCTGGGGCTGCACGCCCTTCAGCACCGCGGCCAGGAGGCGGCCGGCATCGTCTCCTTCGACGGTTCGGTGTTCCACTCCGAACGGCGCCCCGGCCTCGTGGGTGATTCCTTCTCGGACGGCGACACCATCGCCCGCCTGAAGGGCCGCGCCGCCATCGGGCACGTGCGCTACTCGACCACCGGCGGGACGATCCTGCGCAACGTCCAGCCGCTCTTTGCGGAGCTCGCCAGCGGCGGGCTGGCAGTCGCCCATAACGGCAATCTCACCAACGCCCTGTCGATCCGACGCGACCTCGTCCGCGACGGTGCGATCACCCAGTCGACTTCCGACACCGAGGTGATCCTCCACCTCGCGGCCCGCTCCCGGAAGCCGCGGATCATCGAGCGCTTCATCGACGCCCTGCAGGCGATCCAGGGCGCCTACGCGATCGTGGCGCTCACCAACAAGAAGTTGATCGGTGCCCGCGATCCGCTGGGCATCCGCCCGCTGGTGCTGGGCGAGCTGGACGGCCGCTACATGCTGGCCTCCGAGACCTGCGCATTGGACATCATCGGCGCCCGGTTCGTCCGCGACATCGAGAACGGCGAGATCGTGGTGATCTCTGAGGAGGGGATCGAGTCGATCCGCTTCGCCGACGCCGTGCCGATGCGGCCCTGCATCTTCGAATACATCTACTTCGCCCGGCCGGACTCGGTGGTGAACGGCAAGAGCGTCTACGGGGTGCGCAAGGCGATCGGCCGGGAACTGGCCCGCGAAGCCGCCGTCACGGCCGACATCGTCGTGCCGGTGCCGGATTCCGGCGTCCCGGCGGCTTTGGGCTTCTCGCAGGAGACCGGGATTCCCTTCGAGATGGGGATCATCCGCAACCATTATGTCGGGCGGACCTTCATCCAGCCGACCCAGTCGGTGCGCGAACTCGGCGTGCGGATGAAGCACTCGGCCAACCGCGCGGCGATCGAGGGCAAGAGCATCGTCCTCGTGGACGACAGCCTCGTGCGCGGCACGACCTCGGTGAAGATCGTCCGGATGATGCGCGAGGCCGGGGCCGCCGAGGTGCATTTCCGGATCGCCTCGCCGCCGATCACCTACCCGGATTTCTACGGGATCGACACGCCCGAGCGGGAGAAGCTGCTCGCCGCGACCCACGATCTCGAGGCGATGCGCAAGTATATCGGCGCGGATTCGCTCGCCTTCCTGTCGATCCCCGGCCTCTACCGGGCGATGGGCGAGGAGGCCCGGAACGCCGCCTGCCCGCAATACACTGACCATTGCTTCACGGGCGACTACCCGACCGGCCTCACGGACCTCTCCATCGCCGGCCCGAAGCGCTTCGCCATGCTGGCCGAGGCGGATTGACGGATCTGCGGATTCCGTGCGCGGACGGGCATCCCCCGCGGGCGGAAATGCGCTAGGTCCTCTCCATGGCTGAGTCTCAGAAACCCCTGGAAGGCCGCGTCGCGGTCGTCACCGGCGCGTCCCGCGGCATCGGGCGCGCCGCCGCCCTGGCGCTCGCCGGCGCCGGCGCCCACGTGATTGCGGTGGCGCGCACCGTCGGCGCCCTGGAAGAGCTGGACGACGCCGTGCGGGCGGCCGGCTCCAGCGCCACCCTCGTGCCGTTCGACCTCGCCGATTACGACGCGATCGACCGCCTCGGCGCGGCGATCAACGAGCGCTGGAAGCGCCTCGACATCCTGATCGCCAATGCCGGCATCCTCGGCGCGCTCATGCCCATCGGCCACATCACCCCGAAGATCTGGGGGCAGGTGATGGACGTGAACGTCACCGCCAACTGGCGCTTGATCCGCTCCCTCGACCCGCTGCTGCGCATGTCGGATGCCGGGCGGGCGATCTTCGTCTCCTCGGGGGCGGCCTCGAAGTGCCGGCCCTACTGGGGACCCTACTCGGTGTCGAAGGCGGCGCTGGAGGCCCTGGTGCGGACTTACGCGGCCGAGAACGAGAGCACGGCGATCCGGGCCATGCTGCTCAATCCCGGACCCTTGCGGACCGGCATGCGCCGCTCGGCCATGCCCGGGGAGGACCCCGAGACCCTCAAGACGCCCGAGGACCTCGCCCCCCATTTCGTGCGGCTCGCCGCGCCGGACTGGGCCGAGACCGGCAAGCTCTACGATTTCCCCACCGACCGGGTGCTGAGTTTCCGCGCACCTGAATGAGCCGGTACCCTGTTATTCGAACACGCACCCCACCGCCTCCCTCATCCTGAGGTCCCGGAGCGCAGCGGAGGCCTCGAAGGCGGGCTCCACAGGTCGCGCGATCCCTGGACCCCGCCTTCGAGGCCCGCTCGCGCGGGCACCTCAGGATGAGGGGGTGGATGGGGCAGGCCTGATCTTCCTGTCTGAGTTGCTTTCCATGATCGACGTCCGCTGCATCTGTGCGATCGGCCTGCGGGGCCAGCTCGGCCTCAACGGCCAGCTGCCCTGGGAGGGCAACACCGATCCGCTGTTCGTGGAGGACGTGACGCGTTTCTTCGCGCTGACCATGGGCCATGTCCTGATCGCCGGGCCGAAGACGGTGGCCTCGGTGCCCGAATTCGCCTTCAAGGACCGCACCATCGACGTGATCCGCAGCCACGAGGATCCGGAGGCGGTGCTCAAGCGCTATCCCGGCCGGCGGATCTTCGTCGGCGGCGGGATCGCGGTGTGGAACGTCTACGCCAAGTACATCCAGAACTGGGACATCACCCGCCTGCCCTACGACGGCGAGGCCGACCGCTGGTTCGATCCCGCCTGGCTGGTGGGCGGACCGCTGCGCGCGGCTTGAACGGCACCTTCCCGTGAGCCGGCGCGTTGGCCGCGCACGCGTCGCGTTTCCGGAGGCCACGATGAGCGCCCACAGCTACCGCTTCGGCATCGAGGAGGAATACTTCCTGGCCGATGCCGAGACCCGTGGGACACCGCGCGGCGACCTCGCCGCCTTCCACGCGCGGGTGAAGGCGGAACTCCCCGAGACGGGACGCGAATTGGTCGCCGCACAGGTCGAGGTCTGCACCCCGCCGCTCACCGACGCGAGCGCCGCCCGGGCGAATCTCGGCGGCCAGCGGGCTCGGCTCGCCGGCATCGCCGCGGAGAATGGGCTGGCGCTCCTCGCCTGCGGCACGCATCCCCTCGCGCGCTGGTCGCGCCAGACCGCCACGGACGGCGAACGCTACAAGGGCATCCTGTCGGATGTCGGCATCGCCGCCCGGCGGGCCCTGATCTGCGGGATGCATGTCCATGTCGAGGTGCCGGACCCGGAGGCCCGCATCGATCTCATGAACCGGCTGCTGCCGTTCCAGCCGCTGCTGCTCGCCCTCTCGGCCTCCTCGCCGTTCTGGCAGGGCGAGGCGACGGGGCTCAAGGCGTACCGGCTCAGCGTCTTCGGCGAGCTGCCCCGCACCGGCCTGCCGGAGCTTTTTTCCGATGCCGCCGCCCATGCGCGGTTCGTCGCCATCATGACCCGCTCGGGCGCCATCGCCGATGCGAGCTTCCTGTGGTGGTCGCTGCGCCCCTCGATCAAGTTCCCGACGCTGGAATTGCGCATCGCCGATGCCTGCACGCGGCTCGACGATTCGCTGTGCGTCGCCGCCCTGTTCCGCTGCCTCGTGCGCCTGTGCGTGCGCCGGCCCGACCTCCATGCCGATCTCGACGGCGTCTCGCGGGCGCTGGCCTCCGAGAACCTCTGGCGCGCCCAGCATAGCGGCGTGGCCGCGGCGCTGATCGACGAGGCGCGGGGCGACGCCGTCCCGTTCCCGGAGGCGCTGGAGGCGGTGCTCGCCCTCGTGGCCGAGGATGCGGACGCCCTCGGCTGTGCAGCGGACGTGGCCCGGGCCCGGTCGATCGTGGCCGAGGGGACCAGCGCGGACGGGCAGATCGCGGCTTTCGAGGCCGCGCTGTCCGAGGGCAAGGACGAGCGCTCCGCGCTGGCGGCGGCGGTGGACTGGATCGCCGACGCGGCGCGGTAGAGCGGGCCCCGTCCGCCCGCCGCATCCTGAGGTGCGGGAATGCAACGCAGGCCTCGACGGGGACCCCCGCCCGGCCGCGGCTGGATCAGCCCTTGTCGAACGGATTCTGCGAGGTCCGCAAGCTCAGGCGGATCGGTGTGCCCGGCAGGTCGAAGGCCTCGCGCAGGCCGTTCACGAGGTAGCGCGTGTAGGATTTCGGCAGGGCGTTGAGCTGGTTGCCGAACAGCGCGAAATGCGGCGGCCGGCTCTTCACCTGCGTGGCGTAGCGGATCTTGATCCGCCGGCCTGACACCGCCGGCGGCGGGTTGCGGGACGTCGCCTCGTTCAGCCAGTCGTTGATGCGCGAGGTCGAGATCCGCCGGTCCCAGACCTCGGAGGCCTGCACCACCGCCTGCATCAGCTTGTCGACGCCGTCGCCGGCCAGCCCCGAGAGCGGCACGACCGCGACGCCGCGCACCTGCGGCAGCAGCCGGGTGCAATCCTCGCGCAGCTGCTTCAGCAGGCCCGGCTGGTCGGCCACGAGGTCCCATTTGTTGAGGCCGATCACCAGGGCGCGGCCCTCGCTCTCGACGAGGTCGACGATGGTCAGATCCTGCTTCTCGAAGGGGATCGTGGCATCGAGGAGCACCACCACCACCTCGGCGAAGCGCACGGCGCGCAAGCCGTCCGAGACCGCGAGCTTCTCCAGCTTGTCGTCGATCCGGGCGCGGCGGCGCATCCCGGCGGTGTCGTGCAGCTTGATCCGCCGCCCGCGCCATTCCCAATCGAGGGAGATCGAGTCGCGGGTGATGCCGGCCTCGGGGCCGACGAGCAGCCGGTCCTCGCCGAGCATGCGGTTGATCAGCGTCGACTTGCCGGCATTCGGGCGACCGACAATGGCGACCTTGAGAGACCGGCCGCCAGGGGCGTCCGTGTCGTCCTCCTCGTCCTCGTCCTCGTCGCGCTGGGGCAGGGCGCCCTTGAGCGCCTCGTGCAGCTCGCCCAGGCCCTCGCCATGCTCGGCGGAGAACGGGATCGGGTCGCCGAGCCCGAGGGTGAAGGCCTCGTAGGCCCCGGCGAGCCCGGCCCCGCCCTCGGCCTTGTTGGCGATCAGGATCACCGGGCAGCCGGCCCGGCGCACCAGTTCGGCGAAGGGCTGGTCGGCCGGCAGCACGCCGGCGCGGGCGTCGATCACGAACAGCACTACGTCGGCGGCGAGGATCGCCGCCTCGGTCTGCATCCGCATCCGGCCCGTGAGGGTCGCGGCGTCGGCCTCCTCCAGGCCGGCGGTGTCGATCACCCGGAACTGGAGGCCGCCGAAGGTGACGTCGCCCTCGCGCCGGTCGCGGGTGACGCCCGGGCGGTCGTCGACCAGCGCGAGCTTCTTGCCCACGAGGCGGTTGAACAGGGTCGACTTGCCGACGTTCGGCCTCCCGACGATCGCGACGGTCGGCATATCCATGGTGGTTCTCGAAACAGTCCGAACAGAAATCAGCGCGTGATCGGCGGGGGCGGGGCAGCGGGCTCGGGCTTGGCCTCGGTCACCGTCACGGGGCCGCCCGCGACGATCGCCGCGTAGACCTCGATCCGATCCCGCAGGTTCCGCGGGGTATCAGGATCGGCCACGATCTGGTCGAACCAGCGTCCGGCCTCCTCGTAATCGCCCTTCTTCAAGGCGGCGAGGCCCAGCATCTCCCGGGCGGTGTGGCGGAACGGGGTGCCGGCGGCCAGGCCCTGGAGGTTGGCCAGCGCCGGATCCGGGTTCGGCCCGTCGAGGCGCAGCAGAGCGGCGCGCAGGCGAGCGAGGTCGCGCAGGCCGTCGCCCAGGCCGGTATCGTCGGCGAGCTTGTCGAACTCCGCGGCGCCTGCAGCGGCGTCGCGCTTGCCGGTCTCGGCCGCCGCCCGGAACCGGGCGAGCAGGCGGTAGCCCGCCGGGCCCTGCGCTTCCAGGGCGTCGAAGGCCTTGTCGGCCTCCGCGACCTTGCCGTCCTTGGCGAGGCGGTTGGCGTCGTCGAACTGCACCGAGGCCACCTCGGCGGCCGCGCGCTGCTGGGCCTGCCAGTAGCGCCAGCCCGCGACGCCCGCCACCACGAGCACGGCGAGCGCGATGATCACGCCGCTGTAGCGCTTCCAGATCTGAAGGATCCGGTCGCGGCGGTAATCCTCGTCGACCTCGCGAAGGAACTCGTTGTTCTCGGCCATTCTATCCCGGCCCGCATGATTTCAGCGGACCACCTCGTCTCGTTCGGGCCCCGCGCCTAACACACGGGCGCGGGGTTGGCGACAGGCAGTGTCTCAGGCGGTGCCCGGCCAGACCGGCACGCCGATCACCGGATAGTGCAAATAGCGGGCGAAAACGAACCACGCGGCCGTCCCGATCACCAGAGCCAGGATGTCGTTGCGCCAGCCCTGCGGGGCCACCGCCGGCCCGCCATGCTGAGCCGCGACCGCCCCCGGGGCGAGAGCCCGGCGCTTGGCGCTGATCCGCGCCGCCACCGCCCAGGCGAGGAAGCCGCCGAACAGCAGCATCGAGCCGAGATCGCCGTTGGCCAGGAGGTGCGCGGTGGCCCAGATCTTCACGGCGAGCAGCATCGGGTGCTTGGCCTTGGCGCGGATATGGCCCGGCAGGTAGGCGGCGGCGAGGCACACGAAGGCGAGCCAGACCAGCGTCAGGGCGAGGTGGCGCGTCCAGACCGGCGGATCCCAGACCGGGATGTAACCGGCGAGGCGGTAATCGTGGAAGCCGATGCCGATCAGCACCAGCCCGAGCAGCGACAGGGCGATGTAGCCGAGCTTGTAGCGGCCCTCGCCGATCCGGTCGACGATCGCGGCGCGCCGGGTGCGGGCCATCGAGAAGGCATGCGTGCCGAGAAACAGCACCAGCCCGAGGATCAGGAGAACCATAGGAGACTTTCAGTCGGGCCGCACGGCCGGCGGCAAGCACTCTGTAATGGTTCTCAAGCGAATCTCCGCCTGTTTGTCCAGGCGCGGCCGGGACGCAGCCGGATGGCGACCATGGGAAGGGCGGATCGGGTGTCCGGGATGCGACGCGGCGGTGCCACGCTGCGATCGCGCGGGTTTAAGCAACCGGCGCCGCGCAGTCTCCCTCCCTCCTCTGCGGGGGAGGGCGTCACGGCCGTCAGCCCGGGTCGGGCGAGGGGAGCCCCGTTTCCGGAGGGATCGCCACCTGCGCTGAAGCCCGCACCGTCGCGCCGCCGCGCTCCCCGCCCGCTTCGCAGAAAACCCTCCCCCGCAGAGGGGGGCGGGAGGGCGGTGCGCCTTGGCCGCGTGGCGCTGCTGGTCCTGATCCCCTTCGCAACCCCCGCCTCCGCCGATCCCCCGCTCTCGGCCCTGACCCTGGTCGGGCCGCCGACGGAGATCTTCAAGGCCGGCCGCGATGCCTGCGACGGCGCCGACGTCCCCGACGCGCCGGCCCGCGCCTTCCGCGACGCCGCGGGCGCGGTGGCGCTCTACGGGATGCATTACCGTAACCGGGCGCTGCGCGGCCCGGATCTCGGCCAGCTCAAGCTCGACTGCACGGTGGTGCTCGATTCGGGTGAGAAATCCGATCCTGCGGCCTACGACGACCGCTCCTGGATCACCGCCACCTGGACCGAGGACGGCGCCCGCGTGGCCGCACTCCTCCACCACGAGTACCAGGCCAACGAGCATCCGGGCCGCTGTCCGGCGGCCACCTACATGGCCTGCTGGTACAACACGATCACGGCCGCCACCTCGACGGATGGCGGCCGTAGCTTCAAGCGGCAGAGCCCGCCCGTGGTGGTCGCCGGAGCCCCGTTCCGGCAGGAGAGCGACCAGGGCCGCCACCGCGGCTTCTTCAATCCGTCGAACATCGTCGCGGACGGGAGATGGCGGTACTTCCTCGCCTCGACCACCGGTTGGACCCGGCCCGGCAGCGACCAGGAATCCGGGATCTGCCTGTTCCGCAGCGACGATCCGCTCGATCCGACCCGCTGGCGCGCCTGGACCGGCACCGGTTTCACCGCCGCCTTCCCGGACCCCTACCGCGCCGCCCGCCCGAACACGGCGACCTGCCGGCCGGTCGGGCCGTTCCCGGGCCCGGTCGGGGCCGTCGTCCGGCACCGCGGCTCGGGCGCCTGGATCGCCGTGTTCATGGCCAAGGCGGCCGAGGGTTACCCGCAATCCGGCTTCTACTGGACCACCTCCCGCGACCTGATCACCTGGGACAGCCCGCGCCTGCTCCTCGCGGGCGCAACCCTCTACGACGACCCGTGCGCGGCCACGGCGCCGCTCATCGCCTATCCGTCGCTGCTCGATCCGGACGCGCGGGGCCGCAATTTCGACGATGTCGGAGACCGGGCGCTGCTCACTTTCGCGCGCCTGCGCACGGAGGGCTGCACGATCACCTCCGACCGGGACCTGCTGCGCCGCCCGGTGGCGATCCACGTCTGGCCCTGATCGCGCTTGACCGGGATGCGGCCGCCGCGCCACTCAGGGCGTGAGAGGTTCGCATGGACGCGCAAGCCGATACGCCGATTCGCGATGCCGCCGCGCTGCGCGGGCAGTTCGGGCCCGTCGGACCGCTCGCCGCCCGCAAGGTGCTCGACCACATCGACGATTACGGCCGCCGCTTCATCGCTCTCGCGCCGTTCCTGGTGGTGGCGAGCGCGGACAAGGCCGGCCATGTCGACGCCAGTCCCCGGGGCGATGCGCCGGGCTTCGTCGCCGTTGCGGATTCCCGGACCCTGGTGATCCCGGACCGGCGCGGCAACAACCGCATCGACACGTTCCTCAATCTGCTCGAGAGCCCGGGCGTCGGACTGATCTTCCTCGTGCCGGGGATCGACGAGACCTTCCGGGTGAACGGCACCGCCGCGCTGACGCAGGACGCCGCGCTGCTCGAGCCCATGCGCGCCCAGGGCAAGGTGCCGGCCGCGGGGCTCGTCGTGCAGGTGCGCGAGGCGTTCTTCCATTGCGGCAAGGCGATGATCCGCTCCGGGCTCTGGGATCCGGCGCGCCATGTCGCGCGCGACACCTTCCCGAGCCTGGGACGCATCCTGTCCGATCAGACTGCGGCCGCCGACGTGGCGGAGGCCGAGGCCACCATCGCCGACGCCTACCGGACGCGGCTCTACTGACCGGATTGGCCGAGGGCTCGTGCGTCGGATGCGACGGAGCGCACCGGCTGGCCGATCCGCTGGCAGACCATTGTGCCGAGGGTTACGCTCAGCATCAGGGCGGTGCCCGAGAGCAGCATCGTCGTTGCCCGGGCATAGGCACGGCCGACATGGATCAGCAGGCAGCCGGATGCGAAGATCGCGAAGGCCGGGAGCAGATGCTGCACGGGCGACGTCCTCTCTGGCTGCGGACGGACTGTCCGGGGTGCGGGGACCGAGGACCATCGTCAGCGCGCGGCGTGAAAACGCGGTTAATGTCGCGTATAGCTGTCGTCGGAGTGGACCGGCCGGAGAGGATCCCGCATGCCGCATTCGAGGGTTCCGGAGGCCGAGATCGGGACGGTCGGGACGGCGTCGGCCGACCCCCGCGACACGGCGCTTCTGGGCGCGGGTGCCATCGGCGCCGGGACGGTCGGGGCGTCAGCGCTGGGTGCGCTGGCCCTCGGGGCCGCGGCGCTCGGCGTCGTGGCGGTGGGCGCCTTCGTGATCGGACGCCTTTCGGTGGGGCGGGCCCGGGTCGGCTCCCTGGAGATCGGCGCGCTGGAGATCGACACGCTCACGGTGCGGTCTCTGCGGATGCCCGACCGGGATCCGGGTTGAGACACGGTATGAGTCTCCGGGCGGCCCATCGGCGCCGCGCGGATAACGAGGAGGGGAGCGATGACCGATCGGAAGCCGCCCTTTCGGCCCGCGGATGCGGTCGATGTCCTCGGTGAGGTCGAGGGTGATTTCGTCCTGCCGCTCTGCCTGCCGGGATCCAACCTGTTGATCGGCGAGGATCTCGCCATGCTGGTCCTCAGCACGATCCACGGGCAGCGGGTCGGCCTGCCGCTCAGCGCCCAGGGCGTGGCCGACCTTCACACGGTCCTGGGCGAGGCCCTGCGGCTGCTGCAGGCGCGCGAGCGCGGGCCGGTGCAGTAGCTTCGGCCCGTCGCCGGGGCGGCGAAAGGCTTCGTTGAGGCGGCCGGGATAGACAGGTCCCGGACCCTCTCCGTGGCGGCCGATGCGCGCTCCGTTGCTTCTCCTGCTGCTGACCTGCGCGGCTCCCGCGCAGGCCCGGCCCGCGACCTTTCTGGCGGTGCATGCGCTCGGCATGGCGTCCCTGCCGCCGGTTCCCCCGGTTGCCGCGCCGGCGCCGGCCGTCGCCGATGCGCGAGCCCGCTTCCTGCCGCTCATCGCCCGCGAGGCCGCCGGCACCGGCCTGCCGCTCGCGGTCGCCGACGCCGTCGCGCGGATCGAGAGCGGCTACGATCCCACCGTGGTCGGCAGCGTCGGCGAGGTCGGTCTGATGCAGGTCCGGCCCACCACCGCGGCGATGCTCGGCTTCCGGGGCACCGTCGCCGAGCTGGCGGCCCCGGAGATCAACGTTCGCTACGGCGTACGCTATCTCGCCGAAGCCTGGCGCCGGGCCGACGGCGACCTCTGTCGCGCCCTGATGAAGTACCGGGCGGGACACGGGTCGGAGGTGATCTCGCCCCTGTCGCAGCTCTACTGCGCCCGCGCCCAGGCGATCCTGGCCGATCCCGAAGCGCGCCTCGTCCGGGCGAGCGCCCGCCCAGCCGTCCCGTTCCGCCTCGCCGACAAGCAGACGCGCCCCGTCCACCGGACGCGCGTGGTCGCCGAGTCGACGCCGCCGCTCTCGTTCTGGGAGGCGCACCGAGCACGGATCGCCCGGCTCAACGCCGCCGTGCTGGCGCGCTGGCGGGCCCGCGGCGTGACGGCCGCCCCCACAGGCCATCCCTCCGGCGAGCCGGCGGGCGGGTAGGGCGGATCAGTCCTCGACCCCGTCCGACCGCGCCCCCCGGGCGACCTCGCGCATGGCGGCATCCGGCAACGGGCGCTGGAGCCGGAGCGCCTCCGCGGTGGGCGCCTCGAGCCAGGTCGCCCATTCCTCCGGTTGCGTGATCAGCACCGGCATCGCCTTGGGATGGACCGGCCCGACGACGCCGTTCGCCTCCGTGGTCAGGAAGGCGAACAGCCGGTGCTCCGCGGCGACCCGGTCCGGGTTCTCGCGCTTCGTCCCCCGCACGCCCGTCCAGGGCCGCCAGATCCCCGCGAAGGCGAAGAGCGGCCGATCCTCGTCGAGGGCGAACCAGACCGGCGTCTTGCGCGGCTTGGTGTCGGCGTACTCGCTGAAGGCGGTGACCGGCACGAGGCAGCGATGGGCGACCCCGAACCAGGGTCGCCAGTGCGGGCTCGCGACGTTGCGCACGTTGGTGATCGGATGCTCGCCGAACGCCTTCGGCCCCGGCATGCCCCAGCGCATCATCGCGAGGTCCCGTCCGGCGGTGCCGTTCAGGACCACCGGCGCCAGCTGGTCGGGAAAGATAGCCGGCAACGGCGGAAGGTTTCCGGTGCGGTCCTCCGCGATCGCGAAGGCCCGGCGCAGATCCGCGGGGCCGGTCCGCAGGCTGTAGAGGTTGCACATGGGCGTCCCGGACGGTTGGTGGGCACGGCGCCGGCTCTACACGCTTCCGGGATGCCGCGCCCAGCCGGGCCTACGGGGATACGCCCCAGCCGATCGGCGGCCGGAGCGCGCCGCCTCAGTTCAGGTGGAACACCACCTTCACGCAGCCGTCCTTCTTGTCGCGGAAGGCCTTGTAGAGGTCCGGCCCGTCCGCGAGGTCGTGCGAACGGTGGGTGATCAGGGAGGTCATGTCGATCTTTCCCGCCTGGATCAGCTTGGTCAGCGGCTCGAGATAGCGCTTCACATGGGTCTGGCCGCTTTTGAGGGTCAGGCCCTTCTGGACGATCGAGCCCATGTTGACCGGGATCGGTCCGCCATAGACGCCGGGCACCGAGACGATCCCACAGGGCCGGACCGCCTTGATGGCTTCGGCCAGCGCGTAGGGCCGCTCGGTGGCGGTCAGCTTCTCCTGGACGGCGGAGAGCACGCCGGTGAGGCCGCCATGGCCGGCACTCGCCTCCATGCCGACGCAGTCGATCACGCCGTCGGCACCCTGGCCCTTGGTGATCTCCTTGATTCGCTCGAACACGTCCTCGTTCATGAAGTCGATGATGTCGGTGGCGCCGGCCTTCCGGGCGAGGGCGATGCGCTCGGGCACGGTCTCGATGGCGATGATCCGCTCGGCCCCCATGATCTTCGCCGACTGGATCGCGAAGATGCCGACCGGGCCGGCGCCCCAGACCGCGATCGTCTCGCCGCCCTGGATCTCGCAATGCTCCGCGCCCTGCCAGCCGGTGGGCAGGATGTCGGTGAGGAACAGGACGGATTCGTCGTCCATGCCCTCCGGCACCTTCATGGGCGCGACGTCGGCCATCGGCACACGGACATACTCGGCCTGGCCACCGGCATAGCCGCCGGTCAGGTGCGAGTATCCGAACAGGCCGGCCGTCGTGTAGCCGAACTGCGCGGCCGCCATCTCGGCGTTGCGGTTTGAGCGCTCGCAGACCGAGTAATTGCCGAGCTTGCACTGGCGGCATGCGCCGCAGTTGATGTTGAAGGGTACGACGATCCGATCGCCCTTTTTGAACTTGGTGAAGCCGGTCCCGACCTCCACGACCTCGCCCATGAATTCGTGGCCGAGGACGTCGCCGCTCTTCATGGTCGGCATCTGGCCGTCCATCAGGTGCAGGTCCGAGCCGCAGATCGCGCAGCTCGTGACCTTGATGATCACGTCGCGGGAATCCTCGATGACCGGGTCCGGGACCGTGTCGCAGCGGATGTCGTTGCGGCCGTGCCAGCACAGTGCCTTCATCGCGAGGATCTCCGGAGACTTTCGGGAATGCGGCCGGCTCGGCCGCCTTCCGGGTAAAGCCGTCGGCGGTACGGCCAAGTTCCCCGGGATCGCGTTTGGGAATCGCCTCGCCGACAGCCGAACCTTCGGGCCGCCAGCCGCAGCGTTGTGGCCATGACAGGTTCAGGGCCGTCGATCTCAGGCTGGGCGGGGCTGCTGGACCGGCTCAGGACGAGAAGTTTACAAATGTTTCACGTGAAACAGCGGTGTTCACCACCCTTTTACGGTTCGAGACGGTGCCAGGTCTGCCTGCCTCAGGCGATCCCGTCGATGCCGATGGGGAGCTGCTCCGGACCGCGCAGGGACGCGCCCGGGCGATAGGGGGGCGGATCCTGCGGCAGACGCGGGGCGATCAGGCGGCGGCTCAGCGCCACCAGGGCGATCTCGGCCTCGATCCGCGCCAGAGGCGCGCCGACGCAATAATGCAGGCCGCCGCCGAAGCCGAAATGCTCGATATCGGACCGGTCCGGATCGAAGCGGTCGGGGGCGTCGAACCGGGCCGGATCGCGGTTCGCGGCGGCGAAGAGCAGGATGACGGGCGCGCCCTTCGGGATCGTCTCGCCGGCCACCGTGATCGCGCCGAGGGCCTTGCGGGTCCGGAAATGCACCGGCGGTTCGTAGCGCAGAACCTCCTCGATCAGGCGGGGGGCACGTTCGGGATCGGCGCGGAGCCGCTCCAGCTGCTCGGGATGCCGGAGCAGGGTCAGCATGGCGTTGGTGATGAGGTTCACGGTGGTTTCGTGGCCTGCCACCAGCAGAAGGACCGCCGTCGACAGGAGATCGAAATCGCTCAGCTGCTTGCGGCCGTCCGGACCCGGCGCGGCCAGACCGCTCAGCATGTCGTCGGTCGGGCGCCGCCGCTTCTCGCGGATGAGGTCGCGCATATAGGCTGCGATCTCGTCGAAGGCCCCGACGATCTTGCGGCGGGTCGCGTCGTCGTGGCGCGCGTCCGGCTCCACCGCGGTGGCGAGCTGCGTCGCCCAGGCCTGGAACCGCGGCTCGTCCTCGCGCGGAACGCCGAGCAATTCGCAGATCACCGTCACCGGCAGGGGATAGGAGAGATCGCTGACGAGGCAGACCTCCCGGCGTCCCCGACATGTATCGATCAGGGCGTCCACCTCGCGGGCGATCCTTGGCCGCAGGGCCTGCACGCGCGCGATCGAGAATTCCCGCATGACGAGGCTGCGCAGCCGGTCATGGTCCGGCGGGTCGCGGAAGATGAACGGTCGGTGCGTGGCGCTGATGCGGTTCTTGATCGGATTGAGGATCAGGTCCTTGAGCGGGTTGCCGGTGCGCGGACGCCGGGGCGGCGGCAGATCCTCGGAACTGAGCCGCGGATCGAACAGCAATCCGCGGATCGCCGCGTGCGTGGAGACGACGTAGCTGCCGTCGCGCTGGCGGGAGACCGGCCGCTGCCGCAACCGGGCATAGAGCGGGTACGGATCGGCCCGGTTTGCCGGATCCATCACGGCGGCGAACAATGCGTCGTCAGACATCGACGGTCTCGGTGGATGGGCGCGCCGGGGCGGCTTGGCGCGGAGACGGGAAGCCCGGGGCGGCGGTCTGAACGCGCGGCTGGTCGGTGGCGTCGATGATCGGCGGGAAGGCGGCGCCGGCCGTGATCGCCTCCGCGTAGGCGGGCAGCCAGCGGGCCTGATCGAACGAGACGGCCGCGATGCTGCGCCCGGCCCGGCCGTACACGGCGAGAAAGCGCCGGGAGGACCGAGACCCCTGCACCACCGCGACGGAATCGGCACCCTCGGGAAGCCCGATCACCTTGATGTTGATCCCGAACTGGCTCGACCAGAAGGCCGGCAGGTGCGCGTAGGGGCGCTGGTCGCCGGGGCGGGCCAGCATGTTGCGCGCGGCGTGGGCCGCCTGCTCGACGGCGTTGCCCCAGTGCTCCACCGCGATCAGGCGATCGCCGTAGAGCGGGATCGGCCACCGGGCGACGTCGCCGGCGGCGTAGATGTCCGGGCAGGGCGCCCCGTCGGCGTCGAGGACCCGGCAGGCCGCGTCGCAGGTCACCCCGCCGGCATCCGCCTTCAGGCCCGCGCCCCGCAACCAGCCTGTCGCCCGGGTCGCCCCCAGGGCCGCGATGACGAGGTTGGTCTCGATCGTGCTGCCGTCGGCCAGTCGGGCCCGTGCCACATGCCCCGCCGCATCGCCCTCGAAGGCGCGCACCATCGTGTTGGGCCGGAACGCCGCGCCGGCGTCGCGCAGGCACGACGCGATCACCCCGCCGACGAAGCTTCCCAGGCCTCGAGCCAGGGGCGCCGGATTCGGATCCACGAGGGTCACGGGCAGGCCGAGATCGCGCAGGCACGACGCCGCCTCGCAGCCGATCAAGCCGCCGCCCACGATGAGCACCTGGCGCGGGCGGGAAACCAGGGCCTCCCGGAGAGCCGCGGCATCGTCGCGCCCGCGCAGGGTGAAGAGACCGGCGAGCCCGCCGCCGGTCTCGGCCGGCCAGGGCCGGGCCTCGGCGCCGGTGGCGATGAGGAGGGCCTCGTAGGCCAGGACCGACCCGTCGGCGAGCCGAAGGGTGCGGGCCGCCCGATCGAGGGAAATGGCCGGGCTTCCGAGGCGCCAGCGGGCGTGGAGGTCGGTCAGTTCCGGCAGCCGGGTGGCGTCGGCGGCGAGTTCCCCGGCGAGCACGTGCTTCGACAGGGGCGGGCGGTCGTAGGGGCGGTGCGGCTCGGCGCCGACCAGGGTGAGCGGGCCGTCATAGCCGCCCCGCCGCAGCGCCTCGGCGCCGCGCAGGCCGGCGAGGGATGCCCCGACCACGACGATGCCGGCGGGTTCGGGGGTCACGGGGCGTCTCCGTCATCCGGGCCGGCCTGGAGGCTGATGGCGCGGACCGGGCAGGCCTCGACGGCCCGCTCGACGGCGCCGCGCCGGTCGGCCGGCGGCGCAGGATCGTAGAACAGTATCTCATGGCCGCGGATGGCGAAGGCCTCCGGTGCGGCGTAGCAGCACTGGGCGTAGCCCTGGCAGCGGTTGAGGTCGACGACGACCCGGAGCGCCCCGGCGCCGGCGGCCGGCTTCATGCCGACCTCGCGAGACGGCCTGCGCCGCCGGCACCTGACCGTGCGAGGTCGTCCACCGCCGTCAGGATGGAGGCCATGGCGTCCCGGGCCGCGAAGGCGTCCCGCAGCGCCCCGGCGCGCGTCCGGAAGCCGGGCTCGTCGAGCACGCGCCCCACCGCGGCGCCGATGGCCTCCGGGCTCGGTGCGTTGGTCCCGAGGTTGATCCCGACGCCGGACCAGCCGATGCGCGCGTTCACCTCGGCCTTGTCCTCGGTCAGGCCGGCCGACACGATCGGCACGCCGGCGGCGAGGGCCTGCGAGACGCTCCCATAGCCGCCGTTGGTGACGAGCACGCTCACCCGCGGCAGCAAGTCCCGGAACGGCAGGAAGCACGACACCCGGGCATTGGCCGGGACCGGACCCGTCAGCGCGTCCACGGGACGGCCGCCGGTGGTGGCCAGGACCAGCAGATCGTCCCGGTCGGCCAGGGCCGCGAGGGTCGGCTCGACCAGCTCGCCGAAATCCGCGTTGGCCAGCGTTCCCTGGGTGACCAGCACGACGGGCCGGCCCGCCGCGTTCGCCTGTTCCAGCTCGGGCCACCAGTCCGGAAGCGGCGCGGGCGGCGTCGGCGGCTGGAGCAGGCCGATGAAGCGGAGGCCGGAGGGCAGGGTGCCGTAATCGTACTCGAAGCCCGGCACGGTCGGCTGCAGGAACAGGTCCGGCAGGATCACGATGGAATGCGGCAGCGAGGCCGGCAGCGGCGGCAGGCCGAGCCGCGCGAGCGTCGCGTCGGTATAGGCCCGCACCGGGTTGACGAAGGCCGCGTCCATGCCGGCCTTGAGGCTGGCATAGCGGACCAGGTCGTCCCGGTCGCGGGCCGGGGGCAGGCCGAGGCCCACGGGCGCGTGGTCGGGCCGGTCGAGGAACAGGAAGCTGACGTTGACGGTCACGATGGGCGGCCGCGGCGCGGTATCGAGGAGCAGCGGCAGCACCCCGAGGAACATGCTGCCGGCCAGGATCACGTCGGGGGCCTCGGCGGCGATCAGCGCCCGCAGGGCGGCGGCCTGGACCGGCATGGGATCCACGAAGCGGCGCTCGAATTCCCGGCGGTAGCGCTCCGGGCCGGCGGGCAGTTCGGTCTCGCGGTACGCGGCCGCATCATGGTCCGCGTACGGCGTGAACCGCAGACCCGCCGCCTCCACCTTCGGCCGGAAGGCCGGGTCGGTGAGAACGAGGACGTCGTCCCCCCGGGCGGCCGCCGTCCGCCCGATGGCGAGGAGCGGGTTCACGTGGCCGGTGAGCGGCGTCGCGGCGATCAGGATCTTCATCACGGCCTCTTCGAGCGCAGCCGGTCGAGCCGGCGGCGCTTCGGATCAGGGTGCCGGCGCCTTCATGCGCAGCGGCCCCGTGGCCCCCGACGCGCCGGACTCACAGGGGGAATCGCAGCCGGGCCTGCGCAGTTACACAACCGGAGGATGCTTCGTGCGGCACCGCACCATCGCACCCGGCCAAACAACCGCGCAAGACCCGAATGTCGGATGCCACGAGGCGCGCGCGGCCTGTCCAAGGCAGGGGCGCACCGGCCGTGGCGGCCATCCTCGGCGGACCGGAAAGCCGTCAGTCGACCACGACCACCCGGTTCGGCAACTCGTCCGGGTCGCCCGGCTCCGCGGGGAGATGTTCCGCCAGGCAGGCGCCGACACGCTCGACCGCCGCCGTCAGGCCATCCTCGACGGCGCCGCGACCGAGGGCCGGGACCAGCTCGGCGAGGATCCCGTCCCAGGCGGTGGGCGGGATCTCCCGGAGGACGCCGAGATCGGTGACGATCTCCGCGTGCCGCTCGGCGAGCGACAGGTAGAGCAGTACGCCGGTGCGGCGGCGCGTCAGGCTCAGGCCCCGGAACCAGAAGGCCCGGCGGGCGGCCTCCCGGGCGCGGGCCCGTCGCAGCTGGCGCGGCACGAGGGCCATGCGCAGCCGCTCGTTCTGGCTTGCGACGAGGATCGCGGCTACGAGGGCCGCCTGCGCCAGCAGGATCGACGCGGCGCTCCAGGCCGTCAGGGCGATCAGCGGCCAGGGCAGGAGCAGCGCCGCCGCCAGGGTCGCGAGCAGGATCACGGAGCGATAGGCGCCGGCGCGCCGGCTGACCATCACGACGATCTCGCCGGATGTCCCGGCTTCCGCCCGGGCCACCGCGCGGGCGAGTCGCGCCCGCGCCTCCGGCGTCAGAACATCCGCGCGTCTACCAGTCACCGGAGGCTCCTCCGCCGCCCGACGAGCCGCCGCCGCCGGAAAAACCACCGTCGAAGCCCCCCGACGATCCGCTGTCCGAGAAGCCGCCGCCCCATCCGCCCGAGCCGGGGCCCGGCAGGATGACGAGGCCGCCGCCCCGCCCCATCCTTCCGCTCCGGCTCATGCGCCAAGCGACGAAGAGCACGATTAGGAACAGGGCGATGAAGACCGCGACCTGGGCAGGATCGACCTCGTCGGCCCGCACCTGCGGCTTGCGTTGCCATTCCTGCGCGTCGCCCGACAGGATCGACAGGATGCCGTCGACGCCGGCATTGAGGCCGCCGAAATAATCGCCGGTCTTGAAGCGCGGGGTGATGGCGCTGGCGATGATGACCTTGGACAGGGCGTCGGTCAGCGCCCCCTCCAGGCCGTAGCCGACCTCGATCCGGACCTTCCGCTCGCTCGGCGCCACGAGCAGCAGGACGCCGTTGTTGGTCTCGGCCTGCCCGAGCTTCCAGTCCCGGAACAGGCGGTTGGCGTAATCCTCGACGGTGGTGCCCTGCAGGTTCGGAACCGTTGCAACGACCACTTGGTCCGAGGTCTTGTCCTCGTGCGCCTTCAGCTTGGAGTCGAGCGTGCCGCGCTGCTCCGGGGTGAGGATGCCGGCCGCGTCGACCACGCGGCCGGTCAGCGCCGGGAAGGCCAGCTCGGCCGCCCACGCCCCGATCGCGTAGACCGTCAGGCAGGCTGCCAGGACGGCGAGCGACAGGGCGAGGCGCGCCCGGACGGGCATGGTCCGCCCCATGGTCCGCCCCCTGTGCCGCACCCTAGAACTTCACGTTCGGCGGCCGGTCGGCGTTCGGCGTCGCCGTGAAGGTCTCCATCGGCTTGGCGTCGGGATACAGGATCGCTGCGATCCAGCGGCCCGGGATCGTGCGCACCTCGGTGTTGTAGGCCTGGACGGCGGTGATGTAGTCGCGCCGTGCCACCGCGATGCGGTTCTCCGTGCCCTCGAGCTGGGATTGCAGGGCGAGGAAGTTCTGGTTCGACTTGAGGTCGGGATACTTCTCCACTGTCACCAGCAGGCGGCCGAGCGCCCCAGAGAGCTGGTTCTGGGCGTCCTGATACTCCTTGAACTTCTGCGGATCGCTGACCGTGGAGGCGTCGACCTTCACGCTGGAGGCCTTGGCGCGGGCCTCGGTGACCCCGATCAGCACGTCCTTCTCCTGCTGGGCGTAGCCCTTCACGGTCTCGACGAGGTTGGGGATCAGGTCGGCCCGGCGCTGGTACTGGTTCTGCACCTCGCTCCAGGCGGATTTGGCCTGCTCCTGCAGCGTCGGCACCCGGTTGACCGCCCCGCAGCCGCAGAGGCCCGCGGCCACCAGGATCACCGAGAGCACGCCGAAAAGGCGCGCCGCAGGCGATGTCCGGCGCCCCGCACCGGCCGTCAGCGTCGTTCCCATATCGTCCCCCATCTGCCGGCCGAGACTCGGCCGCTTGATCACGAACACGAGAGATAAGCGCCGGAACCGCCAAGGTAAGGTCCCCGCGTCCTCGGCCTTGAAGGATTGTGGTGTTGCCCGGTAAGGGCGTCGGCAACGGACCGGGTCGGCGCACGTTCGGACCCTCGGGTCGATCATTGGGTCGATCATTGGGTCGATCATCGGGTGGACCCATCGGCGCGGCGCCGCGGAGACCGGGAATGGATGCAGCACTCGCCGATCACGTCCGGGCCGCCAGCGCCGCCGCGCGGCGCCACGCCCTGGCGTACCGGGCGCCCTCCGGCAAGGACGCGCTGCCCTGGTCGATCATCGAGGCGTTCGACGCCCGGGTCCGCGGTCACCTCGCCCGCGACCCGCGGATCGAGGACGAACGCGACCGGGTCCTGATCGCCGCGGTGAAGCTTGCCGAGACGCCGGTCGAGGAGGGCGAGGAGAGCATCGCCGAGGCGCGCGCCCATCTCGTCGACGCGATCGACTACCTGGAACAGGCGGTGCTGCGGCTCGGCCTCGTCAACCGGGAGGGGGCCAAGGCCGGTCTCGGCACCTACGGCCAGCCGGTCGGATCCCGCGACTGACGGCACGCCTGACCGAGCCGTCACCGGATGTCCGCCGACCTGCCCGCGGCCGCAACCCTCAGCCGCCTCGACCTGAAGACCCTCCGGCTGTTCGCGGCCATCTGCGCGGAGGGGACCCTGAACGGCGCGGCCCGCCGGGCGGCGATCGCGCCCTCGGCGGTGAGCAAGCGCCTCGCCGAGCTGGAGCACGCGCTGGGCTGCACCCTGCTCACCCGCGAGCCGCGCGGCATGCGGCTCACGCCGGCGGGCGAGACCCTGCTGCACCACACCCGCCGGATGCTGGCGAGCGCCGAGCAGATCGCCCTGGAACTCGCCGAGCACGCCCGGGGCGTGCGCGGCTTCGTGCGGGTGCTCGCCAACCTCTCGGCCATCGTGGAATTCCTGCCCGAGGACCTGCAGGCCTTCCTGGCGGAGCAGGCCGGGATCCGGGTCGACCTCGAGGAGCGCCCGAGCGGCGGCGTCGTGGCCGGCGTCGAGGAGGGACTCGCCGATCTCGGCCTCTGTGCCGACAACACCGACACCCGCAGCCTCACCGCCTACCCGTACCGGAGCGACCGCCTCGTCCTGGTGATGCCCGCCGGGCATCCGTTGAGCCGCCGCGGCGCCGTCGCCCTGGCCGATACCCTCGACTACGACCATGTCGGGCTGCACGCGGAGAGTTCGATCTACGCCGCCCTGCGCGACGAGGCCCGGCGCCTCGGCCGGCCCCTGCGTCTGCGCATGCACGTCCCGAGCTTCGACGCCATCTGCCGGATGGCGCAGGTCGGCCTGGGCCTCGGGACCGTCCCGGAACATGTCTACGCCCTGCTCGGACCGCCGATGCGGCTCGCCGCGGTGCCGCTCACCGATCCCTGGGCGGCGCGCACGCTGCGCCTCGTGGTCCGGCCCGGGCCGGTATCCCCGGCGGCGGCGCTCCTCTTGGACCATCTCCGGGCCGCCGGGCGCTGAGGTTGCGTTCTCCGCTCGCGAACGCACGATGATGCATGGCGTTTGGACTTCGCGGCGGGAACGGCCGTATTTTCCAGGCAACCAAAGATGGAGGAAAGCCGTGTCCGGTCCGCTCAGCGGTATCCGCGTTCTCGAGCTTGGTCAGCTGATCGCCGCGCCCTTCGCCACGCGGCTGATGGCCGAATTCGGCGCGGAGGTCATCAAGGTCGAACCCCCGGGTGAGGGCGATCCCCTCCGGAAGTGGCGCAAGATGCACGAGGGCACCTCGCTCTGGTGGTACCTGCAGTCGCGCAACAAGAAGTCGATCGCGGTCAATCTGAAGTCTCCGGACGGTCTCGACATCGTCAAGCAGCTCGCCAAGAGCGCCGATGTCGTGGTCGAGAACTTTCGGCCCGGCGGTCTGGAGAAGCTCGGGCTGGGCTGGGACGTGCTCTCGGCGCTCAACCCCAACCTCGTGATGGTCCGCATCTCGGGCTACGGCCAGACCGGGCCCTACCGCGACCGGCCCGGCTTCGGCGCCATCGGCGAGTCGATGGGCGGCATCCGCTTCACCACCGGTAGCCCGGAGGCTCCGCCGGCGCGGGTCGGCGTCAGCATCGGCGACACCCTGGCCTCGCTCCACGGCGTCATCGGCGCGCTGATGGCCCTGCTGCGGGTCAAGACCGGACAGGGCGCGGGCCAGGTCATCGACGTCTCGCTCGTCGAGAGCGTGTTCAACGTGATGGAGAGCCTCGTTCCCGAATACGACCTGCTGGGCGAGGTCCGCACCCGCACCGGCGGCGCCCTGCCGGGCATCACCCCGTCGAACACCTATCCGACGCGGGACGGCGGCTACGTGGTCATCGCCGGCAACAGCGACCCGATCTTCCGCCGCCTGATGACGGCAATCGGCCGGCCCGACCTCGCCGACGACCCGGCGCTCCGCAACAACGAGGGCCGCTCGCAGCAATCCGCGATGCTCGACGGCACCATCGCCGACTGGTCGAAGACCAAGACCGTCGAGGAGGCGCTCGCCGTCCTCGACGCCGCCGACGTGCCGGCCGGCCGGATCTACTCGGTGGCCGACATCGTGGCCGATCCGCACTACCAGGCGCGCGACATGATCCTGCAGGCGGAACTGCCCGGCGGGACCGCGGTGAAGATGCCCGGCATCGTGCCGAAGCTCTCCGACACGCCCGGCGAGGTCCGATGGCAGGGGCCGGCGCTGGGCGCCCACACCGATTCCGTGCTCGCCGAGCTCGGTCTCGACCCGGCGCGCATCGCCGCGCTGCGCGAGAAGGGAGCCGTGGCATGAGCGGCGACACGCTGATCGTCCAGGAGGTCGCCACCCGCGACGGCTTCCAGATCGAGCCGGTCTTCGTGCCGACGGCGGAGAAGATCCGCCTGATCGACGCCCTGGCGGCGGCCGGCTTCAGCCGGATCGAGGTCTCCTCCTTCGTCTCGCCGAAGGCCGTGCCGGCGCTCGCCGACGCAGCCGAGGTCTTTTCCGGGATTCGGCGCCGGCCCGGGACCGTTTACGTCGCCCTGGTGCCGAACCCGAAGGGCGCCGAGCGGGCGCTCGCCGCCAAGGTCGACGAGATCAACCTCGTCGCCTCCGTGAGCGAGACCCACAACCGCGCCAACATGGGCATGAGCCCGGCCGACTCGATCGCCGGCTTCGCCCGGATCATGGATTCGGTGCGCGGCGCCCCGGTCAGCACCAACGCCACGGTGGCGACCGCCTTCGGCTGCCCGTTCGAGGGCGACCAGCCGGTCGACAAGGTCGTCGCGCAAGTGGAGCGCTACCTGTCCCTCGGCATCGACGGGGTGACGCTGGCCGACACCACCGGCATGGCCAATCCCCGGCAGGTGGGCCGCCTCGTCGCGCGGGTCCTGCCGCTGGTCGGCCCCGGGCGCCTGACGCTCCATTTCCACAACACCCGCGGCCTCGGCCTCGCCAACGTGCTGGCCGCCTACGACGCGGGCGCCCGCCGCTTCGACGCGGCGCTCGGGGGCCTCGGCGGCTGCCCGTTCGCGCCCGGCGCCACCGGCAACATCTGCACCGAGGACCTCGTCAGCATGGCCCACGAGATGGGCGTGCCGACGGGCCTCGACCTTCCGGCGCTGATCGGCCTGTCGCGGGATCTGCCTCGCCTCGTCGGCCACGACGTGCCCGGCCAGGTCGCCAAGGCCGGACGCCCCTGCGATCTCCACCCGGCGCCAGCCAAGGCCGCTTGAGAGTGCGTTGACCCTGCGGCCGCGATCCCGCGCCACGCGAGGGAGATCCTGGTCGCGCCCTCATCCTGAGGTGCCGGAGCACAGCGGAGGCCTCGAAGGAGGTCCCCAGGCATCGCGCTTCGGACTGGAGGGCTCCTTCGAGACGGCTTCGCCGCACCTCAGGATGAGGGCGCGGGTTGGAGGCGCCCAGTCGAACAGGCTCTGAGCTCACCCGGGGCAAGCCGCCCGTCCGAAGGCGGCGCCCCCCACCACGTGTCCGAAAACAACAACACGGAGGAAACCATGACCGCAGCCCTGTCGGGTTCGCCGGCCGCCGTCGAGGCCGGTGCGGTGACGGAGACGAGCGTCGTCCGCAAGGTCGCGTGGCGGCTCATGCCGCTGATCATGATCTGCTACATGTTCGCGTTCTTCGACCGCATCAACATCAGCTTCGCCAAGTTCCAGCTCCAGAGCGACCTCGGCTTCAGCAACGTCGCCTATGGGCTCGGCGCGAGCATGTTCGTCGTCGGCTACGTGATCTTCGAGGTGCCCTCGAACCTGATGCTGTACCGGGTCGGGGCGCGCCGCTGGATCGCCCGGATCATGATCTCCTGGGGCATCGCCACCGCGCTGATGATCTTCATCCGCAGCGAGTGGCACTTCTACGCCCTGCGCTTCGTGATCGGCGCCATGGAGGCGGGTTTCGCGCCGGGCATCCTCTACTACCTCACCCTGTGGTTCCCGGCCTCGCATCGCGGGCGGATCACCAGCTTCATGTTCGTGGCCTCGGCCTTCTCGGGCATCTTCGGCGCGCCGGTGGCGGGCCTCATCCTCGGTGGTCTCAACGGCGTCGGCGGCCTCGCCGGCTGGCAATGGCTGTTCTTGGCGGGCGGCCTGCCCTGCCTCGTCCTCGGCCTGCTCGTGCTGACGCGCCTCGACGACCGGATCGCCGACGCCCGCTGGCTCTCGGAGCCCGAGAAGGCGCTCCTGTCCAGCCGCATCGCCCACCACAACCGCGAGATCGGCGACCATTCGCTCCTCGGGGCGATCCGGCAGCCGGGCTTCCTGATGATCGCGCTGATCTACTTCCTGCTCCAGATCGGCTCGTATGGCCTCAACTTCTGGGGGCCGGACCTGATCAAGACCGCGAGCGGCGGCCAGGCGGCCTCGGTGGGCTTCCTCACGGCGATACCCTACGTCTGCGGCGCGATCAGCATGGTCGTGATCGGGCGTCTCTCCGACGCCTCTGGCGAGCGGCCGAAATTCGTCGCGGGCCTCGCCATCACGGCGGCGCTCGGCTTCTTCGGCGCCGGCCTGTTCGACAAGCACATCGTGCCGCTGATGTTCGCCCTGGCCCTGCTGGGCGCCGGCATCGTCGCCTCGATCCCGACCTTCTGGACGCTGCCGGCCAAGCTCGTCACCGGCGTCGGCGCGGCGGGCGGGATCGCGCTGATCAACACGCTGGGCCAGTTCGGCGGCATCGTCAGCCCGGTGATGGTCGGCTGGGTGAAGGATCTGACCGGCTCGACGACGCCGGCCCTGTACGGCATCGGGGTGCTCTGCCTCGTCGCCGCCGGGCTCGCGCTCTTCGCCATGCCGGCGAGCCTGCGCCGGAGCGACAGGGCGGCCTGATCCGGCCGCATCGGGCGTCCCGGGCCGACGGGCTACGGGACGCCCACCAGGGCCGCCTGCCGATACGCGCGGGGCGCTGCCCGTGGGCGCTCCCTGAAGCGGCGGGCGAAGTGGGCTTGGCCGGCGAAGCCGCAGCCGCAGGCGAGCAGGCCGATCGACAGGTGCGCGCAGGCCGGATCGGCCAGCCGCCGGGCGGCGGCTTCCAGATGGGCCTCGGCGCGCTGGACCACGACGCTGCCGTTGACGGGCTGGGGCACCTCCCGGGCCAGCCGCTCCGAGAGACCGGCGATGATCAAGTCGATGCCGATCTCCGTCATGCGCGCGGCTGCGGCTGCCCCGAGCCAGTCGCGGATACGGATCAGCTCGCTGAAGACGCTCATTGCCAGGCTTTCGGATGCGCGATCGGTGCCGACGGTCAGGGCCGTGTAGAGCCGGGCCGGTCCGAACCGCGCTCCAGACGGTCGCGCGGCACATCCAGGATCCGGCGACTGTCCGTCTCCGTCATCACCACCAGCGGCTGACGGTCGACCACGACGAGGGAACCGACCTCCGCGCGTTCCCGCTTGGCCGCAAAGGGCTCTGCTCGGAGCGTCCGAAGCTCGACCGTCATGAGGGGGGGCGGAGATGATCTCCCGCCACCGTCGGACGCTGTCCTGCGGTGGAAGACCGACGGTTGAGAACAGAGTCAGCACGGATCGATCCCCGCGACGCCGGGATGGGGGAAGAGAGCGGTCGGCTGCGGGACGTCGTCGGGCGGAGCAGATCCCGCACGGCCGTGCCCGGACCCGGCAGACGGCACCGGTGAACCGTCCCGGGCTGGAGCCCGACAGGCGGCCGCCGACGCCGAAAATGAGTTCGGATGCCGATCTTCGCGGCCGAAAACAGTGAATGCCGCGGTAACCAATTCGAGGATCGGTAGCCCTGCGCGAAGGATCAAAAAACCTCGCGCGCACGGACAAACCCCGGCCCGCTCATATTGTATATTATCTGCAACCTCAAGAATTGGCGCGATATCAACTTGAGGTAGCGATTCTCCGGCCTTCCATCCGGCACCCTGATCAACGCCTGCGGTCCCGGTTCACCCCGACCGGCAGTCGTGGATCAGGCGCATGGTGCCGGGCCTTTCAATGGTGATGTCTCCTATGGATAACCTCAGCGCAGCCCGTTCAACGTTCATGTTGGAGAAGGTCGGCGCCATCGTCGCCGCCTACGTCTCGCGCAACGCGATCGACGTTGGGGCCCTGCCGGCTCTCATCGACCAAGTGCATTCGGCGATCGCAGTCCTCCGCCGCGACCCGTCGGGTTCGGGGGCAGGCGGCCTGAGCCAGGAGCAGGTCGACGCCTCGATCCAGGAAGCGGGCCTGATCAGCTTCATCGACGGCCGCGCCTACCAGACCCTGAAGCGCCACCTGACCGCCCACGGCCTCACGCCCGAGCGCTACAGGGCCAAGTACGGCCTGCCGGCCGATTACCCGATGGTCGCCCCGGGCTATGCGGCTCGGCGTTCCGAGATCGCCCGGGCGATCCAGCTCGGCCACAAGGCGGGGTGAGTGATGGTGCCCGCCTCGTCCCCGGGTCCCGCCCGGACCCACAAGCCTCCCCCCGGGGCGGCCTCGAAGGATGCGCTGTACCGCATCGCCGGGATTCTCGACGTGCCGGTGGCGAGCTTCTTCCCGGATGCCGACCGGCCCGATACGGCCATCGCCCAGGCGGCCGACCTCGTCTCGGCGTTCGTGGCGATCGAGAATCCGGCCGCGCGCCGGACCTGCCTGGCCTTCGTGCGGGCGATGGCGGGTTCCTGAGGGGGCCGACGGAAGCCGGAGACCGGGCTGCTCCCCATGGGATGACGCCCGGTCTCCGGCCAGCCGGCCAGACGCCGGATCAGAACATGTGGCGCAGGAGGTAGAACAGCACGGCCGCGAGGGTGATCGCCGCCGGCAGGGTCAGGATCCAGGCGAGTGCCATGTTGCGCACGGTGGCCATCTGCAGGCCCGAGCCGTTGGCCGCCATCGTCCCGGCGACACCGGATGACAGGATGTGGGTGGTCGAGACCGGCAGGCCGTAGAGTTCGGCCAGCCCGATCGTGCCGGCCGCGACGATCTCCGCCGAGGCACCCTGCGCGTAGGTCAGGTGGGTCTTGCCGATCTTCTCGCCCACCGTGACGACGATGCGTTTCCAGCCGACCATGGTGCCGAGGCCGAGGGCGAGGGCGACGCAGACCTTGACCCAGCCCGGGATGTAGCGCGTGCCGTCGTTGAGCAGGCCCGCGTAGCGCTTGAGGGTCGCCTTGTCGGCCTCCGAGAGATCGGCCCCGGAGCCCGGCAGCACGCGCACCGCGTCGGCGGCGAGGTACATGTCGCTGCGCAGGTTCTGGGTCTGGGCGGCCGGCACCGTGCGGATCGCGCCGTAATTCTTCACGCTGGCGGCAATGTCGTTCGCGAGCGCCGCCAGCGCGGCGTAGACGGGCGGCGCGTTCAGGTCCTTCGTCTTCAGCGCTTCCGTCACGGTCCGGCGCGCGGCGGCGGCGTCCGGCACCTCCGCGCCGGGCGCCCGGGCGGAGAACACCGCGCCCGCCGCCGTCGAAGCCTGCACGAAGGCGGGCGTCGTGTCGTCCGCCATGGTGCGGTTGAGCGCGTAGGCGGTGGGGGCGGCGCCGATCAGGATCAGCATGATCAGGCCCATGCCCTTCTGCCCGTCGTTGCCACCGTGGAAGAACGAGACCAGCGTGCAGGTGAGGATCAGCAGGCCGCGGATCCACAGGGGCGGCGGCGCTTCGCCCTTCGGCGCCGCGTAGAGATCCTTGCGGCGCACCGCGAATTTCAGGGCGAGCAGCAGCAGCGCCGCCAGCACGAAGCCGCAGATCGGCGAAAACAGCAGCGCCTTGAAGACGTTGAGGGCCTGGCTCCAGTCGACGCCCGCGGTGCCGTCGCCGCCGTTCATCAGCTGATTGGCGAGGCCGACGCCGAGCACCGAGCCGATCAGCGCGTGGGACGAGGAATTGGGCAGCCCGAACGCCCAGGTTCCGAGGTTCCAGAGGATCGCCGCCAGCAGCAGCGCGAAGATCATCGCGTAGCCCGCATGCGAGCCGACATTGAGGATCAGTTCCACCGGCAGCAGCGTCACGATGGCGTAGGCCACGGCGCCCGAGGAGAGCATCACGCCGAGGAAGTTGAAGATGCCCGACCAGATCACCGCGACGAGCGGCGGCATCGAGTGGGTGTAGATCACCGTGGCGACCGCATTGGCGGTGTCGTGGAAGCCGTTCACGAACTCGAAGGCGAGGGCGATCAGCAGGGCGAGGCCGAGCAGCGCGAAGGCGCCGTAGGCGAGGGGCGCCTCGCCGACGGCGTTCATGTCCGCGATCAGGCTCACCACCGCGTAGCCGAGGCCCGCCACCAGCACGAGGAGGAAGGCGATCACCCCGCCGAGATGCAGTCCGTGGTCGAGGCGCGGGCCCCCTACCTGCCGGCCTGCGACCGCGCCCGACGGCGCCACGGCGGAATCGGACATGAACCCTCGCGCGGAATCATTCGTGATGGTGAGCCGGGATTAAAATGTGCCCGTGACGGTCGGGTGACGTCGATCCCGCGTCCAGCCTCGCGCAACGGCATCCGGCCGAAGCGATTTGCGGGATTTCGTCCCGTCCCCAGTGTCCGGGCCGTCCCAGTGTTCGGGCCGCCGAGGATGGGCGGTCTGTGCAGGGCCCGTTGCGATGACGGACGGCCATCGCCCTGATGCTCAGGTCATGACGGCACGCGCTGCAGGGTCAAGACGAAGATGAGTCATGATGTGATTTGTGCCGGCAAAGTTTTGATCCTGTTGCTGGCAGGATACAAATGTAAGTTTTTAGATTTGTGACTGGATTATGACGAAGGCGAGCGCGTAGAGTTCGCTAAATCTCCGGCTCGCAGGCTGAATCGCCGCGCGCTTTGGGGGTTGGCATGACATTTCGATATGGCGTCTCGATCGTGGCCTTGGCGGTCGCTGCCTTCGGACCGGGCGCGCAGGCACAGACGGCCAACACGACCGCTTCGGACGTCAACGTCCTCAATCTGCTGGCGCCGTACCTGACGCTCAATACGACGGCGACCGGTCAGCAGACGCTGCAGCTCAACCTGGCGCAGTCGATCGCGATCAACACCGCCGCGGGGCTCGCCCAGCAGCAGCTCGCGATCAGCGACAAGAACCTGCTGGGCTCGGCGCGCAACGACCTGTCCTCGGCCGGGCTCGGGACATACGGCGTGGCTGCAAATCTCGCGGGCGGCCTGCCGGCCCAGACGCCGATCAACGGCATCGTTCCGCAGCAGCTCGTCGGCGGCCTGGGTGCCCAGCTCGGCCCGATCTACCAGCGCGGGGTCGAGCAGGGCGCGAGCGGACCCCTGGGCAGCGTGGTCAATCTGCTGGCCGGTGCCTACGGTTTCACAGGCAACAACCTGGGCGTCGCCAAGAACTACTATGCCAACGGCGCGGCCAACAATCCGAGCGTGACCCCGGCCAACTACGTGGCGGTGCCGGCCGTGGCGCCGGCGGGCTACAGCCTGCCCATCGCCAACGGGCTGCCGAACACGACCAACAGCGTCTACGACCTCGCCTACGGCGTGACCAACACGCAAGCCGGCCAGGATGTCTACGGTTCCTCGCGGCCCGTCCAGGCGGCGCCGGCCCGGTTCAACACCTTCGACCCGACCGCGCTCAACGGCATCGCCACGAACCCGTCCTTTCCGAGCGGGCACACCACCTACGCGTTCACCGACGGCATCCTGCTCGCGATGCTGGTGCCGCAGCAGTACCAAAGCATGCTGGCCCGGGCGGCCGACTACGCCAACAGCCGCATCGTCCTGGGCGTGCACTACCCCCTGGACATCATCGGCGGACGGGCGCTCGCCACCTACGACCTCGCCCAGGCCTTCACCAACCCGGCCTATATCAACAACGCCGCGGTGACTGGCACGGCGATCAACCTGCCCGCCCAGTTCGTGGCGGCCCAGAGCCAGCTGCAGGCCTACCTCGCCGCCCAGTGCGGCAACACCGTCGCCGCCTGCGCGGGCAGCGCCGCCAACGCGGCCGGGAATCCCTACGTTCCGTCGGCCGGCAACCAGGCTGCCTACCAGCAACGCCTCACCTACGGCCTGCCGACCCTCAGCTTCGCCCAGGCGCCCCGCGAGGCCGCTCCCGCCGGCGGGCCGGACGCCTCGATCCTGCTCGCGCCGCTCTACGGCGGATCGACCGCCGCCGCGCGGACCCTCGCGCCCACCGGCGGCCTCTACGGCCAGCTCGCCACCAGCACGATCAACCAGATCCTGGTCAACACCGAGACCAACGCGCTGGCCGCCTTCTACGGCAGCCCCCTCAGCTACTGGAGCCGCCTCGACCTCTATGCGGCCGCCGGGTATTTCGGGAACGTCACCGGCACCCTGCGCATGGACGCCACCGACCGCCTCGGCATCGATGTCGGCATCGGACAGGGCGGCGCGCTCTACGCCAACGGCACCATCGCGGGGACTGTCTTCGTGGGCGCCGGCGGCCTGCTCGGCGGCTCCGGCACGGTGGGCGGGATCGGCGCGCTCTCGGGGGGCACGGTGGCGCCGGGCAATTCCATCGGCACGCTCACCGTCGCCGGCAATGCCGCCTTCGCGGCCGGCTCGACCTACCGGGTCGAGGCCAACGCCGCCGGCCAGGCCGACCGCATCGCCGCCACCGGCAGCGCCACCCTGTCGGGCGGCACCGTCCAGGTGCTGGCCGCCTCGGGCGCCTACAACCCGCGCACCACCTACACGATCCTCTCCGCCGCCGGCGGCGTCTCGGGCCAGTTCGCCGGCGTGACCGCGAACCTCGCCTTCCTCAGCCCGGGCCTGCGCTACCGGACCGACGCGGTCGACCTGACCCTCACCCGCAACGACGTGCCGTTCGCCGCGTCAGCCACCAGCCGCAACGGCATGGCGGCGGCCAACGCCGTCCAGGCGGCCGGCCCGGGCCGGCTCTTCGACGCGGCGGTCGCCTTCACCACGGCCGAGGCCGGCAACGCCTTCCGGGCGCTGGCCGGCGACATCCATGCCGGCACCGTGTCCACCGCCTACGAGACCGCGTTCTTCGTGCGCGAGGCGGTGCTCGACCGCCTGCGCTGGGGCAGCCCCGGCACCGGGCTCGATTACGGCACCCTGCCGGCCGCCTACGCGGCCGACCTGCCGGGGCGCCAGCCGGTGGTGGCGGGCGTGCCGGTGCGGACGCTCGACCCGCAGGTGTTCGGGCTCTGGGGCCAGGGCTTCGGCGCCTTCGGCACGGCCGACGGCGGCGGCAACGCGTTCAACCTCGACCGGCAGATCGCCGGCTTCGCGGCGGGCGCGGATGTCCGCGTGTCGAACGGGCTGCGCGTCGGCGTGGTCGGCGGCTACACGGAGGCGTATCTCGACAGCGCCGGCCGGACGGGCGGCACGAGCCGGGCGGAGAGCGCCACGCTCAAGAGCGGCTTCGGCGGCCTGTATGGCGGCTATGAGGTCGGGCCGTTGTCGGTGCGGCTGGGAGCGCTCTACGCCGAGACCGACACGCGCACCCGGCGGGCGGTGCTGTACGGGCTGTCGGACACGCTGAGCGGCCATGGCGGCGGCTATACGGTGCAGGGCTTCGGCGAGATCGGCTGGAGGATCGCGCTCGGCCAGCCGGCTCCGGCGGCTCTGGTGTCGAGGGACGGCGTCGCGGTGCCGGTGCCGCCGGCGGCCTCCTACGTCGAGCCGTTCGTCGGCGGGGCGTATGTCGGCATCCGGCGGGACGCCTTCGCGGAGACCGGGGGCGCGGCGGCGCTGGCGAGCGTCGCGCGGGACTACGATCTGGGCGCGGCGACCGTGGGGGTGCGGGCGCAGACGGGCCTGGAGCTGGGGCTGGGTCTTCCGGTGACGCTGCGGGGTCTGGTCGGCTACCGGCGGGCGTTCGGCGACGTGGTGCCGACGGCCCTGCTGCGGTTCGGCACGGGCCCGGCCTTCCTGAGCGCGGGCGTGCCGATCGACCGGGACGCGCTGGTGGCGCAGGTCGGGCTCGATCTGGCGGTGGCGCCGAACGCGACCCTGGGCGTGGCCTATACCGGCCAGACCGGCGCCCGCGCACAGGATCAGGCCGTGAAGGGCACCTTCACCCTCCGGTTCTGAACACGCCGGACGACGTCGCCTCTGTCACACGCCTGACGCGGTCCGGCCGCTAGCGGACCGGACCGCTCGCTTCATCGATCGAGGGATCCGCATGCTTGACGCCACGGTGCCGGCCCTGTCCCTCGGCGCGCTTCTGGCCCTCGTCCAGATCGTCAGCATCGGCGTCGCGGGCCGGCGCCTAGGCCGGAGCCACGGGCCGTCGCGGTTTCCGGACGGCGCGCCCGTCTCCCTGGTCCGTCCGCTTCACGGGATCGAGGCTTACAGCGAGGAGATGCTCACCCGGAGCTTCCGCCTCGACTACCCGTCCTACGAGCTGATCTTCTGCGTGGCCGACCCCGGGGACCCGATCGTGCCGATGGTCCGGCGGCTGATCGCGGCCCATCCGCGCGTGCCCGCCCGCCTGATCCTCGGCGACGAGCGCCTCTGCGAGAACCCGAAGCTCAACAATTGCCTGCGGGGCTGGCAGGCCGCCGCCCACGACTGGGTGGTGCTCGCCGATTCCAACGTGGCCATGCCGCCGGACTACCTCCAGCGGCTCCAGGCGGCGTGGCGGGACGATACCGGCCTCGTCTGCTCGACCCCCGCCGGGGCGCGCCCGGGCAGCTTCATGGCCGAGGTGGAATGCGCCTTCCTGAACACCCTGCAGGCTCGCTGGCAATACGCCGCCGAGGCGTTCGGGCTGGGCTTCGCGCAGGGCAAGAGCATGCTGTGGCACAAGCCCTTTCTTGAGGCGCAGGGCGGTCTGCAGGCGCTCGCGGCCGAGATCGCCGAGGACGCGGCCGCCACCAAGCTCGTCCGGGCCGCCGGCAAGCGGGTCCACCTCGTGGCGAGCCCGTTCGAGCAGCCGCTCGGGCCGCGCGGCTTCCAGGAGGTCTGGGCGCGGCAGCTGCGCTGGGCGCGCCTGCGCCGCGTGACCTTCCCGCTGTTCTTCGCTCCCGAGATCGGCAGCGGTGTCCTGTTGCCGGCGCTTCTCATCGCCCTCTGGGCCGGCAGCTTCACGGGCCTCGTCGGCGCTGCCGGCCTCGCCGGCCTGTGCTATGCCGCCGAACACCGGCTCGCGATCCGCGCGGGCTGGCACCGTTCGCCCCGCCTGCTGGCGGCCTTCCTGGTGCGCGACGCCCTGATCCCGGCGATCTGGCTCGGCGCCTGGATGCAGAGCGCCATCGTGTGGCGGGGCAACGCCATGGACGTGCGCCCCCGGCGGGCCGCCGAGGCGCGTCCCTACGCGCCGACGGCCTGACGGCGGCCGACGATCGGAGGCCGAAAGGTGTCGCGCCGCTACGCTCTCTACTGCCTGCCCGCCCCGGGTTCCCGGCTGGAGGTCTTCGGCCGGTCCGTCCTCGGCACCGACCCCGTCTCGGGGGCGTCGGTCCCGCACCCGGAGGGCTTGAGCGACCTCGCCGCCGTCACGGCGGGGGCCCGGATCTACGGGTTCCACGCCACCCTCAAGGCGCCGCTGCGCCTCGCGGCGGGCACCACGGAGGCGGATCTCGTCGCCGCCACCCGTGACCTCGCGGCCGCGCACCTGCCGGTGGCGGTGGGCCCGCTCCGGGTCGCCGCCCTCGGGCCGTTCCTCGCCCTCGTGCCGGAAGCTCCCCCGCCGGAGCTGGGGCTCTTCGCCGCCGAGTGCGTCGCCGCCCTCGACCCGTTCCGTGCGCCGCTCACCGAGGCCGAGCGCGTCAAGCGCCGCCCGGAGCGCCTCGACCCGCGCGGGCGGGCGCTGCTGGCGCGCTGGGGCTACCCGTACGTGTTCGAGGCCTTCCGCTTCCACATGACCCTGACCGACGCCCTGCCGGAGGCGGAGCGCGAAGCCTGGCACCGGCGCCTGTCCGAGGCCTACGCCGCCGCGGGGCCGGAGCCCCTTGTGATCGACGCCGTGTGCCTCCTGACCCAGGACGGGTCCGGCCCGTTCCGGCTCCTGGCGCGCCTGCCCTTCGGAGAGCCTCGTGGTTGACCGTCCCCTCGGACTCGAACCCGCACGCGATCCCAGCGCCCGGGTCGTGGATTGCCGCCTCGGCCACTACACGGAGGTCGGCGCGCGAACCCGCCTCACCGAGACGATCCTCGACGATTATTCCTACATCGGTCAGGATTGCGAGGTGATCTACACGACCATCGGCAAGTTCTGCTCGATCGCCGCCAGCGTGCGGATCAATCCCGGCAACCACCCGATGGAGCGCGCGTCGCAGGCGCATTTCACCTACCGGGCACGCGCCTACTGGCCGGAGGAGTCCGACGAGCCCGCCTTCTTCGACCGGCGCCGGGCGAGCCCGGTGGCGATCGGCCACGATGTCTGGATCGGCCACGGCGTCGTTGTCCTGCCCGGCCGCACCATCGGCACCGGCGCCGTGGTCGGCGCGGGCGCCATCGTCACCCGCGACGTCGAACCCTACACGATCGTTGTCGGCAATCCCGCCAAACCGGTCCGGCGCCGCTTCCCCGAGGCCGTCGCAGAACGTCTGATGCGCCTGGCATGGTGGGACTGGGATCACGAACGGCTGCGCCGGGCGCTTCCGGATTTCCGCGGCCTGCCCATCGAAGCATTCCTCGAGCGCTATGAAGTTTAAGCCGGCTATCAAAATGTAATAATTGTGCCGGCAAACATAACCGATCTGTATTCGTCATCCAATCGTCGTGAAATCGGCGTTTACCTGCGGCCATTCCCCGGCGGATGGTGGCATGCTGGTTATCGAGGATCTCACGCGCCAGTACGGCGACCGGCGCGCCGTCGACGGCGTGTCGCTCCGGATCGAGCCCGGCAGCTTCGTCGGCGTGATCGGCCGGTCGGGCGCCGGCAAGTCAACGCTCCTGCGCCTCATCAACCGGCTGGCGGACCCGAGTTCGGGGCGCATTCTCCACGACGGCCGTGAGGTCACCACCCTGCGGGGCCGCGACCTGCGCGAATGGCGGACCCGCTGCGCCATGATCTTCCAGCAGTTCAACCTCGTCGGCCGCCTCGACGTGATGACCAACGTGCTGATGGGCCGGCTCAGCCACGTGCCGAGCTACCGTTCCCTGCTGCGGCAATGGTCCGCCGAAGACCGGGCCATGGCGCTCGCCGCCCTGGAGAGCTTCGACATGGGCGAGTTCGCCGGCCAGCGCGCCGACGGCCTGTCGGGCGGCCAGCAGCAGCGCGTGGCCATCGCCCGCGCCCTCGTGCAGGAGCCCGAGATCCTGCTCGCCGACGAGCCGGTGGCCTCCCTCGACCCGCGCAACACCCGGCTCGTGATGGACGCGCTGGCCGAGGTGAACCGGCGCTACGGCATCACGGTGCTGTGCAACCTGCATTCCCTCGACCTCGCGCGCGCCTATTGCGACCGCCTCGTGGGACTCGCGGCCGGGCGGGTCGTGTTCGAGGGCGGACCGTTCGACCTCACCGAGGACGTGGCGCGCCGGCTCTACGGCCTGGAGGCCGGCGAGGTGCTGGACGATTCCGCGCAGCGCGAGGCGGAGCAGCGGGCCGCGATGCCCGGCCGGCCCGGTCTCGTGCCGGCGCGGCCGGTCCGCGAGGCCGCCCTCGGCGCCTGATCCGGGCCCTCCAAGCCCCAACAACCATTCGGGAAACGCCCGACCGGCCTCCGGCCGGCCGAACTTCCTGCCCTACGCCGTCACGAAGGACGACACGATGATCACCCGACGCACTCTCGCCGGCGCCGCCGCGGCTCTCGCCCTCCTCGGCCTGCCGGCCGCCGCCCAGGACTGGAAGGCCCAGTATCCGGAGCTGACGCTCGGCGTGATCCCGGCCGAGAACGCCTCGGGCACCGCCGACCGCTGGGCGCCGCTCACCGCCTACCTGACCAAGACGCTCGGCGTGCCGGTGAAGCTGCGGGTGGCGAGCGACTACGCCGCCGTCATCGAGGGCCAGCGGGCCGGCAACATCCAGATCGCGTGGTACGGACCGGCCTCCTTCGCGCGGGCCGTGATGACCGGCGTGAAGATCGAGCCGATCGTCAACCAAAAGCACGAGACCGGCGCCTCGGGCTACTATTCGGTGGTCTACGTTCTGGCCTCCAGCCCCTACAAGACCGTCGAGGATCTCAAGGGCAAGAACCTCGCCCTGGTCGATCCGAACTCGACCTCCGGCAACCAGGCGCCGCGCTTCTTCCTGAAGCGGGCCGGCTACGACGTGGAGAAGTTCTTCGGCAAGACCTTCTACGCGGGCAGCCACGAGAACGCCGTGCTGGCGCTCACCCAGGGCACGGCCGACGCCGCCGCCAACCTGTGGAATTCCGAGACCGACACGATGGTCACCCGCATGGCCGCCAAGGGCATGCTCAAGAAGCCCGACGGCACGCCGATGCAGCAATCGGACTTCCGGGTCGTGTTCAAGTCCGACTTCCTGCCGGAGGGGCCCTTCGCCATGCTGACGAGCCTGCCGGACGACCTGAAGGCCAGGATCCGCGACGCCTTCGTGGCCCTGCCGAAGGCCGACAAGGCCGCCTTCGACCGTCTCTCCGACGGCAAGGATCAGGATCTGACGCCGGTGACCCTCAAGGATTATCAGCCGATCATCGACATGCTGCGGTTCAACGACGAGCAGCGCCGGAAGTCCTGATCCGGGCCCGCCCGCCTTGCGCGGTCTGACACCCCTGTCGCCGGAGCGGGAAGCCGCCCTCTCCGGTCTCTACGCGGCGGCGACCGGCGCTGCGCGCCGCCGCACGCTGGCGGGCTTCGCCCTTGTGGCGGCGCTCGCCCTGGTCGCCGGCTTGGTCGCCGAGGTGCGGCCGCTGGTCTTCGCCGAGAACATCGGCAAGTTCACCGCCTACATCCAGCAGATCCTGCCGCCGATCAGCCTCGAGCATCCGCTCGAGGACGTCCGCAGCTGGTACTGGGGCCTGCCCAAATGGCTGGGCCTGCTGGGCGAGACCCTGCTCATGGCCTATCTCGGGACGCTGCTCGGGGGGCTCGCGGGCTTCGCCCTCAGCTTCGTGGCCGCCGCCAACCTCGTGCGGTCGCGCCTGCTGCGCGTCGGCGCCAAGCGCCTCCTGGAATTGTGCCGCACCGTCCCCGAGGTGGTGTTCGCCCTGATCTTCGTGATCGCCTTCGGGCTCGGCCCGATGGTGGGCGTGCTCGCCATCGCGATCCACACCACGGGGGCGCTCGGCAAGCTGTTCTCCGAGGTGGTCGAGAACATCGACATGCGGCCCGTCGAGGGCCTGTCGGCCTCGGGCGCCACCTGGGTCCAGACGGTACGCTTCGCGGTGCTGCCGCAGGTGCTGTCGAACTTCGCCTCCTACGCGCTGCTGCGCTTCGAGATCAACGTGCGCGGGGCCGGGGTGATGGGCTTTGTCGGCGCCGGCGGCATCGGCCAGGAATTCCTCGTGGCGATCCGAAATTTCTACTACGCGGACGTGAGCGCGATCCTCGTGCTGATCATCCTGACCGTGTTCTGCATCGACCTCGCCACCGAGCGGGTCCGTCACCGCCTGATCGGCGCGGAGCAGGCCCGATGAGCCCGCGTCCCGAGGCCCTGCGGGCGGCGGCCCGGGCCGACCTCGCCCGCCTGCGCGCGCGCTACCCCGCGCAGTTCCGCACCGACTGGCCGGGGCGGGCGCGGCTCGCCGCCCTGCTCGCCGTCCTGATCGGGCTCGCGGCGTTCGGCTACTGGCGCCTCGACTTCTCGATGGCGCGGATCCTCCACGGGCTCGGGCGGCTCGGTACCTTCGCGGTGCTGATGCTGCCGCCGTCCCCGGAGGGCCAGTTCTGGACCTTCCTGCACGCGCTGGGCGAGACCCTGGGCATCGCCTTCCTGGGCACGCTGACGGCGGCGGTCTTCGCCTTCCCGGTGGCGTTCCTGGCGGCCCGGAACGTCGTGCCCAACCCCTTCGCGCGGTTCGCCGTCCGCCGCGGCCTCGACGTGATGCGCTCGGTGGACGTGCTGATCTGGGCGCTGATCTGGATCAACGTCGTGGGCCTGGGCCCCTTCGCGGGGGCGCTCGCCATCGCGTGCTCGGATTTCGGGGCGCTCGGAAAGCTGTTCTCCGAGGCGATCGAGACCTGCGACAAGCGTGCCGGCGAGGGCGTCGTCGCCTCGGGCGGCTCGCGCCTGCACCGCATCCGCTTCGGGCTGATCCCCGGGGTCCTGCCGGTGCTGGCGAGCCAGGTCCTGTACTTCTTCGAGTCGAACACCCGGTCGGCGACGATCATCGGCATCGTCGGCGCCGGGGGCATCGGTCAGTACCTCACCGAGCTGATCCGCGTTCTGGAGCTGCAGCAGGTCGCCTTCCTGGTGCTGATGATTCTCGTCACCGTGGCGGCGATCGACTGGGTCTCGACCCGCCTGCGCCGGGCGATCATCGGGCCGGCGGCGCGCTGAGTCGCCGGCCCGATAAACCGCCGATCACCCGCCGATCACCAGCTCCACCCGGTCGGCGGCGAACAGGGTGCGGTTCGCCTGGATCGGAACGCCGGCGGGATCGATGTTGACGCTCGACACCACCAGAACGACCCGCCCCGGGGCGATGTCGAGGCGCTGCGCCTCCGCGGAATCGGCCGGCCGGGCGCGGATGCGCGTCGAGAGCCGGGTGTAATCGTGCAGGCCGCAGGCCGCGAAGGCCCGGGTGATCGAGCCGCGCTCGGCATAGGCCTCGGCGAAGCCTGCGAAGCGCGGCAGCGGCAGCCAGGTCAGCGCCGTCGAGAGCGGGGCGTCGTCCGCCCGGTGGACCGTCAGCAGCTCCAGGATCGGCGCGCCGGGGGCGAGGGCCAGGGCTGCCGCCTGCTCGGGCCCGGCCGGGACCGTGGTCGAGGCGACGAGGTCGCCCCAGGCCTCGCGTCCGGCCCCGGCGACGATCTCGGAGAACCGCGTGCGCGGCCCGATCGGGTAGGCGAGGGGTGCCTCCTCCACGAAGGTGCCCCGGCCCTGGCTGGCGCGCACGAGCCCGCCCTCGGCGAGCGCCGCGAGGGCACGTCGCACGGTGTGCCGGTTCACGGCGAAGCGCGCCGCCAGGGCGGCCTCGGCGGGCAGCTGCTGTCCCGGCGGATAGCGCCCCGCCGCGATCTCGGCCGTCAGCGCGTCGGCGATCTGTCGCCACGCCGTCAGACCCTCGCCCCGGACGAGGCCGGGTGCCTGCTCCTGCGCATCCATCCTGTCATCCAAACTTCATTTGTGCGGCGCACGCCAGTTGTCTATACACCTATACAACTGAGCGACGGAGGGATTCGCGATGACGACGAGCCCGAGACATCCGGCATCCGAGGGGGAGATCGGGGCGCGCCAGGCCGTGATGGCGCTCTGTGCCGAGGCGAGCCGCACGGACCTGGAGGCGGCCCTGTCGGTCCTCGACACCCCGGCCGCCGCGGATCTCCGGCCGCCGGAGACGGGGCTCGTGATGGCCTCAGGCCGGATCGGCGGCGACGGGCGCCCGTTCAACCTCGGCGAGGTCAGCGTGACCCGGGCCGCCATCCGCCTCGCGAACGGTCCGGCCGGCTTCGCCTACCATCTCGGCCGCGACCGCACGAAGGCGCGGCTCGCCGCGATCCTCGACGCCCTCTGGCAGGACCCGGACCGGCGCGCCCGGGTCGAGGCCGCCCTGGCGCCCGCCGCCCGGCGGCTCGCGGCGGACCGGCAGCAGGCGGCCCGGCGCACGGCGGCCACCCGGGTCGACTTCCTGACCCTCGCCCGCGGAGACGATTGAGCATGCTCGCCCCCGGCTTCGCCGATCCGGTCCACGACGCGCAGGGCACCTTCCGCGCCGTGATGGACGCCCTCGCCCGCCCCGGGCTCGTCCGGCCGCTCGCCCCGTTCCTCGCGCCGCCCGCGCCGCTCACGCCGGAACTGGCCGCCGTCGCACTGGCGCTCACCGACGCCGACACGCCGGTCTGGCTGGATCCGGCCCTCGCCGAAGCCGCGGACGTCGCGGCTTACCTGCGCTTTCACACCGGCGCGCCGCTCACCGACGATCCGGCCCGGGCCGCCTTCGCGCTGGTTCGCGAGTCTCGACGCTGCCCGCCGCTGGGCCGGTTCGCCCTCGGCACGCCGGCCTACCCCGACACCTCCACCACCCTGGTACTCGCCCTCGACACGATCACGGACGGGCAGGGGCTGAGCCTCTCCGGCCCGGGCGTCCGGGGCACGGTCCGGGTCGCGCCGGGACCTCTGCCGGACGGCTTCGCGGCGCAGCTCGCCGAGAACCGCGCCGACTTTCCGCTGGGCGTCGACCTGATCCTCACCGCGCCCGGCCGCGTGGCCGGTCTGCCGCGCTCCACGACGGTCACGGAGGCCTGACCCATGTACGTGGCCGTGAAGGGCGGCGAGGCCGCCATCGACAACGCCCATCGGCTCCTCGCCGAGGCCCGCCGGGGCGACCCCGCCGTTCCGGAACTCTCCGTGGCGCAGATCCGCGAGCAGATGGCGCTGCTCGTCGACCGGGTGATGACCGAGGGCTCGCTCTACGATCCGGACCTCGCGGCCCTGGCGCTCAAGCAGGCGCGCGGCGATGTGGTCGAGGCGGTGTTCCTGGTCCGCGCCTACCGGACCACGCTGCCCCGCTTCGGCGCCTCCGCGCCGGTCGACACCGGCACCATGGCGGTCGAGCGCCGGGTCTCCGCGACCTTCAAGGACCTGCCCGGCGGGCAGGTGCTCGGGCCGACCTTCGACTACACCCACCGGCTCGTCGACTTCGCGCTCGCGGCGGATACCGCCTCCGAGCCCGCCGCCGAGGCCGAGCCGCGCGCCGATGCCGGAACCTGCCCGCGGGTCACCGACCTGCTGGCCCAGGACGGGCTGATCGAGGCCTCGCCGCCGGACGACGGCGCCCCCGTGGGCGACCTCACCCGCGAGCCCGTGGATTACCCCGCCGACCGGGCTCTGCGCCTCCAGGCGCTCGCCCGGGGCGACGAGGGCTTCGTGCTCGGCCTCGCCTACTCGACGCAGCGCGGCTACGGCCGCACCCACCCGTTCGTCGGCGAGATCCGGGTCGGCGCGGTGGCGGTGGAGTTCGTGCCCGAGGAGCTGGGCTTCGCGGTCCCGCTCGGCCGGGTGCGGCTCACCGAGTGCCAGATGGTCAACCAGTTCAAGGGCTCGGGCGCGGCCGCGCCCCAGTTCACCCGCGGCTACGGGCTGAGCTTCGGGCAGAGCGAGCGCAAGGCCATGGCGATGGCCCTGGTGGACCGGGCGCTGCGCGCGGAGGAGCTCGGCGAGCCGGTGGCGAGCCCCGCCCAGGACCAGGAATTCGTGCTGGCCCATTGCGACAGTCTCCAGGCGACCGGCTTCGTCGAGCACCTGAAGCTCCCCCACTACGTCGACTTCCAGGCCGAGCTGGAGCTGGTCCGACGCCTGCGCGCCGAGTTCGAGCGCAAGACCGAGACCGTCGAGATGCAGGAGGCCGCCGAATGAGCGCGACAGGGATGTCCCCCTTCCTTGGTGGCTCCGCTTCCCGGGAGCTTCCGGGCCGCGCGCCGGATGACGCGCAGGTTCCCTCTCCCGAACGGGACAGGGGGCTCGTCGCGTCCGTCCTCGACGCGGCAGGAAGCACGCGCGGCTCCGGCTACAACTTCGCCTATCTCGACGAGGGCACGAAGCGGATGATCCGCCGCGCCATCCTCAAGGCCATCGCGGTGCCGGGCTACCAGGTGCCCTTCGCCTCCCGCGAGATGCCGATGCCCTACGGCTGGGGCACCGGCGGCGTGCAGGTCACGGCGGCGATCCTCGGGCAATCGGACGTGCTCAAGGTCATCGACCAGGGGGCCGACGACACCACCAACGCGGTCTCGATCCGCCGCTTCTTCGCCAAGACCTCCGGGGTGGCCACCACCACCCGCACGACGGAGGCGACGGTGATCCAGACCCGCCACCGCATCCCCGAGACGCCGCTCACCGAGGGGCAGATTCTGGTCTATCAGGTGCCGATCCCCGAGCCCCTGCGCTTTCTCGAGCCCCGCGAGACCGAGACGCGCCAGCTCCACGCGCTGGCCGAGTACGGCGCCATGCACGTCAAGCTCTACGAGGACATCAGCCGCCACGGGCACATCGCCACCACCTACGCGTACCCGGTGGAGGTCGCCGGCCGCTACGTGATGGACCCGTCGCCGACGCCGAAATTCGACAATCCCAAGATGGACGACTGCCCGGCGCTCCAGCTCTTCGGCGCGGGCCGCGAGCGGCGGATCTACGCGGTGCCCCCCTACACGCGGGTGCGCAGCCTCGATTTCGAGGATCACCCGTTCCGCGTGCAGGAATTCACGCAGCCCTGCGCCCTGTGCGGCGCCCGCGGCCACTACCTCGACGAGGTGGTCACCGACGATTCCGGAGGCCGGATGTTCATCTGCTCCGACACCGACATCTGCGAGACCCGTGTCGCGGAGGCGGCCCGATGAGCGCGCCGCTCCTCTCCGCCCACGGCCTGACCAAGGCCTACGGCAACCGGCTCGCCTGCGCGGGCATCGACCTCGACATCACGGAGGGCGAGGTGCTGGCCATCGTGGGCGAGTCCGGCTCGGGCAAGTCGACGCTCCTGTCGCTGCTCGCCGGCGAGCTGGCGCCCGATTCGGGTGAGGTCCGCTACCGGATGCGCGATGGGCAGACCCGCAGCCTCGCCGATCTCGGACCCGCCGCGCTGCGCCGGCTGATGCGCACCGACTGGGGCTTCGTCCGGCAGGACGCCCGCCAGGGCCTGCGCATGGCGGTCTCGGCCGGCGGCAATGTCGGCGAGCGGCTGATGGGCATGGGCGAGCGCCATTACGGCCGGATCCGCGGCCAGGCGCTGGACTGGCTCGGCCGGGTCGAGATCGAGGCCGGCCGGGTGGACGACCCGCCCAGCCAGTTCTCCGGCGGCATGCGCCAGCGCCTCCAGATCGCCCGCAACCTCGTCACCGGGCCGCGCCTCGTGCTGATGGACGAGCCGACCTCCGGCCTCGACGTCTCGGTCCAGGCCCGGCTCCTCGACCTGATCCGGCGCCTCTCGGCCGAACTCGGCCTCGCGGTGATCATCGTGACCCACGACCTCGCGGTGGCGCGGCTGCTCTCGCACCGGATCGCCGTGATGCGGGCCGGCCGGGTGATCGAGACCGGCCTTACCGACCGGGTGCTCGACGATCCCGAGCACGCCTACACCCAGCTCCTCGTCGCCTCGGTGCTCGCCGCATGACTGCGCTTCTGACCTTCCAGGACGTCGCCAAGAGCTTCACCCTGCACCTGCGCGGCGGGATCGTCCTGCCGGTGGTGGGCGGCGTGAGCCTCGTGGTCGAGCCCGGCGAGTGCGTGGTGCTCGGCGGCCCCTCGGGGGCGGGCAAGTCCTCGCTCCTGAAGATGGCCTACGGCAATTACCGCTGCGATGCCGGCGCCATCCGGGTCCGCGACGGCGAGGCGGTGGTGGACGTCGTCCGGGCCGATCCGCGAGTGGTCTGGGCGCTGCGGGCGCGGGTCATCGCCTACGTGTCGCAGTTCCTGCGGGTGATCCCGCGGGTCCCGGCCCTCGACGTGGTCGAGGCCGCCGGCCGCGAGGGCGGGTTGTCCGAAGAGGCCGCCCGCGCCCGGGCCAAGGACCTCCTCGCCCGGCTCAACCTGCCCGAGCGGCTCTGGGGCCTGCCGCCCGCGACCTTCTCGGGAGGCGAGCAGCAGCGGGTCAATATCGCCCGGGGCCTGATCGCCGACCGGCCGCTCCTGCTCCTCGACGAGCCGACCGCCTCCCTGGACGCGCAGAACCGCGCCGTGGTGGCCGACCTCGTGCGCGAGAAGCTGAAGGCCGGCGCCGGCGTGCTCGGCATCTTCCACGACAGCGAGATGCGCGACGCTGTGGCGACCCGGGTGGTCGATGTCACCCGCTTCGCGCCGCAAGCCCCGGCAGCCTGAGGAATTCACGATGGACGACTTCATCCTCGAGAACGCGACCCTGGTCCTGCCCGACCGGGTGCAGCGCGGCTGGCTCGCCGTCTCCGACGGGGCGATCATCGAGATCGGCGAGGGCCGGGCGCCCGCGCGCGGCCTCGATTGCGGCGGCGATTACCTGATCCCCGGGCTGATCGAGCTGCACACCGACCATCTGGAGAGCCACTACGCGCCGCGCCCCAAGGTCCGCTGGCATCCGCTCGGCGCGGTGCTCGCCTACGACGCGCAGATCACCGCCTCGGGCATCACCACGGTGTTCGATTCGCTCCGCGCCGGCAGCGACCCGGACGGCAGCGGCCTCGGCTCCGAGCTGGAGCAGCTCGCCGGCGCCATCGCCGCCGCGCGGGCCGGCGACCTATTCCGGGCCGAGCACTTCACGCATCTGCGCTGCGAATTGCCCTCCACGGATGTGCTCGACACGGTGGCAACCTTCACGGCCCGCTACCCGGTGGGGCTGATCTCGCTCATGGACCACACCCCCGGCCAGCGGCAGTTCCGCGACATGGAGAAGTACTACACCTACGCCACGCGCGGCGGCCGTCCCATGGAGGAGATCCGCGCCAACACCGAGCGCAAGATCCGCGACGGTCGGTCGCTGAATGCGAAGAACCGGCCGGCCCTGGTCCAGTTCGCCCGCGAGATGGGGATCCCGCTGGCGAGCCACGACGACACCACCCTGGCGGATGTCGACCTCGCGGTCGGCGAAGGCGTGCGGCTGGCCGAGTTTCCCACCACCCTGGAGGCGGCCGAGGCCGCGCACCGCCAGGGCATCACCGTGATGATGGGCGCGCCGAACCTGATCCGCGGCGGCTCGCATTCCGGCAACGTCGCCGCCCTGGCGCTGGCCGAGGCCGGGCACCTCGACATCCTCTCGTCGGACTACGTGCCGGCGAGCCTCTTGATGGCGGCCTTCCTGCTGCCCGAGCAGGCACCGTCGATCACGCTGCCCGAGGCGCTGGCCACCGTCACGGCGAATCCCGCCCGCGCCACCGGGCTCACCGACCGGGGCGCCCTGGCGCCCGGGCTGCGGGCCGATCTCGTGCGCGTGCAGCGGGCCGAGGGCGTGCCGGTCGTCCGCGAGGTCTGGCGCGCCGGCCGGCGGGTCGCCTGATGCCGGGCTGCCTCGTCCTCGTGGTCGGCCCGAGCGGCGCCGGCAAGGACACGCTGATCCGGCTGGCCCGGGCGGCCCTGGCGGACGATCCGCGCTACGTCTTCCCGCGGCGTCTCGTGACCCGGCCACCCTCGGCGGACGAGGACAACGACGAGATCGACGAGGCTGCGTTCGCGGATGGCTGCACGGCCGGCCGCTTCACCTTGAGCTGGCGCGCCCATGGCCTCGGCTACGCCCTCCCGGCGGAGGCTGGAAGGCGCGCCGCCGACGGTCAGGTGGTGATCTGCAACGTCTCGCGCCGCATCGTCGCGGAGGCGCGGAGGACCTGCCCGCGGGTGAGCGTCGTCGAAGTCACCGCGCCGCCCGAGATCCTGGCGCAGCGTATCGCCGCCCGGGGCCGGCCGCAGGACGGCGACCTCGCCGCGCGTCTCGCCCGGGAGGGCGACGTCGTCGCGGATCTGACGATCCTCAACACCGGCTCCCCGGGCGACGCCGCGTCGCAACTCGTCGCGCATCTGCGCGCCTGCTGACGGGACATCTTCGTCCCACGCCGGGTGCGACGGCCGGGTCGCGGCGGCTGATGCACCGATCACGCCGGAGCAACGAAAAAGGGCGGGTGCCGATATCGGCACCCGCCCATGTTGGTCTCGGCCGGGGAAGCCCCGGCGCCGTCGGTCTCAGAGGCCGCCGAACTTGTAGTTGAAGCCGGCGCGAACGATGCTGCCCTCGGTGCGGAAGCGCGAGATGTACGCGCCGTTGCCGACACCCGGGACCGCGCCGACGAGCACGTTCTGGCTGCCGAGGTCGTAGTGCAGGTACTCGGCCTTCACCGTGATGGCGTCGTACTTGATGCCGATGTAGCGGCCGAGCGCGAAGGTGTTCAGGAAGCTGTCGGTGGGCAGGGCGAACTCGATGCCGCCGCCGTAGGCGTAGCCGACCTTGAAGTCGTCGTAGCGGCCGGCGAACTGCAGGCGGCCGCCCGGGGTGTAGAAGTTGGCGTCGTGGAACACGTTGCCGTAGGCGAGGCCGCCCATCCCGTAGACCAGGACGCGGTCGAAGGCGTAGCCGACGCGGCCCGTGAGGGTGCCGAGCCAGTCGAGGCTCTGGCGGAACTGGCTGATGTTCGGCGGGCCGCCGGCGACGTTACCGGTGCCGAGGACGACGCGGTTCTTGGTGATGTCGGTCCAGTCGATGCTGTTGGCGAGACCGACGACGATGCCGGAGCCCGGCGTGAACTGGTAGTTGTAGCCGGCGGTGCCGCCGATGTTGGCGAAGCCGTCCTGCGTGGTCGAGGTCAGGAACGGACGGCGGCCGAGGGCCACATTGGTGGCGTTGCCCGGCTGGACGCCGACCGTGGTAATGCGCTCACGATCCGTGAAGGTGTAGGCGGACTCGAGACCGGCGTAGAAGCCCGTCCAGGTGAAGACCGGCACCGGCGTGAAGACCGGCGGCGGCGCGGCCCGGCGGGGCAGGTCGGCGGCCGAAGCGGCCGTCGTGACCAGCGCCGTCGCGGCGGTGGCGAGGAGGAACTTCTTCATCATGGCGGGGGGTCCGAGGTGATGCGTTGTTGTCCCCACTTAAGCTCGGCCGCACGGATCCCGCTATGCCCGCGAAGCCACACTGTGGCGCGAAAGCGGCGTGGATACTGCCTGTGATTGATGTTTCGGCGTTCAAGACTCATGGCCGCGGCTTGACAGCAGAGCCGGTCGTCGGGCGCCCGCGCGCCGCGGAGCTTGATCCCTGGCGGCCGACCCTCTAAGCGGACCGCGTTTTTCGCCCCTGTCCGAGCTTCGGGGCGGCTGACCAGGATTCGGGGCCCTTGTGTGGTCCCCGCCGCAGGAATGGGAATCATGGGCAAGGAAAAGTTCTCCCGCACCAAGCCGCACTGCAACATTGGCACGATTGGTCACGTTGACCACGGCAAGACGTCGTTGACGGCGGCGAT